>ONGG01000008.1:59214-143253 GCA_900317305.1 uncultured Prevotellaceae bacterium | reverse complement strand
TGGGCTATCTGGGCGATGTGGCGATGTCGATAGCGGCCATCGTCGGTGCCTTGGCCATCTTGGGTCTCATCGCCTATGTCTCGCAGAAGGTGAAGGGAAATGTCACATTACTTATTATAGGCGTGATGATTGGCTATCTGGCCAATGCCATCATCGGCGTACTGAAGTTTTTCTCTGCCGAGGAGGATGTCAAGGCTTTCGTGGTGTGGGGACTGGGCTCTTTCGCCCGTGTCTCAGGCGACCAGATGTTGCTCTTCGTCACTCTGATGGCTATCTTGCTGCCGTTGAGCATGTTGCTGGTCAAGACCATGAACCTCTTGCTCTTGGGCGATGCCTATGCCCGCAATCTCGGACTCAACATCCAGCGTTCACGCCTGCTGGTCATCGTCTGCTCGGGAGTGCTCGTGGCCATTGTCACGGCCTATTGCGGACCAATCATGTTCATCGGGCTTGCGGTTCCCCATCTGGCGCGGGCTCTTTATCGCACCAGCGACCACCGCATACTCATGCCTGGCACGATGCTCGCAGGAGGGGTGCTTGCATTGGTATGCAACCTCCTGGCCCGTCTGCCGGGCTTCGAGGGCGCCTTGCCAGTCAACTCGGTCACTGCCCTGGTGGGGGCACCGGTCATCGCCATGGTGCTGTTCAGAAGGAGGAAGGACGAGGTTGGGGAGTGACAGGATGAATCTCCCCGTCTTCTCCAATTAGCAGGATGTTGAGTTGGCCATCACCGAGCAATGGGGCGCAGTGGGCCATGCAATGACCGATGACCACGTGGCAGAAGGCTTCGGTCTTTGCTGGAGGAATCATTTTCCATAGGTCGCGGGCAAGGGTAAGCGTGGAGAGGTCGAGGGGGCAGCCTGCCTCATCGAGCATCCGCGAGATAAACTCCTTGTCCATCGTTCCCCGCTTGCTGTGGGTGTCAAGTTGTCCGGCGGCCAGTTTCACGGCTTTGCCGAGCATCACCCCCAACGTCACTTTTTTTATTCCCAGTTCGGAAGCCATTTTCAGGGTCTCTCCGATGTAGTTGCCATATTCCACGAAGGCTTGTTGGGGCAGGTCGGGATATACCGCCTTCACAAACCGCTCGCTCTTGGCGCCACTGTTGATGACCACCCTGTCGGCACCACTGGCTCGGGCTACTTCCAGACATTTGTGGATGCTCTCCAGAAATGCCTCCTCGGAGAATGGCTTTACGATGCCCGATACACCGATGATACTGATGCCGCCCTCGATGCCCAGACGGGGATTGAACGTGCGCCGGGCTATCTCGGCTCCACGGGGCACGGAGATGATCACCCGCAAGGGGGTGCCAAACGGCTGCAGGTTGCGGCGTATCATCTCGCGTGGGGCTTTGTTGATGGCAGGCTCGCCGGGCGGGTAGTCGAAGCCGGGCAACGTGAAGATGCCCACGCCCTCGCCGCCAACTATCTCTATTTTTGTTGTTTCCCCTTCATCCAACTGGCTCACCTCCGCCCGTATTTCCAGGCCATTGGTCACGTCGGGGTCATCTCCACTTTCTTTCATCACTGAGGCATAGTCCTCGCCATACTCCACGTCTACGCTGATGGTTTCCCCATTGGGCAGCACCACAGGCACTGTCAGGGGCTTCTCGCCAAGGAGCAGACGGCGAGTGGCGGCAATGGCGGCGGCAGTGGCACACGTGCCGGTGGTCAGTCCGCTGTGCAGAGGGTAGAACTCGGGCAGCAGATGCTCCACGGCGCGTCGAAGTCCATGCGGGCCGTTTACACGATGCAGCACCACATCTTCCGCTCCTGCGATGGAAGGCGGATATTCGGGCCGTTCTACGACAAACACTTGGATGCCGGCCTCATGGGCGGCTCTCACTTTCTCTTCATACCCTCCGCTCTCGCCACTCTCCTTCGTGAGGATGGCCTGGGGGTGATAGCGGGCAATGAGCGATGGGGTGTCGTCGTCCTCGTAGTACACCAGATGGTCTTCGGGGAAACAGGCCTTTCGGGCCATAGCCAGCGAGGCCTGGCGATGGAGGATACGCACCCGGCATTCATGTCTCGACCAATAGTCACGGAGTTTGCCGATGGTGTTCACGCCCGTGAGCACCAGCAGTTTTCCGATGCCATGGGATTCCAGTTGGCGTATGGCGTCTTGGTAGTCCTTGCACCACATCACGTCGTCGGTACGGGGTGGGTAGATTCTGTCGAAGCGGATGAGTGGAAGGTGCCTTTGGTGTGCCAGCAGAAGCACATTCTGGTGTAGGTCTTCGGCGAAGGGGTGGGCGGCATCGATGATAAGGCGGATGCCATGGGCATAGCAAAAAACCGTCATCTTGTCCAGGTCCATTCCGCCAGTGAGGTGGATGCCGTGCACAAGGTCAATCTGCTGCCCGTCGGTGCGGGTAGAGTAGAAGTAGGGAGATCCCGCGTCTTCGAGTTCCTCCACCACCTTGCGGCCTTCTGTCGTTCCACCGAATACGAGAATCATGAGGGTGTGCCTTTCCTGAAAAGATGGGTGAAATGCTTATTGTAGAGTTCGGAGAAGCCCGAGCGGTTGTCGATGGCCTCGCCCACCACGAGCATGGTGGTCAGCGTGAGGTTGTTGTCGTGCACGATTTTGGCCAGGTCCTTAAGCTGTCCGCGGTAGATGCGCTGGTCGGGCCAGGTGAGGTGGTAGCAGGCGGCCACAGGGGTTTCGGCAGGATATTCCTCCAACAGTTCGCGTTGCACGTCATCGACGATGGCGGCGCTCAGGAAGATGCACATCGTGCTCTGGCTCTGGGCCAGCAGGTGCAACTTCTCTTTCTCTGGCATGGGGGTACGGCCCTCGCCACGGGTGAGGATGATGGTTTGGGTGCGCTCGGGTATCGTGAACTGGCTGCGCAGTTCGGCGGCGGCGGCGAGGAATGAGGAGATGCCGGGAGTGATGTGGTACGACATGCCGTGGGCATCGAAGAAGGCCATCTGCTCCTGGATGGCGCCGAAGATGCAGGGGTCGCCAGTGTGCAGGCGTACGATGAGTGCCCCGCGGTCGTAGGCTTCCTTCATCAGCGCGCATTGCTCCTCGAGCGACATGCTGGCCGATGAGCGCACCACGGCGGTTGACTTGGCGCAGGTGGTCAGTTCACGGGGTACGAGGCTGCCGGCATATAGTATCAGGTCGGCTTGCTCCAGCATCCTTCTTCCGCGCACCGATACGAGGTCGGGGTCACCAGGACCGGCGCCCACGATTTCCACATGGCCGTGCCGCTGGCGAAAGTATTGTCTGTCGATGGCGAGGGCGGCCGTGAAATGCTCGCCCTTCACTTTTCCTACCACCAGCTCTCCATGGTTCGACCCCAGAATGGCAGCGGCCTCGCACACGCTCGGAGTGCCTACGTGCCGGGCCACCACGTCGCTGGGGTGGGGCACGTCGACGGTCCGCAGTTCCTCGGCAGTGTAAAACACCACTTCTTGATGATGTTGCTCCTTGAGTTCTTCCACGAAGGGTTCGTCGGCTTTCACGTCGATGGTGCAGTAGCGTCGTGCGCAGGGCATCAGTCCCTGGGTGGCGAGTGCCTCGTTAATCTGGTCGTAGATGAGTTGGTAGTCTTCCGGATGGTGGGCAAGTCCGAAGCCGATGGTGCCTACCATCGGCACGAAATGCAGACAAAGTATCTTCGGTGGCACCTCGCGCCTGAAAGGCGTCACCATGATGAGAAGCCTGAACCGCTCGGGGTCAGCCTCGGCGATGTCGTGAATGAGGGTGACATGGGGTGGAAGTGTTTTTTCCAGATATTCGGTGCCCCGGTCGTGCACCTCCAGCAAGAGGGCGGTGGGCTTCCGGTCGACGAAGGCGAAGATGCACGGGTTCAGCCTATCGCCGTTGGCTACACGCCAGCCAAACTGTTGCCCGAGGGTGTCGAGTGCCCACAGGTGGGCATTGTCGCTCTGCGTAGTGATGACGCTTTGGGCTCCCAGGATGGCGGCCACCTGTCGGGTGAGGTCATTGGCGCCTCCGATATGTCCGGAGAGCACAGAGATGGCATGTTGTCCGCTGCTGTCTACGCAGACCACGGCGGGGTCGGCGTGCTTGTCTTCCACGAGGGGGGCAATGGTGCGCACGCAGATGCCCATGGCACCGATGAAGACGAAGGCGTCGTAGTTTTTCCATTCCTTGTCTACGTCGCTGCGAAGGATGCGTCGGGCGCCCAGTTGGTTCTCGAGCACCTGTGCGATGTCTTGTCCTTCCTTGCTGATAGGTATAGTCGCTATCTTCTGCATTTCAGTATCTCTATGGGGTTGTAGTTGTTGAGGGCGATGTGTGTGGGTGGTTCCTCGGTGAGTCCCAGTTCGGCACATGCCTCATGAAACAGTTGTTTGCTGCTGGGCCGCGAGGTCATCTGCTCCACCAAGCGCGATGTCACGCTGTTGGTCACGATGAGGCCGTTGTCGGTGAGCACCGTCAGCACCTTGGCCATGATGGCCTTCAGACGCCCCCCATGTCCGCCGATGAACACCGCGTCGGGATGGGGCAGTCCTTCGATGTCGGTAGTGAGGAAGTCGCCGATATGCACGTCGATGCCCGGGGCACCGAAACGGCGGCTGTTGCTGCGTATCAGCGCCTCGCACTCCTCGCGTATCTCGAAGGCCACCACGTGGAGGTGTGGGAACTGCAGACGTGCCTCGATGGAGACACTTCCGGTGCAGAAGCCGATGTCCCACAGCACATGGCGGTGGCGTAGGTCGAGGGCTTGCAGCGTCAGTAGCCGGATGGGCATTTTCGTAATCATCTTCTCCCGTCCGTCGAGCAGGTCAAACTGGTTGTCGGCGATGCCGAAGGGGGCGGGCGCCAAGTGGTTGTTGGCCACGAGTATCACGCAGTTGGGATGGTCGAACGATCTTTCTGCCGCCTCTTCGAGCGTGAGCGTGTGCACTCGTTCTTCCGTGGGGTGGCCAAGATGCTCGCCCACATGCATCACATAGCCGTCGTAACCATAGTCGAGCATCCGCGCGGCAATGGTGGCGGGGGTGTGCTCGCGGTCGGTCAGCACTCCTATCTTCGGGGCCCGTTCAATGAGGGCCTTGTCGAACTCGGGCCATGGCCTGCCGGTGAGTGAGACGATGCGCATGTCGTGATAGGGCATCACAAGGCGGTGAGCCAGACTCTGCAAAGAGTTGAACGTGGGATAGAGCACCATCTCGGCGTCGGGCAGTTTCCGGCGGATGGTGTTGGCGAACCCGAAGAAGAGCGGGTCGCCCGATGCGAATACGACAATGTCTTTGGCCAGCGCCTCATATTGCTCGAAAACACGGTCTATGGGTACGGTGATGTCTATCCATATAATCCCTTCTGGCAGCAGTGGCGCCACAATCTCGTGATGGCGCTTGCCACCCGAGAACACCTCGCCTTGACTGATGATGCGCATCACCTCTGGCGGGAAGAAGGGCTGGGGGGTGTCGGCTATTCCGATGACGGTGAACTTCATAAATCCCTCCCTGGTCTGAGTTGTTGGGCATCGTCGAAGGTAAGAATGGCATTGCAGAGGGTGGCGGCCAGGTTGCTGCCTCCCTTGCGCCCTTCGACGATGATTTTCGGTATGTGGGCAAAAGGCTTCACCATGTGTTTCGACTCCTTCACGTGCACAAATCCCACGGGAGCGGCGATGATGCCTGCAGGATGGGCTTTCCCCTTGCGTATCAGCAGGCAGAGTTCCATCAGTGCCGTCGGGGCATTGCCGAAAGCGAAGAGGGCGTCGGGATGCTCTTCCACGGCCAAACGGATGCCGGCCTGGGTACGCGTGATGCCTTGTGTAGAGGCCATCTCGGCCACGCGCGGGTCGCCAAGATAGCATTTCGCCTCCATGCCCAGACGGGAAAGTGCTCCCTTGCGGATGCCGCTCACCACCATTGTCACATCGGTCACGATGGTCTTCAGTTCGCCTGCTGCCACCTTACTGTATAGGGTCTCCACGGCATGCTCGTCGGTATGTAGAATCTGCTCCATGTCGAAGTCGGCGGTGGTGTGGATGGCGTGGAGCAGTGCCCATTTGTGGCCGAGGGGCCAGTCCTGCCGCTGGAGCTCGCTGGCGATTGTCCTGAACGACTCCATCATGATCTGCTGGCCGGGCTTCACGTCTTCTTTCTTGTCTTCGGCATAGTATCCCCGTGGGGTAATCATCTTGCCGTCGGTCACATACGACTGTGAGTTGCCGATGAGTATCACAGTGAACATGTCGATGTCTTCGGGGTCGAAGGCCTCGAGGGTGGTCACGCTCACTGCTTGGTCGTCACGGCCGGCCTGCCGCACATAGCCCACGGGGGTGCTGGCCGCGCGT
Organism: uncultured Prevotellaceae bacterium; assembly: GCA_900317305.1. GTDB lineage: Bacteria > Bacteroidota > Bacteroidia > Bacteroidales > Bacteroidaceae > Prevotella. The sequence goes on along the minus strand of ONGG01000008.1, from coordinate 136,961 downwards.
TCTTCAAGAAAGAGTTCCTTCAGACGGTAGAGTTGCCAGTAGCGGCCATGCGATTTCGGGTTGTAGATGGCGGTCACGAAATCGCCAGTGGCCGCCGCCTTGATGCGACGCTCGATGACCTCCCATGGAGTCATCAGGTCGCTCAGCGAGATGATGCACATGTCGTGGCCGATGGGCGCACCCAACAACGAGGCGGCCTTCTGGAAGGCGGAGATGCCGGGAAGTGAGCACACCTCAACGTCGCTGCCTCGCTCGCGGCTCATCTCATACACGAGTGGCGTCATGCCATAGATGCCGGCGTCGCCCGAAGAGATGACCACAACGGTCTTCCCTTGTTCGGCCAACTCGAAGGCTTGTTCCGCGCGCTGGCGCTCTTTTTTCATGCCGGTGTCCACGCATAGGCAGTCTTTTTTCAAAAAGGGCTGCACAAACTGGAAGTAATACTGGTAGCCTACTACGGCATCGGCTTCACCAAGGGCTTTCACCACGGCCGGCGTGATGTCCTCACGGCTCCCAGGACCGATACCTGCAACGATAATTCTTTTCATAGCAAGGCCAAAGTTAGTTCAAATCAAACAAAATGCAAAACAAAACGCCACTTTTTTACCTTTCCCCAAAACGCCCATTAAGCCCATCGAGCCCATTAAGCCATCGAGCCCATTAAGCCATCGAGCCCATCATGCCCATCATGCCCATTATGCCCATCAAGCCCACAATGCCCATCTCAGTAAGCAGCCTCCCATCAGCCCGAGCACCATCGCCACTTCTGCCATCCGGTTCACCCGGATGGCCGTGCGCATGTCGGCCGTAGTGAGGCTGCGGTCGTTCTCGCCGATGAAAGGCTTGTAGAAGAGTTCGCCGAAATAATAGTGCGGACCTCCGAAACGGCAGTCGAGGATGCCGGCGAGGGCAGCTTCGGGATACCCGCTGTTCGGACTGGCGTGGTGGTTGCCATAGCGCCATACGAAGCGCATCAGCGACCATCTGCCCGAGACCATCACCATCAGTAGGGCAGTGAGCCGGGCGGGGATATAGTTGGCGATGTCGTCGATGTGGGCTGCCCAGCAACCGAAATCCTTGTACCGTTGTGTGCGGTAGCCTATCATCGAGTCGAGGGTGTTCACCATCTTGTAGGCCAGCATGCCGGGAGTGCCCAGGAGGGCGAGGAAGAAGAGGGGCGCTATGACACCGTCACTCAGATTCTCGGCAAGGGTCTCAAGGGCGGCCTGTCTCACTTCCTGTGCCGATAGCTGTGTGGTGTCTCTGCCTACGATGCGGGCCACCTGCGTGCGTCCTTCTTCCAGCGAGCGGTCTAAGGCGAGAAACACCTCGCGCACCTCGCGGATAAGGGTGGTGCCTGCCAGACAATAGAAGATGACGATGACGTCGAAGACCATCACGACGTAGATGCCCACTCCGTGCAAAAGGTGGCGTATTACCCATCCTGCGCCATAGACGAGAAGGATGAGGCCGATGGCGGTCACTGCTCCCTTCATGAGTCGGTGCCGTCCCTTGTTCAGTGCGTGCTCAGCTGCCGATATCATCTTGCCAAACCACACTACGGGGTGAGGCAGCCGTTGGGGGTCGCCAAAGACGAGGTCGAGCAACCAACCTATGAGGAGGGATATCACATTAGTCATCGGTGAGAATCTTGTAGATGCGTTCCATGTCGACGTGCTGCCTGACGTGGGCGGCCAGTTTGTCGTATTGCTCCTCCTTGAACGCATGATAATCGAAGGGCTTGCCGGCCAGCGCCATCTTCTCGGCGAAGGGGGCAAGCAGAAATTCCACGAAGGGCGTGTTGTCGAGTATACCGTGCACGTAGGTGCCCATGCATCTCGCATCCACCAGGTAGCCGTCCTCGCGCCCATCAGCAAGGTGCAGCAGGGGCGAGTGGGGGGCGTCGCCGAAGGGGTGGGTCTCGCCCATGTGTATCTCGTAGCCTTGTCCGTACTCGCAGGTCACCTGACGGGTGGTCTTCTCGCCACTCATGTTCGTGGTGGTGGGCAGCAGACCCAGTCCGGGGAGCCTCTCGATGTCGCCCTCCACATGATGGGGGTCGCACACCTCTATGCCCATCATCTGGTAGCCGCCGCAGATGCCTAGAACGGTGGCACCGTTGCGATGGGCACGCACGATGGCCTGGGCGCAGCCGTTGCGGCGCAGTTCGTAAAGGTCGTGGAGGGTCGACTTCGTGCCGGGCAGGATGATGATGTCGGCCTTCTTGATGTCATCCACGTTGTTGGTGTAGAAAAGGTGAACCCTCGGATCTTGCTCCAGCGAGTCGAAATCGGTGTAGTTGGAGAGGTGCTGGAGCATCACCACGGCGATGTTCACCTTGCCACGCTCCGCCTCCATCGATTTCTGCGAGAGGGCCACGCTGTCTTCCTCCTCGATGTGGATATCCTTGTAGTAGGGCACAATGCCCAGTACTGGCACGCCACAGAGGTCCTCCATCATTCGCCGACCCTCGTCGAAGAGGCTCATGTCGCCACGGAATTTGTTGACGATGATGCCCTTGATGAGCGGGCGGTCCTCGGGTGTCTGTAGGGCGATGCTTCCGTAGACCGAGGCAAACACGCCACCGCGGTCGATGTCGCCCACCAGAATCACGTCGGCATGGGCATGGCGCGCCATCGACATGTTCACCAGGTCGGTGGCGCGAAGGTTGATTTCTGAGATGCTGCCGGCGCCTTCCATCACAATGGGGTTGTATTTCGCGGCCAGACGGTCGAAGGCTTTGCACACCTCGCCCCTGAAGTCGATGTCCGACTGTCCGCGCCGCCAATAGTCGTAGGCGTTCTTCGTGCCGATGGGCTTGCCGCCAAGCACCACTTGCGAGGTGTGGTCCGACTGGGGCTTCAACAGCAGAGGGTTCATGTCGGTGTGGCAGGCGATGCCGGCGGCCTCGGCCTGCACGGCCTGTGCACGGCCTATCTCCAGTCCGTCGGGCGTGGCGTATGAGTTGAGGGCCATGTTCTGGGCCTTGAAGGGGGCGGGATGATATCCGTCTTGCCTGAAGATGCGGCAGAAGGCGGCGGCGATGATGCTCTTGCCCACGTCGCTGCCCGTTCCGGCAAACATGATGGGATGTAGTGGTTTCATAGTGGGTAGAGGTGGGTATAGCTGGCCAGTACGTTTTTGTATTTGAGGATGGGGGTAGGCACGGGGGTGCCTTTGGCATTGTAGACCTGGGTGATGCTCTCGGGGGCTTCGCCCGCAAACTGGGTGTAGTGGAACTCATGTCCGCGGTATTCCTTCCCGTCGAGCACGAAGCGTCGGTAACCAAGCGATAACTTCCGGTCGGCGGTCCTGGCAGTGATGGAGTAGGGTAGTACCCCACACATCGGATAGGTGCCGTCGTCGGTGAGGATGCGCTGGCAGAGATACATCATGCCGCCACACTCGGCCACTACCGTACCGCCGTCTTCTGCGAATGCCTTGATGGCTAGTCGGGCGGGTTCGTTGGCCACAAGGGCAGGCAAATGTTTCTCAGGGTATCCGCCAGGCAGGTAGAGCAGATCGCCCGACTCAAGAGTGGGTACCGTGCACTCAGGGTCGAAGGTAACCACCTCGCTGAAACGGTCGAGCGCCTCCTGATAGACGAAAGAGAACGACTCCGCGTTGCGGGCCACCACCAGGCGTTGCTGCCGTCGGTTTTCCGTCTCGGCAAGGGGTGCAAGATTGTCTAGCCCCTTGGTCGTCGTGTCGTAAAGGGCGAGCATCCGCTCCCAGTCCACATGCGCCTCGAGCTGCTCTATCAGTTCGTTGGTTCCGGCCTCCTCCGAGAAGTCGAGTCCCAGGTATCGGGAGTGCTGCTCCATCGCAGCGTGTTTGGGCAGGTATCCCAGACAGGCAATGCCAAGGTCATCGCATACCTCGCGGAGCATCTCGTAATGGCGTGTCGAACCTACCTTATTAAATATAACCCCACAGACATGCACGTCGTCACGGAAATGGATGAAACCTGACAGCAGAGGGGCCATAGAGTAGGCCGCCGAACGGGCGTCAACCACCAGCACCACGGGCAAATCCAGCACACGGGCTATCTCGGCCGACGACCCGCGGTCGCGGTCATATCCGTCGAAAAGCCCCATCATGCCCTCCACGATGCGGACATCGGCATCGGTGCCATAATGGCTAAAGAGCCATCTCACGTGCCCGGGAGTGGCCATGAACGTGTCGAGATTGATGCTCGGCCTGCCGCATACGGCCTCGTGGAACTTAGTGTCGATGTAGTCGGGGCCGCACTTGAAGGGCTGCACCGTCAGGCCCTTGCTCACCAAGAGTGCCATCAGTCCGCGGGCAATGGTGGTCTTGCCCGAGCCACTCATGGGGGCCGCAATCAAAAAACTTGGTTTCATTGGTGCAAAAATATGAAAAAATTATCCGATAATGGGTGTTTTTACAAAAATGTTGTACCTTTGTAACCGAAAAATGGCAATCGGGTGGCTGATGCCGCCCGACGTAAGGGAATCCGGTGAGAGTCCGGAACAGTTCCTGCTGCTGTGATCTCCTTTGAAAGGGGTCTGCTTGTATAACGCCACTGGCCATGTGCCGGGAAGGTAGGGCAGACTGGAGAAAGTCAGAAGACCTGCCAATAAATGAACACCGCCCGTACAGGAAGATGCGGATGCGGACAATCTTTTTTATCAATGATACGACAACTGACAGTGGGGCTGTTTGCCCTATGCGCAGTCATGGCTGTCCATGCGCAGGAGGATATCTGGCGCTACGACAGTTTGCAGGAGGTGGTGGTGACAGGCACTGGCACACAGCACTTGCTGAAGAATGCACCCGTGCAGACCGAGGTCATCACCAGCAAGATGCTGCGCAACTATGCCGGTAAGAGCATCGAGGATATCCTCTCGGGGCTCTTGCCCTCGTTCTCCTTCAACGAGGACGACATGGGCTCGCAGATGCAGATGAATGGTCTGGGCAACAGCTATATCCTTATCCTCATCGATGGTAAGCGTATTCATGGCGACGTGGGCGGACAGAACGACCTCTCGCTCATCGACCCGCAGAACATCGAGAAGATAGAGGTGGTGAAGGGAGCGTCGAGCGCCCTCTATGGCTCGGATGCCATAGCCGGCGTGGTGAATATCATCACCCGGAAGCACCGGCAAGAAGGCATCTTGCTCGAGAATACCACCAGGGTGGGGAGTTATGGCGACCTCAGGCAGCACAATGGCGTGGCGCTGAATTTCGGAAAACTGAGTTCGTATACCAACTTCCAACTTCAGCATTCCGACGGATGGCAGAATACCGCCACTGAGCACACCGAGGGGTCGGAGCCGCCTATCTACGACTCGCGCAACAAGACGGTGAACCGCCACACCAACTGGCAGGTGGCCGAACGGCTCACCTACACCCCCATGAAGAACCTTGAGCTCTATGCCGACGGAAGCGTATATTGGAAACGCATCTACCGCCCGAGCGGAAAATATGCCCACTACGACGTGAAGACCTACGATTTGGAATACAAGAACGCGTCGCTTTCCGCTGGTGGAAAATGGAAACTCCAGAAAGATGACTTCATCTCGCTCGATGTCGACTGGAACCGCCATGCCTACTATTACTATTTCACGGCCACCACGCTCGTAGAGGACTATGAGAAGAGTCAGGGCACCATCTACTATCCCTATTTCCCCTATCTGCCCGACCAGACCGAACTGCAGAGCGACCAGCAGCGCACGATGGCGCACCTCAAGGGGGTGTTCTCGCTGCCTTATGACAATAGGCTCAGCGCCGGTGTGGAATATCGCTACGACTGGCTGAAGGCTCCCACCCGTGTCGACGGGGGAAAGGCGAGCGACTGGACCGGGGCGCTCTATGTGCAGGATGAGTTCAACCTCATACCCAACATCAATATCACTGCCGGACTGCGCCTCAACCAGAACGAGCAGTTCGGCACGCGCCTCACGCCGAAGGTGTCGGCCATGTGGCGCATCGGACAGCCCTGGCGTTTGCGTGCCACATGGAGCCAGGGATTCAAGACGCCCACCGTCAAGGAACTCTACTACCGCTACGTGCGCCAGATGAGTGGCACTTATCTCTATCTCGGTAATACCGGCCTTAAGCCGCAGACCAGCAACTACTACAGCCTCAGCGGTGAGTATACGTGGAAGCGACTGAGCGTCACCGTATCGGCTTATTATAACAAGGTGGCCGACATGATAGCATTGGTCACCATACCCAACTACCAGGCCCCCGATGAGTATATCGCCCAGTACGATCCCGTGAAGACCCGCCAGTATCAGAACATCGAGGACGCCAAGACCTACGGGGTGGACGTGAATGTGCGCTACACCTACAAGGACCTCTCACTCGGCCTGGGATACAGTTACCTCGATACCGAGGCCAACCAGTACGACACCAACCACGACAGGATGACCCAGGTGACCATCGATGGCATGGCACACCACAAGGGCAACTTCTTCGCTACTTGGGGAAAGACGTTCTCGCCCAGCTACCGTCTCGGCCTGGGCGTCTACGGACGGTTCTCCACTAAGCGATACTATCAAATCGACGGCAATGGCAAGGGTTACCAGCTATGGCGCCTTTCCACCACCCACGACCTGGGCCGTTCCAAGAAGATGACCTACCGGGTAGAGGCAGGCATCGACAATATCTTCAACTATGTGGACCGCACACCCCACGGATTGCATCTCGGCACCACCACTCCGGGACGTACCGTCTACCTCTCGTTCGCCGTGCGGTTTAGTCAGGGAAAACAACTCAAAAACAACTATAAGTCTAATTTAAACACAAGAGACAATGAAGAAAATTAAATCAATGATGTTTGCCTTGTTGGCAATCTGTGCAGTGATTTCTTTTACTGCTTGTAGTGACGATGACGACAAAAACGACGCCAAACACAACTACGTTATCTACCAGAATGCGGTCAACCAGACCGTGAAGTCGCAGAAGAAGAACTCCAAGGTCATCCTCCTCGTGGCTTTCGGTTCTACATGGCAGCAGGCCTACGACGCCTTCGATGCCACTGTCGATGCCTACAAGGCCGCTTTCCCCGGCTACGATGTGTTCCTCTCCTTCTCCTCGGCCATCTGCATCAACCGTGCCGCTGCTGGCGAGAACGTGAAGCCGCGCAACTTCTACGCTCCTCCTTTCTGGCTCAACGCCTTTGCACAGGATGGCGTGAAGTATTCCGAGATTGTGGTGCAGTCGCTCCAGGTGATTCCCGGCGAGGAGTACACCCGTGTTATCAACTACATCAAGGACTTCGCCAACAACGCGAATGGCGACATCGATGACAACTACCTGGCCAACGTCACGCTCAAGCTCGGTGTGCCCCTCCTTCAGGATGCCGAGAGCGATGTCGATGAGGTGGCAAGTCAGCTCAACACGCTCTACAGCAGCAAGGCCAAGGAGGGCGTGGTGGCTTTCATGGGCCATGGTAACCCCGACTCCTACGACACCTATAAGGCCAACGTGCGCTACACCCAACTCGAGCTGGCATTGCAGCGCTACAGTAAGAACTACTATGTGGGCACGGTCGACATGATGCATAATTTCAAGACCCATGTGTATGCCCGCATGCAGGCAAACGGCATCAAGGACGGCAAGGTGTTCTGTCATCCGCTCATGTCTATCGACGGCGACCATGGACATAACGACATGGCCGGCGACGACGATGCTTGGGACAACGGCTTCAAGCCCAATGGCGAGGGCGAGGTAGAGGACACCAGCTGGAAGATGTACTTCAGCCACATGGGCTATACGTGCGACAACTCTACCATGATCGAGAAAGGATTGCTCGAACTGCCCACCATCCGCCAAATCTGGATGAACCACACCCGTGATGCCATCAATGGCGAGCCTCTCGACTACTACCATTCCAAGAATCCTGAGTAACGGGCGCATCATGCATCATAGACTGATTACTTTTCTAGTGGCACTCCTCTCGGGGAGTGCCGCTTTCGCACAAATCCACCTTACCGAGAAAACCGATTCCTCGGCGCTGAGGCGCACTTATAACCTCAACCCCATAGTGGTCACGGGCTCGGGCCACCACCAGCGGCTCAAGTCCACCGCCACTCCCGTGCATGTGCTCAGCAGCCGCGAAATCCAAGAGCAGGGCATCGCCTCCTTCGACGACGCCATACAGCGCATGATGCCACAGGTGTCGATGGCCCCCTCTTCGATGGGCTCCTTCCTGCGCCTCAACGGACTGGGCAACAAGTATGTCCTCATCCTGGTCAACGGGCAGAAACTGTCGGGCGACATTTCCAACAATGTCGATCTCAACCGCATCAACATGTCGCGCGTGAAGCGAATTGAGGTGCTCGATGGGGCGGCCTCGTCGCTCTATGGCAGTGATGCCATCGCTGGTGTCATCAACATCATCACCGACGAGCCCACGCAGAATCTGGTGAGTGTCACCTCCGATACCCGTGTCTCTGGCCATGGCCAGTTCACCGAGTCGGTCAATCTCGATATCTACACTCATGGCTTCGGCTCCTACACCTCGTTCTCTCACGACCAGAAAGACAGTTACCAGAACAGCAGCCTGGAATATGTGAAAGGTTCTGATACGGAGACTCAGCCCACCATCGCACCGCTGTTCACTGGCTACCGCTCCAACGTCGTAGGACAGAAATTCACTTATGCGCCCAACCGGAAATTGGCGCTGAATGCCTCTGTCGACTATTCCTACAAACTCACCGACCGGCCCGAGACGCGTGCCGACATTACCGGCGGCACCGACTACGAGATGCGCTACAAGGGTCTCAGATGGGGCCTGGGGGGCATCTACAAGTTCACCAGCCGCAACTCTTTGCAGGCCAACTTCACCGTCGACCGCTTCCGCTACGGCAAGGAGTACGATGTCGAGACGAAGACCTATGCCATCGGCGACTATGTGCAGTCGAAGAAACAGCGTCTGATGGAGGGTGAACTCAAGGCCATCCTCGGCTTCTCGGCCCATTCCACAACCATCTTCGGCGCCGACTGGCGGAAGGATTTCCTCACGGCTTCGTCGGGCAATATCGACCAGAACGTGTATACCCTCGCTGCCTATGCGCAGCACGAGATGCGCTTCCTCAACGACTTCACGGCTACCCTTGGACTGCGGCTCACTCACCACGAGACGTTCGACCAGCATCTCACGCCCAAGGCCACGCTGATGTATGCGCCGGGCAATTTCCGGTTCCGTGCCACTTATTCGGCAGGCTTCCGGGCACCTGGGCTCGACGAACTCTACTACCATTATTTCTCAGTGAACCGCGGCAAGGCGCAAATCAGTTTCGGCAACCGTGACCTCTCGCCTGAGAAGAGCCACTATTTCGCGCTCAATGCTGAGTATCGCACGCAACTCATCGCCATCAGCATCTCGGGCTTCATCAACCGAATCAACGACATGGTGGTGAAGAATAATGTGGATGTCGACGACCGTGCACTCTCGATGCTGCGCGGTGAGTTTCCTGAAATGACCGACGACCAGGCGGCCAAACTGGAGCACTACGCGCTCTACCAGAATAGCGACAAGGGCGACGTGAAAGGAGTAAGGGTGGATTGCTCGGCCAATCTCTTCCCAGGGTTCAACCTATCGGCCAACTATACCTATACCTTCGCACGCTCGCGCAGTGGGGATACGTGGCGAGTGCTTGAGCGCAGCATCCGCAATGCGGCTACCCTGTCGGCCAACTACCATCATGCCTGGAGTCGGTATGCACTGAACGTGAACCTGAACGCACGGTTGCAGTCGAAAACTTATTATCCCGACTATGAGGATGCCCCGGGGTATGGGGTATGGAACCTGCATACCACGCATTCCTTCGACTGCACGCGGTGGGCGTTCATCGAACCCAGCATCGGTGTCGACAACCTCTTCAACAAGGTCGACCGACGTATCGATTCCTCCAACCGCAAATACGCGCTCTACAGTCCCGGCCGCATGCTCGTCGTCGGACTGAAAGTGAGGTTCAAACAATAAATTGGTTACGAGAATCGTTTTCTCAAAAACTATCCTATGTTACAAGGACACGGCGACGATATCTTTCAATACCCGGATATACGGATGAACTTCAGTTCCAACATTTTCGCTCATGCGGATATGTCGGAACTGAAGGCTCATCTGTGCCGCAACATCCACCTCATCGATAATTACCCGGAGCCATCGCCGCACTCCTTGGAACAACTCATCGCCAGCAAGACTGGCGTGTCGCCCGACAGCGTGCTCGTCACCAATGGGGCCACCGAGGCCATCTATCTCATCGCCCAGGCATTGGCCTCAGTTTCGTCGGTGCAGGCTTCAGTTTCGTCATCGCAGGCTTCAGTTTCGTCATCTCAGGCTTCAGTTTCGTCATCTCAGGCTTTAGTTTCTTCATCGCAGGCTTCAGTTTCGTCGGTGCAAGTCGAGAGTGCTCCCCCCCATATTGCCCCGTGCACCCATTTCTGCACAGGCCCACAGCCCACTTTCAGCGAGTATGCCGATGCCTCCCTCCTCCAGGGCCTAAAAGAGGAAAAATGGTCCCCCGTCACATCGCCCATCATGCCCATCATGCCCATCATGCCCATTAAGCCCATCATGCCCATCCCCTCCCCAAAGCCTATCCCCCAAAATAATCCCCCCACGCTTCTTTGGCTCTGCAATCCCAACAATCCCACGGGCTCCATCTACACTCCCTCCGAAATCTCCGACCTTGCATGGCGCTATGCCTACGTCGTCGTCGACCAGTCGTATGAGGACCTCACGCTGGCGCCCATGATGACACCTCGCGAGGCTGCGGCCTCGCAAAACATCATCCAGATTCACTCGCTCACCAAGACTTATGCCATTCCGGGACTGCGCATCGGCTATGTGGTGGCTTCTCCTACGGTCGTCGGGATGCTGCGCCGATATGTGAGGCCTTGGTCGGTGAATGCCCTCGCCATCGAGGCGGGCCGGTGGCTGCTCAACCATGATCTGAAGGCCGTGCCCGACCTCCCCGCTTATCTTGAGGAGACGCAGCGCCTACGTCAACAACTCAACCTCATCCCAGGCATTGAGGCCGCACCCACCCACACCAATTTCATCCTGGCGCGTGTCGCCACTACCACTGCGGGCTGCCTCAAAGATGCTTTGGCACGTCACCATCATATCCTCATCCGCGATGCTTCCAATTTCAGCGGACTCACACCACATCATTTCCGGGTCTCAGCCCAGACATCCGAGGAGAATAACTTCCTTGTCCGGGCCATCAGAGCTACCATGAAAGCGTGATTTTCCCCATTTTTATTTTGTCATTTCAGAAAAACATCGTAAATTGCACCGATTTCAACCGCAGAGGCCCGCTGAACCCCTCAGCCTGCCCTTTGCTTCAAATAAAACTACGGATAAATCTGAATAATCTGATCTGATAATTCAGAGAATTTCAGAAAAAACAGAGCTCTCTGAGTATTCCGATTACTCCGATTACTCTGATTACTCTGATTACTCTGAATACTCTGATTACTCCGACTACTCCGAGTTCTCCGAATCCTCCTCAAAAAATCAATAATATGAACTACGAGAAAATCTTCGAGACAATGGTCAGTGAGACCGCCCGTTATCTCATCAACAACCATCTGAAAACCATGGTCCTCGGCCTTTCTGGCGGACTCGACTCCACTGTCACTGCGTCCATCTGCCAACAAGTGGTGTTACGTTATCCCGAACAGGGATTCAAGTTCATCGGCGTCAGCCTGCCTTGTTCTTCCAATACTATTGAGGAGAACGACTCTGCCTCCATGGCCATGAGGGCGTTTTGCGATGAATACTGGGTGCAAAACCTGCAGGACAACTATATTAACATGAAGGAAACCTGCGAGTTGCATTATCCTTCCACCCCCATATCTCAGGGCAACATTAAGGCTCGCCTGCGTATGATCTATCTCTACAATATTGCCTCAGTGACGGGCGGACTGGTGATGGACACCGACAACCTCACCGAGCACAACCTGGGTTTCTGGACTATCCATGGCGATGTGGCCGACTACAATCCTATCGGCGGACTGTGGAAGCACGAGGTGTACGAACTCTGCAAATACCTTTTCACTCAGGTCTTTACCGATGCTAAAGATGTGCGCCATCAGGCATTGAAGGCTGCCTACGACATTATGCCCACCGATGGCAATGGCGTGGCCGTGGGGGGGGATATGGCGCAAATCGCACCCGGTCATACCTACGAGGATGTCGACGATATCCTCGACTCTTACCTGAAAGCAAAAGATGATGAACAGACCCTCAACGACACCCTCCAGCGCCTCAACGCCGCCTATAGTGCCGAAACCGTGGAGCGTGTCCTCAAGCGCCACCGCAACTCCGAATTCAAGCGCAAGCGCATGCCCATCGTCATACCAAGGGGTTGCTACGATTCATTGTAAAAAAGATTTATGGCTTGTGCATATCATAGTATCTAAGCCCCCTGTAATTGAAAATTGTTCTCTTTCGAGAATGGGAGGCGATTTGTTCATGGCATGATTGTCGTCTTATTAATCGTTGCACAGATATTCATTTCAATACGGGGCAGACCACATATCCCAATTAGATAATAAAAAGTGATTACCGAAATTACTTTCTGATAATCACGAAAAACAATTGGATTGACACAATATTTTTATGTCAATCCAATTTATATTATCAGACATTTTGCTATTTTTAGGAGTGATTCGTGGCGGTTCGGTCTGTATAATTATTGTATAGCATGTAATAAACCTCACCTTCTATTGTATGAAAGTTCCATACAAAGCCACCAGTATCATGTTGATAGTACGCCTCAAGATCTGGAATTGTCTCACCATCTTTCGTTGCTGAACTCTTTGTGTAATAAACTGCAGGGTCACATCTAAGATATTTCATACCATCGGGATTCCTTCCTTCTAGATCTGCAGGGATGGATACTGTATTTCCTAAGTCCTTGTAATTGGGGCTCACTCCCGTTACTTGACAACCTGGAATGCCATTTGTTTCTTTTCGGGGAGCCCATACACCTCCTTCATGAATTTCATAGCAAACCCAACAATAATTCTGCGGAATAAACCTCTCCGCTACCATAAATGGCTTTGAATAATTTTGTTTTTTCATATATAGGTAGTTTAGTTAATATCAAAATGATGTTTTTGTGAATATGGATGAGCATTGATGTATGCTCATTTTGCAAATATAGGTGTTTTTTCCTAGTTGACAAAAATGTTATCTATATATGGACAATATTTTACCTTTTTTAACTATTTATATACGAAAAAGTAAGAGTTACAATGAAATGTCGTAACTTGTTCTCTTTATTATTCGAAACGGTTTTTAGTGATTATTTTATGCTTAAAAAACACTCCATCCCTGACGCATGCAATTCTCACATTTATCAGGGATGGATATGATTGTCTTTTTGAGCCCAGGTGGCTACTCATTCATCGCTAAAAGAATGGTTTCCCTCATCAGAATTCCAAATCAGAATTGGAAAAAGATTATCAGAAACTGCACTTGACAACCCACCTTAATATTATGAGAAGTTTTTCTTTACAGTATTAGGCCCCTTCTTCCCACTTCTATAAAATATACCTGTATTAGTTATATGATATGAATCGTTAACGATATTGCCATTATATATGATTTTATATTTTGGTGTCGCTAAAGTATATAAATAATAGTTGCCTGATCCAATAATATGAGAAGATGAATAATCATCAAAATAAATGGCTCCTCCTTCTACATAAGCGTCTCCTCCAGTATTTTGATTCAATTGGTTATCTCCAGTTGTTTCCAAATAAACCCTATTGGATGCACTAAGAGATGGGAAACAATATTTACCAGGTATAGTGCATCCCGCCACAAACTCTTGCGGTTTGAATTTCTCCATCACCATGAATGGTTTCAAATAGCTTTGCTTTTCCATAAATAAATCTAGTTTAATATCTTAATGTTGGTTTTTGGAACATGAGTGTACCACAAATGTGCACAATTGTGTCTACAAAAATAGACAAATTCCCCATCTTTTGACCATATAATGTCAACGAAATGGGTATTTTTTTGTTATTTTAACGATAAGGGATGTTCTCGTAACCACTCACAATACCATGAGATGTCGAGTGGTTACTTCGAAAAGTAGCGATGCGTTCTCTTAATCGTTGGTGGCGACAATGATTGAATGAACCCGATAATCCTTAATTTTATTCTGAGACGTGATTGCCGATCATCCCAGGTTTCAGATATGAAATGTATGCTATTATGGTAACACTCACTACCGTCACACATAGAAAATTTAGTGTTATTTTGCGCTACTTTGTGAAAAAATGTGTATCTTTGCCACCGCATTTAGCCTATATGACAAAAGAAGGCTCTTTACAGAGGAAAATAGTGTACTGCGGGATTTAGAATAACTGAACTTCTTTCTAGGAACAGTCCTTAATAATTCTCCCTTAAGCGGCTTTTCACTTTTTCTTCTTTTATTACCCGTGTTTTCAGCACGGGGAGTAAAATTATGCTTTTTTCCAAGTGCATCCAATCGTAAAACTTGATAGATGAAAAAAATACTTTTTGACGGAACCGCAACCCAAAGTAATTCTAGAGTTGCTTTTCATGGGGGTGGGGAATATGCCAAGTATATGCTCCGAGCAGCATTGGATTCTGGGTACGTTTTTGATGTTGTGTTAAGCAACAAAATGTTCTCAGACAATGCAATAGAACGTATGCTTGAAGAACATGGAGAGATCAGGGTCTTTCGTGTTGAGAACAAGCATGATATTTACCGTCTTATTGATGAGGAGCAATATGATGTTTTTTATAGTGCTTTACCTGCAGCTTATATTGATTATTCTGGAGTTGCCAAATTGATTGGAGTAGTTCATGGGCTTAGGGCTGTGGAACTGCCTTGGGACTTCTATAGGTACAAGTACGAGAAACAATTGTATCCAAAATTGAGGGGGTGGATGATTTCACATTGTTCGTTAATTCAGAATTACTTGAAGAGAAAACATACAAGCCTTAGCCATCAATTGTTGAAAGTTAAGAACGCTCAGTTTGTTACCGCTTCTTTTCATACGAAAAATTCCATGTTGAATTTTTATCCTGAATTACAAGCAGATAATATTTCGGTTTTTTATTCTCCGTTTTCTGTAGAGAAAATAGAAATGTCATTGCCCAAAAGCAATTATTTTCTGATGGTTAGTGGCAATCGATTTGAAAAGAATGTATATAGGGCAGTAAAAGTGTTCGATAAATTGTTTTCTGAAAACAGATTGCAAGAAAAGAAGGTTGTCATAACAGGTTGTGGAAACCAATCTTTTTGGAAGCAACTTAAAAACAAAGATCGTTTTGAATTATTGCCCTATGTTTCTACAGAAGAATTAGAACGTCTTTATGAAAAGGCCTTTTGTTTTGTCTATCCGTCATTAAACGAAGGTTTTGGCTATCCTCCATTGAAGGCGATGTCGTATGGCACTCCTGTTATAGCTTCCTCTGCTACAAGCATTCCAGAAGTATGTGATAATGCGGCCTGCTATTTTTCACCTACCAATGAAGATGATTTAGCAGCTCGCATTCTTCGAATCACAATTGATGAAGCATATCGTATACAGCTTGCAGATAGAGGACTTAAAAGGGTTGGAGAATTACAAGAAAGACAAGCGAAAGAAATGGAAAGTGAACTTCGCATAATTTTTACTGGCCAAGTATAGATTAGTTATTTAGTCTGGGAGTCAATGGAAGTAGTATATAATAAAAGACCCAAGTTGGTGAAAGGAATAGAGAAGAGTTGGGCACCAATTGTCTTGATGTCGGTTCTTGGTATTCTTTATTTGGACGTTGCTGACCAAACAAGTATTTTTTCCTTTGGTTATTCATTATTGCTTTTGACTGTTAGTTGTTTTTTGCTTTGTCGAGATGATGCCAAGCTTTTGTTCTTCGCTTATCATTTTTATTTATTCTTTGCCATATCTTTTTATCTTATTTTCAAAAGTCAATTTCCTGAATATTTAGGAATGACGGGTGCCGAGGGTGGAATTGGCACCGATGATTGTAGGTACTATGCACAGATTGTAGGCGGTAAAGGTGTCTTTTATACGATAATGGTATCAACGACAGATATATATTCATACAGTATATTTTTGAAATTCATTTATCCCTTTGAGGTCTTTACACCGCTAAACATAGTAGTTGTTAATCTCATATTTGCGGCCTATCTTCCTATTTATGTAAAGAGATTTGCTGTTTTATTGACAAGGAATAATAATATCGGTAATACAGCTTATTGGTTTACTTTGTTATGTCCTTTCACTTTATATTTTGGTTGTATTATTCTTCGAGAGTCTTTTACTGCCGTAATGGTAATTGCCGGTTTGTGTTATTACCTCCAAAAAAAATATATCCCACTTGCCGTTTGTGTCTTTTTTTTGGTATGGATTCGTTTCGGAACTCTTGCTTTTCTTATATGTGGAATTATTATGCTAATTAGATTCAAACTAAAGCGTAAAACACACACTGATTTGTATTTTGTTTTAGTCTTTGTTTTGATTATTGTTGCTTTTTATTTCTCATTCTCATTTTTGCAGGGCTTTTCTGAAGAAAAATTAGAGGACAGTGTTATTCGTAATATAGATAGTGCTCGTTATGATGAATCAACTATTGGTGCAATCATGCATTTGCCTTTTCCTGTGAATGTTATTCTTTCTACAGTTTTTTTCCTGTTCATTCCCCTTCTCAATATTCCGGATGAGCATTTCGGTCACTATCTCGTAGGTGGTGTTTTCCAAGGATTTTTCACTCCGTTGTTTATGTTCTTTCTTTGGAATTATATCTTCAATGCATCCTTGCAGGCCATTACAGATAAACAACAAGATACGGCCAAACAAATTTTGTTTATTATTGTATTGTTTGCATTGTTGTTAGGAACCATATCTCTCCAATCACGTCACAAAACTGTATTGTTCCCCTTTCTTTGTATCTTGGCTGCTTATGGTAAAGAGAAATACGACAAACACTTAGGTGATGCTTCTGTCTTTATGGCGACAGGTGTTATATGTGTGCAATTGCTATTGGCTATAATTTAGGCCATGTAGAGAATCGATTCTTTTAAAGCCAAAGAGTTTGATGGTGTCTTATAGAATCAAGCTGTCTAGAGTATATTGAAAAGTTCAAACGAATTATTACTGATATATGGAAAACGCTGACAATAAGAATAAAATAATTTTTGCTGCTACTGTTCCACAGTCATTGGATACTTTTTGGAATGGCTTCCTAAGATTTCTTTCGAAAAATTTTGAAGTTATCGCTCTGTCTTCTCCAGGCAAGGCGATGACCAAAATAGCCGAAAGAGAAGGGGTCAAAACTATTGAAGTGCCAATGGAGCGGCGCATTTCTTTAAGGAAAGATCTGGTCTCTTTGTGGAATCTGGTTAAGGTGTTTCGAAGAGAACGTCCTTATATGGTACATTCTATGACCCCAAAGGCTGGGCTTTTATGCATGATGGCCGCGTGGCTTACCCGGGTTCCTGTGAGGGTTCATACCTTTACAGGGTTGGTTTTCCCTACTTCAACCGGTATAAAAAGAATGGTGCTGAAGATTACCGACCGGATAACCTGTTCTTGCGCCACCCATATTATTCCCGAAGGCGAGGGCGTGAAGCGCGATTTGCTTGAGAACCGTATTACCCGCAAGCCAATCCGTGTCTTGGGGTATGGAAATGTACGTGGCGTAGATATGGCTTATTATAGTCGTAGACCAGAGGTGATGCAGATTGCCGATACGTTGCGCGATAAAAACAGGTTTACTTTCCTATTCGTCGGCCGCATCGTTCGCGACAAAGGAATAGATGAGTTGGTATCGGCTTTCATAGAGCTACACAGCCGTTATCCTAATGCCAGGCTAATATTGGTGGGAGCATACGAGGATGGTATAGACCCTGTCTCACAGACTTCGAGGTCAACTATTGATAACCATCCCGCTATTTCAGCTGTTGGTGTGAAAACGGGCGATGAATTGCTTGCTTATTATGCTGCTTCCGATTGCTTCGTTCTGCCGAGTTATCGGGAGGGCTTCCCCAATACGGTGATGGAGGCAGGAGCATTGGGCATTCCATGTGTCGTGACGGATATAAATGGCAGTAATGAGATTATCCGTAATGCAGAGAATGGATTGATTGTGCCTTCAAAAGATGCTGTCGCATTGTGCCTGGCCATGGAGAAGATGATTGTCTGTCATGAAGATACTTCGTTGATGGCCTCTAAGGCAAGAAAAATGATAGCCGACCGCTTTGAACAATCATTCGTTCGTCAATGTCTTACAGATTTCTATAAGGAAATATTTAAATAGACCCAATCTGCCTGATTATCGCTTCCCTTTTATATTTTCTGTTTGATAAATGACAAAACAAGAGTTCATCTTCACGCTAATAAGGTCGGGACTTTGGCAGCAGAAAATCGACCATTTCGACATGACTCCTTTTGAATATAAGGCTGTCATGGTTGAGGCCGAGAAACAATGTGTTGCTGGCCTTGTTATCGATTGTCTGAGGATGAACAATATGGGGCTTCAGAAAAAATGTGTCATTCACATGATGAAGGTTCATAATTCCTTGGAGTTGGAGAACAAGAGGTTGGACGATAATGTCATTGCGCTCCATCACATACTCAGTGATAAAGGCATTGACTATATTGTCGTGAAGGGTCAGGTAGTAGGGTCGTTGTATCCCAAACCCCACATGAGGGCACCTGGCGACATCGATTTCTATGTACCGCCAAAATTCTTTCAGAATGCAGTTGATGCCTTGAATGAGAAGTGGGATGTGAATTTGGACGGAAGTAGAAAAAAAATGCATCTGGCTTTCAAATATAATGGAAATAATTTTGAGATGCACAGATACTTGAAATATTTCCCAAACAAAAAAAGACTGAAGCGCTTTAACGACATTATCGACCGGTATCCTTTTGATGAATTGTCGGTGAGCGGAACGAAGATACAGACACTGAATCCTACTTTAAGTGTTTTTTATACTTTCGTGCATCTCTACGGCCATTTCATTGAATTAGGTGTTGCTTTACGTCAACTGTGTGATTTGACTGTACTTTTACATGAACAGAGAGAACGGATTGATGATGAACTTCTTCTGAAATTGTTAAAACAATTTGGCTATACCCGCGCTTTCAAGGCGATTGGAAGTATCATGGTTGATCAATTGGGATTACCTTCCGCTGATTTCCCCTTACAGATAACATCTAAAGACAAAAGAATGGGCATAAGGGTTCTCCGTCTTATATGGAAACACGGCAACTGGGGGGAATATGAACGGTCGTACAATAAGAGCGATAAAAATTTCACATATTTTATTGGAAAAACCTATTTTAGGATATATAATCAAGTTCTTTTTTTTCGGTTATCACCTATGGAAAATTTTACTCTGCTCTTTTCAGAGTTGCCTAGAAAAGTAAAAAATCAGGTGCATTATTTCATACATAGATAAACACATCATGAAAGTTCTTATCCTTAATTCCGGTCTCGGTCACCGCATGGGTGTTCTCACCAGCGAGCATCCTAAGTGCATGACGGAAATCTCGCACAACGAAACCATCCTATCTCGCCAACTAGAGTTAGTTGCCGATACAGGTATTAAGGATGTCGTGATTACCACTGGCTATTACGACGACGTGCTGGTGAAGTATTGTCGCCATCTCGACTTGCCGTTGAACATCGAGTTCGTGAAAAACCCCGAATACGACAAGACCAATTATATCTACAGCATCTACTGTGCGAAGCACCTGCTCGACGATGACATCATCCTGATGCATGGCGACCTGGTGTTCGAGAACACCGTTTTCGACCGTCTGCTTGCCAGCGACGAGAGTTGCATGGCCGTGAGTTCCACCCTCGAATTGCCCGAGAAGGACTTCAAGGCCGTCATCGAAGAAGGCCAGATTAGGAAGGTAGGCATCGAGTTCTTCACCGATGCCATGGCAGCCCAACCGCTCTACAAAATCAAGCATGCCGACTGGCTGGTGTGGCTCGACCGCATCGCCGCATTCTGCGAGAGTGGCAACCGCAAGTGCTATGCAGAGAACGCCTTCAACGAGGTGTCGGGCAGCATGATGCTCCGTCCGCTCGACGTGGAGGATACGCTCTGTGCCGAGATCGACACGCCCGACGACCTGGCCGTGGTGTCCGCCCGCCTGCGCGAGATTGAGAATCGCAAGGTGTATATGTGCTTCTCCACCGAGTATATCCATTCGGGGCATATCGCCATCATCAAGAAGGCGAGCCGTTTGGGCAAGCTTATCATCGGTGTGCTTTCTGATGAGGCGGTGGCCAGCTTCCGTCGCTTCCCGCTCATACCATTCACCGAGCGCAAGTCGCTCATCAGCAACATCTCGGGTGTCTATCAGGTGGTGGAACAGAAAACCTTGAGCTATGCCGACAACCTCAGACTGTTGAAGCCCGACTATGTGGTGCATGGCGACGACTGGCGCGAGGGACTGCAGAAGCCTATCCGCCAGGAGGTGATGGAGATATTGGCTGGCTATGGTGGCAAACTGGTGGAGTTCCCCTACAGCCACGACGCCAAATACGAGGAACTCGACAAGATGACGCGTGCTCAGCTGGCTATGCCCGACATCCGCCGCGGACGCCTGAAGAAACTCATCAATATGAAGGGACTGGTGACGGCGCTGGAGGCTCATAGCGGTATCACGGGCCTTATCTGCGAGAAGACCACCGTGCTGCAGGATGGCAAGACCTACCAGTTTGATGCCATGTGGATATCAAGCCTCTGCGACTCCACAGCCAAGGGCAAGCCCGATATCGAACTGGTGGACATGACCTCACGTTTCCGCACCATCGACGATATCATGGAGGTCACCACTAAGCCTATTATCTTCGATGGTGATACTGGTGGTCTGACAGAGCATTTCGTCTACACCGTACGCACATTGGAGCGCATGGGCGTGTCGATGGTCATCATCGAGGACAAGACCGGCCTGAAGAAAAACTCGCTTTTCGGCACAGAGGTGAAGCAGACACAGGACAGCATCGAGCATTTCTGTGAGAAGATTCGCGCAGGTAAGAAAGCCCAGAAAACTACCGACTTCATGATCTGCGCACGTATCGAGAGCTTGATTCTGGAACGGGGTATGGACGATGCGCTGGAGCGTGCTTTCGCTTTCGCTGGTGCAGGTGCCGATGCCATCATGATTCACTCCCGCAAGAAAGACCCTGCCGAAATCTTCGAATTCGTGGAGAAGTTCCGCGAGAAGAATTCCAATACGCCTATCGTCGTGGTGCCCACGTCGTTCAACACGGTCACCGAGGACGAGTTCAAGCGTCGTGGGGTCAATGTGGTGATCTACGCCAATCAGCTCACCCGCACTGGCTTCCCCGCCATGCAGCAGGCCGCCAAGACCATTCTCACGAATCATCGCGCCAAGGAGTGCGACGATACTTGCATGTCGATTAAGGAAATCATCACCCTCATACCCAGCGATTTGTAATGATACGTCCAGCATTTTTCGTCGACACGCTTCGACATTTCGGCATCGATTTCTTTGCCGGAGTCCCCGACAGTCTATTGAAGAACATTTGTGCCTATATCTCCGACCATCTCGACAGCCGCCACAACATCATCGCGGCCAACGAGGGTGGGGCAGTGGGTGTGGCCGCTGGTTATCATCTGGCCACCGGAAAAATCCCCGTGGTGTATATGCAGAACTCGGGCGAGGGCAATATCATCAATCCGCTGGCTTCGCTCACCGACAAGGAGGTGTACAACATTCCCGTGCTGTTGGTCATTGGTTGGCGTGGCCGTCCAGGAGTGCACGATGAGCCGCAGCATGTGAAGCAGGGCAAGGTCACCCTTCCCTTGCTCGATACGATGGGCATCCGCTATCAGGTGCTCAGCCAGGAGGAGGACGAGGCGCTGAGACAAATCCGTGACGCCGTAGATTATATGAAGACCACCAACGAGGTCTTCGCCCTGGTCGTGGAGAAGAACACGTTTGATGCCTACACTTTGCAGAACAAGGTGGAGAACGACCTCACCCTGTCGCGCGAGGAGGCCATCCAAATCACCGCTGCCACCCTCGGTTCCAACGACTGCATCGTGTCTACCACCGGAATGATCAGCCGCGAGCTGTTTGAGTATCGCACGGCCATGGGCCAGTCGCATGAGCGCGACTTCCTCACCGTGGGGTCCATGGGGCATGCCTCGCAGATTGCCCTGGGTATCGCCTTGGAGAAGCCCGACCTCCACGTGTGGTGTTTCGATGGCGATGGTGCCGTCATTATGCATATGGGCTCGATGGCCATCACGGCCTCGAAGGCTCCTAGTAACTTCGTGCATGTGCTCTTCAACAATGGAGCCCACGACTCCGTGGGCGGTCAGCCCACTGTCGGACTGAATATCGACATTCCTGCCATCGCCAAGGCAGTGGGATACAAGAACGCCTTCTCTGTAAATACAGCTGAGGCATTGAAAACCCTCTTGGGTAATCCCGCAATCAAGGAAGGTCCGGTGCTCATCGAGGTGCAGGTGAGGAAAGGCAACCGCAAGGACTTGGGCCGCCCCACCACTACGCCCATCCAGAACAAGACCGCCCTCATGCGTTTTCTCCAAAAATAGCAACCATGCAAACCATCTATAACGGTATATCAAACTTAGGAAAGGCCATCGCAGGCAGCCAAAAGGTAATGCTGGTCTGCGATGCCTCCTACCCATTCTTGAGCATCAAGCCCCAAGTCGACGACATCCTTCACGATGCCATTGTCTTCAACGATTTCGCCTCCAACCCCCTCTACGAGCAGGTGTGCAAAGGCGTTGAGCTGTTCAACGCCAACCAGTGCGACACCATCGTCGCTGTGGGTGGTGGCAGTGCCATCGATGTGGCCAAGTGCATCAAACTCTATTGCAAGATGTCTACCGATCAGCTGTTCCTCGACCAACCTTATGAGGACACGGGTGTCAGGCTGGTGGCCATCCCCACCACAGCAGGCACTGGCAGCGAGTCTACCCGCTATGCTGTCATCTACTACGAGGGCAAGAAGCAGAGCGTCACTCACACCAGTATTATCCCCGATGTGGCTATCCTTGAGCCTTCTGTGCTGAAGACCCTGCCGCTCTATCAGAAAAAATGCACAATGCTCGACGCCCTCTGTCAGGGT
This sequence comes from uncultured Prevotellaceae bacterium, assembly GCA_900317305.1. Classification (GTDB taxonomy): domain Bacteria; phylum Bacteroidota; class Bacteroidia; order Bacteroidales; family Bacteroidaceae; genus Prevotella. The sequence goes on along the minus strand of ONGG01000008.1, from coordinate 113,842 downwards.
ATCGAGTCATGGTGGTCGGTCAACTCCACCGACGAGAGCAAGCCTATCTCCAAGAAGGCCGTCGAACTGATCATGGCCAACTGGAGGGCTTATATTTTCGACAACGACGAGAAGGCTGCCGCCCAGATTATGGCCGCCGCCAACCTGGCCGGTCAGGCCATCTGCATCACACAGACCACCGCTGCCCATGCCTTCAGTTACAAGGTCACCTCGCTCTATGGATTGCCTCATGGTCATGCCGTGGCTGTGTGTCTGCATCATATCTGGGAGTATATGAATGCTCATCCAGAGAAATGCATTGATGATAGGGGAGAGGAGTATCTCAAGGGCACATTCCTTGATATCGCTCATGCCCTTGGCTGTGATACTGTTTCCGAAGCCATTTCGCTCTTCCGGAGCATGCTTGATGAGATGGGAATCTCCCAGCCTACATCAAGAGAAAGGGAGAAAGAACTGGAAATCCTTTCCAGTTCGGTTAATCCCATAAGGCTGAAGAATAATCCGGTAGAGTTGGATGGAAAGTCAATTAGGAATTTGTATGTAAAGATAAGTGCTAATCACTAAAATTACTTGAAACTATCATGTCAAATGCAATGTCTACAGCCGCGACACACTCTCGGCCAACAACAGTCATTAATTGGTCGAGGATTGAGCGAGGCTGAGGGGCACCTGAGATTATCAATACTCACCAAGGTAATACACAACGAAAATGTGGGAGTAACTGCTAGCAGATCCATAGTATCGAGGTGAGCATGGACGGAAAGGGCCTCTGAAAGGACAACATATGATGGAGAACCATCAATCAGGAATGAATCTACCCTGATCCTGCCGACATTGTGGATGGACTTCTCTGTGGGATAGACTGCTTCATCAAGTTCAACAACTACAAGCGTCCGCACCAAACCATCGACGAACTTCTGCCCAGCATGAGGTATGGAATCAAAGTGTAATGAAATAGTGTGCCCAAGGCTTGCATGTGTGAATTCTATTTCATATCTTTGCAGAACCTAGACAAGAGAACGCTTAGGCAAGTCCTTATGTCTGTTGCACTCACATAACTAATGTATAACCTGTCTTTTTATGGGGAGTACTATTTCATATTATTAAAATCTTTCAAAAATAAGAAATGATTCAGATAAAGAATAAAGTTGATTGCTGTGGTTGTAACGCATGCGGTGACGTTTGTAGCAAGAATGCCATTTCTTTCATAACTGATAATGAGGGCTTTTGGTACCCAGAAGTTGATGGGTCGAAATGCGTTGACTGTGGGCTTTGTGAGAAAGTTTGCCCTATTATCAATGTGAATGAGCTAAAAAAGAACGATCTGCCACAGTCTGTTTGCTATGCAGCGGAGCATAAGAATCTTGAGGTAGTTTTTGATTCAACTTCAGGTGGCCTGTTCTCCGCACTTGCAGAAGCCATGTATAAAAGTGATGGATATGTCGGTGGCGCCATTTTCAATGATGACTTTTCGGTTCGTCATTATATTTCTCATGATAAAAAAGACCTCCCCAAACTTCGCAGTAGCAAATATCTTCAAAGCCATCTAGACGGATTTTTTAAGAATGTAAGAGACTTGTTGAAAGCAGGGGAAAAGGTTCTCGTTTGTGGTTCGCCATGTCAGATGGCTGCTTTAAGAGCGTTTTTGAGAAAAGATTATGATAACCTTGTAATCGTAGATTATATTTGTAGAGGCATTAACTCTCCTAAAGTATGGCGTAAATATCTTGATTCATACGAAGAACGTTATGGTTCAAAGGTCGTTTATTGCAAAGCGAAGTCTAAGGAATATGGTTGGCGTAATCTGACTCAGAAAGTTATCTTAGAAAATGGTAAAGCATATTACGAGACAAAAGACCAAAGTAATTTTACTAAAGGCTATCTTCGTACTGGTGTTTATTGTCGCCCTTCTTGTTATGATTGCAAATTCAAAGGATATCCACGTATAGCAGACATTACTCTTGCTGATTTCTGGGGAATCGAAAATGTTGATCAAGCGCTGGAGAAAGACCTAGGAACTTCATTAGTTATGATCAACTCGAAGAAGGGAGAAGCTTACTTTGAACAAATTAAGAAGCGAATCAATTACGTACCTGTTCCTTTTAATAGTATAGAAGCAGGCAACAGGTCTTTAAACCTTTCTGTTGACCCACCCAAAGTAAATCGAGAAGAATTCTTTGCTGATCTTGACACAATGAGTTTCATACAGATTGCAGAGAAGTATATCATATCCAGAAAGGTAGGTAAGGGAGCAAGAATAAAGAAAATACTGAAGGGAATCAGGTTTATTGTGAATAAGACACAGCTTAACCCTACTGCTCTCTACCAACTTTTCAAATATAACACTCTAGGTGAAATAGTGCATGGTAATTTTATATTGCCTACACCTCATTGTACTATCGAAATTAAAAAAGATGCCAAGATTATCAAAAAAGGAATCCTGATTCTTGGAAACAAAAAATTCATGAAATCAAAGCTAGAAACCAGATTGCTGGTAGATAAAAATGCGACTCTTCGTTATTATGGAAAAACAATAATAGGCTACGGTTCTGATATTGAAGTGTTTCCCAATGCGACTCTTTCGTTTGGTGGCGGTGGCACTACTAACATAGGTGCTACTATTATTTGTGGAGAAAGGATAGAAATTGGTAAAAATACCATGTTAGGTCGTCATATTACCATTAGAGACAACAATGGTTCTCACTACATGAACCGTCAGGGCTATAAGAACACGCGCCCTGTAATTATCGGTGATAAGGTATGGCTCACAGAACAGTGTACTGTAATGCCAGGTGTGAAGATAGGCGATGGTGCTATCATAAGTGCCCTGTCGCTGGTCATTCGTAATGTGCCAGCTTACTCACTTGCCTCGGGACATCCAGCCGAGGTTGTCGACGAGGATATTCTATGGAAATATTAATTTACAACATCAAAATCATACAATTATGGAATTGAACGAATTTATTAAGAATTTTGCAGAACAATTTGATGATACCGATGCTTCTGAAATAATCGCATCCACAGAATTTCATGAACTGGAAGAGTGGTCTTCACTCATTGGCATGAGTGTTATAGCATTGGCAAAGACTCAATATGGCAAGACCATTACCGGTAAAGAAATCCGTCAGTGTGAGACTGTGGAAGACCTCTTTAACCTCATTTCATCAAAATAATGGTAACATTCAACCCCTTCTCTCTAGAGGGCAAGACAATCTTGGTGACAGGAGCATCTTCCGGCATTGGAAGAGGCATAGCCATCACGTGTTCCAAGATGGGCGCAAAGGTTATTGCTAATGGGCGTAATACAGCAAAACTTCAGGAAACGTCCTTGCAGATGGAACCTGAAAGTTGCATCATCATGCCTGGCGATTTGACAGATGCCATTGCATTGACATCATTAGTAGGGGCTCTGCCCAAACTTGATGGTGTGGTGCATTGTGCAGGTTTGGGTCAGCGTATACCATGCAAGGATCTAACGGACTCCAATGTCAATCAGTTGATGGATGTTAATTTCAAAGCACCTGTCATGTTGCAAGCAGAGTTGTTGCGTCAAAAGAAGATTAATAAGAGTGCTTCCATCGTTTTCATTGCGTCCATAGCCTCATGGTCGGGTAGTGTGGGTAATTCCATTTACAGCGCCTCCAAAGGTGCCATTATCTCATACGCCAATTGCTTGGCATTAGAGCTCGCACCAAGGAAGATACGTGTGAATTGTATCAGTCCTTCCATGGTCTGGACAGACCTCATATTGGCAGATGGTACAGACGAAGAAAAACTGAAGGAAGACGAGCAGAAATACCCTTTGAAGCGTTATGGCACACCAAACGACATTGCTTACCTTGCTGTTTATATGCTTTCTGATGCATCAGCCTGGATGACAAGCAGTAACGTGAAGATATCTGGGGGGGGTAATTTGGGATAATTCTATGGCATTTATCAAAGCGGTATCATATTATCTGCCTGAAAAGGTGGTAACAAATGAGGAACTTGTCTGCGATTTCCCGGAGTGGAGCGTGGAAAAGGTTGCCCAGAAGGTGGGCGTGGATGCTCGACATCTTGCAGCAGCAGATGAAACGGCTGGCGACATGGCTGAAAAAGCTGCACGAATGCTTTTTGAGGAATATCAGATAGATCCAAATACTATAGATTTCCTCATGCTCTGCACGCAAAGTCCAGACTATTTCCTTCCATCAACAGCATGTGTGCTCCAAGATAGATTAGGCATACCCACTTCGGCAGGCGCATTCGACTATAATCTTGGATGCTCCGGCTGTATCTATGGCATGGCTATGGCCAAAGGCTTGATTGCAGCAGGCATTGCTAGGAACGTGCTACTACTGACAGCAGAGACTTATAATAAGTATCTGCACCCATCAGACAAAAGCAACCGATCTATCTTCGGCGATGGAGCTGCAGCCTGTCTCATCTCTACTGATGGCTTTGCAGAAATTGGTGAGTTCTCTCTGGGCACAGATGGCAGCGGAGCCAACAATCTGATTGTGAAGAGTGGCGCGGCAAGACAAAAGACTGCTACAGGGAAGTTTGTGGAAGATGATGAAGGTCATATCTGGTATGACGACTATCTCTATATGAACGGAGGCGCTATCTTCAACTTCACCCTCGATGCTGTACCTGCCATGATGACTCAAATCTTAGAGAAAAACCATATCAAGAAAGACCAGATTGACTATTATGTGTTCCATCAGGCCAATAAGTTTATGCTCAATACCATCCGCAAGGTTTGTGTCCTTCCAAAGGATAAGTTCTATGTAAATCTGGCCATTACAGGCAATACAGTCTCTTCAACAGTCCTTATTGGATTGAAGGATTGTATAGATAAACAAACAATAAAGGCTGGTGACAAGGTGATGATTAGTGGCTTTGGCGTTGGTCTCAGTTGGGGTGGAACAATTTTAAAGTTTTAGGCAATGGAACTAAGTGAGATGTTGAGAGGAGGTGCAATCCCTCAGATAGGCTTTGGCCCTGGTGGAATGGGCTATTCCCCTAAGATGAAAAAAAGGAGAACTGGTCTCTCCTTTTTTATTTTTAAGGTGGAGAATAAACTCTATCGTAATAAGATTATGAGCATTTCCTATGTGAGTTCTATCTCCAAAGCCCTTAAGATGGGCTATCGCCTGATAGACTATTCCGCGGCATACGGCAATGGAAAGCTGTTAGGCAAAGCCATACGCAAGAGTGGCGTGCCGCGCGAAGATTTGTTCATTACTACTCGCGTCAGCAATGGAGCACAGCGTGATCATAAGGTGCGTGAGCAGTTTATAACGTTCATCCATAACATGGGCGTTGATTATGTTGACCTGCTTCAGTTCCACTGGCCTGTTACAGACCTTTTTCTCGACACATGGCGCGAGATGGAGAAACTGAAGGACGAGGGACTGGTGAAGCATCTTGGTGTGGCCAACTGCCACCAGCACCATCTGGAGGAGATATTTGAGATTTGCAAACATCGTCCCGAAGTTGGACAATTCGAGATTCATCCGCTCTTCACGCAGAAACCTCTCTTACAGTATTATAAGGAACAGGGCATCATAGTGGAGGCTTACACCCCTATAGCCCGCTATGATGACCGATTGGTTCGTTTGCCCCTGTTGAAGCGTTTGGAGAAAAAGTACAATAAGACTTTCGTTCAGATTATCCTGCGCTGGCATGTTCAGAATGGTGTCATCCCTTTAGTGCGTTCACTGACTCCCAAGCACCAGCAGGAAAATCTTGATATCTTCGACTTCGAGTTGGATGCAGATGACATGAAGGCCATCGACGGTATCAATATTAACAGCCGCCTGCGTTATGACCCCGACAATTGCGATTTCAGCATATTGTAATCACATTTATGCAAACCCAACAAATATTTAAGGTCTTTGATTGGCTTCGATTCCCATTAATAGTCGGGGTTGTGTTCATACATAGTTTTGGCACCCCCTTCGACTATGGGGCTTTGAATATCCATCATTTGTCAGGGATGGATTGCTATAACATCTTTAGGGTTAGCATCTCAAAAGTCCTGACTCATGTATGTGTACCGACATTCTACTTCATTTCAGGATACTTGTTTTTCAAAGGTCTTGAAACATGGAATGTGGAGAAGTTTATGCAGAAACTAAAAAGGCGGGTAAAAACGCTGCTTGTTCCCTTCCTGATATGGAACACAATCAGTATTCTGAACACTCTCAAAGGGAAACTGTTTCATGGCGAATGGAGCGATGTCTTGGCTTTCTTCGAGGATAATGGTTGTGTCCATTTATATTGGGACTGTCAGATGTGGAACCTCGACAGGGTAAACTGGGTGGGGTGGGCAATTCCTGCATCAAGCCCCTATCTAATTCCTCTCTGGTTTTTGCGTGATTTAATGGTTGTAGTTATTTGTGCACCAGTGTTATACTATGTATTCAAGAAACTAAGGATATGGGGAATTGTCATGTTCTTGCTTTGTTATATATCAGGCGTGTTTATACCGATACCTGAATTATCGACAATGGCTTTTCTGTTCTTTGGAACGGGAGCCTATATGAAGATGAACAATATCAATCCATTGGAATATACTCAAAGATGGTGTTACCCATTCTTAGCTATCGCACTGGTTACTTGGATGGCATGTACAATGTTGAATGGTCATGAGACCGAATTGGGCAACCTCATTTACCCTGTATATGTGATATTTGGAGTCATTACACTTATGAATATTGCTATTTACCTTGTTAGAAATAACAAATTACAGATAATGTCAAGCCCCTTACTCTCGCGGAGTTCATTCTTCATCTATCTTTCTCACACCATTCTGATATTACCTACTTGCAAAAAAGTGTCAAGTGTGATATTCGGACAGTCTACCGCATTGCAAATGACTATCTCATACATAGCAGCTCCTGTGATGGCGGTCATAATATGTATTACCCTCTATTATTTTCTAAGAAGATTTACACCGTCACTATGTGGAATATTGACAGGTGAACGATAATATGGCTGGAAAAACCAACAACAAGACGATAGCGAAGAACACTATGTTTTTGTACTTCCGCATGATGGTGACAATGGTAATCTCATTGTACACCTCGCGTGTGATATTGCAAATATTAGGTGTAGACGATTATGGCATATACAAATCTGTTGGAGGAATTGTGGGTTTTCTTGCTTTTGTCAACAATGCTTTGGGGACAGGTTCCTCACGGTTTCTGACATATTGTCTCGGAGAAGGTAACATGGAGAAGTTGAAGCGTGTTTTCTCAACTACACTGACTGCTCATGTTTTGTTGGCCACCATCATTGCAATCATTGCAGAAACAGTAGGATTATGGTTCCTCTACCATAAATTGATAATTCCAGCCGACAGGCTTGAAGCTGCAGTATTCACATTCCACCTTTCAATCATTACCGCTTTCGTCACACTTACACAGGTTCCATATAATGCTAGTATCATAGCACATGAAAAGATGGGTGTTTATGCATATGTAAGTATTTTTGATGCTGTTGCAAAACTTCTAATAGTATATCTTTTATTGATTGGCAACATCGACAAGTTGAAGCTTTATGCCACACTGCTCTGTCTGCTACAGGTTGGCATCATCATCTTCTACCGCATCTATTGCATACACCATTTCGAAGAGACGCATTTACGATTCTCTATCGACAAGAAAATCTTCCGCGAGATAGCAGGTTTCTCAGGTTGGTCACTCTTTGCCAATGGTTCAATTGCATTAAACAGTCAGGGCATTTTAATATTGTTGAACATTTTCTTTGCGCCAACTGTAGTCGCGGCACGTGCCATATCAATTCAAGTGAATATGGCTGCCCAACATTTTGTGACCAATTTTCAGACAGCGGTTAATCCGCAGATAGTGAAGCTCTATGCCGTGAAAGACTATGAGGGATCGAAGCGACTGCTGTTACAGACCACACGGTTCAGCTATTATATGATGTACCTCCTGGCACTGCCGATATGTTTGGTTGCACAGCAGTTGTTACAACTTTGGTTAGGAATTGTTCCAGAATACGCAGTGATATTCTTGCAAATCATCATCATCCAGAGTCTCTTTCAAGTCTTTGACACCTCATTCTATAGAGCATTGTATGCTAAAGGACAAATACGTGAGAACGCATTAATATCTCCCACATTGGGATTTATCCAATTCCCTATTGTATATTTATTATTCAAGATGGGATGCAGTCCTGTAGCCCTCTCTTGGGCGAGTTTGGTTACATATATGTTGTTAGGTCTTATTATTAAGCCCATTCTCGTTATCAAGATAGTAGATTACACATGGCGTGACATCTTTTCTGTATTCCTTCCATGTCTGAAAGTGACACTGGCATCTTTGCCATTACCACTTCTTTTCTATTTTTGGCTCAAGAATCATGACAGCATAGTGTTCTCCTTCTGTGCTATCACTATAGTCAGCATCATATCCGTCATCTGTTCTAGTTGGTTTCTTGGAATGGACAAACCAATGCGCCAAAAAGTTGTTGAAATGGTGAGGAAGAAACTGATAAAAAATAAAATGAAGTAAACACCTCTTGGCATTCCACTCTTTCCGAAGAGAAATCTGTGCAAACTGTGGTAAGCAGTCAATTTTGACATCTTGTGTATGAAAGAGGATATTGAAACCTTTGTATTTACTAACCTATACCGAGGCCATATTGTATTAAGGTTAAGGTGATAATATAAGGGAGCGCTACTTTTTGAAATGCGTTGTTGATGCTTTGTTTTTACTATTCGAAACTACCTAATTCGAATTGGTTGTTAAAACATGGCAACAGGTAGACACCCCGTTTTTCTTTTGTAGTCAATTGCGATAGATATTAATCAGTCTGTTCAGGGAGTATAGCGGACTTTAAAACAGAAATATAATGAATCCGATTGGAAAAGTTTACAGAAACGATATTGATTTGTTGAAAGGTCTTGCCATCCTTGCTGTCGTGCTTTATCATATGGGAATCTCCCGTAGTGGCTATCTTGGCGTTGATGCTTTTTTCGTTATTAATGGTTTTCTAATCGTGCCGAAAGTAGTGAGTGATGTCAACAATGGAAAATTCAGTTACTTCTCATTCTTGGAGAAAAGAATAATCCGTTTGCTTCCACTCATGCTTCTCGCATCTTTATTCGTTCTGCTTGTTGGCTATTGGGGAATGTTGCCCGACGATTACGAGAATGTAGGAGAGTCGGTTATATCTACTAATTTCTTTTCAAACAACATTTTAGCTTCAATTACGACAAAAAATTATTGGGATGTTAGAAACGACTACAAGACTCTGATGCATACATGGTACATCGGTATCCTATTTGAGTTCTATCTGATATTTCCGCTCATAGTAATGCTGACAAAATGGCTGTCAAGGAAACTGCGATTCAATTATAGTAAATATGTTGTCATAGTTATTATCTCTTTATCTATTATTTCGGTATTTCTCTACCTTAATCCTTCTGTCAGTCCAGGTGATAGATTTTATTTACTTCATTACAGATTCTTTGAGTTGGCATTTGGAGGATTGGCTGGTTTTTGGATTACAAATCATCGAAAAGGACAACTCTATAACAATGCTATGCTGAGTGGAGCAAATATTGTCATATTGTCACTCATTATGTTTGTTGGAATTTTCTATATCGGAGATCAAAAGACTGCATATAATCTCGTAAGCGGTGCAGGAGGAACAAGGGAAAGCTATATCCCACAGAACATACTTCTGCTCTTGACGGTAATTCTCACCATCGTCTTCATTGTATTTGACAATATGAAGAGTCGTTTCGTTTCCGTACTTGTTAACATCAAAGCATTGTGTTTGATTGGAATGATGAGCTACAGCATTTTCATCTGGCATCAACCCTTATTGGCCTTCTATCGCTACTTCATTACAAGCAAATTCTCACTCACCTTCGTGTTGCTTTTCTTTGTCGTGGTTTTGGCATTGTCATACATCACCTACCGATTTGTTGAAAAGAAAATAAAGGTTGAAATGCGTACTAGAATTATGATGCTCTTGGCATTTGTTTTGATAAATGGAGCAGCTTTTGCACTTTACATACATGCTGGAGTTGTTCGAGATGTACCAGAACTTTACGTCCAAATGAACAATGTGCATAGAAACATGCATGCAGAATATGTTGACCGTATATTTACTTACGACAAGGATTTTCCAACAGCAGACAACGGGAAGATAAACGTGCTTGTCATCGGTAACAGTTTCGCCCGTGATTGGGGAAACATACTGCTTGAATCAGAAATGTCAGACAAAATAAATCTGTCATATATATACAACAATGATGAGAAGTACACAGAAAGGATAAAACAAGCTGATTACATACCGCGGGCTGGTGCGCAAGATGTGCATCACCGCGATATACCCAAGGAAGAACCAATCCAATGTGTAACATTGAGGTGTTCTACAAAAAGAAACTTTACTTCTATGCCCAAGCACAAAAGTACAAAGTATCGTTCGGAATGGGAAAGTGCCAAGCCAAGGACTTAGCGGAACACTTCGCCCATACTTCTATAGTCGCCTTGCTGGATATCATTCTTTCCCTTGTCAAGAGGTTCAACGTCAATGAGGCCATTGGTGGACTGTTCTAGGAGATGTTGATGGATTCCCTTGAATTCACCATTGCTGAGAATATGGGGAAGTTTTTCGTGGAGACGTTCATTACCGTCGCCAACCTATTCGGATTTATCTACGAGAAGGTGCTGGAAGTGGTTGTTTGCCTATCGGATAAACTAGCTCCTATATGTCGGATTTTTAGAGTAAACAACTTTAGAATAAAAGAATAATATATGAAAATCGGAATTCTTTCGCTTGTTTTTAATACAAACTATGGAGGTATACTCCAGGCTTATGCCTTACAGACTATACTTGAGCGAATGGGGCATGAAGTAGTAGTGTTGGATAAAGACAACATTTTTCATAGAAGCCTTGTTCGAATAATATTATCTTTCAGCAGATTCTTTATTAAAACTAAAATTCTCAGACAAAAAGCAACATTTGTAACAGATAAAGAGATTAATCGGGCAAAAAATGAAAGAGAACAGTTCACGAGAGCATTCATAAACAGATATATTCACACACGAAAAGTCAAAGGTATAACCAGAGATACTTTGATGGATGTTGATGCCATTGTTGTTGGTAGTGACCAGGTCTGGCGTCCTCGATATTTCAAGAAGCAATGGAAATCAGAAATTGAAAACGCTTTTTTGAAATTCGCAGAGAATAGAAATATCCGACGAATTGCTTATGCTGCATCCTTCGGTACAGATGAATGGGAATATACAGAAGAAGAAACAAATGAGTGCTCTCGTCTTTTAAATACTTTCGATGTTGTAAGTGTAAGAGAAGCCTCTGCTGTACAGATATGTAAAAGCAAATTAGGTCGTTCAGACGTAATTCTAACTCTTGACCCAACTTTGCTTCTATCAAAGCAAGACTATATACAGTTAGTGGATAATTCTAAAGTGCCTAACAGTCCAGGAAACCTTATGTGCTATGTTTTAGATCAAACGGACGAAATACAGAAACTTATTGACAGAATTGCTAAAGAACGAGATTTAACTCCATTTTATTCTAACTCTAAGATAACAGACCTTTCCTCACCACAGTCTGAGCGAAAACAACCACCATTAGAAGAGTGGCTTCGTGGTTTTATGGATGCCGAATTTGTGGTAACTGATAGTTTCCATGCATGTATCTTCAGTATAATTTTTGGTAAACCGTTTATTGTCGTTGGCAACAAAAAACGTGGTGTAGCTCGAATTGATTCACTTCTTTCGATGTTTTCAATGAAAGCCAATTTAATAGTATCTTCCTCTGACTATAATCCATTGTTAACTTATGGCGTAAGCTCTGATGTTGGAGCTATTATAGAGAAATGGAGGAAAGAATCACTGGATTTTTTGGCTATTTGCGAATGATATTTTTGTATTTTCATCAAACTATAATTCTTGAAGTAAACAAGAGAGAGCGTCATTTTGCAATAATTTGTGGGGTATGTTGGATGTCTGTCTTTCTACCACCAATAAGTATCTTCAGATTACAAGTGTCCACTTATTATTTTGAACGAGTAAAATGTATAATCATTAGTGTCCCGATTTTTTACAGGACAGTAGTGATTCTGGATAATATTTTCCTGTAACTTATTTCGTTTTTTTAAGCTAAGCGAGAGTTTTTCCTATGGAGAGTAGTGAACATTATCTAAATTCTCATTATTATGCCTAAAGTATCCGTAATAGTTCCAGTATTTAATGTTGAGCAGTATCTTCCAGCCTGTCTTGATAGTATTCTGGCACAATCTTTCACAGATTGGGAATGTATTCTTGTTGATGATGGAAGCAACGACAAAAGTGGGATGATATGTGATGTGTATGGAGTTAAAGATCGTCGTTTTGTCGTTATTCATAAAACTAACGAAGGAGTGGCAAAAGCACGAATTACAGCCTTTGAACATAGCCAAGGAGATTTGATAACCTTTGTTGATGCAGATGATTTTGTTGAGGTGACTTACATACAGTCCATGTTAAATGACATTGAGAAGTATCATGTTGATATGGCAATTTGTCAGTATTATACTTTTTTTCAGAATGACAATTGTCGTTCGAATAGACGGAGTGTGCAAGGCTATTATGAAAGGAAGAGTATAGACAAAATGTTGCAGTCACAATTCCTGTATGACTATGAAACTAGATGTGCAGGTGTTCCTATCACATTGTGGGCAAAACTTGTCAAGAGAGAATATGTACTCAATGCCTTAAAAGTGGGTGAAGGGTTGAAATGGAGCGAAGATCAGATTGGATTATTTTACATGTTGAACCGTATAAAGTCGCTCTATGTTTCTGATAAGATTTTATATTACTATGTAATGCATGAAGGACAAACGACAAAAAGCTATAGTGTGGATTTTTGGTTCCATCAGTTTGAGGCATATCGAAGATATAAAGAATTGGACACCAATCATTTCTTAGATAAGCAACTTCATATCAGGTGGTGGCTTTTTGTGGTTAAGGCCTGCATAATGAAACTAATGCCACAAACAATACGAAGTTATAGTGCTTTTCATGATGAATTGAAGAAGATAGACACACATCTATCATGGCGTGATATTTTCAGTAAGACTACCACCTATTTGGGCTCTAAAAATGACGTAATGTTTTGGTTACTGAAATTTAGATTTTACTATGTTTTTTTTATTATTTTTTATAGAAGAGCATTGAGAAGAAATGGTTGAGAAGATTGATTTTGTTGTGACATGGCTTGATTCTTCCGACCCGGAATGGCAGAAGGATTATATTAAGTATAAGAATATTACCCTGGAGGGCGACCAATCTTCGGCTCGTTTTCGTGATTGGGACTTGTTCAAGTATTGGTTTAGGGCAGTAGAGAAATATGCCCCATGGGTGAATAAAGTGTTCCTGATAACAAATGGGACATTTCCCAAATGGATAAATCCTAACTACTCAAAGTTAGTTTTGGTCAAGCATTCTGATTATATACCAGAAAGATTTCTGCCTACATTTAATTCTTGTACTATTGAGTTACATATGAATAAGATTAAAGGTCTTTCGGAGCATTTTGTGTATTTCAACGATGACTTTTATATTAATGGTCCTATAGATCCCGACTATTATTTTAAAAATGGTTTACCCTGTGATAATAACACTGAGACATTTTTCAATGTTCCCAAATATGATCCAGTTGGTGGTTTTTTCATATACCACTCTATGCTTGCAAACATAGGTGTTATCAATAGGCATTTCAATCGTCGTAATGTGTGGAGGGAATCTCTTAGAAGATGGTTTGGAACTCATTTAGGTGCAAAAGGTCTTTTTATTGCTTTTGTCCTACGTTGCTTTGATAATCCTCTTTTTGTTGGTTTTAACTGGAAGCATGTGGAACAAGCATATCTGAAATCCGTATTTGATGAAGCGTGGGCTGAGGAAATGGAAATGCTCAACAAAAGCTGCACGAGATTTAGAGAAGAGGTGATTCTAAATCCCTATTTTTTTAGATATTGGCAGTTTGCTACTAATCGCTTTCATCCCGTAAAACTCAATCAAATACGGAAATACAGGACGGTAAAGGAGCAAATACCCTTGATACTTGCTGCTATTCAGAACCCAAAAATAAAGTCTCTTTGCATCAACGACACTCCTGTATGTACAGACGAGGAGTTCTTGAATTTCAAGAAAGAGATACAAAATGCATTTCGTAAAAAATTTCCGCAAAAATCATCTTTTGAAAAGTAATAAAGAAGACTTCTTTTTATTGCATACTTGGATAATTATAATGAAAATTAATTCAAAGACTTATTAGTCAAATTTTTTATAATGAAATTCAAAATATCCAATTCATTTAAACTTTTAGCAGTTCGCTTATTTGTTTTTATGAATAAATTGATTTATTTATTATTTAAGACGTTTACCAAAGTTGATAATAATCTTATTATTTTTGAAGGGACAATGGGGCGTTTTGATGAAAGTAGTTGGGTGTTTTATCACTATTTGAGAGAAAAGAGGAAATATCGGTTCATTTGGATGGTGAAACGGCCGGAAGATATGCCTACGAATGAAGATACTTTGTTTTTCAATCGGTATTGTTTCCCTAATAATATTGTTGCTGAATATTATTATGCTAAGGCGGGCTATTCGTTCTATACTCACACAACAAGTGCTACGAAATACAAACGTTTGGGGCAAAAGAAGATTTTCTTCGGCCACGGTTATGCCATTAAAGCGGGGAAAGGCAATGGCAGAAATATTTATAATAATTTTGATTTCGGTTTAGCAACGGGTGATGGAGCCATATCTACACAGGCTTTGTTTGTAGGGTGCGAACCTCATGAATTATTGCCGTTAGGACTTCCAAGGAATGATCTTTTAATAAAGAATAATGGAGTTGGGAAAGACAATCCTATAGTAAAGGATTTATCTTTTAAAAAACTTATCCTTTGGATGCCTACTTTTAGAGACTCTACAGTAAACAATCTTTCGGAAAGTTTATGTTCGACAGACACAGGGTTGCCTTTATTTGATACAGAAGATAAAGTTGTTCGGTTGAATTCAATGTTATCACAATGTGATTGCGTGATTCTTTTGAAAATACATCGTTTACAAATGAAAAAAACAATTTTCAACAAGAAATATTCAAATATTGTTATTATTACGGATAAGGATATAGATGCGATTCATCGACAACTTTATGAAATCATTGGTTTTTCCGATGCGCTATTGACAGATTATTCTTCAGTATCTGTTGATTATTTATTATTGGATAAGCCAATAGGGTATATATTGAATGATATGGATTATTACAAGAAAGACCGGGGATTTACTTCTGATAATCCGTTGGATGTGATGGCCGGTAATTATATATACACTGAGGATGATTTGTATGAGTTTATATCCGATGTTTTAAAAGGAAAAGATGACTCAAAAGAGAAAAGACATCTTCTTGTGAAAAAACTTCATAATGCTCCTAACGGAAATAGTTGCGAGTTGATTTCTCAAAAATTTAATTTGTAAAAGATTACCAAGAAGGAGGGTGCGACATGACGCTTGACCAGTTCCGCCAGTTGGTAACCCTCTTACGCTGACGCCCATGTGCTGCCTGAGCGAGTCGGATACGTTTTACCTGTATCCATACCCCACGAACATGCGCAAGAGCTTCTACACCCTGAGCGGCATCGTGAAGAACGAGATGCGGCGGGACGTTCATCTTCGTGAACTGGTCGCTGACGAGCTTGAAGATCCTTCTTGCCGATTATGGTGGCCTGGTGATCTTGTGCAAATGGCGGTCGCGTTCAGCCTGGATGTCTTTCTCGGTGCGCTCCGTGCTGCCGCCAAAGGCAGTTGCCGCATTCTCCAAAAATCAGCCTTCCAACGGCTGATCTGAGCCTGTGACAGCTCATACTTGGAAGATAACTCACTCACTGCGTATTCCGGCGATAGCCGTTCACCAATTCCGATGATATCCGTTCACTCGGTTGGTGATTTTCTATATCGTCGGCAAAGTTAATATTTTTTTTTCTAAGACTTTCACCAGATAGTAAAAATCTCTTCGATTTATGTGCAATGCGATTTGGGCAAGCCTCCGCAATAAGTTTGCTTTGGAAGACTCCATACCATTCAGCGACAGGCAGTTGGCTTGTCAGGATGATTGCTTTCCTGTTGTACCTGTCATCTAAGGTTTGCTCGAAGTCATGCTGGTCTGCCCCTCTAGCCTGCCCCTCCCGAAGTCGTCTATGATGACCAGGTCGTGGTCTGAGAGTTTCCGAAAGAAGTTGGCCTCACGTCCTTCCAGCCTCACCAGCCTCAGGTTCTCTATGTGGAAAAGCCGCGCGCGTTTGACGAGAGAAAGGAGAAGCGCCAGCAGCTGTCCAGGCCCATCATGGAGGCCATGAAGGCTTGGATGGAGACCGAGGGCATCAAGTACAGCGAGAGCTCGCAGATTGGAAAGGCAATCACCTATGCCTACACACGATGGGGCAACATGATGCATTACCTGGAGGACGGAAGAATTTTTTTGGACAACAACCTCGCGGAGAATGAGATCAGGCCTATCACTTTGAGAAGATAGAATTATCTGTTCTGCGGCAATCACGAGACAGCACAGAATATGGCCGTCATCTGCTCGCTGCTGGCAACATGCAAGGCTCATGATGTGTACCCTCGCATGTACCTCAACAGCATCATCACCGACATGCCATACAAGGCCAAGACCACGGAGAGTGAGTTGTTGGAAATGCTCCCACACAAGTGGAAGCTCAAACACCCAGAGGCCATCATCACCAAAGAAGAACAATAGAAAGGTTCAACATTATAACGACAGCAGCTACAACCATTATGTGGATGTAGCTGCTGTCGTTGTTACATATAGGTATTAATACCTGTACTTCGTCGAATGCTTACAATGAAAGCCAATGCGTAATCGCGGAGACGCTTACACTGCAAATCGACAAACTCGTCATGTGCCATAATCAAAACAGTTGTAGTTGGGTGCAATATTGCTTGGCAAAAGTACAACCAAAATACAACTGAAACAATGTGTATTATTTGGATGCTTACTTTGCTCACGGCTTCTAAGTTTGAACTTTACGGTTTGACGATTGTAAAGTAACTTATTTTCAATGAGTTGAGCATATTTCGAAACTATTTTTATTCCTGTTTTATGTTAAATTATGCAGGTCCTTCGCTACTTGCGAAACTGTAGCAAAAATAGTCTCTTGATATTTTTTTTCAACCATACAGGTCGAATTTATTAATGCTTGTTTAGGGCATTGAAAACCACATCAAGCACTCTCTGCGAGGAATTGCCATATTCCTGAATGTATTTGTCTCTGAACCTTATTACAACCTCCCTCATTTTGTTTTGGTTATTAGATTTAATTATTGAAATTAGTCTTTCTTCGGTGTCAGCACTTGGTAGTTCTTTGCGGATATCAAAGTACATACCCCTTGCTTGTTTATACCTCTCAAAATCGTAGGTATAACAGATGATGGGTCTACTAAGTATCGAGAAGTCGAAAATGATACTCGAATAGTCTGAAATGAGTATGTCGGTAATTAATAGAAGGTCGTTCAGTACCGGAAATGAAGAAGCATCTCTGACAAATTCGTCCTCCTCCAAATTCAACACCTTGACCACTTCCTGATGAGCTCTAATCATCAGAACATAGTCTTCACTCAGTTGCGCTTTCCATCGCTTCAGGTTAAAGGGTGGTTTCATTATACAATTTCTCCATTTGTCTTTCTCATATTCGCGGTATGTAGGGGCATATAGTATCACTTTTTTACCTTCTGGAATGCCTAATTCTTTTCTCAGAATGGCTATCTTTTCGGGATAATTGTCATACACAAGCGAGTCGTTGCGTGGCAATCCTGTTACCAGGACTTGTTTCTCGTCTAATCCAAAGGCCCTTGGGTAGATAGACTTTTCGTAACTCCCTTGAGCTAATTGTATGTCGATGGTTTTGACTTTACCCTTTATCCGGAACGTACCACCATCGCTGTTGCGTACATCACTACCTATAAACTTTATGGGTACACCATGCCACGTATTCAGTGAAAAGGTGTTGATACCCTTGAAACTCAGACCACGTGTCATGCTGACATTGGTAATCCACACCCTAGCTTTTAGCGCAGCCTTGTAGTAGGATAGCGTGTCTACTTTTACCTTATGTGCCCTGCCTATATTATATCTTTCGGGTTCGGAGAATGCCCAAACAAGTTTATAACCATCAAAACGGTGATCGTGTAGCATAGCTTCGTAGATATCCTTGGGTGAATCGTCATACCGCTTCCCGCTATAGCTCGAAAAGAGTATCAACCTCTCATCAGGCCGCAACATTAGTTTTAGCAGTTTGATAGCAAGACTACCTGCATAGTAATATACAGCGTAGAGCAAAGGCGAATACTTGACTTTGTTGATGAGCGATGCAGATGCCATATTATCATTATTAAGATTATTTTGAATAGCTTCTCTTGAATTCTTCTATGAATTCTGTCCTTCTCTTGTTCAGCACATCGCGGTCATAATCCATTGAGGTAACAAAGTTCCGCCGTGCCTGCTGTTCAAGTCTATCTGATGTCACGCTGCCAAGTATTTCTGCAATACGTTCAACATCACCCTTGGCAAACAGATAGTCATTTTCAAGTAGCTCAGGTATGCCTGCTACCCTAGATCCAAGACACATACATCCACGGCTCATGGCTTCAATGGCGGCTCGTGGCAGCCCCTCCTGCTTGCTGGGCTGAACGTAGATGTCTATATCATCCATGAATGCAAGCACCTCATTATGTGGTAGAGAACCATGGAAGAACACCCTGTCGCCGACACCCTCTTTTTGGGCAATGTCGCGCAGCCGTTCATCAGAGCCGAGTCCGATGAGGTGATATTCATAGTCAATGCCTTTAGAGTGAAGTCTGGCAAGAGCACGAATAACATATTCCTGTCCCTTATAAGGTACGTCGATTGCAGCCGCAGTGCCAATACGTAATGTGCGCTTCTCATCCTCTAGTTGGTGAATGATCTGAAGTCGCCTTTCTAAAACCTCGCTGATGCCTGTCTTAATGTTTACATTACTGCAACCAATGAATCGTCCTTTCGTAGGGTAGCGCCGCTGCAGAAACTCTTTAGTGACATAAATGGAATATGAAGCATCTTTCATTAAACGGCGTAATGACAGATAGGCTAGTGGGGCCATAAGTTTGCCTTTCCAATTGTAGTTCCACAAGGCATCCCATGGACACCCGCAAACAACTAACAAATAGGGCTTGCCATATTTCCGCGCATACTTGACCACCTGGCTGCTGTGTCCGCAAGGGACATGCGCCACACATACATCTGTCTCTTTTACCAACTGTTCAGCCAACCGATCGTTATGGCGGCTGACACGCTTAATGAGAGCTCCAAGTGAGTTTACTTTCTTAGCGGCGACAAATCTCACCGCTCCCTTGTCCACCATATCACTTTTGGGCTCACTAACATTCTTCTGATAACAGAATACCGTTATTTCATCTCCTAGTGTCAGGTATCGCTTGTAGGTGGCTTGGACGGGATTGCTGTAGTAGTGATGGCCATCGTATTCAACAATACTTTGTGTAGAATAAAGTACCTTCATAAAACAATTGATAAGTCGAAAATTGGAATTTTGCGATACATTGGTGGAGCATCAAGGTTGTAGCTCTGAAAATTTTAAATAAGTATAAGAAAAAAACAACTTAGTACGATTAAATCTCATTGTTATAAGAGATTTTCGATACAATGTTCTATTATAAAAAATCATTTCAAATTCAAAAATTAAAGTAATTATAAATCCTTCTTATCATAAAATCTACAGTAATTCCATTGATTAGCAACTGATTTTCAGGTAGTTGTATGGAATGTCGTGATGTGGAGTGTTGTATGATAATACTATTACTCTTGCTTCATTCTGACAAAATCAATTATAGCCTTTACACTCTTCATTTCGGCAATTTCCTCGGGGTCGAACTCAACATCAAATGCGTCTTCAAGTTCACTCACAAGATTAAGTTGACGAAGGGAATTCCAGTTTTCTAAAGAATCTTGTGTACTTTCCAAGTTGATACCTTGTTCATCAAGTACATCTTCCATTATTTTAATAATTTGCTCTTCCATTGTTTATTTTGTTTTAATTTGATAATAGTCTTTTATTGGTAAGTCTTCAGTCAATTTGATTTGATAATCTTTGCCTGCTGAGTCATGACGTGTTGACTTAAACCCTAAACGATCATAAAAATCTGCGGTCTGGCCATTCTTTATTGTCGGGAGATATGTGGCGGTCACTGATTCAACCCCAACTGCATGAAGACGATTAAGAATAAAGGAAACGAATGCTTGCTCGATGCCTTTGCCCAAAATACGACAACTCAATAGCAGATTGTCAATGTGATGGGTAGGCGTTATAAAAATGGCACCGGTGATTCCATTATCACCAAAACGGTCGCTTACACTTAGACAATAAATTAGCCATCCCTCAGACAACTTGTCTTTCACCTCTTGCTCTGTCATACGATGGGTCGTGAGGTTAAATTGGTTCGTTTTCTGGGTCATTTGGGCAATTCTACTAATATTGAACTCGTCGGCAGGTAAAATAGACAGCTCAATTTCCAAACTGCGAAGATATGAGTCCATGTCAACGAATTTGCTGCGCTCAGCAGCACGTTGTGCATTCGCTTTGTATTGGTCCGTCTTTTTGCGGTCTTCGTTGGTAATGGCGTAGATTCGGAAATAGTGGTCGACCATCTGGCGGAAAAAAGCAATCAATTCGAATGGCTTTGAGGGAAAATCAGGAACACTTACCATGGGAAGCATTTGGGCAATGAGAGCCCTTTCCGTGGGATTGTCATCAACAAACACCATACTGTCGAGACCTATATTGAGCTCTTGGGCTAAATCCTGAATGTTTGTGGCTTTATCTTGCCAGTTGATGCGCCATGCACTAAAATGCTCCTTGCGCAGCACCATAAAGGGATTCTTCTCCCAAGCCTCCAGCACGTCTTGTTCATTGTTCTTACTGCATATGGTAAGAATAACTCCTGTCTTGCTTAATTCAAGAAGCGCTTGCTGCCAATATAGAAATGCCTTGCCTGGATAATCGCCCCCAATTTTGATTCCAGTGACACCATCCTCTCCAAGAATGCCACCCCATAACGTGTTATCGAGATCGAGCACAAGGCATTTTTTGCGCTTAAGGGCCAACTCTTCTTCTTTTTTTGAAAACCAAATGGAAAAGTCTTTTGCCAGCTTAGTATTCAATTGGGTCTGGGAAATGAAGTAGAATTTCCAATTGACCAATAGCTCTGAGGGGTACAAACTGGTGAACTCGGAAAAGTCGATAATCCGAATGTTGGAGTTCTCTTTGGATAACTCCAGCACTTGGCTATTGAAGGAGTTGATAGCCTCGGCTACTTGATAGTCATTGCCAATCATCTGGCATCTAAATAGATTGGAAAGCGTGAAAACCCATATTTCACGACCTTCGATCTGTGAGACGACCATACGAAGCTTGTCAATGTATGTGCCCACTTCAAGAGACAATTGCTGGCTGTTAAAATTGAATGGAACTTGATAAAACCATATAAAGCGTTCGACATCTGCAGGTATGTTGCTGATGTCATCATACCCAGAAAAACCTATCTCATTCTCACCGAAAAATGGTTCTATGGTTTGGTTCCTGAAAATAAAATATTTCATTTTGCCTCCTTTTCAACTAGTTCAACAAGTCCCACGTCTTTTCTGAACATAAAAGCCACGCGTCGATTGGCGATGGCACATGCCGGGGCAGGCTTGCTTACACGAACAAATTTCTCCTCTTTACGTAATTGAGTGAGGATTTGATCAAAATCATCCACCTCATAGCATATGTGGTATGGGGTAACTCCTTGTGATTGTAGTATCCTGTTCACCGGGCTCTTCTCATCGATGGGGGCAAGCAATTCAAGAGTTGGCATGCCTGGCTTTTCTAAAAAGCAAATACGTATGTCCTGAATAGGATCATCTTGAACTTCAGTGGCCAAATACCCCAACTGTTCATAGAATAATTTGCTTTCCACTATGGAGAAGCATGCTATTCCGATATGATGAAACCGAAAGCCTTCAAGCATAATATGTTCTAATCAGAGAGGTTTAATCAATATTCTATCACTGGAGATATTTTGCAATTATTGAATGAAAGCAGGGCTGTTCCCCAGCTTAGCCCAGCACCAAACCCACTCATTACTAGACGGTCGCCGTCTTTAAGCTTGTCGTGTAGCTCTGATACAATGGTCAGAGGTACCGATGTAGAACTTGTATTCCCATATTTTTGAATACAATATGGCACTTTTGTGGCATCAAATTTCAACTTCCTGATAAAAAAGTCGGTCATGAATTTGTTGGCTTGGTGAAAAACAAGCCAATCAATATCATTCATGGTGAGGCTATTGATTTCCAAAATCTCCTTAATACTCTTAGGTACTCGTTTCATCGCAAAATTAAATACGGCCATACCATCCATGAACACTTCAAGACCTGTGCGGATGTTGCCGTCTTCTTCTTCTTTCTCCACACAAGATTCTGTGGTAATGGTATTTCTTATTCCATCGCGTATGATAACAGCATCTTTGCCTGAACCATCTGACCTGAGAATGAATGTGGACGTTCCGAAGTCTCCTTTTTCTATCAGTGTGGCAGTGGCTCCGTCGCCATATAGAGGCCAGTCAACCTTGTCGCGCTTGTTCACGATTTTTGAGAATGTCTCACCATCAAGTAGCAAAACCCTGTTAATACCTTCCATTGAGGCATAGGCAAAAGCAGTTGACAATGCAAAGACATATCCAGAGCATCCTAAAGTAAGATCTAGACAGAGAGTGTCAATAGACAATCCCAAACGATGTTGCAAAATGGGTGCGGTGGCTGGGATGCGATAGTCGGAAGTTTGACTCATAAAGAGCAAAACATCAATACTCTCAGGAGCAATGTCGTTGTCTTCCATGAGCTGGAGTGCTGCCTTAAAACACAAATCCGATGCACACACTCCATCTTCAGCTATTCTACGCTCAACGACGCCAATGTTGCTGATGGTCTTTTCTATCTCTTCCTCAGGAATAAGATAGCCTAAGTCTTTATTGTATACTATCTGACGTGGAACACAAGCTGATATGGCTCGTATACCCACATTATTATATTTTATAGTTGCCATCGATTACTAATTTAACGTAAAACCGCCATCTAGAATCATGCATTGCCCGGTAAGCCAACGACTGAGGTCTGACAGGTGAAACAACACGGCGTTGCCCACATCATTGGCCGTTCCAAGGCCTAAAGGATATTGTGACTCTTGCTTGGTAAAAGTATCCTCGTTGATATTCGTATTGGAAAGCATCTCGGTCTTCACTATACCTGGACAAATGGCATTTACACGAATCTTCAAATTGGCTAATTCTGAAGCCATCACTCGTACTGCGGAATTGATGGCGGCTTTGGAAGAAGCATAAAGAAGTGTCCCTTGTACACCTAGCATGGAAGATAGAGAAGAGATAAATACTATAGAGGCATTTTTGTTCACAAGCTTCTTTTTCACCAGCATCTGCACCAATATCAGATGAGAAAAAAAGTTGGTTTGAAACATTTTGCTGATATTGGATTGCTTGATGAACTTGAGGGGGACAAAATCGTTGATTCCTGCACATAGTACGATGCCATCCAACTTGTCTATCTTGGAGACAACATCTTTGAGCATGTCTTCATTTGTGAGATCACAAACAAATATCTCATGTCCATCGCCATCCATTGTTTCTAAAGTCTGGTGGAGACGTTCCTCGTTACGGGCAAGCAATGACAATTTTGCTCCTTGTGCGGCAATCATCTGGGCAAACACCTTTCCCATGCCAGAGGATGCCCCTGTTAACAGAATATGCTTGCCTTGGAGAGACAAAAGATTCTCCATTACATATGAGATTTTGTGAAATTAAATAAGTCTTCTATAGTTTGAGATTTGCGCATCTCGTCGGCAGAGAGTTCAACATCATACTCCTCACTTACCATAGCCATGGTTGACAAAGCAAGCATTGAGGTCCATTCGTCCAACTCGCGAAATTCAGTTTCTGGTTTAAAGGTAGAAACATCAGTGTCGTCGAAGATATCTGCAAAATTCTCAATAAAATCTTTGATTTCCATATTATTGTGTTGATTATTAATATTCTATTTTTTTTGCGGGATTTCCAACATATGTGCATCCATCTTTAGTCTTTCGCATAATTACACTACCAGCTCCAACTGTTGTATAATTTCCAATCTTGAAAGATTGTAAGATAATCGACGAGACACCTAAAAAGTTGCAATCACCAATAGTAACATTTCCTGAAAGCCGGACTGCAGGCATTATGGAATTGAAGTTTCCAATGATGTCATCATGCCCAACAGAAATAAAATTGTTGAAAATGTTAAAGTTACCAACAATCACATCGCTGCTGAACAAACAACTGGAACACACAATATTTCCCTTTCCAAATTTCACGCTATCCCTGTCATAGAATATAACGTCGGGTGCTATCAAGTTGGGGTATGAGATGAGGGGATTAACAATTCGTTCTGAAAGGGTCTTGACATTAGCTGGTTGAGCAATGGAAATGGCAATGGCAAGTGGACTTGACCAACTGTTCAGTTCGTCTAGACTACCCAATACTGTTCCGTATTCAGCTTGATATCCTTTAGGCTTATTGTCATCAAAATAACCTATAAAATTCCACGACTCACTAGCTGGAAAATATTCGTTGATTTCATGAATCAAACAAACAACTTCTTTTCCAAAACCGCCAGCTCCATATACTGCTATGTCCTTCATATAATGAAATCAATCAAAAAGTGAAGATATTATTGTCGATGCTCAAAATTTTTGTAAACGCATAGATTAAGGCAAAACGTAGAAAAATACCCCATTTGAAAGAGATGGCATTTATGCTAGATTACATCTAGTAATTATTGCTATTGGGCAAATCAAATACGAAATGTCTTATGCATTAATAATTTCGGTGCAAAGATATACATTTACTTGCATTAATCCAAATTTTAGCAAAATGATTTTATGAGATGTGGCATTTATTGGCAAAAGCATTTTTACGGATTATAAAACAACATTCTTATTTTATTCAGAATGCATACGCTATTTGTAGTGACGCTATAGTCTGACCACACGTCTATCTGTTTTTGTTAGCCTTTCTTGCCATTAACCAAAATTTATTTATAACTAATTCATAGAGATGAGAGTGCTTACTATACAATATCACCTGTTTTTGGTAGGTGAAATACCGGATGTAGAATAAATAATGTTCGGTATTCATAGCACTTTGTATAGTTTTATCCTCGATCTGTACTATGAATGGGGTAATGCACGTGTTGTCGGCATTGAATTGAAATAGTAGTAATTACCTTCCACACTTTTAATACCAAAAACAAAGTGGAGCCTGGTCTTTTGGCTATACGAACTGTTTTTGTAATAGTCCTTGTTTGTTGCGAGATTTACAAATTCCGCATTTTGTACGTTGTAAAACCCTTCTGGCCATTCGTTTTCGATTGGATTCATGATGATAGAATTAGGAATTGGTGTATTACTGTAGTCTACTACTTGCTCTCCAGTATCATATTGTCCAATATTGTTGGCATCATAGAATAATTTTTTGATAAAAGAAGATTCATCAAAGATGACTTCTCGATTTTCATCACAGGGTGAAGTGCAGAAATTAGGAGCAAATACCTCTGTTGCCATTAATGGCTTCTTGTAAATTCTTTTTTTCATTCTAGCTTAATTTAATAAATTTTATTGTATAATAATGGTTTGCAAAAATATTAAAAATTCTTTTATTTAAGCAAAATGGCATTCCCTTTTTTGCCCCCGGTTTTGTTTTGTTAGTATTGAGCATTTGTCTGTCGGCAAGTTTCTAAATTGTCTTACGTAAAATGCCAACATTGGCAAATGTTAAAAGCAAATGAAATAGTTGCGGTTTCGATTTTTTTATGCATCTTTGCAGACAAAATCAAAATAGTAGTATACAATTGTTTTTGGTGGCCCTAAAGTATAGTCATTTTTTTGTCAGCGGATTTGACAGTGAAGGATGACCAATAGAATGTGATTCCTCCAATATTCATCTTTTCAACCCAAATGTCTGAGTTCAAGAACTTGCGTCAGCTTCCTCGTTATTTCGCATACAATAATGATTACATAAATTCAATAGACCTATGATAGAACTAAAAAATGATCAGCTCACCATCAAGGTGGCAGAGATGGGAGCTGAGCTCCAGAGTATTGTCGACAGCGATGGGCGTGAGTATCTGTGGCAGGCCGACCCGAAGTACTGGCCACGCCGTTCGCCCATTCTCTTCCCCATAGTGTGCAGCGTGGAAAACGATACCTACACCGTGGATGGAAAGGAGTATCACCTGCCACGGCATGGATTCGCCCGCGACACTGAGTTTACTCTCGTGGCCGAGTCGGACAACAAGGTGGTGTTCGCACTGCACGAGAGCGAGGAGACGCTGAAGGTGTATCCCTTCCCGTTCAACCTCGGCGTGAGCTACCGTCTGGATGGCAACAATATTCATGTGGTATGGCATGTGGAGAATACGGGTAAGCGCGAGATGCATTTCCAGATTGGAGGGCATCCTGCTTTCTATGCTCCCGGCTGTGAGGCGGGCCAGCCCCTGAAAGGTGTGCTCCGAGTGGACAACAACGACCAGTTGATGGCGCTGAAAAGCCATATCGATGGTTCGGTGGAGATGGAGGAGGTGACCATCGCTTCGCAAGATGGCC
The DNA here is from genome assembly GCA_900317305.1 of uncultured Prevotellaceae bacterium. Taxonomy (GTDB): domain Bacteria; phylum Bacteroidota; class Bacteroidia; order Bacteroidales; family Bacteroidaceae; genus Prevotella. The sequence goes on along the minus strand of ONGG01000008.1, from coordinate 87,045 downwards.
TCATCTGTTTCGACGACGAGTTCTTCGCCAACGACTCGGTGAAGTTGCACAATAGCCAGACAAGCAGTGTGGAACTGCTCAATCCTGATGGCAGCATGGCGGTGCGACTCAGCTACAAATGTCCGATTATCGCTTTCTGGAGTCCGTATCAGAAAAACGCGCCCTTCGTCTGTCTCGAACCCTGGTATGGCGTGGGCGATCCTCGAGGCTTCAATGGTGAGTTCAAGGAGAAGCCTTTCATCAACCATCTGATGCCAGGTGCCTCGTTCATGAGCGAATACATCATCACCATCGGTGAATAATTCTTTTGCCTTTGGACATTCAGCACCATTACATAGAGAAAGGACAGGGAGAGCCGCTGATTCTCCTCCATGGAAATGGGGAGGACAGCGGTTATTTCGAAGGGCAGATTGACGAGTTTGCCCGCTATTTCCATGTATATGCGTTGGATACCCGGGGACATGGGAAAACACCCAGAGGCAATGCGCCTTTTACCATCAGGCAATTTGCCGACGACCTGCATTCGTTCATGAGCGGGCACAAGATAGAGACGGCTCATCTGCTTGGATTCTCCGACGGTGGGAATATCGCCATGGTCTTTGCGCTGAAGTATCCTGAGTGTGTGCGCCGCCTCATCCTGAATGGTGCCAATCTGGATGCGAGGGGAGTGAAACGGGCCACGCAAATTCCCATAGAGATAGGCTATAGAATCGCACGCTTGTTTGCCAGGGTGAGCAAGAAGGCCCTGTCGAATGCCGAGATGTTGGGACTGATGGTGAATGACCCGAATGTGCCGCCAGAGGCGCTTGCCGACATCAAGGCGAAGACGCTGGTCATAGCCGGGACTAATGACATGATCAAGGAAGAACACACCCGACTGATTGCTGGCCTTATTCCAGACAGCCGACTTGTGCTGATTGAGGGTGACCATTTCGTGGCGAACAAATGTCCGGAGCCTTTCAATAGGGCGGTACTCGAATTCTTGCGTAGCTGATATGATCTTTTCTGTAGAACGCCTAAAAGCCTCGTCTCCTTTGAGGCATGAGGTTGGCAAAGATACAACAAAAGGGTTGCTCCAATGGGGCAACCCTTTTGTTATGCGGACGATTCAGTTGATCAGGCGGATGTCTTCAAAACTCAAAATCTCAATCATCGTGCAAGCCGAGAGCAATAGAGCTTGCTCTAATTGCCGAGGCGCCGCCGATGTTCATCATGCGAAGCATGATAAACCTCAAATCTCAAATCTCAAATCTCAAACCTTAAACCCCTTCTTGGCATTTTCCTGAGCGGCAATCACACGGTCGCACCAGGCATCAAACTCGGGATCCTCTTCTTGCAATTCGGGGTGGGATAGCAGGTAGGCCACGCAGCGGCGTACGCCCTCGTCGAAACGGGTGGTGGCGCAGAAACCGGGAACGGCACGCTTCAGCTTCGAACAGTCGAACACCACGGTCACAGCCTTGTCGCCCAACAGGTTGCCCTCAAGGTCGTAGGCTGCGGGACAGGTGTCGGCGAGGAATGACGACGACACATAGTAGGGACGGAAGGTGGTGCCAAGGGCTTGGGCCACACATTCATACACCTGGTTCCAAGTAATCGACTCGTCGGACATGATCTGGAAGGCCTCGCCGATGGCTTTCGGATTGCCCAGCAAACCGATGAAGCCGCGGGCGAAATCCTCATTCCATGTCAGCGTCCACAGCGAACTGCCATCGCCATGCACCAGCACGGGTTTGCCATCGAGCATCCGCTTCAGCACCTGCCAACTGCCTTTTGTGCCGTGCACGCTCACTGGCACGCCGCGCTCACAGTAGGTGTGGCTGGGGCGCACGATGGTGACGGGGAACCCTTCCTCGCGGTAGGCCTTCAGTAGCACTTCCTCGCTGGCGATCTTGTCGCGTGAGTATTGCCAGTGGGGGTTGGCGAGGGTCGTGCCCTCGGTGATGACGTGGTTCCGCGCGGGTTTGTTGTAGGCCGAGGCCGAACTGATGTACACATACTGGCGGGTGCGGCCTTTGAAGAGGCGGATGTCGCGCTCCACCTGAGAGGGCAGGAAGCCGATGAACTCGCAGACGGCGTCAAACTGCTCGCCGTCGAGCAACTGCCGCACGCCTTCCTCGTCGTTGTTGATGTCGGCAATCACTTGCCTTACGTTCGAGGGCACATCGTCCTTTCTCGTTCCACGGTTGAGCAACCACAGTTCGTGCTCGCTTTCTGCTAATTGCCTGGTAATGGCGCTGCTGATGGTGCCAGTGCCACCGATAAGTAATATCTTCATCTTCTTTCTTGTTTATTGAATAATATGGTCAATTCCTTGTTTGATAGATATCCATCCGCATGAAGCTTGCATGCTCTGGACCTCCTGAAAGTTTATCAACGCCCCCAGCCCTTCGGGCCACCCCCTCTAATCTTAGAGGGGGAATTGGTTACTCTTCCAATGAGGCCTTGCCTGAGAACTGTGAAGTATATACAAAACCGAAATCCGGTTCCATTCACTCTCAGTGGTATCTACTGACGATTCTCACTTCCCTGTCACGATATCCTTCAGCGCCGAGCAGAAGATGATATACTGGGTGTTGCCGGCAATGGTACCCTCGTTCTGTCCCCAGAGGAAAGGCCAGTCGTCGAAATTCTCGAAGTGGTCGGGACGGCGGAAGAGCAGTCCGGGCGCCACGTTGCCGGGGATGAACGAGAAGTCGGCGCGGTTGTTGCCGTAGAAGACGGCCTTAGGACGGGTGGCGCCCACCTGGAAAATCAAGCCCTCACCTCTTCGTCGTCCATCGGATAATGCACTCCCCATTTCGCGCGCAGTTCGTCCATCAGCTGCATGATGTAGAGAGTCTCGTCATGGGGCATCTCCCGCGGTTCGAGAAGTCCTTCCTTGAGGGCCTTCCTGCAGGCGATGAACTGGTATTCGTAACCCGTGATCTGCTGCGGCACGTGGATGTCCTCCACAAACTCGCGGTCGTGGGTGTTCACCGTGATTTTCTGCGGGTTGTTGATGTTGTCGATAATCAGGTTGCCGTCGGTGCCTGCAATCACCCCGATGTTGTCGCCCACGCAAGCGGCACTCGACTGCAGGTTGCAGAGCATGCCGTCGGCCAGCACCAGACTGATGGCGTTGGTGAGGTCCATGCCCGTGGCGCTCTTCACACACTGGCTCTCTATGCTCACAATGTCGGCAGGAAAGAACATACGGGCGAAATTGAGGGCATAGACACCAAGGTCGAGGAGGGCACCGCCACAAAGGTCGGGGCGCATGATGCGGGGCTTCTCGCCCATGCTGTATCCCAAGGTGGCGGTCACGAGCCGTGGGGTGCCGATGCGTCCGCTGTCAATCAGGTCGCGCACAATGCGCACGGCAGGTTGATAGCGTGTCCAGATGGCCTCGGCTAGAAACAGTCCGCGCTCACGGGCCAATTGCACGATGGCGTATGACTGGGCGTGGTTGGCCATGAAAGCCTTTTCCACCAGGCAGGGCTTGCCGGCTTTCAGGGCATCGCGGGTAACCTCGAAATGGTGGGAGTGGGGAGTGGCTACATACACCAGGTCTACATCGGGGTCGGCATACAACTCGCTATAGGTGCCATAGGCTTTTCTGATATTCCATTTCTGGGCAAAGGCCTCGGCTTTCTCCATCGTCCGCGAGGCGATGGCATAGCATTCACAAGTCAAAAGTCCGTTTAATGTGATGGCTGCCTTCTCGGCTATCCATCCCGTGCCAACAACGCCGACACGCATTTTTCCGTCATTTTTCATATCTGATAGATTGGTATTGCTAGTGGGTAAAACATGTTCATCGTTCTGGAATAATCCCACAAATGAATCTCTTTGATGATTCTGCAAGTTGTATTTAGGTATTATCTATAGATGTTAATTAGATGGAAAAATGGGATGAGTGTCTAATGTAAATGAAAAAAATTAGGATTCCTTAACATGCTTGAATGAAAAATGTGGCTTTTCTTTGCATTATGCAAGCATATTTTCTATTTTTGTAAAAACAATTACTATTACCATGAAGCGAAATTACACTACTATTGCATTATTGTGTCTATTATCTTTGTATCCCTCTCTTTCCGCACAGGATTTCCAACTCCTACCCGAGGGCTATTTCAACAGTCATGGCGTCGATGTCATGGCTTTCAGCGATTTCTACCCGGAAGGCCATCAGGGTGGTGTCTGTGTGATTATGAACGGCAGGCGCGTGGCCACCAATGGCGACATCCGACTTGAGGCGACTCCCGGTCAGTGGCAGCCTGTACCCAAGCAGATAGTCCGGAAGGTGGAGGGCAACAGCATCGTCACGACGTTGTGTTACCCCGATTCATCGCGTCACCTCACGGGATTCAACCCCATGGTCTACCCCGACTACCAGTTCTCTTATCAGGTGAGGGTGGAGAGCCAGGGCAGGGTATCGTGGTGTCCGTGGCTTCGAGTATTATTTCCTGACAAATGCCTATCCGGATATCTTCCCGGCCGCCACCGTGTATAATGCGCTCAACTTCATCCTCGGATGTCATCCTGGTAGCAATACGGCCTCTTTCGCATCGGGGGTGGGAGCCAAGTCGGCCACCGTGGCCTATGGTCTCAACAGGGCCGACTGGTCGTTTATACCCGGTGGGGTGGTATCAGGTACCGCACTCATCAGGCCCGATTTCCCTGAACTGCTGGAGTTTCCTTTCCTCTGGCAGCAGACGGAGTATGTGCTGGGCGGAGGCTCGTCGCACTATATGTTCCTTGTGCTGGCAGCCCGGCAGCTACTTGAAAAATCAGGAAAAAATAAAGGTGTAGAAATTTCGCATTAGTCAATTTCTTATAGTTCAAGAGTTCAGACATTACCCCAGACTTCGCCCATTGGGCCCATTGTTTTAAGTTGTGGTAATGTCTGAACTCCTGAACTTCTGAACTCCTGAACTTCCGAACTCCTGAACTCCTGAACTTCCGAACTCCTTACTCAGCCATTGCTACGGCCGACTCCCTTTTTCACGGGGTCGCATGTAAGGTCGCATCCCAGTTTCTTGAGTATCTTGCGGTCTATCTCGCTCAGCATCACCGTGCAGTGAATCTGACTGCCACGGAGTTTGGGCAGACTTTCCAGGGCACGGCGGCAGTTCTCATCGTGTGGCGAGAGCACCGAGAGCGCCACGAGCACCTCGTCGGTGTGCAGACGGGGGTTACGGCCTCCAAGATACTCTATTTTGGTCTTCTGGATAGGCTCAATCATGCTTTGGGGGATGAGCTTCACCTCATGGTCGATGCCGGCAAGATACTTGGTGACATTGAGCAGCAGGGCGGCACAACAGCCAAGCAGCGAACCCGACTGCGACGTGATGATGGTGCCGTCGGTGAGTTCGATGGCGGCAGAGGTGTGGCCGCTGCTGGTCTTGCGCTCGTTGGCGGCCACCGTGCATCGACGGTTGGCGGTGGTAATCTTCATCTGTTTGAAGAGCATCTGTATCTTCTTCACCTCCTTGTCGTTGCAGGCACCGTCGGCAAACTTGTTCGTTGCGGTGTAGTAGCGGCGGATAATCTCGGCTTCGGAGGCCTTACGGCACACTTCGTCGTCGCAGATGCAGAAACCCACCATGTTCACACCCATGTCGGTGGGCGATTTGTAGGGGTTGGTGCCATAAATGCCTTCAAAGAGGGCGTTCAGCACGGGGAAGATTTCAATGTCACGGTTATAGTTCACTGCCACCTCGCCATAGGCCTCGAGATGGAAGGGGTCGATCATGTTCACGTCGTTCAGGTCGGCAGTGGCGGCCTCGTAGGCGATGTTCACAGGGTGCTTCAGGGGGAGACTCCATACTGGGAAGGTCTCAAACTTCGCGTACCCGGCCCTCACTCCTCGCTTGTTCTCACCATAAAGTTGGCTTAAGCATACGGCCATCTTGCCGCTTCCAGGACCAGGGGCGGTCACTACCACCAATGGGCGCTCTGTCTCCACAAATTGGTTTTTGCCGAATCCCTCGTCAGAGGCTATCAGTTCCACATTATGTGGATAGCCCTCTATCAGGTAGTGGATGAAGGTCTTGATGCCCATCCGCTCCAGTCTCATCTTGAAATTGTCGGCGGCACGCTGGCCCGTGTAGTGGGTGATGACCATCGAACCCACCTTGAAACCGCGGTTGAGGAATTCGTTGCGAAGGCGCAGGGCATCCTCCTCATAGGTGATGCCAAGGTCGGCGCGAATCTTGTTCGACTCGATGTCCTCGGCACTGATCACAATCACAATCTCAATGCTTTCGCTGAGTTGCTGCAGCATCGACAACTTGCTGTCGGGCTTGAATCCGGGCAACACGCGGGAGGCGTGGTTGTCGTCGAAGAGCTTGCCACCCATCTCCATATAAAGTTTACCACCAAACTGGGAAATCCTTTCCCTGATATGCTCCGACTGGATCTTCACATATTTGTCATTGTCAAAACCGATAGCCTTCATTGATGATGATTTTTATGGTTCCAATTGGTGAGGGTGTGTCAAAACCAATTTATGCTTATTTTGACACACCCTCAGAAAACTGTGATTTGATTTTTGTCGATGCAAAAGTAATACAAAAAGTTGTAAAAGCACGCACTTTTATTGACTTTTTGATACCCCGGAATTCAATTTCTGTTCATCTTTGCCCAAACAGCTGTATATCTTCGCCACAATGGCACCCGAGATATTGTGCCATACACTGAAGAGGGCACCGGGAATGGTGGCCATGGGGTAGGCGGCAAAATGAAGCGCTGCCAGACTGCTGGCCAAACCGGAGTTCTGCATGCCCACCTCTATCGAGATGGCCTTGCGCTTCGACCAGGGTAGCCCCATCATAAGGCCAAGACAGTAGCCTATGACCAGGCCGAGCAGGTTGTGGAGCACCACCACGGCCACGATGGCAAGGCTACCATGCAGCAGCTTGTCGGCGTTGGCCGAGACCACGATGGCCACGATAGTGGCGATAGCCAGGGTGGAGATTCCGGGCAGGTAGCCAACTGCACGCTTGGAGAAACGTGGAAAGAACCGCTTGATGATGAATCCCAGCACTATGGGGATGATGATTACCGTCAGGATACTCATGAACATGCTCATCACGTCGACCTCTACCTTCTGGCCTGCCAGCAACCAGACAAGCAGGGGGGTGACGATGGGAGCGAAGATGGTGGTGAGGCTGGTGATTCCTACAGAGAGGGCAAGGTCGCCCTTCGACAGGTAGGTGATGACGTTCGAGGCTGTTCCGCCTGGGCAGCATCCCACGAGCACCACACCCACCATCAGGGCTTTGTCGAGTGAAAACAGCCATGACAGCAGAATGGCAAGGGTGGGCATGATAAGGAACTGGGCAAAAAAGCCTACGGTCACGTCGCGCGGACGGGTGAAAATCACCTTGAAGTCGTGCAGGTTCATTGTAAGGCCCATGCCGAACATCACAATGCCTAAGAGGTAGTTGATGGTCTTTGGGGGAATCTGGCCGGCGATTCCAGGGAATATAAGAGAAAGAATGGCTACGATGAGCACCAAAATGCCCATGTATTCGGATATATAATGGAATATTGTTTTCATCAATTTAGGTTGTTCAAATTTCGAATTCACTCTACATCATGGATTTCAGGAGTCCAGAAGTTCATTCTTTATAGCCCTGATTCCACCTCGTTGGGTTCAATGGTGTTGACTATAGTAATGTCTGAACTCCTGTACTCCTGAACTCCTGCAACTACTGAACTTTTTTCAATCACCAGTCGTCGTCCTCGTTGCCCACGATGCCGTGCTTCACGGCTTCCTCTATCTTGTCCAACACGGCGTTGGAGTAGGCGTAGGTCATTACCAAGGCCTTGGCGCAGGTACGCTTCTGCGGGTCGCTCTGCACGAACGGATAGTGACGGGCAATCTCCCACTGGTCGTCGTAAAGGTTGCTGTTGGTCTTGTCGTCTTTCTTACGTTTCGAGTCGCCATAGGTGCGCTCGTCGGATGTGATGGGCGACAGCCATCCTCCACTGACGTCGGCCAGGATGTCATAGTTCTGCACGGTGTAGGTCACACGCACCCGCTCGTCCTTGATGTCGATGCGGATCACGGGAGTGATGCTCACCGAGTAGGAGTTCAGCGTACCAGTGTGCTGCACGATGTTGGAAAGGGTCGACGAGACAATGATGCAACCAGCGTCCTTGTCGTTGAGGGTGATGGCCTGCTTGTCTTTGAAAGTGGCCGTGACCCAGTAGTTCAGGGTGACGTAGAGTTGCTGCTTGTTCTTCCCGGGGGCGTTGATGACTTCCTGGAAGGTTATCGATTCGTTCTTGTCGAGTTGTATCGTTCGACCAAGGGTGAAAGCGGCATCGAGCCATTTCTCACCATAGCGCTGCTTGGCATACTTCTCCAAGTCGGCTGTTTTCATCACTTGGGCCTGCATCGAGAGGCAAGCCATCACTGCGAGTAAAAGGGTTATCACATTCTTTTTCATTGTTGTATTTTTTTTAAATTTGACTTTTTCTATTTCTTTTGGGTGAGATGTCTCAACCCGCCGTTTGCTTGTTTTTACAATGGCAAAATTAATAGGTTCTTGACTTTCCGCAATAGTTTTTCCCCTTTTTCTTCTTTTGTCGTTCGGACAATCCCCGCGATTTCAGACATTGAGGCGAATCATCCTCGATGGTCTGTCCGATACCACTACCCGCTATCCGCTATCCACTACTCGCTACCCTCACCAAGTAGCCATTATCAGTCAGGTGCATGTGGCTGAAAGGGGTGAGCCTGCACGTAAATTGGTACTCAGCCTCAACGAGGTAGTAGGAAAAGTGCTCTCCTATATCATGGCGGTGGCACCAGTGGGCGTGTTCTGTATGTTGACCCCAGTAGTGGTCGAAAATGGTCCTAGCGTGCTGGGGTCGTATGTCGTCCTTGTGGTGCTTGCCTATTCATGCTTCCTTATTCATATTCTCTGTGTCTATTCGCCGCTGGTCTATTTCTTGGGTGGCCTGTCACCGTTACGATTCCTTAAAGAGATGCAGCCTGCTTTGCTGTTCGCATTCTCGAGCGACTCCTCGGTGGCCACCCTTCCTTATTCTATGAAGTGTACGGAAAAATTGGGCGTAGACAGAAGTATCGGCAGCTTCGTCCTGCCTCTTGGCGCCACGATCAATATGGACGGAGTGGCCATCTATCTTGGCACCACTTCTGTTTTTATGGCCACATGCTGTGGCATCGACCTCACCATCAACCAGTATCTTTCCATCGCCTTTGCCGCCACTGTGGCATCAATAGGCACACCAGGCATCCCAGGCGGATCACTTGCACTGATGGCTATGGCGTTTGCATCGGCCGGTATCCCTGTAGAATGTGTGGCCGTAGCTGCCAGAATCGACCGAATCATCGATATGGGACGGACAGTCATGTCGGTCACAGGTGATGCCTCCTGCGCTGTCGTCATGCAGAAAAGCGTGATAAAACCTCAGAACGGTCAAAACTAATCCATCATATTCAAAAAATCAGCTTAATCAGCATATTCCGTAGTTATTACAATTCAGAATTGTCAGCATATTCCGTAGTTATTACAATTCAGAATTGTCAGCATATTCCGTAGTTATTACAATTCAGAATTGTCAGCATATTCCGTAGTTCAAAAAAATCAGAGGTATTGTTTGTTGTTATCATCTTTTTTTCCTAATTTTGACCCATATTAAAACAAATCATTTTCAAGAATCAATATGAAACGCTACTTTTCTCTTGCCCTCTGTCTGTTGATAGTGACATTGTGCTCTGCTGTTGACTACAGCAGCTATTACCAAAACCTGCCTGTCAAGCTCCAGATGCCTACGGCTCCAGTCATTCCCTCGCTCACTGTCAGCATCGCTGATTTTGGCGCATGTCCCGATGGCGTCACCGACAATACCGAGGCTTTCGCCAAGGCCATCAGCCATCTTCGTAAACAAGGTGGCGGCCATCTCACTGTGCCTGCCGGCATCTATCTCACCGGTCCCATCACCCTGCGCGACAATATCGACCTGCACCTTGAGCGTAACGCCATCATCATGGCCACACCCGATAAGAACAAGCACATGAGGGTGGACAAGACCACAGGAAAACGTGAGGAGAGAGCCAGACCTTTCATCAATGCCTCGAAAGCCAAGAACATCAGCATCACCGGCGAGGGAACCATCGACGGAAACGGCAAGTGGTGGAGACCTGTGAAACGGAGTAAGGTGAGCGATACGGAGTGGAACCAATACCGTGCCATGGGTGGCACCATCAGTGAGAAAGGCGACCTCTGGTATCCTTTCAATCTGAAAAAGTTTGCCAACCTCACCGAGAGTGCTGAGGAGGAAATCAAACTCCGTATGCATATGGTGCGGCTCACCGAGTGTGAGAACGTGCTCGTCAGTGGGGTTACGCTGCAGAACGCCCCCAACTTCCACCTTGTGCCACAGCGTTGCAACAACGTTATCATCGATGGGGTCACCGTCAGGTGCCCTTGGAATGCGCAGAACGGCGATGCCATCGATATCGGACAGTGCCGTCGTGTGCTCATTATTAATAATGTGGTGGACGCAGGCGACGATGGCATCTGTATGAAAGGTGGGGTGGGGCAGACCGCTTTCGACTACGGCCCTTGCGAGGATATCCTCATTCAGGACAATACCGTATATCATGCTCATGGCGGATTTGTCATCGGTTCCGACTGCTCTGGTGGAATGAAGAACATTGTGGTGCGCCACAACACCTTCAGTGGCACCGATACCGGACTGCGTTTCAAGAGTTCGGTGGGTAGGGGTGGAAAGACGCAGAACATCTACATCTCGGACATCTTCATGAACGACATCAAGGACGAGGCCGTGGTGTTTGAGACCACATATTTCGACAATCACGTGGGGGCCGCCCCCTCTGCTCAGCAGCAACCGAAGGAGAACCAGTTCCTGCCCGATTTCTCCGATATCCATATCTCCAATGTAGTCTGCCGTGGAACCAAGACGGGCATCAAGGCTAAAGGATCCAAAGGTATGGTGCACGGCATCGTAATCAAAGACTCGAAGATCTTCTATACCGACAAGGCCACCGACATCAGTGAGGAGTGTGAGGTAACCATCCAAAACGTAGATTTCCGCACTTTCTAATCAAACAACCGTTAAGCCATTCTGCCGTTCAGCCATTCACCCACATACCTATTCACCCCATTTTGAAGATGCTATAGCCGCCCTGGATTTTTTTCTATGGCGGCTATAGCTTCTATAGCCTCTATAGCTTCTATAGCTTCTATAGCTTCTATAGCTTCTATAGCCTCTATAGCCTCTATAGCCTCTATAGCCTCTATAGCTTCTATAGCCTCTATATCATCTATTTCTATCAGCCTATTCCCCTTATTCCCATTGCCTCAACCATAGTCATTTTAGCCGATTTTGTGAAAATATTTGAATAATTGTTGCTTTTACACCTCTATATTTTATCCACTTTTTTTTAAAATCAAATTCTTGTAATTAATTTTAAATCAATGTTTTACAAAAATCACACCTAGGCGGGAGTCCACTTTTTGCCCTATCAGCCAAACCAACTGCTTTCTTTTTTAATATCTTTGCATCGGATTCCGCTATCCATTACTATCCTAAACCGAAAATAACTTAACTTAATCAATAACGTATGAAATTAAACAAGTTCTTATTCTTGCTGATGTCATTCATTATGATATCGGCAACGGCCCTGGCACAGAAACGGGTCTATACGGGACAGGTCGTCGACGACCAGAATGAGCCCGTCATCGGCGCCTCTGTGATTCAAAAGGGCACTTCGAATGGTGGTGTCACCGACATCGACGGAAACTTCTCCGTTTCTGTGGACGAGGGCGCCACTTTGGTTGTTTCCTACATCGGATATGCCTCACAGGAAGTGAAAGCCGCCGACGGAATGCGCATCACACTGAAAACCGACCAGGAGATGCTCGACGAGGTGGTGGTCATCGGTTATGGTGTGCAGAAGAAAAGTGTGGTCACGGCCTCCATCGCCAAGGTGACCGCCGACGACCTCGAGGGTACGGCTCCTGTACGTATGGACAATGCGCTCAAGGGTCTCGCTTCGGGTGTCACCGTCACCTCGTCTTCCGGACAGCCGGGCGCCGCAGCCCGCGTTCGCGTGCGTGGTGTGGGTACCATCAATAACAGCGAACCCCTCTATATCGTCGATGGAATGCCTATTGAGGGTGGTCTCGACTACCTCAACCCCAACGACATCGCCTCGATCGAAGTGCTCAAGGATGCTGCTTCGGGTGCCGTCTATGGTGCCCGTGCTGCCAATGGTGTCATCCTTGTCACCACCAAGACCGGACAGATGGGCAAGACCCGTGTCAACTACGACTTCTCTTACGGATGGCAGAGTGCTTGGAAGAAACGCGACGTGCTCAACGCCAGCGAATATGCCGTGATGATGAACGAGGGTCGTGTGAATGCCGGTATGGCACCTATTTATAATGATCCCTATTCCTACGGAAAGGGTACCGACTGGCAGTCGGAGGTGTTCAACGACAATGCTCCCGTCATGAGCCACCAAGTCAGCATCAGTGGTGCCAGCGAGCGCCTCAACTACCTGCTCAGTGGTGGATACTACACACAGGACGGTATCGTCGGTGGCAACTATGGCCGCTCCAACTACGAGCGTCTCACCCTCCGAGGCAATTTCGGCGCCACGATCTTCGACGATTCCAAGGACCGCAACTTCCTCAATAAACTCAAACTCACGGCCAACATTTCGTATGCCCGCATCAAGAGCACGGGCATCGACGTCAACTCGCAGTGGGGCTCACCGCTGGGATCGGCTTTGGCCCTCTCGCCCATCCTCACTGTCCTCGAGCCCGACCCTGCCGCACAGCGCGAGCGCTATAAGGACAATATCGACTATACCCCTATCTATGATGCCAACGGCAACCTCTTCATGGTGCCTGGTACCGACTACAACGAGATGGTGAACCCCATCGCATCGCTCTCTTTGCCTCCTTCGAAGGGTTGGAGCCACAAGTTCGTCTCCAACTTCTCGGCCGAACTGCAAATTTGGGACAACCTGCGCTTCCGCACCTCCTACGGTGCCGACCTCTCGTTCTGGGGCAATGACGGTTACACCAAGAAATTCTACCTCTCTGGCAACAACAAGGCTACCCGTACCAGTGTCAACAGCAGCAGCGACAGGGGCACCGTATGGCAGTTGGAGAATGTGCTCAGCTACGACAAGGAAATCGGCAAGCATGCCTTCTCCATCATCCTCGGACAGAGTGCCAAGCAGAGCCGTGGATACTATCTCGGTGGCTCGGCTGCCAACATGATGGACCCCAACGGTTCGAAACCCTACATCGACTACACCTATGGCGTGGGCACTCCGGTCACCATCGACACCCACGAACTCATCTATGTCGATGAGAAAGGCAAGGAGCAGAACGTGGATGTATTAGACGGTTATACCACCAACATCAGCATCTATGGTGGAAAGAATCCTTATGCCACCATCTCTTCGCTCTTCGCACGACTGAGCTACAACTACGATGAGCGATACATGCTGCAGGCCACGGTGCGCCGTGATGGTTCAAGCCGTTTCGGAGCCAACAACCACTACGCCACTTTCCCCTCGTTCTCCCTGGGATGGAATGTCACCAACGAGCCTTTCATGAGAAACCGTCCACAGTGGTTCAACAACCTCAAGGCCCGCTTCTCATGGGGTAAGAACGGTAACGAGAACATCGGTAACTTCCGATACACCGTGATGACCTCAAAGGGCAATAACTATATCTTTGGCAGCACCACCAACACACCGGGTGTGAAGGCCAGCGGACTGCCCAACCCCGACCTGAAATGGGAGGAGAGCGAACAGCTTGACTTCGGTCTCGACTTCGGATTCTTCCGCAATGCCCTCACCTTCACCATCGACTACTACAAGAAGACCACCAATGGCATGCTGATGGAGATGAACATCCCATCCTATGTGGGAGAGGCAAAACCCATCGGAAACGTAGGTAAGATGGAGAACTCGGGTGTGGAGATGGAGGCCGTGTACAAGTTCCATGCCGGCGACTTCAACTTCCGCTTGGCAGGCAACCTCACCTATCTCAAGAACAAACTCATCGAGTATGGTAACGATACAGGTTGGGCCAACTACGACTCCTTCCAGGGTGCCGGTACCATCACAAGGGCCCAGAACGGAAAGCCCTTCCCCTATTTCTACGGCTACAAGACAGCGGGTGTTTTCCAGAATCAGGAAGAAATCAATGCCTATGTCAACGCACAGGGCGCACTCATCCAACCCAATGCCGTGGCAGGTGATGTCAGGTTCGTCGATATCAATGGCGATGGAATGATCACCGACGACGACCGTACCGATATCGGTAATGGCATGCCCGACTGGTCGTTCGGTCTCAACCTCAATGCCAGCTGGAAGGGCTTCGACTTCAGCATGATGCTCCAAGGCACCATCGGAAACGATGTCTTCGACGCCACACGCCGCACCGACATCTCCACCGTCAACCTTCCTTCGTGGATGCTCGACCGTTGGACTGGCGAGGGCACCAGCAACAAGATACCACGCTTCGCACTTGGCGACAGCCGCAACTGGCAGTCGAGCGACCTCTACGTCTATGATGGCAGCTACATGCGACTGAAGAACATCCAGTTGGGATACACCCTGCCGCAGTTCATCACAAAGAAGTTCTTCGTCTCCTCACTCAGGTTATATGTGGCAGCCGAGAACCTGCTCACCTTCACCAAGTATCACGGATTCGACCCCGAGATCTCCTCTTCCGCCACATCGCTTGGCGTAGACTATGGTGTTTACCCACAGGCACGCACATGGACTGTTGGTGTCAATCTCGCATTCTAATTTTAAAGGACTACCATTATGAAACAGATAAAATATTTTCCAATAGCCCTGCTCGCTGTCGTCACGCTCACCACTGGTTGCAAGGACAGCTTCCTCGAGGTTGAGTCGCCTACGCAGGACTTCATCAATACTTATTTCACCAACGATGAGCATGTGCAGGAGGCGCTCGTCGCCGCCTACGACCCGCTCGAGTGGCCCGACTGGGGAGGACAGTATACTCCCGTCAACATCATGAGCGATATCATGGCTGACCAGATTTGGGTGGGCGGTGCCGACAAGACCGATAACCAGTTCTGGCACTTCATGATGAACTACGAGGCCATCCCCACCAACTGTATGTCATGGCTGTGGAGTGTTGCCTACAGTGGCGTGAAGCGCTCCAACGACGTGCTCACCTACATCGGATGGGCCGGAGAGAATATCCCCCAGGAGTCGGCCGTCTCATACGAGGCACAGGCCCGTGTGCTCCGCGTGTTCTACTACAACTGGCTGTGGAAGTTCTGGGGCAACATCCCTTACTATGAGGTTAATCTTGAGTCGCCTTATCTCACCGAGCAGATCCAGGCCGACCAGGTCTACAACAACATCATTGCCGACCTCGAGGGTGCCATCGCACTCAACGCACTGCCCATGAAGGCCTCGTCGGAGAACTACGGTCGCGTGACCAAGGCCATGGCCTATATGCTCTATGCCGAGATCGTGATGTATCAGAAAGACCAGAGCCGCTATCCCAAGGCCCTGCAATATATGGAAGAGATCATCAACAGTGGCAACTACGCACTGGTCGACGACTACACAGGCATCTTCAAGGAGAGTGGTGAGTGGAGCGTCGAGTCGATTTGGGAAATCAACTACAAGGACGATGGCGCCTACCGCTCATGGAGCAGTCCGCTCAATGCCGGTGGCACCGTGCTGCCACGCCTCATCAGTCCCAACGGATGGGCCGATGGTACCGATGGTCACGACAACGGATGGGGATTTGCTCCCGTACGCCAGGAAACCTACGACATGTTTGCTGCCGGTGACACCCGCCGCGACGCCACTTGCTGGAATGCCGCAGCCGTGGGCAGCTACAAACCACGCTATCAGGACACCGGCCTCTTCCTTGAGAAATATGTGGCCCACACCGGCGACAACAAGGACCAGATTGCCGATGGCGACCTCAACTGGAACAACAACCTGCGCATCTATCGCTTCTCCGAGACGTTGCTCAATGCCGCCGAACTGCTCCTTAGCACCAATGGCGATGCAGCCAAGGCTGCCGACTACCTGAACCGTGTGCACCACCGTGCCGGACTCACCGACAACCTCACGGCTACCATTGACAATATCTTGCAAGAGCGCGCCTATGAGTTCGTGGGCGAGGGAAAACGCTACTGGGACCTCGTGCGCACCGGAAAGGCTGCCTCTGTGCTCGTTCCCGACAGCTACGGCTATCGCACCAACAGTTGGACCGAGAACAAGAAGTATCTGCCCATCCCGCAGAACGAAATCGATGCCGCTCAGGGCACATTAATCCAAAACAACTATTAAAACGAGGATGATTATGAAAAATATCGCTAAATATATCGGAAGTTTCCTGATGGCCGGGCTCACCCTCGTGGCTTGCTCGCCCGACGACTATGCCGGACTCGATGCCAACGGCATACCCAATGCCGCCGATGCCGACATCACGATGGAAGTAGACCAGGAAATCAACCAAGTGACCCTGCGCCTCAACAACAAGGCACAATACCCCGTGTGGATTGTCGACGGAAAGTCCTATTCCACACGCAACCCTCTGACCAAGATTTATGCCAACTCTGGTGACTATACCATTCAGTATCGGGTGGGCAACCGCAACGGCATCAGCGATGGCATGGGCGAGAAGTCTTTCCATTTCAACAACTCTATCGTCGACTTCACCGGATACATCTCCCGTCTGGCAGGTTCTGAGGCCGAGGGCAAGCAGTGGTTCATCGCCAGCGCCGAGGCCGGACATATGGGCTGCGGACCTTCGGGCACCGACGGACTCGAGTGGTGGTCGGCCAATCCCAACGACAAGGCCAGCAATGGCGTCTACGACGATGTGCTGACCTTCACGCCCAATGGCGCCTACACCTACGACCCAGGCGAGGGTGGCACCATGTATGTGAACAAGGAGGTCAAGGCTTTCGCTGAGACCAATGGCGGAACAGCTCCCGAGGACGTGATGGTGAACGTGGGTGTGCAACAGTCATCCTATGACTTCACCGTCGAGGGCAACGATGTGTTCCTCGTGCTGCCCAGCCACACCCAGTTCCCCTATATCTCCAACGACGACCAGTGGAACGCACCGAAGTTCAAGATCGTAGACCTCAAGCCCAAGCACATGGAATTGATCTACGACAACGGTTCCATCGCATGGCATTTCATCCTCGTCACCGAGAAAGCCGCTGCCCAAGAGGAGTTCAAGGGCTTCAAGTACGACAGCGATTGCAACATGTTCCGCACCGCCCACTATACCAACACATATTGGTATGCTCCGGGATGGAACCAGATTGCCGACCCCGTGCAGACGGTCAGCGGCAGCGCCTTCACCCTCGCTCTGCCCGAGGCAACCACCGACAAGTGGCAGTGCCAGTACTTCTTCCACACCGACATGACCACCAACTCCTCCACCAACTACGACTTCTCGTGTGTGTTCAACTCTACGAAAGACCATGGTAATGTGACCGTGAAGATTTGCGAGGAGACCGATGATGGTAAACTCTATTTCGACGAGGTCATCCAGCTCAAGGCCTATGAGGACTATGTGTTCTACAAGTCCGACATGCCAGGCATCGACCTTGCCAGCGTGAAGATCGTGTTCGACTTCGGTGGCAACCAGGCCGGCACCGAGCTCACCGTGCGCGACATCGTGCTCAAGGAGCATGGATGCGACGACGGCACCTCGTTGCCTACCAAAGAGTTCAAGGGCTATAACTACGACCATGCCTGCAACATGTTCCGCACGGCACAATTCAACAACACCTACTGGTATGCTCCGGGCTGGAACCAGATTGCCGATCCCGTGCAGACGGTCAGTGGCAGCGCCTTCACGCTCGCCCTGCCCGAGGCAACCACCGATAAGTGGCAGTGCCAGTACTTCTTCCACACCGACATGACCACCAACTCCTCTACCAACTACGACTTCTCGTGCATCCTTTCGGCTACCAAGGACCATGGCAATGTCACGGTAAAGATTTGTGAGGAGACCGACGACGGACTGCTCTATTTCGATGAGGTCGTCCAGCTCAAGGCCTACGAGGACTATGTGTTCTGCAAGAGCGACTTCGAGGGTAAGGATATGGCCAACGTGAAGATTGTGTTCGATTTCGGCGGCAACCAGGCCGGTACCGACATCACCGTGCGCGACATCGTGTTCAAGGAGCATGGCTGCGACGACGGAGCCGGACAGCCTGGCGAGGGACCTGCTGGTCCTGGCGGCGACAACACCATGGACTGGGACTACAACTCGGTCAACAACCTGTGGAAGAGTGTCGATGCCACCGACTGCGAGATGTTCTTCTACTACGCACCGGGATGGAGCCAGTTGCCCGACCCGACACTCACGCACAAGGGCGATACCTATACGCTGCAGTTGCCCGAGGCTACTACCGACCAGTGGCAGGCACAGATGGCCTTCCGCACCGACCTCTCGGCCAAAGGAGGCGAGACCTATGACTTCTGCTGTGTGATGACACCCAATGTCGACCTCAAGGGCGTCACGGTGAAACTCACCCAGACGGGCGATGACAACAACTACTTCTTCGCAGAGCGCGTCGACCTGGCCGCTTATGAGGACAATGTCATCAAGTTCAAAGGTAAGGAGTGTCCGGCCGATATGCCGAAGATCAGCCTGTTCTTCGACTTCGGCGGCAACCCCGCCAACACCGAGGTGGTGATGAGCAAGATTTATCTCGAAAAGAAATAAAGCAATGAGAAAATCGATGATATACAGTGCTTTATTCGCATGCCTGATGGCTTTCGCAGCCTGTGGCGGCGACGACGACTCACCTGGCGGCGGCAATGCCGCTGGCCAGGTGTCGTGTTCGCCCACCGAACTCACGTTCATCGCCAATGGAGGTGAGCAAAGTGTCATGGTCAATGCCAACAGGGAGTGGATGGCCTTTGCCAGCGCCGACTGGATCACGGTCTCGCCGAAGAACTCTACCGAGAAAACGGCCACACTCACCGTGAAGGTGGCCGAGAATGGTACCTACGACGACCGTGAGGGTACTGTGACGGTGAAGGCGGGAGAGACCCGCCAGGTCATCAATGTGCGCCAGCCCGGTATACCCAAGCCGGCTGTCGACCCCGACATGAAGGTGCCCGAGGGGTATGTGATCGACTGGTACGATGAGTTCACTGGCATCTCTCTCGGCCCCGACTGGACCTACGAGGTGAAGAACGCCGGATGGGTGAACAGCGAGAAGCAGAACTACGTCAATGGCAATGGCGTGACCGAGGTAAGCAACGGCACGCTGAAGATCAACTGCAAGAAGGTGGATGGCAAAATCTATTCGGCCCGTATCTACGCCAACAAGAAGAATGGCTGGAAGTACGGATGGGTAGAGGCACGCATCAAACTGCCAAAGGGCAGTGGCACATGGCCGGCCTTCTGGATGATGCCTGTCAACGAGAGCGACGGTTGGCCCACTTGTGGCGAGATCGACATCATGGAGGAGGTGGGAAACCACCCCAACTACACCTCGTCGTCTATCCACTGCAATAGTTACAACCACACCAAGGGTACGCAGAAAACGGCCGAGCGTCTCACGCCTGGAGCCGAGGACGAGTTCCATGTCTACGCCTTGGAGTGGACCGAAAACTACATTCAGACCTACGTCGACGGCAACCCGCTGCTCCACTTCGACAACGATGGTGCCGGAAACAAGAACACATGGCCCTTCGCCAAAGAGTTTTATGTCATCCTCAACCTTGCTTGGGGTGGCACATGGGGCGGCGCAGGGGGCATCGACGAGAGTGCCCTGCCTGTGACCATGGAAGTAGATTATGTACGTGTTTTCAAGAAAAAATGAGAAAAGCAATCGTTACTTTTTTCCTCACGACGCTTGTCATGGGCCTGCAGGCGCAGACCCTCGACAAGCCCGTCTACCTCGATGAGTCGAAGGACATCGAGACGAGGGTGGAGGACGCGCTCCGACGCATGACGCTCGACGAGAAAATCGCCATCATCCATGCTCAGTCGAAATTCTCGTCGGCAGGTGTGAAACGTCTCGGCTTCCCCGACCTCTGGACCGATGACGGACCGCATGGCGTGCGTCCCGACGTGCTTTGGGACGAGTGGGAGCAGGCCGGACAGACCAACGACTCGTGCGTGGCCTTCCCGGCACTCACATGCCTTGCCGCCACGTGGAACCCGTGCCTCTCCAGGGCCTATGGCGAAAGCCTGGGCGAGGAGGCGCTCTACCGCAACAAGAATGTGATGCTCGGACCGGGCATCAACATCAACCGCACCCCGCTCAACGGACGCAACTTCGAGTATATGGGCGAGGATCCATGGCTGGCCTCGCGCATGGTGGTTCCCTATGTGCAGGGACTGCAGTCGAAAGGGGTGGCGGCCTGCGTGAAGCACTACGCGCTCAACAACGACGAGGAATACCGTCATCAGGTCAACGTCATCGTCAGCGACCGCGCGCTTCGCGAAATCTACCTGCCGGCTTTCCATGCCGCTGTCACCGAGGGTGGCGCCTGGGCTATCATGGGGGCCTACAACCTCTATAAGAATCAGCACAACTGCCATAACGAGGTGTTGCTCAACCGCATCTTGAAACAGGAGTGGGGCTTCGACGGCGTGGTGATCAGCGACTGGGGTGGTACGCACAACACCCTTGAGGCGGTGAAAAACGGACTCGACCTGGAGTTCGGCACCTGGACCGACGGACTCACCATGGGCGCTACCAATGCCTATGACAACTATTATATGGCACAGCCCTACCGTCAACTCATCAATGAGGGAAAACTCACTACCAGCGAACTTGATGAGAAAGTGCGACGGGTGCTGAGGCTGATGATGCGCACCAATATGAACCGCCAGCGGCCTTATGGCTCGCTGTGTTCCGAGGCCCACTACCAGGTGGCCCGCAAGGTGGCCCAAGAGGGTATCGTGCTGCTCAAGAACGACCGTCAGGTACTGCCTTTCCGCCCCAATGCCCGTGTGCTCGTGGTTGGCGAGAATGCCATCAAGATGATGACTGTGGGCGGCGGCTCGTCGTCGCTCAAGGCACAGCATGAGATATCGCCACTGCAAGGACTGCGTGAGCGGTTGGCCGACAAGGTCGACTATGCCCGTGGCTATGTGGGCGACACTACTGGCGCCTATAATGGCGTGACAACCGGACAGGACCTGGCCGACAAACGCAGTGCCAGCGAACTCATCGCCGAGGCGGTGGAGAAGGCACGCAATGCCGACTATGTGGTCGTTTTCGGCGGATTGAACAAAAGCAACCACCAGGACTGTGAGGGGCACGACCGCAAGGAGTATGGACTGCCCTACGCGCAGGACGAGTTGGTAGAAGCGCTCGTCAAGGTCAACAAGAACGTGGTGTTCGTCAACATCTCTGGAAATGCAGTGGCCATGCCTTGGATCAGTCGTGTGCCTGCCGTGGTGCAGGGATGGTTCCTGGGTTCGGAGGCTGGATTGGCTCTGGCCGATGTCCTCACCGGAGAGGTGAATCCCAGCGGCAGCCTGCCGTTCACATGGCCTGTGCGGCTGGAGGATTGTGGTGCACATGCCACAGGTTCCTATCCTGGCACATGGCGCACCAATGAGCGTGTCATCGACGAGGAGTATAAGGAGGATATCTATGTGGGATACCGATGGGCCGACAAGAACCGCATCAAGCCCCTCTTCGCCTTTGGTCACGGACTCTCCTACACCACCTTCCGCATGGATGGGGCGACAGCCGACAAGCGTGAGATTGCTGCCGACGACTCGCTTTCCTTCACCGTCAGCGTCACCAACACCGGACAGGTGGCGGGTGCCACCACCATTCAACTCTATGTGGCCGACAAGAAGTGCTCATTGCCACGACCTGAGAAAGAATTGAAGGCCTTCAAGAAGGTGTTCCTGCAGCCTGGCGAGCAGCGCGATGTGCGCCTCACCATCGGCCGTAGCGCCCTCTCGTTCTTCGACGACCGCATTCAGCAGTGGACTGCAGAACCGGGCGATTTCGAGGCTCTCCTCGGCTTCTCGGCCAACGACATTAAGAAAACAGTTAGGTTTAGGTTGAAATAGGTTTTTAGGACCAATTCCCCATCCTCCTGTTCATGAGGAGGGGGATTCTCTGAGTTTTCAGTGGTAACAATTGGCGTTCTGAACTATTCCTGGATTTCCAGGTGCTTGGGTTCTCATAGTTATTGAAGAGAATCGAGTCACTCAGAGCGCAGTGCTTATGAAAAAACAAAAAAATCGGGGACAATGTTAGATTGTCTTCGATTTTTTTGTAACTTTGTCCCTTGAGGTGAAGCCGCACCGGCTCGGAAATGTCAACGAGCGAGGCTGTGTTCTCCTCACTTTGTACGCCTAACCACCTAAACCATATGCGATTGCTAACCTTATTCCTCACTTGTGTGCTGTCGATGGGCATCCATGCACAGGATTCCACCATCAAGCAGAAACTCGAGGAAATCGACAATGCCATAGCCCATTCTTCCGACTATGTGGCCAAACGCGAGGCGAGGATCACTGAGGCCCGGAACAATTTTGCCACTGCCCGGCAGACAGCGGCAAAATACGAGTCTGCACTTGCTTTGTACGAATTATACAGGCCCTTTATCAGCGACTCTGCCATGTTTTTTCTTCGCGAGGGCATCCGCCTGGCCGACGAGATGGGCGACCGGTCCGAAGGGGTGCGCTGTCGTTCGCTGTTGGCACTTCGGTGTTCCAACATCGGTATGTACGACGAGGCGCTGATGACGCTCGACAGCATCAATCTCACTGGCGTCAGCCGTGAGGCCATGGGCGAATACTATAGGGCTCGAAATAATGTCTACAACGAACTGGGATACTACTCGCGACTCGACAACATGCGCGATGCCTACTACCAGCAGGCTGGAAAATACGAGGCGCTGATGTATGAGACACTGCCGCCCGATGATCCTGACTGCTATGCCCGACGCGAACTGGCCCTCAATGCGAAAGGCGACCTCAAAGCGGCACTCCAACTCAACGATGAGTGGCTGAAAACCGTGGAACCGGGAAGCCATCCCTATGCCCTCGTCACCCTTTACCGCTATCTTGAGTTCAAGGCGCAGAACGACTCCGTGGAGATGATGCGCTGGCTCTGCGAGTCGGTGCTCGCCGATGTGCGAAATGGGGTGATGGACCAGGGCTCGATGTGGGAACTGGCCAATCAGCTCATGCTGCAGAACGACATCGACCGCGCCTATCGTTATATCAGCTATACCAGCGACTGTGCCGGACGCTACGGCTCACGGCAGCGACAATGGCAGATATCGCCTCTGCTCAACGAGATAGCCAAGAGCTATAAGGCAAAGAGTGAGCGCACCACCAACCAGTTGTGGGTCACGCTGGCGGCCATCAGCATACTTATCGTTCTGCTCCTGGGCGTGCTCTTCTTCCTCAATAGGCGCAACCGGCAGTTGGCAGTGGCGCGGAATGCCCTCAACGACACCAACGCGCAGTTGGCGGCCCTCAACGACGAACTCAAGTCGGCCAACAGTCAACTTTCCTCCACCAACGGCCAGTTGGCTGTAGTCAATGCACAGCTCAAGGATGCCAATAACGTGAAAGACGAGTATATCGGACGGTTCCTCGCCCTCTGCGCCCAGTATGTCGATAAACTCGACAGTTACCGAAAGATGGTGACCAAGAAAATCAAGAAAAACGAATTGGCGGATATCTTGCAACTCTCCAAATCGTCGGAGCAGAAAGAGCGCGACATCGAGGACCTCAACCAGAGTTTCGACTCTGCGTTTCTCCATCTCTTCCCTCATTTTGTCGACGATTTCAATGCGCTCTTGCAACCCGAGGTGCAGATCCATCCCAGGGATAAGGGACGGCTCACCACCGACCTCCGCATCTTCGCCCTTATCCGTCTCGGCATCGACGACTCCTCGAAAATAGCAGAGTTCCTCCACTATTCTGTCAATACCATCTACAACTACCGCGCCCGCATCAAGAACGGTGCCATCGGTAACCGAGAGCAGTTTGAGCGGCGTGTCAAGGAAATCGGACTGCCAGAATGAGTCCGTCGTGTATGAATTGCGAAATCACCTAAATCAATCCAATATGAAAAGATTATTAGCCATTTGCATGCTGGCCACCTTGTTGGCTTCCGCATCAGCCCAGGAAATATACAATTACACTGTGAAGGACGACCTTGGAAAAGACGTGTCGTTAGCCGACTTCAAGGGAAAGGTGCTGCTCATTGTCAACACCGCCACCCGCTGTGGTTTCACCCCACAGTACAAGGAACTGGAGGCGCTCTACGAGAAATACCGTGACCAGGGCTTCGAAATCCTTGACTTCCCCTGCAACCAGTTCGGACAGCAGGCACCGGGCACCATCGCCGAAATCCATCAGTTCTGCATCGCCAACTTCGCTATCAAGTTCCCTCAGTTCGACAAAATCGATGTCAATGGCGAGAACGAGGCTCCGCTCTATACTTGCCTGAAGTCGAAGAGACCTTTTGGCGGTTTTGACCTCAACGATGACTTGGGCAAACGCATGGACGGGATGCTCAAGAGGCAGGATGCCGACTATGCTGCGAAGTCGAGCATCAAGTGGAATTTCACCAAGTTCCTCGTTTCACGCGACGGCAAGGTGCTGAAACGCTATGAGCCTACCGACAAGATGGCCGATATCGAAACTGATGTGTGCCTGGAACTCAACCCCGTCACCAGTTCGATCATGGCCCGCCGCTCCGTGCGCAAGTATCTCGACACGCCTGTGGAGCATGAGAAACTGGAGGCCATCGTGAAGTGTGGCATCAATGCCCCCAGTGGTATGAACCGCCAGCCATGGGTGGTTCGTGTCGTGGAGAACCAGAAACTCATCGCCGACGTCAACGAGGTATACAAGAAAGCCAATCCCGACCAAGTGAGCCGTGACCCTGGTTTCAAGAATATGTTCCGCAACGCTCCAACGCTCATCTGCGTCTGCACCCCAGCCAATGGTGGTGGTGAACTCGATGCCGGCCTGCTGGGCGAGAACATCATGCTGGCCGCACAGTCGATGGGGCTGGGCACCTGTTGCCTCGGTGGGCCCGTGCGCTTCCTCCTTTCGAATGCCGATGCCAAGTTCTTCATCGACAGCCTCGACATCCCCGCCGATTACAAACTCAACTACATCATCGCCATTGGCTATCCTGACGAACAGCCCGATGCCAAGCCGCGTGACGCATCGAAAGTGAAGTTCATAAAATAATACACCACCCCCTTCGAGCAAGGTAAAATGCGACCTTGCTCGAAGAAACAGAAATATTGCATGAGAAAGATTTATGTGGCAAGCAGTTGGCGGAACGAGTTCTATCCCTCGGTGGTGGAGACACTCCGCAAGGCAGGACATCAGGTCTATGATTTCCGTAATCCTCCTTCGGGCGACCCAGGATTCAAATGGAGCAATGTGGATGCCGGCTATATGGAATGGACGCCACAGGAGTATCGCGACCGTCTGCACGACCCAAAGGCAGAGAGGCAGTTCGCCAACGACATCGAGGCCATGGAGTCGTGCGACACTTGTGTCATCGTCTTGCCCTGTGGGCGCAGCGCCCACACCGAGGCGGGATGGTTCGCTGGAAAGGGAAAGACGGTAGTGGCCTATATCCCCATCAGGCAGGAACCGGAACTCATGTACAAACTCTTCACGGCCATCGCTTGCACGGAAGAGGAGTTGCTTCGCTTGCTCGATGAGGAGTGAGAAGCGACTTTGCTATTCAAATGCGCCATGTAGTCAATTCATCATTTCACCCATATATGAAAACAAAATTCTTTTATTTGGTTCTATTCTTTCTGCACACATTCCTTCTGCATGCCCAGCAGAGTGTGCGTGAGAACATCCGCCTGAGTGAAGGCTGGAAATTCGCATTGGGCAACGCAGCCGACCCCGTGAAGGACTTCGGCTGTGGAACAGAGTATTTCAATTATCTTACCAAAGCCAACTCCATTCACAACGAAGGTCCCTATGTGATGAAGTTCGACGACTCGTCCTGGCAGGAGGTGTCTGTCCCACACGACTGGGTGACCATGTTGCCGTATGCCCGTGAGGCCAGCCATTCTCATGGTTACAAGACGGTGGGCTACAAGTATCCCGAGACGAGTGTGGGATGGTATCGCAAGGTCATCTCGATACCTGAGGCCGACTTAGGCAAGCATCTCGCCTTGAAGTTTGATGGCATCTTCCGCCATGCACAGGTGTGGTTCAATGGCTTCTACATGGGGGTGGAACCCAGTGGCTATGCCACACAGGTCTACGATGTGACGGAGTATGTGAACTATGGTGGCGACAACCTCATCTGTATGCGTGCCGATGCTACTCTCGAGGAGGGATGGTTCTACGAAGGTGCTGGCATCTACCGTGATGCTTGGCTGGTGAAGACGGATGCTGTTGCCGTGGCGCCTTTCGGCACCTTTGTCTATGCCGACCTGCAACAACCTTATACTTCGGCCATCATCCATGTCAGCACCGAGGTGAACAACCACTCGCTCACACCGCAGACTTGTCAAGTAGGGCAGCGGCTGCTCGACGCCCAAGGCAACGAGGTGGGACGTATTGCTCCCGTGACCATCACCTTGAAGCCCAAGGATACCAATGTCTGCAAGCAGCAGATGACATTGTCGCAACCTCACTTGTGGAGCACCACAGACCCCTATCTGTACCGGATGGAGACCACGGTGACGGTAGATGGAAAGGTGACGGATGTGTATACTACCACCACGGGCTTCCGCGATATCGCCTTCGATGCCGACAAGGGATTCCTGCTCAATGGGCAGCGGCTGAAACTCCAGGGCGTCAACCTGCATCAAGACCATGCCGGTGTGGGTTCGGCCATCCCTGATGCTTTGCAGGAGTGGCGCATCAAGCGCCTCAAAGAGTTGGGCTGCAATGCCTATCGCTCGTCCCACAATCCCATAACGCCGGCCATGCTCGATGTCTGCGACAGGGAGGGCATCCTCGTCATCGATGAGAACCGTCTTACGGGCATCAACCAGGAGCACGTGCGACTGCTGGAGAATATGATCAAGCGCGACCGCAATCATCCGTCGGTCATCCTTTGGAGCGACGGCAACGAGGAGTGGGGCATGGAGAACACCATTCAGGGTACACGTATCGCTGCGGCCATGAGAGAGTACACCCGACTGCTCGACCCCACACGGCCTTCGACCATCGCCAACGCCGGTGGGTCGGAGATGATCAAGGGACTCGACGTGGTGGGCTATAACTATATTGCGCAGAACGATGTGGAGAACCGTCGCCGCCAACATCCAGAGTGGAAAATCGTGGGAACGGAGGAAACTACGGGCTGCGGCACACGTGGCGTCTATTTCAACGACCCTGCCGTGCCAGGACACATGCGATCGATGAACCTCGATACGCTGAACCATCATGTGGAGAACGTGATCGAGCGGGGATGGCGCTTCTATGCTGATCACGACTGGGCCGCTGGCATCTTCTATTGGACAGGGTTCGACTATCGTGGTGAACCCAATCCGCTGGCCTTCCCCGCCCATGACTCGGAGTTTGGCATCCTCGACTACTGCGGATTCTGGAAAGATGAGGCATGGTATCTGAAATCATGGTGGACGGATGAGCCCACCCTGCATATTTTCCCGCATTGGAACTTGCAGGGCCATGAGGGTGAGGAAATCGAACTCTGGGCCTACAGCAACTGCGATGAGGTGGAACTCACGGTGAATGGCCGGAAACTGGGCCGGCAACGTATGCCACGCAACGGACATCTGAAGTGGCGTGCCGTCTATCAGCCAGGCAAGGTGGTGGCCGTGGGCTACAATAATGGAAAACGCGT
>ONGG01000008.1:0-59202 GCA_900317305.1 uncultured Prevotellaceae bacterium | reverse complement strand
AAAACCTGCCGCCAAGGTGGTGCTGAAAACCGAACACATCACCATTGCTGCCGACGGACGCGACGTGGCGGTGGTGACGGTGGAGGTGCAGGACAACAAGGGACGTGTGGTTCCCGATGCCTGTCCGATGCTCACCTTCCGCCTGGAGGGCGACGGGCGCATCCTCGGTGTGGGCAATGGCGACCCGTCATACCTGGGGGCCGACCATCCTAAGACGAACGACTGCCGTGAGTTCAGCATCCCCGCCTTCAACGGACTGGCACAGGTGCTGGTGCAAAGCGCTCACACTCCATCGTTGCTTACGCTTTCGTGCTCTGCCGATCAACTGAAATCCGGAACAATCATCATCAATACCAAATAATATTGTCCAGGTAGAGTGACATAATGTCTGAACTCCTGAACTCCAAAAAATCAATTCATCATGAAAACTATGCAAAGAATAGCACTTCTCTGTGGTATGCTTGCCTTGTTGGCACTGCCTCTGAAAGCACAGAAATGGGAACATTTGGCCGACACCCCACAGATGGGGTGGAGTACATGGAATAAATTCCAGGGAAACATCTCCGAGGATATCATCAAGGGTATTGCCGATGCCATGGTCGAAAGCGGCCTGCGCGATGCAGGATACACCTATATCAATATCGACGACTGCTGGCATGGACAGCGCGATGAGAACGGATTCATACAGGCCGATCCCGCCAAATTTCCCAACGGAATGAAGGCAGTGGCCGATTACCTGCATGCCAAGGGCCTGAAACTGGGAATCTACAGCGATGCGGGAACAGGTACCTGTGCGGGAATGCCTGGCTCACTCGGCCATGAGTATCAAGATGCAATCCAATATGCGCGGTGGGGAGTGGATTATCTGAAATACGACTGGTGCAACACCACCAACATCAATCCGCAGGGTGCTTATCAGCTCATCAGCGACGCGCTTCGTGCTGCCGGGCGGCCCATCTTCCTCAGTATGTGCGAGTGGGGAAACAGCCATCCTTGGAGATGGGCGAGAGAGGTGGGGCACTCCTGGCGCACCACTCCCGATATCTGGTGTGACTTCGACTCACTGCGCATCTTCCCGGGATACACGCAGTTTGGCGTGATGCAATGCATTCAACTCAATGACACGCTTCGTCAGTATGCAGGAAAAGGTTACTGGAACGACCCCGATATGCTCGAGGTGGGAAATGGTATGACCGAGAACGAGGACCGTGCACATTTCACCATGTGGTGCATGATGGCCAGTCCGTTGATCCTGGGCAACGACCTGCGCTCGATGAGTGATGCCACCCGCAATATTATCATGAATAAGGAGATGATTGCCATCGACCAGGACACATTGGGCGTGCAGGGACTACACTTCTGCGACCACGACGGACTGCAGTTCTGGTTCAAGCCTCTTGCTGGTGGTGACTGGGCTTTTACCATCCTCAATCCCACAAGAAAAGACATATCGTATTCGCTCAACTGGCAGGATTTCAATCTCACCGATAGCGAGGTGAGCCGACTGAGTACCACATTCAATACCAGGCAATATAAGGTCTTTAATCTTTGGACGCATAAGATGGAGGGCAAGACCTCACTGAAAAACAAGGTGGAGCGCAAACTCACAGTCAAAGCACGTGATGTCATCTCCTATCGCCTGATCGCTCAATAGTTTTTATGACTTTTTTCAAATCATTGCATATACCATGAACAGCATGTTGTTAATAGCCAGTCTGATGGCGGTGACTACTTCGGGCGATGGTGCCCCTACCGACACGCAACCCACACGTGGCATCGGACAATATCCAGGTGCCCCATCCGAGTATTTCGCACCTACCGTGAGTTGGGTGGAAAATGGACAGACCTTGACCAATGTGGCGCTGCATCGCAAGGCCTATGCCTCGTCGGCATGCGACTACAACCACACGGCTCATCTGGTGACCGATGGCATCAAGGACAATAGCCACCCTGCCACGCTCCAAGTTTCTACCCCTGACGGATTTTTGCCCCGTCGTGAGGCGGAATGGGCCATCGACGGTGGTCCTTACTCACGCAACATCCTCATGGGGGCGCACACCTGGCTGCAATACGACTGGGGTGGCGATATATGGGTCGAGGCAGCGCAAATCCGTATCCAGGGATTGGTGGCCTATGATGAGAAGGTGGCCACGAAAGGCTATACACTACGTTGTCAGACCTCTGATGACGGACAGCATTGGCAGACCATTGGCGAACTGAAAGGCGACAAATTGCCCGGACAGCCATTGCACTATCAGTTGCATTCCGACCCCAACAAGCAGGAGTCGGCCGACATGCTGCCCGCCAGAAGACTGGATGAGACCATCCGCTTCCAACTGCCGAGGGCTGCCGATGGCTTTCATTCAAAGATGGTGAGTACCCAGCACTTCCGTCTGCTCTTCGATATGGATGGTGCTGCACACTGGGACGTGCACGAACTGTCGTTCCTCGATAATGAGAAGAATGCAGTAGAGGTGATGCCCTCACGGCAGTTCAGCAGCATGTGGGTTAGCAACGGGGGAGGAACCCAATGGATCTATACCGACCTAGGGAAGAGCCTTCCCATCGAACAACTTCGTCTGGATTGGTTCCATGCTCCCAAAAGGGGTGCCGTCGAGGTTTCCGAAGATGCCAAAAATTGGCGCAAAGTGGCCGACCTGAATGGCGATACGCCTACCGACCTGAATACATCGGCACGCTATGTGAGGCTGCTGTTGCTCGAGCCGGGCGAGGGTGGGTGCTATGCGCTCCGCGAGATGCAGGTGATGGCCCGCCAGAAAGTGGTGTATACTCCCCACTCCATGGCAGGAATGTGCAACGGGAAATGGATGCTGAGCGGTGGACGGTGGATGTTGCAGCGGGCTTCCGAGGTGAATGCTTCGGGCGAGCAGATAGCCACCGCCGGATACGACTGCTACGATTGGGTCGTGGCTACCGTACCGGGCACCGTACTGGCCTCATATATGAACATCGGGGCAGTGCCCGATCCCAACTACGCCGATGATGTAGACCAGATTTCGGAGTCGTTTTTCCGCTCCAATTTCTGGTACCGCGACGAGTTCGAGGTTTCAAGTGAACTGAATGGCCAACAACTATGGCTCAACTTCGATGGTATCAACTGGAAGGCCAATGTCTTTCTCAACGGCCAACGCCTTGGACGCATCGATGGCGCATTCATGCGCGGCCGGTTCAATGTTACGGGATTACTCAACAAGGGCACCAACTACCTGGCAGTGGAGATGATCTGCAATGAGCATTTTGGTGCCGTAAAGGAGAAGGACGAGAACACCACGCAGTTCAATGGCGGTATCCTTGGTGCCGACAACCCCACTTTCCATGCCACGATAGGGTGGGACTGGATCACTACCGTGCGTGGTCGAGAGACAGGCATCTGGAACGAGGTCTATCTCTCGGCTACGGGAATGGTGAGCGTGAGCGATCCTTATGTGGAAACTACACTGTCGGCCGATGGGAAAACGGCTCATGTCAAGCCATCGGTCTTCGTACACAACCACGCCAGCCTCCCGGTGAAGGGAACACTTTGTGGCTTTATCGGTGACGTACGCTTCGAAAAGCCGCTCACCATCCCAGCGCATGCCGAGGAAGAGGTAACCTTCGACCCCGGGCAGTTCGCACAACTCTCTGGCAGTGGCTTCCGGCTCTGGTGGCCCAATGGCTATGGTGAGCCATATCTCTACGATGCGGGCTTCACCTTCAAACCCGATGTGGGTGAGGCGTCGTCCATTGATTTCAAGGCCGGACTGCGCGAGATGAGATATGTGGGACTCAAGGATTCGCTGCGTATCTTCGTCAACGGACAGCGGTTCGTGCCGTTGGGTGGCAACTGGGGATTCGATGAGCACAACCTGCTCTACCGGTCACGGGAATATGACATCGCCGTCGGGTATCACCGTGATATGAACTTCACCATGATCCGCGATTGGGTGGGGCAGGTGGCCGACGAGGCGTTTTATGAGGCTTGCGACAAATACGGGGTCATGATTTGGCAGGATTTCTGGCTCGCCAACCCTGCCGATGGTCCCGACCCCTACGATAATGTGCTCTTCCTCAGTAATGCCAAGGATTACCTTCGTCGCATACGCAGTCATGCCAGCATCGCGCTCTATTGCGGGCGAAACGAGGGTTTCCCGCCCGAGGCCATCGACCGCAAACTGCGCGAGTATGTCCACACACTGGCTCCGGGTATGGAGTTTATCTCCCATTCATCGGGCCAGGGCGTGAGCGGTGGCGGTCCCTATAGGGCACTGCCCATCAAGGAGTATTTCTCTCGTCAGACGGGTAAGATTCACTCCGAGAGGGGAATGCCCAATGTGATGAACTTCGAGAGTCTCTCCAGGACGCTGAGCAAGGAGGCGCTATGGCCTCAGTCGGTGGAGTGGGGACAGCACGACTACACCTTGATGGGAGCACAGAGAGCGGCCGAGTTCAACCGCTTGGTGAGCGAGGGCTTCGGACAGGCATCGAGTGCCGAGGAGTTCACCCGATGGGCGCAGTTGATCAACTACAACGGCTATAGGGCGATGTTCGAGTCTACAAGCAAAAGCCGGGCGGGCATGCTGCTCTGGATGAGTCATCCGTGCTGGCCCTCAATGGTGTGGCAGACCTACGACTATTATTTTGAGCCTACGGCGGCTTACTTCGGTTCGAAGAAAGCCTGCGAACCGCTTCATATCCAATACAATGCGCTCACCGATAGTATAGAGGTGGTCTGCCGTTCGTTACCAGTGCCTGATGGCATTTTGGCCAATATTTCCAAGGCTCCTGCTGCCAGTCTCACGGCTATCGCCACTGTCTTCGACATCAATGGTAAAAAAGTGTGTCAGAGGAAGGGGCGTGTGTGGGGCAATGCCGACACCACAACTGCTTGGCTCAGGCCGTCGAGCATCTTGTCAACTCCACCATCCGATGTCTACTACCTGCGTCTGCAACTCACCGACAAGACAGGTGTCGTGTCGGAGAACCTCTATGTCATGGCACGTGAGGAGAACAATTACCGGGCGCTCGCCTCTGTGCCGAAAGCGGAGGTGGAGCAGCAGGTGGCGCTCAGGACCACTGGCAACAGTCAGGTGGCGCAGGTTGTCTTGCACAACAAGAGTCGCGTGCCCGCCACATTCCTCCGATTGAACCTAGTGGGTGCCGATGGCGAGCAGATTTTGCCCGTTCTCTACAGCGACAACTATGTCACTCTGATGCCTGGCGAGCGCACCACCATCACCATTTCATGGAAGACAGAGGATGCCCGTGGACAGCAACCAAAGGTCGTGATAACGGCATTATAATTGCCCCGCAGGTGCCCCACATGTTAAAATGGCTTGAATAATTTGGTTATTCGTTCGCTTCATCGTACCTTTGCAATGCCTCTTCGGTCAACATCATGGCCGATGGGGCTTAACACCAACTTGTTCATTGTCAAACTTCAGAGATGGAACAGCCCATCGCAACCAAAACAAAATGAAACATCTGATCGTAAGATGGCTCTGCATCATGGCACTGCTTGCTGCCAACATCACCTTGGCACCAGCCCAGGAAGAAAAGAGCAGCATACCCGATTTCGAGGAAATCGCAGCACAATATGAGGATAATGCCGCTGTCGACTCGCTCGTGGCCGACGACATCGCACAGGCAGAGGCCATCGAGGCGGCCGAGGCTGCCGAAGAAGGTGAGAGCGAAGGAGTATACAAGTCGCTCAAACGCAAGTTCATCGAAGGAAATGCCGGATTCATGTCACTCGTGGCATTGGCCCTTATCCTCGGCTTGGCTTTCTGTATCGAGCGTATCATCTATCTCACCTTGTCGGAAATCAACTCCCGACGGCTCCTGGCCGATATCGACGAGAAAGTGGCGGCTGGCGACGTGGAGGGGGCAAAGGACCTTTGCCGTGAGACCCGCGGACCGGTGGCCTCCATCTGTTACCAAGGTCTGATGCGTATCGGCGAGAGCATCGAGAATATCGAACGCTCCATCCAGTCCTACGGACAGGTGCAGGTGGCCAACCTCGAGAAAGGGTGCTCGTGGATAACGCTTTTCATCGCCATCGCTCCTTCGCTCGGATTCCTAGGCACCGTCATCGGTATGGTCATGGCTTTCGACCAGATACAGCAGGCGGGCGACATCAATCCCACCATTGTGGCCGATGGTATGAAGGTGGCGCTCATCACCACCATCTTCGGTATCATCGTGGCGCTTATCCTGCAGTTGTTCTACAATTTCATCCTCACTAAGATCGAAATGCTTACGGCACAGATGGAGGATGCCTCTGTCACGCTCATGGATATCATTGTGAAACACAAAGCCCCACAGCAATGAGAAAGCGGAAATGGATGCCCGAAAGTGGCTCGCAGAGGGTGCTCTTCTTCATCGTGGCCATCACCGCGGTGGTTTTCGCAGCATATTACCTCTTCGGGTTCAACCATCCTTACGCCGAGGATCCCGATTTCAACGAGCCACGCCTCACCAATGTGCTGCTCGGCCTTATGGCGGCCGTGGGCATCTTTGCCATCGCCACATTGGTGTGGGCCATCATTGTGGCTGTGAGACGGCGCAAGCAACAAGACCGGGTGGTGAACCGTGTGCCGGTAGCGCTCATCTCGTCGGTGGTCGTGGCGGCCACGGTGGGCATTCTGGTCATCGCTTTCCTCATCGGCTCATCGCAGGGTGTGGAGGTCAATGGCAAGCAATATGATGATGCATTGGGACTGAGGATTGCCGATATGTTTGTCATCGCATCGGTGGCAATGATCGTACTTGCCGTGGGACTGGTGGCCTTTGCCTCCATTAAGTCGTATCTTAACAAACGCTCTAAATAATAATGAGGTTCGCACGAAAGCGCCGCAGAGTGCCGGGCATCAACACCGCGTCGATAGCAGACATCTCGTTTACGCTGCTCATCTTGTTTCTCGTCGTCACGTCGATGGACGACGACAACGGCATGTCGCGCATGTTGCCACCATTGGCCACTGAACAGCAACCTGCCGCTGTCACCCAGCGCAACGTGCTCCGCATCGTGGTGTCGCCTGCCAATGTCATTACCATCAACGACGACTCGCTCACCATTGCCGATGTCAGGAAAAAAGTGGTGGAGTTTGTCGACAACCCTCACAATGACCCCAACTTGCCCGAGAAAGTGCAACGCGACATCTATCCCCTTGGCAAATGCATGATCACCGAGAACCATGTGGTGCAGATAGAGGCCGACCGCAAAAGCGACTACAACACTTATTTCTCCATTCAGCATGAGATTGTGGCGGCCTATGCGCAATTGCGTGACTCGCTGGCCCAGCAGCGCTTCCAGAAGCCTTATGCACAATGCAGCGAGGAACAGCGCACGGCCATAAGGAAATACTACCCTCAGAAAGTGTCGGAGAATTTCGTGCAGAAAGGAGGTGGGCAATGAGTTTCATCAACCGCAAGGAGCGCAAGATTCCCGACCTCAACACATCGTCGCTGCCCGACCTGATTTTCACTGTGCTCTTCTTTTTCATGATTGTCACCCATATGCGCAGCGTACCGGTGAACGTGCTCTTTCGCACGCCGGAGGGTAACCAGCTCACCCGTGTCACTAAACGGGCGTCCACTACCTATATCTTTATAGGAAAACCGCTCAAGCAGTTGCAGGCCACCATGGGCGACACGATTGTGGTGCAGGTGAACGACCGCTTTGTGCCCCTCGACCAACTGGCCGAGGTGATGAAGGCGGAAAAAGAAAGGATGGAGGCCAAGGACAACACCGAGATGACCGTGGTGCTCAAGGCCGACCGTGACGTGCCCGTGGGCATCGTGGCCGACGTAAAAAAGGCCTTGCGAGAAGCCAATACCCTGAGGGTACACTACTCTGCTTCGAAAAACTCCGCCCCATCATCAAAAAAGTGACAAATTCATTTCCTTCTTTGGCTTTTTGTTGGAGAAAGTTGGTTTTTTGACACATTTTGTTGCAAATGTGAATATTTTGGGCTATCTTTGCGTGAAAATATTATTCACATTATGGCACAACACAATTTAGATGCATTAGACAAGAAAATTCTGCGCCTGATAGCCGATGACGCGAGAATGCCTTTCTTGGAAGTGGCAAGGGCTTGCAACGTGAGTGGAGCCGCTATCCATCAGAGAATTCAGAAACTAACTAATCTTGGAGTACTCAAAGGGTCGCAGTTTATTATCGACCCAGAGAAAATCGGATATGAGACGTGTGCTTATATCGGACTCTTTCTCAAAGACCCAGGCCAGTTTGATTTCGTACTTGAAGAACTGAAGAAAATCCCGGAGGTGGTGGAATGCCACTACACCACTGGCGGTTTCGATATGTTCATCAAGATCTATGCACTCAACAACCACCACTTGCTCAACATCATCCACGACAAGCTCCAGCCACTGGGATTGTCGCGAAGCGAGACCATCATCTCTTTCAATGCCGCCATCGACAGGCAATTGCCCATTATCGACCCCGACAGCATCGAAGAATAAGATATCGCTTTTCTGAAAAAACATAAAGAGACACCATCCATCAAGGTTGGTGTCTCTTCTATTTCTTCCGATTCTTCTATTTCTTCCGATTATTCTGAATATTCTGATTATTCCGATTCCTCAGAAATAAATTCCTCCTCCGGCTCATAGTCCACAAAGGCGAAGGCATGGGCATGGCGCTCGTCGGCGGCATGCTCCTCTCGCCACACCTCTCGCCATTCCCCGTAGGGCGGGAAGAAGGTGTCGGCTTCGGCTGGGGTGTCGTGCACCTCGGTCAGGCAAAGGCGGTTGGCGCGCTTCATCGCCTCACGGTATACACTGGCGCCTCCTATCACATACACATCCTCGTCGGGCTGGCAGTGTGCAAGGGCCTCTTTCAGCGAACCAAAGCACTCGCAACCCTCGAAATTCTTCGTCGAGCGGCTGAGCACGATGTTGCGGCGGTTGGGCAGGGCCCCTTTGGGCAACGACTCAAAGGTCTTGCGGCCCATGATGATGGTGTGGCCAGTGGTGAGTTGCTTAAACCGCTTCAGGTCTTCGGGCAACCAGTATATCAGGCGGTTCTTGTAGCCGATGGCGAGGTTCTCGGCCACGGCGGCGATGATGTTGATGCGCATGGTGATATGGGGTTAAACCGACACCTTGCCAGCGATATGGGGCCAGGGGTCGTAGTTGCATAGTTCGAAATCCTCGTATTTGAATCCAAACAGGTCGTCGACGTCGGGATTCAGTCGCATGGTAGGCAGGGGGCGTGGAGTGCGGGTGAGTTGCAGTTCCACTTGCTCCAGATGGTTCAGATAGACATGGGTGTCGCCGGTGGTGTGGATGAAGTCTCCGGCTTTCAGACCTGTCACTTGGGCCATCATTTGCAGCAGTAAGGCATACGAGGCAATGTTGAAGGGCACGCCGAGGAAGGTGTCGGCTGAGCGCTGGTAGAGTTGCAGGCTGAGTCGGCCGTCGGCCACGTAAAACTGGAACATGGTGTGGCAGGGGGGCAATGCCATTTTCTTTACCTCGGCTACATTCCACGCGCTCACAATCATCCGTCGTGAGTCGGGATGGTGCTTGATGAGGTCCACCACATTGCGTATCTGGTCTATCGTGCCGCCTTCGTAGTCGGGCCACGAGCGCCACTGATGGCCATAGACGGGGCCTAACTCTCCATTCTCGTCGGCCCATTCGTTCCAGATTCGCACGCCGTGTTCCTGCAGCCACTTCACGTTGGTGTCGCCACGCAAGAACCACAGCAGTTCGTAGATAATCGATTTCAGGTGCAGTTTCTTGGTGGTGAGCAGGGGGAACCCTTCTTCAAGGTTGAACCGCATCTGGTGACCGAAGATGCTCTTCGTACCCGTGCCGGTACGGTCGGTCTTCGTCACGCCTTCTTTCATGATCCTGTCAAGCAGGTCGAGGTATTGTCTCATATTGTTGTTCTTTTTCTTTAATCAAAATTGTCATCCTGATTCTCATATCAGAATCTCACGGCCATCCTCGGGCACATGGCTGCTCCTGATGCGCCACTCCTGAGGGTAAAGGTTGTTGGCACGGTTGCCCACGTTCTTCACAAACCCCAAGGGATGTCCCTTATAGGTTATCAGCACGAAACCGCGTGGCGTATCGGTGGGCAGCGAGATGGCCTCCTTGCGTAGATAGGCGATGGCTGTGGCATAGTCGGCGTCATACTGTGGGAATGCGCCATTGTGGAGTGTCGTGCTTAGTGCCAATGCGTGTGCGGGCACCAAGTCGCGCCCTCGATGTGTGCCGATGGGTACACCGGCATGCAGGATGCGCAGGGTGTCGAAACGGTCGTACAGGGTGCTCCATTCCTTGGGGATGGCCGCCAGCATATCACCATATTCGCGCAGGGCGTAATCCTCGCTATGGTCTATCCACCGCTTGGCTTCATCGGGGATGGCTGCCTCTGGGCGCGATTTCTGTCGCTTGCCTTTGGCCGTCTTCTCTTTTACTGCTGTGGCGTCATCGGGTTTCTGGAGCAAGGCCATGAATAGTCCCTCGCCCTCGCTCACGCCGGGAATAAACCGGCAGACGCTGCCTTCGAGCGAAGGCAGGAGCGAAGGGGTGATGCCCCAGGCAGGTTGGGTGTTTACCTTGAGCAGGTGGGCACCCAGTTGTTGGATGGCCCATTGGATGTTTTCCTCGTTCTCGTGGATATTGAGCGTGCAGGTGCTGTAGATGAGCCATCCTTCAGGGTGCAGGCAGGCCCAGGCGTCTTCGAGAATCTCGCGCTGTAATCGCCAGCAGTTCTCCACATTCTTTTCCGACCATTCAGCGATGGCGCCTTCGTCTTTCCTGAACATGCCTTCGCCCGAGCAGGGCACGTCGGTCAGGATAAGGTCGAATCCCACACCGCTGTGGCGCAGGTCGCTGGTGCTGTTGTTGGTCACCGCTACGTTGCGGTATCCCCATTTTGCCACGTTCTCGGCCAAGATCGAGGCGCGCTGTCTCACATATTCGTTGCTCACCACCACGCTCCCTTCAGGCAAGGCAGCCAACAGGGCGGTGGTCTTGCCGCCAGGGGCGGCGCAGAGGTCGAGTGCGGTGATGGGGTGGTTCACATATTGGCGCACCACCTCGTCTACAAACATCGACGAGGCTTCTTGCACATAGTAGGCTCCGGCATGTAAGAGGGGGTCGAAGGTGAAATTGGGGCGCTCGCCCAGATAATAGCCCGTGGGGCACCATCTTACTTGTCGGGGCGTGAGCCATGGCGCCACTTCCTTGCCCGC
Source organism: uncultured Prevotellaceae bacterium (assembly GCA_900317305.1). Lineage (GTDB taxonomy): Bacteria > Bacteroidota > Bacteroidia > Bacteroidales > Bacteroidaceae > Prevotella. The sequence goes on along the minus strand of ONGG01000008.1, from coordinate 47,974 downwards.
ACACTTCAAGGGGTTGAGACGGATGCTCACTGGCGAGGGGGCCGAGAGTCCTTCGGTGAGTAGGGCGAAGAGATGTTCGTCCAGTATCTCACGGGTGTGTGCGAGGAATGCGTCGGGCAGGGTCATCATTCTTCTATTTCAAATCCTTCGTCAGCGTTGTCCTCCGACTGAGGCTTGGATTTTGGCTGGGGCAAGTTGGTGGGCTTGCCTTCACTGTCGAACATGCCGTATGTGGTGCGCAGCACGATAAACTCGGTGCGGCGGTTCAACTGGTCGCAGATGGCCTGCTTCTCTTGATCCAGTGCGGTGATGTATTCTTGGGTCAGCACGTCGCCTTCCTTCATCCAGGGATATTGGGCCGCCAGTTTCTTGCGCACCACCTTGGGCTTCTCCTTGCCATAGCCTTTCGGGGTGAGGCGGTCGGCAGCGATGCCATGCTCGATCAGGTAGTTCACTACCGATTCGGCGCGGCGTTGCGACAGGCCGATGTTGTAGGCCTGACTGCCGTGGTAGTCGCAGTGGGCGCTCAGTTCGATGGTCACGTTGGGATTCTCGTTGAGCAGCATCACCAGTTCGTCGAGCGACTTGACGGCTTCGGGGCGTAGGATGGCCTTGTCGTAGTCGTAGAAGATGTTGTCGATCATCACGGGAACGCTGATGCTGGCAAGGGCAAACTGCAATACGGTCTCCTCCGACTCGTCGGTGGCTTTCACGCTCAGTTCTTCCTTGTGGTTCAGGTAACCACGGCAGGTGGCGAGGAACACGTAGTCGACACCGGGTTTCACCACGCGCTCGAACGAGCCGTCGCTCAGCACGCTGAGTTTCTCGTTGGTGCCGTCGTTGCCCACCATATACACTTGGGCGGCGGGCAACTCATATCCGTCGCGCTCGTATACCCAGCCTTTCACAGTCTGGATAATCTCGGGATTCTCGAAACTGAAGATATGGTCCCAGCCACGGCCGTCGCCACGGTTGGAGCAGAAGAACCCACGGTTGTGTGGTCCTTCGAAGGTCATGCCGAAATCGTCGCCCTGTGAGTTGAGAGGGTATCCGGGATGCTCCAGTTGGTAGCGTCCGTTGCTGCCCACAGTGGCGATGAAGATGTCGAGGCCGCCAAGTCCGGGATGACCAGTCGACGAGAAGTAGAGGTCGCCGTTGGGACGGAAGGTGGGGAACATCTCGTCGCCAGCAGTGTTGATGGGCGCACCGAGGTTCTCCACGCCGCCCACACCATTGCTCGTCAAGCGGATACGCCAGATGTCGATGCCTCCCTGACCTCCGGGCATGTCGCTGGAGAAATAGAGCCACTCGCCATCGGGAGAGATGGCGGGATGGGCATAGCTCGACAGCGTGTCGCGGGTGAGTTCCACGTCGCTCGACTTGCCCCATGCGGCGTCAGAACGGCTCGACTTCACTATCTTGGCATATCGGGGGTAGGAGGGGTCGGTAGAACATTGGGTGAGATACATCTCACGCTCGTCGGGGGTCACACAACTGGCTCCCTCGTCGTAGTCGGTGTTCAGTCCCGACTCTACGCGCTGTGGCTTGCTCCACTTGCCTTTGTCGTCTTTCTGCGAGAAGAAGATGTCGCCGTTCTTTGTACCGGTGATGCCGCTCAGTTCGTCGCCCTGGGCCTCGTTGCGGGTAGAGGTGAAATAGAGGTACTCATGGTTTTCGCCCATGAGCATGGGTGAGTAGTCGGCGCGTCGCGAGTTGAAGATGTCCATCTTCTTCACGATATAGCGTGAACCGGCTTCCTTCAGCCTGGGGGCGTCGAGGGCTGCCGAGAGACCGTCGCGGGCCAGCTGGTTGTCGGGCATCGAGTCGAGGGCAATGCGGTATTGCTCGGCGGCTTCCTTGTAGTTGCCGTTCTTCATCAGCTGTTGGGCAAACGAGAGATGGGTGGCACCATCGTCCTGGTTGTATCTGATGACGTTGCGGTAGGCGGCTATCGCTTTCTGCGTGGAGTTGATCTTCTCATAGCAGTAGGCCATTTTCTTGGCTATCTGTCCACGGCGCGGGCGCTCCTTGGCAGGTGTCTTCGAATAAGCGGTCTTGTATTCGTTGCCGGCGTCAAAATACTCGCCCAGAGCGAGGTATTTCTCTCCTCGTTTCAGGTTCTTGTCTGCTCCGCACGACGTGAAGAGCAGCACTGTCAATAGCAATGCTGATAGATATCTGAGGTTTCGCATGATTATCCTTATAACGATATGGGAGGGCTTTTATTGCCTAAATAAAGCCTAGAATGGCACGCGATAGTCGCAGCCTTCCTTCCATCGGCTGCATCCGTAGGCGGTCTTGCCTTTCAGCAGGTGTCCCTGTCCGCATTTCGGACAAAGTGTGCCTATCAGCGCGTCGGTAGGTGGCTGGCTGTCGGCTTTTTTCACCACCTTGGGCTTTTGGGGGGCGGTAGCGGCGGCCTTCGCACGGGGCTTTTTCTTTTTCAGGTCTTCTTCAGAGAGAATTGTGATCTGGCGGTTGGAGGGGTCGGTGAGCACTTGGTTCACAATCTCGCCAATCTGCTGTTTCAGTTCCTCGATGAATTGTGCGGCGTCGTATTTCTGGTGCTCGATATCGCGCAACTTCTTCTCCCAGATGCCAGTGAGTTCGCAACTTTTCAGCAACTCCTCACGGATGGTGTCTATCAGTTCGATGCCTGTGGCGGTGGCGAGCAGGTTCTTGCGTTCGCGGCGGATGTAGCGGCGCTTGAAGAGGGTCTCGATGATGCCGGCTCGCGACGAGGGGCGGCCGATGCCGTTCTCCTTCAGGGCGGCACGCAGTTCCTCATCGTCCACAAATTTGCCGGCAGTTTCCATTGCGCGCAGCAGGGTGGCTTCGGTATAGTATTTGGGCGGGGTGGTCCACTTCTCGGTCAGCGTGGGGGTATGCGGTCCGCTCTCGCCTTTCACGAAGTCGGGCAGGGTCTTCTCCTCGTCGTCGTTCTTGTTGTCGTCGCTCCTGTCCTCGGCTTGGCTTGTGGCATCCTTGGCGTAGATCACACGCCATCCCGGGTCTTCAATCTGCTTGCCGGTGGTCTTGAACTCCACTTCGTCCACCTTGCCCATCACCGTGGTGGTGGTGAACTTGCAGTCGGGGTAGAACACGCTGATGAAACGGCGGGTAACCAGGTCGTAGACGTGGCGCTCCAGGTCGGTCAGTCCGTTGGCGGGCACGCCAGTGGGGATGATGGCGTGGTGGTCGGTCACCTTCGAGTTGTCGAACACCTTCTTGCTCTTCTTCAGCACCTTGCCGCCAAGTGGGGCGGTGAAGGCCTCGTAGCCACGTAGTCCTTTCAGGATAGCCGGACATTTGGGGTAGATGTCATCGGTCAGGTATTGGGTGTCGACACGTGGATAGGTGGTGAGCTTGCGCTCGTAGAGCGACTGTATCACCTTCAGTGTGATGTCGGCGCTCATGCTGTATTTCTTGTTACAGTCCACTTGAAGCGAGGTGAGGTCGTAGAGATGGGGTGGGGCTTCGGTGCCTTTCTTCTTCTGCACGTCGGTCACCTCGAAGGGTTTGTCCTGGATAAGGGCAAACGACTGCTCGCCTTCTTCCTTGCTGGTGAACTTGCCTTTGGTGGCGGTGAAGAGGGTGTCGCGGTAGATGGTGGAGAGCACCCAGTAGGGTTCCGAGACGAAATTGTCGATTTCCTTCTGGCGGTTCACAATTAGGGCGAGGGTAGGGGTCTGCACGCGCCCTATCGATAGCACCTGACGGTTCTGACCGTATTTCAGGGTGTAGAGACGGGTGGCATTCATGCCCAATATCCAGTCGCCGATGGCGCGGCAGAGTCCGGCACGATAGAGAGGGTCGTAGTCTTTCTGTTCGCGCAGGGTCTGGAACCCCTCGCGGATGGCCTCGTCGGTCATCGATGATATCCAGAGGCGCTTCACCGGACAGGTGGCTTTCGCTTTCTGCATCACCCACCGCTGAATCAATTCGCCCTCCTGGCCGGCATCACCGCAGTTGATGATACCGTCGGCAGCCTGCATCAGTTTCTCTATCACGGCAAATTGTTTGAGGATGCCCTCGTCATTGATGAGTTTGATGCTGAAGCGGGTGGGAATCATGGGGAGCGTCACCAGGCTCCATCGTTTCCACTGTGGCGTGTAGTCATCGGGCTCTTTGAGGGTGCACAGGTGTCCGAAGGTCCACGTCACCTGGTAGCCGTTGCCTTCCATGTATCCTTGGCACGATTTGTTGGCTCCAATGATGCGGGCGATATCTTTGGCCACACTGGGCTTTTCGGCAATGCAGACAATCATTTTTGAGTTATCTTTTCAAGTTTAGCGTTTTAATACCCCAACTCCAGGTCGGTGAGTATCACGATATGCCGCTTCGCTGGATGCGAGTTGCGCAGGAAGTGCACATAGTTGCAAATGCTCTGGGGCGACTTGCAGTTGTGGCACATGCCATCGTTCTGGCAGGGGGTGTCGATGTCGAAGCGGGCGGCATTGATGGGCGAGGCGATGCTGCGTGCCCGCTGAAGGGCGGCATTCACGTCTTGCGCTACCTTGTTCAGGCCCACTACGAAGATCACGCGGCGTGGTCCCCATGTGATGGCGGCCACGCGGTTGCCGTTGCCGTCGATGCTGACGATGATGCCGTCTTCCGACAGGGCATTGGCACTGGCCAGGTAGAAATCCACATCGAATGCTTTCAGGTAGACTGCGCGCTTGTCGGCCTCAGTGGTCACGTCGTCGCGGTCAAACACCTTGTAGGGTCCCGACTTGAGGGCTTGGGTGAGTCCGGTGTCGCGGATGCTCATCGAACCGCCCCAACTGATACTGCTTCCTTCAGGAATGATTTCCTTCACTTTGGCGATAATGTCACTTGCCGTATGGCAGTAGTATGCCTCGAAATGCCGGCGCTCCAGATTGGTTATCAGCTTGGCCGCCAACCGTTCGTTTCTCTTCTCTTTGGGTGTCATTTTCCTTTTTTATTGCAAAGTTAGTGCAAGGCGAGTGAAAAACCAAATTTTATTTGTTTTTTCCGAGCCGACGCCTAACTTGGCCGCATAGCGGCAGAGTAGTGCAAGGCGAGTGAAAAACCAAATTTTATTTGTTTTTTCCGAGCCGACGCCTAACTTGGCTGCACAGCGGCAGAGTAGTGCAAGGCCCTCTCCTTCTCCGTATGACGAGGCTGTGCCTCGTCCCCCCATTTTCTCTTTCTCTCAATTATTTTATACCTTTTTCCCCCTTTCTCCCGATTTCTCAAAAAAATGTAGTAAGTTTGCAACTTAAATCATGATCAATTGAAAATGAAATATCTTCTTTATGCCATTTCGGCTGTGGCCATGCTGTCGGCACTGGCCGCCTGTGGCACTTCTACGAAGGACATCAATGAGAAAAACAAGGCTATCCGTGCCGAGGAGAACCGTAAGGACTCGCTTGCCCTGAAGGTGGCCACCACGCCCACGCTCGATTGTCTGCCCGTGTTCATTGCCAAGGAGAAAGGACTGTTCGACTCGCTTGGCGTGGATGTCAGCGTGAAGCAAATGAATGCCCACCTCGATGGCGAGGAAGCGCTCAGAAAAAACGAGGTGGAATGTGCTTTCAGCGACCTGATGCGCACCGAGCGGCTCAAACGGAAAGGCATAGCCCTGGAGTATGTGACGGCCACCAATGCCTATTGGCAATTCTTCCTCAATGCCAAGGAGAGACTCACCGAAGGCAAGCAACTTGGCGACAAAATGGTGGCCATGGCACGTTATTCTGCCACCGATTACCTGGCAACGTTGGCCATCGACAGTATGAAACCCAGCAACCCGGTGTTCCGCATTCAGGTCAACGATGTGATGGTTCGGCTCATGATGCTGATCAACAACGAGATGGATGCCGTGTTGCTCACCGAGCCCCAGGCCACCACGGCCCGCCTGCAGAAACACAAGGTGGCCATGGACTCGCAGAACAAGAATATCTGGCTTGGTGTGCTGGCAGCACGTTCGTCACGCATCGCCGACGACTACCGCCAAAATCAGATGCGTCTGTTCAAACAAGCCTATAATCAGGCGTGCGATTCCATCAGCAAATATGGTCTGCAACACTATGCCGGTATCATCAAGACCTACTGCCATGCCGATGACGCCACGGTGAAGGCTCTTCCACGGCTCGCCTTCCCTCATATAGAGGCACCACGGCAGCGCGACATCGACCGCACGCACAATGTGACATGGCGAACCAACTGACCTCACCCCTAAACTTGTTGAAAAATGGATGCTAGAATCATATACGAAACACGACGGCTCATCAAGAAAAACCTTCTGGGAAGGGCTCTCGCTGAGATAGAGCAACTCAGAGACTTCATGACCTATGCCCCGCTCTTCGAGAGAGTGTCGAAAATCCAGAACGACTATGAACTGATGGTCGACTATTGGAAAAAAGGCTATCCCGATCCGCAAAGAGACCAACTCTACCTCTCGTTGTTGCGAAAACTTGACCGGCTCACCAACGATGCGGCGCTCATCCGCAAACTGACAAAAGAAACGGCCCTCTCGGGTACGAAAGCGCGAATCGAGGCCTTCGACCTCAGCCATGCCCATGTCAGGAAGGTGCTCGAGGGATTCGTCAGCGATGTGGCTTTGCTGGAGTTTGAGACCGACCCCGAGAAACGCACAAAAGCCATTTACCGCAAGCACCTGGAGGATATGACAGCACTCTTCGAGTGTCTCAGTTTCTCCATGCAGTGGCATGCCGATGATGCGGCCTTTTACCAGCAGCTCATCCTTTCGCCCACTATCGACAGTGGTGATGCCGAGCACTTGGTGAGTGCCATCTCGCTCGCCGCCATGACGCATTTCGACATCCATAAATACCGTATGTTGGCGCAGGTGTGTCTCAATGCTGGCGATGAGAGGGTGCGGCAGAGAGCGCTGGTGGGGTGGGCCCTCACTTCCACGAGTCAGTACCGGCTCTATCCCGAGATAGGTGAGGTGGTGAAGAGCATGACCTCCAGTGAGGATATGGTGAGGGAATTGCTTGAGATGCAGATGCAGATGTATTTCTGCATGAACGCCGAGCGCGACCGTGAGGAGATACAGCGCGACATCATTCCCAACCTGATGAAAAACAAGGGGTTCGATGTCACGCGCATGGGCATCGTAGAGAAAGAAGACGACCCGATGGAGGATATCCTCAATCCTGAGGCATCCGACAAGGCCATGGAGGAACTGGAGCAGAGTTTCCAGCGAATGATGAAAATGCAGCAGAGTGGGTCGGACATCTATTTCGGCGGCTTCTCCCAAATGAAGCGATACCCCTTCTTCTACAACCTCTCCAACTGGTTTGTGCCTTTCTATGTCAACCATCCTGGCATCGAGAGCACCATGCAGAAACTCAAAGGGTCGAAATTCCTGGATAACCTGCTCAATAATGGTCCCTTCTGCGACAGCGACAAGTATTCTTTTGCACTGGCCATGTCGTCGGTCATCGACAGGTTGCCCGAAAACATGAAGTCGATGCTCGACAGCGAAGTGGCGTTCGGACCGACCGCCCCCGATAATATGATTCATTCGCAGACGAATGTGCGGCTGATGTACCTGCAAGACCTTTACCGATTCTTCCGGCTCAGCGACCGTCGGGGTAATTTCTTCAATCCCTTCGGCGGCGAGGAGGGCACCAACGCGCTCTTCTTCAACAACCCGGTGTTCCGGTCCACGCCATTGGCTCAACAGGTGATACCTTTGGGCAATTTCCTGCTCAAGCAAAAGAAATTTGTCGCACTTGAGAAACTCCTCGAGGCTTATCCCGAACAGCAGGGCTCGGAGAAATACCTTATTCTCAAGGGGTCGTGCGAGATGCACCGTCAGCAATACGACATGGCGCTGAGTTCTTTCTCCAAAGCCCTGCAGATTCAGCCCGACAACAAAAGGGCTCTGGGGGCTATCGCACGTACGGCACTCCTCATCGGCGATTTCCAAAGGGCAGAGGAGGCCTTCGGCAAGTTGTCGCTCATCGATGAGTCGAATCCCCATTATGCGCTCAACCTTGCCATCGCACTCATCCATAACCAAAAGACCGATGAGGCGACAAAGATTCTTTACCGACTCAACTATGAGCATCCGGATAACAGCAACGTGACGCGGGCACTGGCCTGGGCATTACTGGCTTCTACCAAGGTGCAGCAGGCTGAGAAAGAGTATCAGCGGTTGCTCGATGCGCCCCAACCAGCGCCTGAAGATTATCTGAATGCTGGCTATTGCCAGTGGTTCGGGGGAAAGGTGGATGGAGCGATAGGCTTGTTCAGAAAATACATGGAGCATGCTCCGGAGGGACAAGCACCTGATATTTCCAAGGAGATGGAGAAAGACAAAGACATTCTCCATGCCAATGGAATCTCTGATTTCGAATGCCACATGATGGCCGATTTGTTGGGCTGATGAAAATTTTTCTCTTTTTCATGCAAGATTTTGCCATTAGCGTGTTTTATAATAAAATGAAAAAGACAGTTTTTAGAAAACTGCTCTTCGCAGTCACAATGGGAATGGTGGTTCCCGCCATGTTCTCCTGTTCCGTTGATGAATCCAGCGACAATGTCGACATTGCCAGGAAAATGAGTATGGTCTCGGCTTCCTTCAAGGGAAAGTGGATGCTCGACGGACAAAACATGGGATACGGAAAGGTGTCTATCGACTCCATGCTGACGCTCTCCAACCTGCCCCTGGCAGAGATGCTTCCTGCAATGCTCGTCAACTACGCCAACAACGTACCCGGAGCCTCCACCATCCATGCTACAACAACCCAACAGAAGATCAAGGCAGAATATGTGGGGATATCGCAAACGTCCAGATACTACAACCTGCCTGCCACCCAGATGACTTTCAACGTGACGGTCGATGGATTGGCCTATGATTTGAAGCTGTACACCGCTGAAAAGGGTTCTGTGGCGCTGCTGCAAGAGAGCAAGAACAACATGTCGGTGGTCGTGATCATATCACGCGCCATGCTTGAGCAACACGCTAATGGCCAGATTGTAGCTGATTCGAGAAATGCACACACACTTATCTTCGAGTCGGACATCAACAACTGACAGACGTGGAGCAGGAGCAGAACATCATAAAAGGCATTGCCAATGGCGACAGGGGGGCCATGCGCATTCTATATGAGCGGCTCGCTGGTTTGGCCATGGCTGTTGCACAACGCTACCTGCCTCAAATCGATGACGCCAAGGATGTGGTGCACGACAGTTTTGTCAAGGTGTTCTCACATATCGGTGATTTCAACTACAAGGGCGAGGGCTCGCTCAGGGCGTGGGTGATGAGAATCGTTGTCAACGAGGCTATCAACTCGCTCAGAAGGTCGGCAAAACTTTCCTTCGTCAACGACCTGCCCGAAGAACCCGATGACGATCCTCCCGACCTGGAGTCGATTCCGCCAGAGGAAATCAACCGGATGATTGCGCAACTGCCTTCAGGCTACCGAACGGTGCTCAACCTGTTTGTCTTCGAACAGAAAAGCCACAAGCAAATTGCTGAGATGCTCGGAATAAAAGAGAACTCATCGGCCTCTCAGTTCCTAAGAGCTAAAAAAATGCTCGCCAAACTGATAAAGGACTATCATCAATCAAGGACATGAAAAAGCAAGACTGGACCAACGACCTGAGGTCGAAACTATCCGACTATCAGGCTCCTCTTCCCGAAGGACTTTGGGAAGACATCGAGGCTTCGCTTCCGCAGGCTCTGCCCAGCGGTCATCGCTCCTTGATACCTTGGAAGAAATGGACAGCCGCGGCTGCCATTGCGGTGGCATTGATGGGGGGCGGTGCCTATTTGTGGCACCAATATGGTGTGGATACGCCAAACGACAACACCACACTGGCTTCTGCCGACAAGTTGGTGAGACAAGAATCCTCTATTCCTCAAAGCGAGGCGATTATCGAGGAACCCAAAGCGCCCATCACAAGGCCCAATGCATCCACCACCTCGCCCAGTGTGTCCACCACCTCGCCCATTGAGCCCATTATGCCCATTGAGCCCACCATCACTCCCAGCGAGCCCATCACTCCCAGCGAGCCCACCATCACCCCCAGTGAGCAGCCCACCACCATCACCCCTCCCAGCGAGCCCGCTCTGGCCAAGGCCGAATCCACTCCAACCACCCCACAGTCTTCAGAATCCTCGGATGTCATCCTCCCGTCAAGGTTGGATCTCCCGGCCATCACTCCCCATGGAAAATCCAGTGACCCGCTGGCAATAGGCCTTTTCGCCTCCAACGATGCCTTCTCGTTCACCAACTCAGCCCCGGTCATCAACTATGCCATGACCAATGGTTCCCATTTCTACGATGATAGCGAACAGCAGAAGTCCATCCGACTGGCCGACTACGAGGAGAAAACCAAGCATCACCATCCCATCAGCATAGGTGCGCAGGTGAAATTTGGCCTTGCGAGAAACCTGGCCATCTCCACCGGATTGGCTTACACCTACTTGAAGTCGGACTTTATCTACAAAATGGGGGGCACTACGCTCGAGCGCAACCAGGTGCTTCAGTATTTGGGCGTTCCGGTGAATGTCATCTACTCGCTGTGGAACCGCTACGGACTGTCGGTCTACACCACGGCAGGGGCACAGGCCGACTTCTGCGTGAAGGCTACTTTCGAGAGTGAGGGTACGAAGAAAGATATCGATAAGGACAATGCCCAGTTCTCTGCTATGTTTGGCGTGGGTCTGCAGTACGATTTCACACCTTCGCTGGGCATCTATGTGGAACCCTCGCTGAGATACTATTTCGATAATGGCAGCGACTTGGATAATGCCTATAAGGATAAGCCAACCAATATCGGTTTTCAGTTTGGACTAAGATATAATATCAGTAAATAAGCACTACTAACTCATCTAAAAAACCTAAGAACCTATCAACGGAGCAGGCAGGCCTGAAAAGGTCTGCCTGCGATTTTTTTCATTGCTGGCCTCCCCAGTAGGATCAACGGCCAGATGATGGTTCGGAAAAAAATGCTTATGAGTTCATCGTCAGCAGGAACTCCTCGTTGTTCCGCGTGTGGAGCATACGGTCGTGGATGGTGTTCATGGCCTCCACGGGGTTCATGTCGGAGATATGCTTGCGCAGGATCCACATACGGTCGAGTGTGGTCTTGTCTTGCAGCAGGTCGTCGCGACGTGTGCTCGATGCCACCAGGTTCACCGATGGGAAGATGCGCTTGTTCGACAGCGAGCGGTCCAACTGCAACTCCATGTTGCCGGTACCCTTGAACTCCTCGAAAATCACCTCGTCCATCTTCGAACCGGTGTCGATCAGTGCGGTGGCCACGATGGTGAGCGAACCGCCACCCTCAATGTTACGGGCAGCACCGAAGAAGCGCTTGGGCTTCTGCAGGGCGTTGGCGTCGACACCACCAGTGAGCACCTTGCCGCTGGCGGGCGATACGGTGTTGTAGGCGCGGGCCAGACGGGTGATACTGTCGAGGAAAATCACTACGTCGTGACCACACTCCACCATGCGCTTGGCTTTCTCGAGCACGATACCTGCGATCTTCACGTGGCGCTCGGCTGGCTCGTCGAAGGTCGATGCGATGACCTCGGCGTTCACCGTGCGGGCCATGTCGGTCACCTCCTCGGGACGCTCGTCGATGAGGAGCATCATCAGATAGGCCTCGGGATGGTTGGCGGCAATAGCGTTGGCGATGTCCTTCATCAGGATGGTCTTACCGGTCTTGGGCTGGGCCACAATGAGTGCGCGCTGGCCTTTGCCGATAGGAGAGAAGAGGTCTACCACACGGGTAGAGAGGTTGGTGGTGGCGCGGTCGCCGCAGAGGTCATATTTCTCCTCAGGGAAGAGGGGAGTGAGGTGCTCGAAGGGAATCCTGTCACGGATCTCGTTGGGCTTGCGGCCATTGATCTTGTCGATGCTTGTCAATGGGAAGTATTTCTCACCATCATGGGGCGGACGCACATGGCACTCCACCACATCACCGGTCTTCAGACCATATTGCTTGATCTGCATGCTCGACACATACACGTCGTCGGGCGAGGAGAGGTAGTTGTAGTCACTGGAGCGCAGGAATCCGTAGCCGTCGGGCATGATTTCGAGCACGCCATTGCCCACGATGATGTTGTCGAAGTTATAGGCCGCGCTCTGAGGTTCTTTCTGAGCGGCAAAGCCTGTGCTTGATTGCAGGCCAACCGGTGTGGTGGGGTTGTCGAACATGTCGTAGCTGGGGATGGCCGACTGGTCTTCTATGGGCAGGTCGACAACGGGAATGAAGTCGGTGCCGTCGCCGGGGTCGCCTTCCCAGATGCCGTTCATCAGCGCCTGGGCCTTCTCTTCCTGGGCCTCATTGTGGGCGTTCACCTTGGCCTGCAACTGGGCCAGCAGGTTCGACATATCTTCAGTGGGCTCGCCTTCAGGCATCTCTTCGGTCAGTGTCTCTTCCTCAGAGGCTATCGGGGCGGTGTCTTCTACGGATTCCAGCACCTCTGGCTCTTTCTCTGGAGTTGCAGTCTCAACAGCTGCAGCCTCAGCGGCAGCGGCCTCCTCAGCGGCTTTCTTGGCCTCTTCCTCTGCCTTTGCGGCAGCGGCAAGGGCTTCCTTCTCGGCTTTCGACTTGCGTCCGCGCTTGGCAGGAGCAGGTGCGGGTGCGGGCTCGGGAGCGGGCTCGCTGTCCTCCACTGCGGCAGGCGCATCGAGTTCGGCCAGCATCTCGTCCTTGAACAGGGGCAGGGGCTCCTGACTCACCTTGTTCTTCTTCAAGTCGTAGTTCTCGCCATCCTTACCGTTCACGCTGTACACATGGTCGGTGTCTTTTCTGGAGATACGGGTGCGCTTGCGCTTCACGGGGACGGGCTTTTCAGCCTGGGTGTCGAGAATGGCATATATGATGTTCTCCTTAGTGTCTTCGGGATTGAAGTCAGCGCCTAATACCAATTCGGAGATATCTTTCGATAATAAATCGTCTTTGCTGTACATAAAAAATGATGTTGTTGATTTGTAAAACGGACTTTCGAGATGTGAAAATCCGTATGTGTTTGAAAAATCGCTGCAAAATTACGCATTTTCTGTCAAACCCCAAAAAAGGAAAAGCAAAAAAATGTTGTAAGCCTTCATTTTTTTGCCTCAAATGAAGGAGGGGATGATTCCTCACCCCCTCATACTGATTATTTCATTGAAATTACGCTTTCGCTCTATTTAGATGGAGTTCCCTAGTTGTAGCAGTCGCATGAGAGCAGACAACAATCCGAAGTTATCTCTTAGGCCTAATGGTTGTTGGCTGTTGTAATGTCTGAACTCTTGAACTTCTGAACTTCTGAACTCCTGTCAATTGAGTTATTTTGTTTCTCCTTTCAGCACTCCGGCGATGATTTCCGCCATCTTTCTCACTCCTTTTTCATTGGGGTGAATGCCATCGCCTTGCACCTTGTCGCTGTCGTTGGCGAAGAGTTGGTGCAGGTCGATCACTTGCAGGCCGTAGGTCTGGGCCAGTTCTTTTTGTATGGGGATGATGCTGTCGGTGATGATGGCATCATTGATGTCCCAGGTCGACTTAAAGGCGGGGATGGGTGTGCAGAGGTAGATTTGTGGACGACGTGGCTGTGCCTGACGGGCCTTCTTCCCTTTCTTTTTGGCGGGAGAGGCGAGCGAAGGGCAGAGTGTGGTGAGCATCTGTTGCAAGTCTTGTTTGAACTCCGCACCATATTTCCAGTTCTGTGGTTTCGAGTCGTTGGTGCCTAATTTGATGATTACGATGTCAGGGTCGAAGGCCAGGGCATCGCGCCAGGCCATCTCGTTCATGTAGGGGAAATCGCCCTTGTTGAGCATGGTACGGGCACTCACACCGAAGTTCTTCACCCAGTAGCCATTGCCGAGCAACCGCTGCAGTTGGGCGGGATAACCGTGCTGGGGTGCCATCTCTATACCATGGCCGTCGGTGATGCTGTTGCCGATGCAGGCCACACGGATGGCATCGGTCTTGGGGGCGGGATGTGCGTCGAGCCAGGTGCCCAGGTCGTTGAGCATCTGGTCGTGGTATTTGAACCAGGGACCGATGCCCCATCCGTGGTCGCCGGTGGGGTAGATGTGCATGGCGCACTCATTGCCGGCATTGCGCATGGCCGAGTAGTAGGCCACGCCGTTGGTCACCGGAGGCACAAGGCGGTCGTCGCTCGACATCAGGATGATGGCGGGGGGAGTGAGGTGACGCCGCACGGCGTTCTGGGTCGAGAAGTCGTGCACCAGTTTGGGGTCTTTCTGTCCTTCCTGTCCGAGGAAGTTGATGCACGAGTATTTGTGCGAAACGCGCTCGTCCATCGAGATGACGGGGTAGAAAAGTATCGAGAAATTGGGGCGCACGGCAAAGTCAGAGTGGGTGGAGATGACAGAGGCTAGATGGCCACCGGCCGAGAAGCCCATGATGCCCACATCGTGGGGATTGATGCCCCATACGGCTGCCGAGTCGCGCACGATGCGGATGCCTTTCTCCACATCGCCCATGGGAATGGTGCGGTCGCCGTTGGGCAGACGGTAGTTCACCACGAAGTAGGCGATGCCTTTCTGGTTGAGCCATCCCGACCATTGGGTGCCCTCATGGGTGTTCGACAGCATGGAGTAGCCGCCGCCAGGTACGCCCACGATGGCTTTGCCTGATGGGGAAGTGGGAAGGAAGACCACCATCTGCGCCTTGCCGTCGTCGGTAAGGTTGATGGTGAATTGCCGTGCCGTTTGGGCCTGTGTTGCCATGGCGAGCAACAACAGTGCGTAAGTCAAAAAATTTCTCATTGTGAATGAATTGATAAGTTAGTTGAATATGGATTGTCGTTATTCTATCTCGCTCAGTTCCAGCCAGCGCATGCTCTTCTCGTCGAGCTCGTCCTTGAGTTGGGGAAGGCGCTTGCTCATGGCCGTGATGGTGTCGATGTCGACGGTGCCGCCACAGAGGGCCTCCTCTATCTGGTGCTGTTCTTCTTCCAAGGCGGCAATGTCTTTCTCGAGTTGGGCATACTCGGTCTTCTCCTTGTAGGTCATCTTGCGCTTGTCGGCATTGCGGTAGTCGCGTTTGGGCTGTCGTGTGGCTTTGCCGTCCTGTAACGCCTCGTCGCGCCCTTTCAGCGTGAGCCACTCGCGGTATTGGGTGTAGTTGCCGGGGAAGTCCTTGATCACGCCGTCGCCTTTGAACACCAGCAGATGGTCTACCACCTTGTCCATAAAATAGCGGTCGTGGCTCACCACAATCACACAGCCGGGGAAGTCGCTCAGATATTCCTCCAGTATCTGCAGGGTCTGGATGTCGAGGTCGTTGGTGGGCTCATCGAGCACCAGGAAATTGGGGTTGCGCATCAGCACGGTGCACAGGTATAGTTTGCGCCGCTCGCCGCCACTCAGCTTATATACATAATTATATTGTTGGTCGGGAGTGAACTGGAAATGCTGAAGAAACTGCGAGGCGGTGAAGTGGCGGCCGCCACCAAGGTCGATGTAGTCGGCGATGTCGCGCACCACATCAATCACCCGCTGCTGGTCGTCGAAGCGCAGGCCTTCTTGTGAGAAATAGCCAAACTTCACCGTGTCGCCGATGTCGAAGCGCCCGGCGTCAAGCGGCTCCATGCCGAGCAGCAACTTGATGAATGTTGACTTGCCGGTGCCGTTGTTGCCCACGATGCCCATCTTCTCGAAACGGGCGAAGTTGTAATAGAAATCGCGTAGGATGACAGTGTCGCCAAAAGATTTCGATACATACTGGCTCTCGAAGATTTTGCTGCCGATATACACGTTGCTCGACTTCAGACGCATCTGCCGCTCCTCGATACGGTGCTTGGCGCGTTGCTCCAACTCGTAGAAGGCATCCTCGCGGTATTTGGCCTTGTGACCACGGGCCTGGGGCTGCCGCCGCATCCACTCCAGTTCACGACGGTAGAGGTTCACGGCGCGTGCGGTCTCGGCACGGGCCACCTCCAGTCGGTGCTCCCGTTTCTCCAGATAGTAGGCGAAATTGCCTTTGTAGGAGTAGATGGTATGGTCGTCGAGTTCCAGGATCTGGTCGCAGATACGGTCGAGGAAGAACCGGTCGTGGGTCACCATGAGCAGGGTCTTGTTGCCCCGTGAGAGATAGCCCTCGAGCCATTCTATCATGTCGAGGTCAAGGTGGTTGGTGGGCTCGTCGAGGATGAGGAAGTCGGGGTCGGTGAGCAGCACGTTGGCCAGGGCTACACGCTTCTGCTGGCCGCCACTCAACTGCCCCATGGGCTGACTGAGATCTTGTATCTTCAGTTGGGTGAGCACCTGTTTGGCGCGCAACACCTTCTCGTCGTCACCATGGTGGTTGAAACAGGCGTCGAGCACGCTCTCCTCAGGATCGAAATGGGGCGACTGCTCCAGATAGCCCACTTTCAGGTCGCGCCGGTAGATGATCTCGCCGCTGTCATAACCCTCGCGACCTGTCAGTATCGACAGCAGGGTCGACTTGCCCGTGCCGTTCTTGGCAATCAGGCCGATACGCTGTCCCTCGCTCACCGAGAATGAGATGTTCTCAAACAAGGTGAGCGCCCCAAAGGTCTTCGTCAGGTTCTGTACGTCGAGATAGGGTACCATGGCTGCCTTATCCCTCCTTGATTTGTTTGTTGATGCTGTCGATGTAGTCGAGCAGCTCGTCTCGGCCCGACTTCTTCTCGCTGCTCGTCACGAAATATGGGGGCAGTTCCTCCCACACGTCGCGCAGCGAGTCCATGTATTTCTGCACGTTCTCCTTCGCTTTTTGAATGGAGAGTTTATCGGCCTTGGTAAACACCAGCGAGAAGGGGATGCTGCTCTCGCCAAGCCAATCGATGAACTCGCGGTCTATCTTCTGTGGGTCGTGACGGATATCAATGAGCACGAACACATTGGCCAGTTGCTGGCGCATCAGCAGGTAGGAGTTGATCATGTTGTCAATCTTCTGCTGAACGGTCTTCGAACGTTTGGCGAAACCATAGCCGGGAAGGTCGACGAGATACCAGTCTCTGTTGATGAGGAAGTGGTTGATGAGAAGGGTCTTTCCCGGTGTCGACGAGGTCTTCGCAAGCCCCTTGTGGTTGCAGAGCATGTTGATGAGGCTCGACTTGCCCACGTTCGAACGGCCAATGAAAGCATATTCGGGACGGAAGTCCTTCGGACATAACTCTATCGTCGGACTGCTCAGTGTGAATTCGGAGGTCTTGATTTCCATATAGTCTTCTTTTTTTCTGCAAAAATAATATTAACAGAGCGAAATGCCAAATTTATTCGGGCATTTATTAAATTGTGATAAAAGCCCTATCGGGAAGATGGCGTATCATTTTTTTTTTTTATTTTTGCAAGCCCTAACCCTAATTTACAACTATGCCCGACAACAATACAAGCAATAATGGTCCATCAAGGCGCAAGCCCCGCACAGCAGCACCCCTCGACAGGGGACTGGCCCACATGCCGCCACAGTCGGTGGAGACCGAGCGCACTGTGCTTGGCGCACTCATGATCGATAAGGATGCCTTTACCGTGGTGAGCGAGATCCTCCGACCTGAGACGTTCTATGAGCCACGCAACCAGAAAGTGTTCGCCGCCATACAGACACTGAGTATCAAAGAGCAACCCGTCGACCTCGTCACTGTCACCGAACAACTCAAACGTGACGGCACACTCGAGGAGGTGGGCGGACAGATGTATATCTATGAACTCACAGCCAACGTGGCGTCGGCGGCTCATGTGGAGTTCCACGCCCGCATTCTGGCGCAGAAATTCCTCGCCCGCCAACTCATCCATTTTGCCAGCATCGTGGAGACCAACGCCTTCGACGAGTCGAACGACATCGAACTGGTGATGCAAGAGGCCGAGGGAAAACTCTTCGAACTCTCCCAGAAGAACATGCGCCAGGACTACACCCAGATCGACCCCGTAGTGAAGCAGGCTGTGGAAATCATGCAGCGCGCCGCCTCGAATACCGGCGGACTGACTGGCGTGCCCAGCGGGTTCACCAAACTCGACGATATGACGTCGGGATGGCAGAAGAGCGACCTCATCATCATCGCCGGCCGCCCAGCCATGGGAAAGACTTCGTTCGCGCTCTCTATTGCCAAGAACGTGGCCATCGACCAGCGCATTCCAGTTGCTTTCTTCTCGCTCGAGATGAACAATGTGCAGCTTGTCAACCGACTCATCTCCAACACCTGTGAGATAGAGGGTAAGAAGGTGATGAACGGACAACTCGACGATGCCGACTGGGACCGCTTCGACCGCAATATACGCAAACTCGAGGGTGCACCGCTGTATGTCGACGAGACACCGGGCCTCTCGATCTTCGAACTGCGCACCAAAGCCCGCCGCCTGGCACGTGAGAAGAAGGTGGAACTCATTATGATCGACTACCTGCAGCTCATGAACGCCAATGGTATGCGGTTCGGAAACCGACAGGAAGAGGTGTCGACCATCAGCCGCTCGCTGAAACAGTTGGCCAAGGAACTCGACATCCCCATCCTTGCCCTCTCGCAGCTCAACCGCTCGGTAGAGCAGCGTGGGGATGCTGAAGGAGGGAAGCGCCCACAGCTGAGCGACTTGCGCGAGTCGGGTGCCATTGAGCAGGATGCCGACATGGTGCTCTTCGTGCACCGTCCCGAATACTACCATATCCTGAACGACGAGAAGGGCAATGACCTCAGGGGTATGGCGCAGATCATCATCGCCAAGCACCGTAAGGGTGCCGTGGGCGACGTGCTCCTCAACTTCCGTGGCGAGTACACCCGCTTCGCCAATCCCGAAGACACCTACATGCCGCCAACGCAGGGTGGCGAGATCATGGGCTCGCGCATCAATGGGGGCTTCGACGACCCGCTCGGTCCGCCACCACCGCCCGAGTCTCCGTTCTGACCGCACATTATTCAACAAATACCTCATCCACATGAAGAATTTCGTTCTTTCTTTCTTCGCCACCATCGTCGCACTCTCTGCTTGTGCGCAGGCACCGTCAATCTCCATCCTCGGCGACTCCTATTCCACTTTCGAGGGCTATGTCACACCTGCCACCAACGAGATGTGGTATTATGAGGAAAGCGGCAACCGCACCGATGTCGACGATGTCACACAGACCTGGTGGTGGCAGGTGGCCGACCAAGGTGGTTTCCGCATCTGTATGAACAATTCCTACAGTGGCAGCACGGTGGGTTACCGGGGCTACGATGGCAACGACTACTCCGATCGGTCGTTCATCACACGCATGGACAATCTGGGCAATCCCGACATCATCCTCATTTTCGGTGCCACCAACGACAGTTGGGCTGGCGAGGAGGTGGGGGCGTATAAATACGGCCAGTGGACGAAAGGCGATTTCTACACTTTCCGTCCGGCCATGGCCTATATGCTCGACCATGTGAAGAAACGCTATCCTAACGTGAAAGTCTATTTCCTGCTCAACAGCGAACTGCGCGACGACATCAACGAGTCGTGCCTCACCATCTGCAATCACTACGCCATACCATGCATCCGACTCCACGATATCCACAAGATCAACGGGCATCCCTCCAAAGAGGGTATGAAGGCCATCGCCCGGCAGGTTCTGGATGTGATTAAATAGCACAAAACCGATAAATAGTAATAAATTGTTGCGTTTTTCGCTAAAAAAGTTACAAATTATTTGCTTGGGTCGATTCGTTTCACTAATTTTGCACCCGTTGTTAGGAGAAGGCTTTATGCCTGGTCCTATAATATTATTAAGGTATGACAAATTTCGGTATCATTATCAGTATTATTAGCCTCCGACTGCACAAAGTGGCCGGAAGTGATAAAGTATGCTGTTGATGACACATTGCTATCTGATATGGCCTTTCTCACTTCCAGGAGTGTGAAAGGCTTTTTTATTGATGGCAGCCGAATGTGACGGATTTTTAAACGTTAATGAAATGAACGAAAGACTGTTTTTTTTCGACACTACACTTCGCGATGGTGAGCAAGTGCCGGGGTGTCAGCTCAACACGGTAGAGAAAATCCAGGTGGCCCGACAACTCGAACAACTTGGGGTGGACGTGATAGAGGCGGGGTTCCCCGCTTCCAGCCCCGGTGATTTCAACTCGGTCATCGAAATCTCCAAGGCGGTGACATGGCCAACGATATGCGCACTCACCAGGGCGGTGGAGCACGACATCGACTTGGCGGCTGAGTCGCTGAAATATGCCAAGCACAAGCGCATTCATACCGGCATTGGCACCAGCGACACGCATATCAAGTACAAGTTCAACTCCACCCGTGAGGAGATTATCGAAAGGGCGGTGGCTGCTGTGAAGTATGCCAAGAAATACGTCTATGATGTGGAATTCTATGCCGAGGATGCCGGACGCACCGACAACGAGTATCTGGCCAAGGTCATCGAGGCGGTCATCAAGGCAGGAGCCACTGTGGTCAATATCCCCGACACCACCGGATACTGTCTGCCCGATGAATATGGTGCCAAAATCAAATACCTCATGGAGCATGTCGATGGCATCCACAATGCCGTCATCTCCACTCACTGTCACGACGACCTTGGACTAGCCACCGCCAATACCCTCAGTGGTGTGCTCAACGGGGCACGCCAGGTGGAGGTCACCATCAACGGCATCGGCGAACGGGCCGGCAACACCTCGCTCGAAGAGATAGCCATGATATTGAAATGCCATAAGGACATCAGCATCGAGAACAATATCAACACCACGAAGATCTTTCCCATCAGCCGCATGGTGTCGGGGCTGATGAACATGCCCGTGCAGCCCAACAAGGCCATCGTGGGCCGCAATGCCTTCGCCCACTCGAGTGGTATCCACCAGGACGGGGTGCTCAAGAATGCAGCCACCTACGAGATCATCAATCCAAGGGATGTGGGTATCGACGACAATGCCATCGTACTCACCGCCAGGTCGGGTAGGGCAGCGCTGAAATACAGACTGGGCGTGCTGGGCGTCAACATCGACAATGAGCAGCGTATCGACAAGATTTATGAGAAGTTCCTCAAACTGGCCGACCAGAAGAAGGAAGTCAACGACGCCGACATCCTCATGCTTGCTGGTGCCGACACTGCCGAGGCTCATGCCGTGAAACTCGACTACCTGCAGGTGACCACGGGCATGGGAGTGAGAAGCGTGGCCAGTATCGGACTCGACATCAGCAACCAGAAATTCGAGGCGGCCGCAACGGGCAACGGTCCTGTAGATGCGGCCATCAACGCCCTGAAGAAGATCATTCTGAAGAAAATGACCCTCAAGGAGTTCACCATCCAGGCCATCTCCAAGGGCTCCAACGATGTGGGAAAGGTGCACATGCAGGTGGAGTACAACAACGGACTCTATTACGGCTTCGGTGCCAACACCGACATCGTCACGGCTTCTGTCGAGGCATATATCGATTGTATCAACAAATTTAAAGATTAATGCTATGAATACCCTTTTTGATAAAATCTGGGACAGGCACGTGGTGCAGGTCGTCGATGACGGTCCTACCCAACTTTACATCGATCGCCTCTACTGCCATGAGGTGACTTCGCCACAGGCTTTCGACGGAATGAGAAACCGTGGACTGAAATGCCTGCGGCCGGAGAAAATCTACTGTATGCCCGACCATAATACACCCACACACGACCAAGACAAACCCATCGCCGACCCCGTGTCTAAAAAACAGGTCGACGCGCTCGAACGGAATGCCCGGGAGTTCCAACTGAATTATTATGGTATGATGTCGCCCGACAACGGCATCATCCATGTGGTGGGACCTGAGAAAGGACTCTCGCTTCCGGGAATGACCATCGTTTGTGGCGACTCGCATACGTCCACACATGGTGCCATGGGCGCGGTGGCTTTCGGCATCGGAACGTCCGAGGTCGAGATGGTGCTGGCTTCGCAGTGTATCCTGCAGCAGAAACCCAAGTCGATGCGCATCAGCATCAACGGCTCACTGGGCAAAGGGGTCACTGCCAAGGACGTGGCGCTCTATCTGATGGCACGGCTCACCACATCGGGGGCTACAGGCTATTTCATTGAGTATGCGGGTAGCACCGTGGAGCAGATGTCGATGGAGGGCAGGCTCACCCTCTGCAACCTCAGCATCGAGATGGGTGCAAGGGGCGGATTCGTAGCGCCCGACGAGACCACCTTCGAGTATATCAAAGGACGTGAGTATGCCCCTAAAGGGGAAGAATGGGACAAGGCGGTGGCCTACTGGCGCACGCTGAGGAGTGGCGACGATGCCGTGTTCGACAAGGAACTGTCGTTCGATGCTGCCGACATCGTGCCGCGCATCACCTATGGCACCAACCCGGGTATGGGTATAGGCATCGACGAGCGGATACCCGCTCTCGACGAGGTGCCCGAGGCAGCAAGAACTTCGTTCGCAAAGGCTTTGGAGTATATGGGCCTGCATGCCGGGGAACCACTGTTGGGACATCCTGTCGACTACGTGTTCCTCGGGGCTTGCACCAACGGACGAATAGAAGACTTCAGGGCTTTCGCCTCGGTGGTGAAAGGCCGCCGCAAGGCCGATGGCATCACTGCATGGCTCGTACCTGGTAGTTGGGCCGTGGAGCGGCAGATCCGTGCCGAGGGCATCGACCTTGTCCTTGAGGAGGCAGGATTCCAACTCCGCCAACCGGGCTGCTCGGCATGTCTCGCCATGAACGACGACAAGATTCCTCCTGGAAAATACTGCGTGGCCACCAGCAACCGCAACTTCGAGGGGCGGCAGGGACCGGGCGCACGAACCATACTGGCCAGTCCGTTGGTGGCGGCCGCTGCTGCTGTGACAGGTGTCATCACCGACCCAAGGACAATCATCTAAAACACGGAGATCATGAAACAGAAATTCAATATCATCAGGAGTACTTGTGTGCCGCTGCCTCTCGAGAATGTGGACACCGACCAGATAATTCCCGCCCGCTTCCTCAAGGCTACCGACAAGGAGGGATTCGGCGACAACTTGTTCCGCGACTGGCGCTACGACAAGGAGGGTAATCCACGCCCCGACTTTGTGCTCAACGACCCGCGGTACGGGGGCTGTATCCTCGTGGCAGGCAGGAACTTCGGTTCCGGCTCGTCGCGCGAGCATGCGGCTTGGGCCATTGCCGGCTATGGCTTCAGGGTGGTCATCAGCTCGTTCTTTGCCGACATCCACAAGAACAACGAGCTCAACAACTTCGTGTTGCCTGTGGTGGTGAGCGAGGATTTCCTGCATGAACTCTTCTCTTCTATCGACAACGACCCCAAGACAGAGGTCGAGGTCGACCTGCCACGGCAGACGGTCACCAATCTGGCCACCGGGCGCAGCGAGCAGTTCGAGATCAATGGATACAAGAAGCATTGTCTGGTCAACGGACTCGATGACATCGACTTCCTCCTACAGAACACAGATAAAATAGAAGCATGGGAACGTCGGAACAAATAAGGGTAGAGCCCTACAAGCACCCGTTCGTCGAGATCATGGACACCACCCTGCGCGATGGTGAGCAGACCAGCGGCGTGGCTTTCCTGCCGCATGAGAAACTCATGATTGCGAGGATGCTCATCAGCCAACTCAACGTCGACCGTATCGAGGTGGCATCGGCCCGGGTCTCCGAGGGTGAGAAAGATGCCGTGAAGATGATCTGCCGCTATG
This sequence comes from uncultured Prevotellaceae bacterium, assembly GCA_900317305.1. Lineage (GTDB taxonomy): Bacteria > Bacteroidota > Bacteroidia > Bacteroidales > Bacteroidaceae > Prevotella. Next base: position 24,410 of record ONGG01000008.1, on the reverse strand, counting down.
CCGAGACCGTGGACATGGTGAACAAGGTGGAGGTGCTGGGATTCGTCGACGGACACAGTTCCATCGACTGGATACACGATTGCGGATGCCGCAACATCAACCTGTTGGCCAAAGGGTCGCTCAGACATTGTCAGCAGCAACTCTTCAAGACACCACAGGAGCATATCGATGATATCCTGCGCGCACTCGACTATGCCGACCACCTGCAGATGGGCGTGAACCTCTACCTCGAGGACTGGAGCAGCGGGATGACCGACTCGCCCGAGTATATCTACCAGCTCATGGACCGGCTTGTGAACACCAACGTCAAACGGTTCATGCTGCCCGACACGCTCGGTATCACCAATCCGCTCCAAGTCATCGAGTTCTTCAGAAAGATGACGAAACACTACCCCAATGTGCATTTCGACTTCCATGCCCATAACGACTACGACCTTGCAGTGTCGAACTCGCTTGCTGCGGTGCTTTGTGGCGCCAAGGGCCTGCATGTCACGGTCAACGGATTGGGAGAGCGGTGTGGCAACGCACCGCTGGCCAGTGTGCAGGCCATTCTGAAAGACCAGTTCCAGGCGCGCACCAACATCAACGAGAACAAACTCAATGACATCAGCAGGCTCGTAGAGGAGTATAGTGGCATTGCCATCGCACCCAACCAGCCCATCGTGGGCGACAGCGTATTCACGCAGGTGGCCGGGGTGCATGCCGACGGCGACCACAAGGACAGTCTATACTGCAACCCTCTCGTGCCCGAGCGTTTTGGCCGGAGGCGCGAATACGCCCTGGGAAAAAACAGTGGAAAGGCAAATATCGAAATCAACCTGCAGGAACTCGGTCTGCAACTCACGCCCGAGCAGATGGCGAAGGTTACGCAGCGCATCACCGAACTGGGCGACCGGAAGGAACTCGTCACACAAGACGACCTGCCCTATATCGTGAACGACGTGCTCAAGCATACCACTCCCGAGGAAAAAGTGCGACTGGTGAGCTATATGGTGTGCTCCTCCTACGGACTGAGTCCGATAGCGAGCATCAAGGTCGAAATCAACGGTCGGCAGTATGAGGCCGATTCCACAGGCGATGGACAGTACGATGCCTTTGTCAAGGCGCTGCGGAAAATCTACAAGACCTATCTCGACCGCACTTTCCCCACCTTGGCCAACTACGCAGTCACCATCCCTCCCGGTGGCCGCACCGATGCCCTTGTGCAGACGGTCATCACCTGGCGCAACGGCGACAAGATTATCCGTACGCGAGGCCTCGATGCCGACCAGACTGCGGCAGCCATCAAAGCTACCTTCCGCATGCTCAATATCTTCGAGGAGCAGCAAGAGAATTAGTCACATAGTATAATCATATCAAACCCTTCATAGCTATGAAATTAAGAATCGCAGTTTTAGCAGGCGATGGCATAGGCCCCGAGATCATGACCCAGGGCGTGGCCGTCATGAATGCCGTGGCAGAGAAGTTCGGCCACGAGGTAGAGTATAAAGAAGCCATTTGCGGTGCCTATGCCATCGATGTGGTGGGCGACCCCTTCCCAGAGGATACTTTCAAGACATGTCAGCAGGCCGACGCAGTGCTCTTCGCTGCCGTGGGCGATCCCAAGTACGACAATGACCCCACTTCGCCCGTCCGTCCCGAACAGGGCTTGCTTGCCATGAGGAAGAAACTCGGACTCTTTGCCAATATCCGTCCGGTGCAGACCTTCAAGTGCCTGCTCCACAAGAGTCCGCTGAGGGCTGAACTCGTCGAGGGCGCCGACTTCATCTGTATCCGTGAGCTTACCGGTGGTATGTACTTCGGCGAGAAATACCAAGACAACGACGTGGCTTACGACACCAACTACTACACCCGGCCCGAGGTGGAGCGCATCCTCAAGGTGGGATTCGAATACGCCCGAAAACGCCACCATCATCTCACCGTGGTCGACAAGGCCAACGTGCTGGCTTCAAGTCGCCTTTGGCGGCAGATAGCCAAGGAGATGGAGCCGCAGTATCCCGATGTCAGGGTCGATTACATGTTCGTCGACAATGCCTCGATGAGGATGATTGCCGAACCCACCTTCTTTGATGTGATGGTGACAGAGAATACCTTCGGTGATATCCTCACCGACGAGGGGAGTTGCATATCGGGGTCCATGGGACTGCTGCCTTCGGCATCGACCGGCGAGAGCACGCCTGTCTTCGAACCGGTGCATGGCTCATGGCCGCAGGCTACTGGTCAGAACATTGCCAACCCATTGGCGCAGATTCTTTCCGTGGCAATGATGCTCGAGCATTTCGGTCTCGCAGAAGAAGGGGCGCTCGTGAGAAAGGCGGTGGATGCCTCTCTCGATGCCAATGTGCGCACACCGGAGATTCAGGTCGAGGGTGGCGAGAAATATGGCACGCGAGAAGTGGGCGAGTGGATCGTCAACTATATCAAAAATGCGTGAGTAACAACCAACATAAATGTTACAACCCAACCAATCTACCCACATGAGCATGGTCAGGAAACTCTTGTCTTTCATAGTCTTATCCATGGTGGTGGCTCCCACGTGGGCGCAGACCTATGAGCAGATGGTCGACTCGCTGGATGCGGCCACTAAAATGGTGGAGAAATTCCCCGAGGATGTGAACCTGAAACTGAAAAAGGCGTCATGGAACCTGTTGCTCGAGCAGTGGGATTATGCAAAGAGCGAGTACGACAAGGTGCTCGCCATCGACCCCCGCAATGTGGCGGCGCTCTACTATAGGGCATATGTCAACGAGAAACTCCACCGTTACAAGTTTGCCCGCAAAGATTATGAGGAGATGCTCAGCATCGTGCCTGGTGATTTCAACGGACAGCTCGGACTGGCCCTGCTCCTTCAGAAAGACCTCCACTATACCGAGGCCATGAACCGCATCAACCGGTTGGTGGAGCAACATCCCACAAATGCGGTGGCGTTTGCTGCAAGGGCAGGGATGGAAGTCGAGAGAGGAATGCTCGACCTGGCCGAATACGATTTCTCTGAGGCTATGCGGCTTGACCCCGACAACACCGACTACATCATCAACAGGGCCGATGTCAGAATCCGTATGAAGCATTTCGATGATGCCCGCGCCGATCTTGCCTTGGCCATCAAAAAAGGCATCCCGCGCCCTGCACTCTCCGACCTCTACGCCCGCTGCCAAAAATAATATCGCTTTAGGGACCTTAAGGCTCTTCTAAGTCCTTAGGGTCCCTAAAGTCCTTAAAGTCCCTAAAGTCCTTTAGTATCATCCCCCAGCCAATCGTCTATCAATTGCCGTGCAATTGATAGTTTCTCGGGTATCTGTGGCAGCGAATCGCGGTCGAACCACCCACCACGTGACAGTTCGGAGCGCTGCAGGTGTATCTCACCACCGGCATAGTCAGCCGTGAAGCCCACCATCAGTCCGCAAGGGTAGGGCCATGGTTGGCTTGCGAAATAACGCAGGTTCTGAATCTCGATGCCCGTCTCCTCGCGCACTTCACGTACCACAGCCTCTTCCAGCGTCTCGCCAGTTTCCACAAAACCGGCCACCAGACCGTAGAAGTCGCCCCTGAAGTTGCGGGCGTGCACCAACAGCACCTTGTCGCCTCGGGTCACCCGACATATCACGGCGGTGGCCAACTGTGGCCATACCTCTTTGCCACACTGTGTGCAGCGCTTTGAGATGTCGGTATGGAGCCGCATCTGTCCACCACACACACCACAAAATTTCGTCGTGCTGTCCCAATAGAGTATCTCGTGACTTTTGCCTGCTGCCAGATAATGTGTCAGTGGCAGATAGGCATACGACTCACGCAGTCCGCACATCACCATCTTGGGGTGGTCGGTCAAAGGATGGTCGATGGCATAGGCCATCACGTCGCTGCCCTCTATCTCGGTGATGTGGTGGATGGTGGTCCAAGGCTTCACCTCCACGGGTGGCTCCTCCTGAAATGGGACGCTGAGGCTGCCATCACTATGCCTTTCCAACACCAATGCCGACTGGCAGAAAACAAACCAATATTTCATGTCATTTTTTTCGGTTAATCATACATTTTGCAAATACAAAAGTAAGCAAAAACAACAACATACTGAAATAAATAACGCCACTTTTTGTATCAAATCATCTCTTTTATGTATTTCATGCATGCAAATTGTATCACTTGGCAGGTGGCTGATATCACCGAAGGACAGCAGGGCAGTCAGTATGATTTCGAAAATGTAGGATTCTTCCGCGTACAGGATGCGGGCATTCAGAGCAAGGGCAATCAGGGATACCTCCCCTTGATTCTGGCGTCGGGCAATACCACCAACAAGTATAACATCGTGTGGGATGACGATACCAACGGTATCGATGCCACCATCACCGACAATGTTGCTCGCAGAAACGACAATGTGTTCTATAACCTCAGTGGTCAGCGTCTTAATGGAGTGCCCACAAAGGGTGGTATCTATATTGTCAACGGGAAGAAAATTGTCGTGAAATAATTATCCATATTTAATTCTTACCGAAAATGAAAAAATCATATAATAAACCTGAAACACAATTGGTTATCATCAATACGAAAAGCTCCTTTCTTGAAAGTCTTGGTATCAATGGAGGTGCTGGAAGCAATGACCAAGTGGCTACTGCCATGGACTCAAACAGTAGTTCTTTTGAAGAGGATGATAGTTGGGCTGTCTCCAGCAACAAATCCCTCTGGGATGATTAAGCAGACCTTATCTTTCATCATAAAGTGATAACATTCATTCTTTTCAATCCCCGTGACAGTGATGTTGCGGGGATTTTCTTTTTCCACCTTAAAACCCACAAAAAACGCCCCAAACCGCTTTTTTAAGGTTTTTTATTTCTTGATTCAAGGAAAAATGACTATTTTTGTAAGTCAATTGCGGATTCTGGCATCTTGATACCTGTCGGAAGCCACATGAGGCAAGTCAGAGTGTAAACATACAAACAGTAATTAATCTAATAAAAAAATCAAAATTCCAAAAAATGGCTAAAGTTGTTACATTGGGCGAGATTATGCTCCGCCTCTCATCTCCAGGTCAAAAGAGATTCATCCAGAGTGATTTTTTCGACGTCGTCTATGGAGGCGGCGAGGCTAACGTGGCCGTGAGTGCCGCTAACTATGGCCATGAGGCCTACTTCGTCACCAAACTGCCCAAGCACGAGATCGGACAGTGCGCCGTGAACGCTCTTCGCCGATATGGTGTGAACACCGACTACATCGCACGTGGTGGAAACCGCGTGGGCATCTATTTCCTCGAGACGGGTGCTTCCATGCGCCCATCAAAGGTGATCTACGACCGTGCAGGCAGTTCCATCGCAGAGGCCGACCCCGAGGATTTCGACTTCGACAAGATCATGGAGGGCGCACAGTGGTTCCACTGGAGCGGCATCACTCCCGCCATCAGTGACAAGGCTGCTGAACTCACACGGCTTGCCTGCGAGGCTGCCAAGCGCCATGGCGTGTGCGTGAGCGTGGACCTCAACTTCCGCAAGAAACTGTGGACTTCGGAGAAAGCGCAGAGCATCATGAAACCGCTCATGAAATATGTTGACGTGTGCATCGGCAACGAGGAAGACGCTCAACTCTGCCTCGGATTCAAGCCAGAGGCCGACGTAGAGGGTGGAAAGACCGACGCCGAGGGCTACTATGGCATCTTCAAGGGCATGATGGAGACCTTCGGGTTCAAATATGTGGTGAGCACGCTCCGCGAGTCGTTCTCGGCATCGCACAACGGATGGAAGGCCCTCATCTACAACGGCAAGGACTTCTACCAGAGCAAGCGCTACGATATCAACCCCATCATCGACCGCGTGGGTGGTGGCGACTCATTCTCGGGCGGACTCATCCATGGCCTGCTTACCTATCCCGACGACCAAGGCAAGGCTCTTGAGTTTGCCGTGGCAGCATCGGCCCTGAAGCACACCATCCCCGGCGACTTCAATCTCGTGTCGAAAGAGGAGGTGGAGAACCTCGCTGGTGGCGATGCCTCCGGACGTGTGCAGAGATAATTCTCACTGCGACTAATATCCCTGCCCCAAGCAGGGCAGGGGCTTTCATCAAAAAACATCAACAACAAAAGGAAATCCAATACAATAAAATGGCAAGATTCAATAAAGTACAGGTGATTACGGCCATGCGTGCCACTGGCATGGTGCCCGTGTTCTACCATAAAGACCCCGAAGTGGTGAAAAACGTAGTCAAGGCATGCTACGACGGCGGCGTGAGAGTTTTCGAGTTTACCAACCGTGGTGACTTCGCACACGAGGTGTTTGCCGAGGTCAACAAATGGGTGGCCGACAACTGCCCCGAGATGATCATGGGCGTGGGTACGGTGATCGACCCCGCTACTGCAGCACTTTACCTGCAGCTGGGCGCCAACTTCATCGTAGGCCCGAGCTTCAACCCCGCCATCTGCGAGGTTTGCAACCGCCGACTGGTGCCCTATAGCCCAGGATGTGGTTCGGTGAGCGAGATCAACAACGCACAGGCCATGGGATGCGACGTGACAAAGGTGTTCCCCGCAGGCAACGTGGGTGGCCCGTCGTTCGTCAAGAACGTCATGGCTCCGCTGCGCTGGTCGAACATCATGGTTACAGGCGGCGTGTCGCCCGACGAGGAGAACCTCACCAACTGGATCAAGGCTGGTGTGCTCTGCGTGGGCATGGGCTCTAAACTCTTCCCCAAGGAAGTGGTGGCCGCCAAGAACTGGAAAGCCGTTTCCGACAAGTGTGCCGAGGCGCTCGGATACATCGCCAAGGCTCGCGGATAATATCATCTCTTCTCAACTGTCCCTTCTGTCTACTCAAGCGTCTCTGCCCAAGCGGCCGTCATGCTACACGTGGCATAAGGGACAGTTGGTTTTCTCTGAACTCCTTGAACTCCTGAACTCCTGAACTCCTGAACTCCTAAACCACCGTATGCCCACTCATTCGAATTTCATAAAATGGCAGACACCCATGGGCCTCCTCTTGTTGTTGGCCCTTGTCTTGTCGGCTTGCTCACGCGTAAACGTGAGGAAAGTCGATGAGTTGAATGCGCAGGCATACGAATATCATTACAAGAACCTCGACTCCACACTCTTCTTCGCTAAAATGGCCACCCGTGAGGCGGGACGCTATGACGGTGGACTGGCAGAGGCCTACAACAACAAGGCGTTCGTGAGCATCGCAAGGATGCAATACGACATGGCGGCACTCCAACTCGACTCCGTGGCTGCCATCACCGACAATCAGGTGGAACTGCTCATCGCCGACATCCAGTATATGCGACTCTGCCAGAGGCAGTCGCGCAACAAGGATTTCTATACCTACCGGGGAAGCGCGCTCGCTCGTCTGAAGCGCATATCAGAGGAGGATGCCATGCTCGACCAGCACCAGCGGGCGCGCATGGTATACGCCAAGTCGGAGTTTGATATCGTCACTTCTACCTATTATTATTATGTGGGACTCGAACAGCCTTCCATCGAGGCCATCGAGAACATAGAGCCCTACGGCGAGATTCAGCAAGACCGGGCACAACTGCTCAATTACCTCTACAACATCGGAGCCGGAGGCATCCTCACCGAGGGCACACAGGAGGAGGTGGCCCTCGATGAGATGGATTACCTCATTCGCTGTTACTTCATGGCCATTGAAGGGGGATATGTGTTCTGGGAGGCCAACTCGCTGCAGGCCATGAGTGAGCACTTGCAGGACGATGACCAACGGAGGATAATACTGGCCAACTATCCCACAATCAAGGAAATCAATATCGAGAACATCGACGACAGCCTGCTGGCGGGCAACTTCGCACAACGCTCGCTCGACTTGTTCCGAAAATATGGCGACGTCTACCAGGTGGCAGGCGCCTTCCGTACGCTGGCACAGTGCTACTGGCAAATCAATCTCTACCAATCCTCGCTCGAATGCCTCAACGATGCGCTCGTCACCGATACGGCTATCCAACAGGCACCCGACCTCGTGGCCTCTATCCGTGAGCAGATGAGCGTGGTGTATGCCGCACTCGACGACAAACAGCAGAGCGATGTGAACCGCAACCTCTATCTCGATAAACAAGAGCAAACCCGACAGGACCGCTACCTGGAGTCGAGAGCCGAACAACTGAAGACGTCGGTGAGCCAACTCAATATGATGATTGCCGCTATTCTGATTCTTATGGCCATCGCCGTGGCACTGCTCTTCTTCTTTACCTATATGAGGAGGAAAAAATCGAAGGAGAATGTTCTTGGCGACCTTCTCAAACCACTGGAGAAATGGAAGAGCGACAACGAATCGTATATGGAGCAACTCGATGAGCAATATGAGGATATCATGGAGCGGAAGGCCATGAACAACTTGCACATCGAGAACAACAAACGCCTGAACCTGGAGCAAAGGGCAAAGGTGTCGCTGGTGAATGGTGTCACCCCGTTCATCGACCGCATGCTACATGAGATTCACCGGCTCAACGAGCACGATGAGGACCCGGAGACACGACAGGAGAGATACCAATATGTGGCCGAACTCACCGACCGCATTATCGAGTACAATGCCATCCTCACCCAGTGGATACAGTTGCGGAAAGGCGAACTGAGCCTGCATATCGAGAGCTTCCCCGTGCAGGGTCTCTTCGATATCGTGTCGCACGGAAGAATGGGATTCCAACTCAAGAACATCTCGCTTGAGGTGACGCCTACCGAGGCTTGGGTGAAGGCCGACCGCACCCTCACGCTCTTCATGGTCAACACTCTGGCCGACAACGCCAGGAAGTTCACCCCGGAGGGCGGCAAGGTGACCATCTTTGCCGACGAGACCGACGACTATGTGGAGATCTCGGTGAGCGACACCGGCGTGGGAATGACCGAGGAACAGATGGCCTCGGCCTTTAAGGTGGAGATGAAGAGCATCAGCGACCAGACCCTCACACTCGAGAAAGTACCTGCCGACAACACGGAGAAGGGACACGGGTTCGGACTGGTGAACTGCAAGGGCATCATCGAGAAATACAAGAAAATCAGCACCCTCTTCAAAGTATGCGATATTGGCGTGGAGAGCAAGGTGGGCAAGGGCAGCCGGTTCTTCTTCCGGCTTCCGAAGGGCGTATCACGCGTCATCGCGCTCCTCGCCGTGCTTACTGCGTCGGCCTCTCCGACAATGGCCAAGAGCGTGGGACAGATGCTCGAGAAGGCTGGGTCGATGGCCGACAGTGCCTACTACAGCAACCTGAACCGGAAATATCAGCGGGCACTCGACTTCGCCGACTCCACGCGACTCTACCTTAATCAGGCCTACCGCATCATGATGCCAGAGGGAACCGACACATTGCTGGCAGAGGACAACAACGCCTCGGCACAGGCCGAGATAGAGTGGTTCCACAAGCGGCTGCCCATGAATTACGACGTCATCCTCGACTTCCGCAACGAGGCGGCAGTGGCGGCACTGGCCCTGCACCAATGGTCGCTCTACCGTTATAATAATAAGGTATATACCCAACTCTTCAAGGAGAAGTCGGCCGACACCACGCTGGCCGACTACTGTAGCGTGATGCAGAAGTCGCAGGCCAACAAGTATATGGCCATCGCCATCCTCATCGTACTGTTGCTCATCATCATCCTGGCCTACTTGCTGCTCTACTACCGTCACCAGGTCTACTACCGTTTCTGTCTCGACAGGGTCATCGGCATCAACAACGTGCTCGGGTCGGAGGACACCAACCAGCGCAAACTGGAGAAAATACGCACGCTTGCCGGCCATCCTTCGGAAGGTGAGGTGATGAAAGGCCGAAAGTCGATCTACCACGACGAGAAACTGCCACCCATGTTGCAAAATGTGGCCGACCAGATTATCGAGACGCTGCAGAAGGCCGTGAACCAAAACAACGAGCGTATGGCGGATATCGAACTGGCGGAGGATGACGTGCACCGCGGTGAATATGAGAACGATAGGCTATATGTGTGCAACAGCGTGCTCGACAACTGTCTCAGTACGCTGAAACACGAGACCATGTACTTCCCGTCGAGAATCCGGACACTGATAGAGGATGGCGACGACAACCTGCAGAGTATCAGCGAACTGGCCGACTACTATAAAATGCTCTATTCCATACTCAGCGCACAAGCCATGCGCCAGGTGGAGAGCGTGAAACCCGATTGTGCGGCGGTGAGCCTGAGATCGGTGAGGAAGGACATCAGGATTGCCGACCCACAGGATATCTATGTGCTGGGCGACGAGCAGATGCTGCGCTATCTCTTTGAGATACTTGGAAAACAGGGTGGGGGAGAGAAACCTGTAATCACGGCCGCCAACAAGGACGACCGCTATGTCACACTGCGGGTGACCTACCACAACCTGCGACTCAGCCATGAGGAGTGCCACGGCCTGTTCGACCCCTCCATGCACAACATCCCCTTCCTGCTGTGCCGGCAGATTGTCAGGGATATCGGTAACGCTACCAATGCCCGTGGCTGCGGAATCGTGGCTGAACAGAACTCCGAGGGGGGCACCGACCTCGTGGTGACACTCGTCAAGGGCAAAACCTCCAAACCGCAAGCCTAGTTGATCGAAATAACAACAAATATCATACAATCATGGAAAAATTCAAAGTAATCATCGTCGAAGACGTGGCGCTCGAACTGAAAGGCACCGAGGGAATCATCCGCAACGACATCCCCGAGGCTCAAATCATCGGCACTGCCGACAGCGAGGCCTCATACTGGAAACTGCTCAAGCAGGAGATGCCCGACCTCGTGCTGCTCGACCTTGGACTTGGTGGGTCGACCACCGTGGGTGTGGAGATCTGCCGTCATACGAAAGAGATGTATAAGAACATCAAAGTGCTCATCTTCACGGGAGAGATCCTTAACGAGAAACTGTGGGTCGACGTGCTCGACGCCGGAGCCGACGGTATCATCCTCAAAAGTGGCGAACTGCTCACCCGGGGGGATGTGTTCAGCGTGATGAGCGGCAAACGCTTGGTGTTCAACGAACCCATTCTCGAGAAAATCGTGGAACGCTTCAAATATAGTGTGGGAAGCCATCTCATGCGGCAGGAGGCTTTGGTCAACTACGAGATCGACGAGTACGATGAGCGATTCCTCCGCCACTTGGCCCTTGGATACACCAAGGAGCAGATCACCAACCTCAGGGGAATGCCCTTCGGCGTGAAAAGCCTGGAGAAGAGACAGAACGAACTGGTGCAGAAACTCTTCCCGAACGGCAATGGCGGATATGGCGTGAATGCCACCCGACTCGTGGTGAGGGCTTGCGAACTGAGAATCATCGATATCGACAACCTGCATGCCGACGACGAATAGGGATTGGAAGACGTGGTGCGCTTATGCGGCGGCTGTCATGGCCATCTTGCAGGTAGCGCTCTTCCTGGTGTCGTGGCTCATTACTGCCGCCTCGCCGGAAACCTCCGTGCGCTCACTGCTCAGCAATGAGGGCATCAGGTGGTTCTTCGGCTCGGTCGTGGGCAACGTGGCCTCACCACCGCTGGTGTGGATTATCTTCGGAGCCATGGCGCTCGGAGCATTGCAGCGAAGTGGGATGATACAGACCTTGCTCCGGCCCAGGCCCAGAACCTACCGACAGGAGTTCGCACTGAGAATCGTACTCATCGAACTGCTGCTCTTCCTGGTGGTTGTCGCCATTATCGCTTTCGTGCCTCATGCGGCATTGCTCAGCGTCACCGGACAGCTCTTCCCCAGCAGTTTCAGCAGCAGCCTTGTTCCCATCATCGCTTTCTGCGTGGCGGTCATGGCCATCACCTTCGGTTTCCTCACAGCCACCATGAGGTCGGTCGCCGAGGCTTTCCAGGCTTTATGCTATGGCCTTTCACAAAGTGCACCGCTTGTCGTGCTCTACGTCATCGCTGTCGAACTGTTCTTCTCGCTCACCTATGTCTTTCCGTTGCTTTAAGGTCCTTAGGGGCCTTAAAGTCCTTAAAGTCCTTAAAGTCTACACCAGAAGGGTTAATGGGCACAGAATCTCTTCCTAAAAAAACATTAAATTAAAGGATTATTTATGGAAAAATTTTGTTTAATAGAAAATTCTTTGTAATTTTGCACCCTGTTTGGAATAGGTATCAAAAACAAGAAAACAAAAAATTTAGATAGCAATGTCGAAGATTTGTCAGATTACAGGGAAAAAAGCCCAGGTGGGCAACAATGTTTCCCATTCGAAGCATCGCACAAAGCGCACTTTCGATGTGAACTTGTTCACAAAGAAATTCTACTATGTGGAGGAGGATTGCTGGATTAGTCTTAAGATTAGTGCAGCCGGTCTGCGCCTTATTAATAAAGTTGGTCTTGACGCCGCACTGAAGCAGGCTGTTGCCAAAGGTTATTGCGATTGGAAAGACATTAAAGTGATAGGAGAATAATCAAATGGCATCAAAGAAAGCAAAAGGTAACAGAGTGCAGGTCATTCTCGAGTGCACCGAGATGAAGAACAGCGGTCTGCCCGGCACAAGCCGTTACGTGACCACCAAGAACCGTAAGAACACTCCCGAGAGAATGGAAATGAAGAAGTATAACCCCATCCTTAAGAAGATGACCATTCATAAGGAAATTAAATAATTTTACATTATGGCAAAGAAAACCGTCGCTACCTTCCATGAGGGATCACAGGATGGACGCGCTTATACAAAGGTGATCAAAATGGTGAAGAGCCCCAAGACCGGTGCTTATATCTTCGATGAGCAGATGGTTCCCAACGAGGCTGTTCAGGATTTCTTCAAGAAATAATTTTTTCCACATACAAGAAAAAGGAGTGCCCAAGCAAGGCACTCCTTTTTTTAGCCTGTATTGGCAATGTTTTCCCTATCGGGATGATTGGTCGCCCCCCTTTCTATCCTTTTCGGACAGCCTTTCAACCTCTTTTGCATGTTTGTCCGATATCCGTATTGCTGTCTGATGCCTTTTTCAAGTATCTGTGATGATTGTTTGGAAACCGTTGTGTTTTGGATGTATCTTTGCAATGTCAAAAGACAACAATCGAAATTAAAACATAAACAATTAAAACCCATAAGAAAATGAAAAAGATAGGATTTGTAATCGTGTTGGTTATTGGAGTGTTGGTCATGGCAACCAGCTTCACTTACGACAATTTTGTAGCACCCAATGAGATGCCACCAGCTGCCCAGTTGTTCATTCAGAATCATTTTCCCGATTCGAAAGTGACCCTGGTAGAGAAAGACATCAACTTCTTGTCGAAAGAATATACCATCTGCCTCAGCGATGGAACGAAAATCGACTTCGACACCAATGGTGACTGGGAGGAGGTTGACTGCAGATTCAGTGCTGTTCCCATTGAGGTCATACCAGAGCCCATCGCCGCTTATGTGACCGCAAACTTCAAGGACTTCCCCGTAGTGGAGATCATCAAGACTCGCAGAACCTATAAGGTGGAACTCGCCAACGGCATCGACCTGAGGTTCAGCAAATATGGCCATCTGCTCGATAGCGATGACTAATCCTATCTAATCAAATATAAAAGCAAACGGTGTTGAGTGTTCAGCACCGTTTTTTGTTATTTCTTCCCTATAAACAAATCCTCTATAACAGAAAAAACAGCGATACGCCGATGCATGATATGATGGCTCCCAGCACATTGCGCAGCGTGATGGGCTGACCAAAGAGCCAGCGCGAAGGCAGCAGGATGAGTATGGGCGTAAGGGCCATAAGCGTGGAGGCGATACCGGCGGCAGTATATTGCAGGGCCATGAGCGAGAATCCCACGCCGATGAACGGACCTGAGAACACGGCCACCATCATGGCCGTCAGGCCTCGCCAGTCGTGAATGCTCGCACGCATACTGCTTGCCCCTCCCCGTATCACCAACCAAAGAGCGAAACAAACCAGTCCGGCCACACAGCGTATCATGTTCGAACCAAAAGGAAGGTAATTCTCCACCTCGCTCATCACGGCCGAGGGAACGTCGGCAGAATAGTGGTCGAGGCCCACCTTGCTGAGTACCAGTCCTACTCCTTGTCCCAGTCCGGCACCAATGCCGAAGAGAATGCCTTTGGTGGGCAGCGAAACGGCTATCTTGTGATGCCCGTCGCGGCTGAGCACAGAGATGGCAATGCCCGAAAGGGTGACTGCCATGGCGAGCAGCGTGCTCCACGACAGCCGTTGCCCGAGCATCACCCATGCAGTCAGGGCGGTGAACATAGGGGCCAGCGTCATGAACAGTTGACCGAAACGTGAGCCGATGGTGAGGTAGGAATTGAACAGGCACCAGTCGCCGAAGAAATAGCCTACTACGCCCGAAAGCAGCAGCCAACCCCATGTGGTGGCACTGGCATATACAGGGTAGGGACTGCCAAAGACCATCCACATCAGCAGGGCCGAGAAGAGCAGTGCCACACCCATGCGCCAGACGTTCATCACGAACACGCCCAGCCGACGGCTGCCTATCTCGCTCGATAGAGCAGCGATGGTCCACGAACATGCCACGCCCAAAGAAATGATTTCTCCAATATATCTCATCGTGGTATTAAGAAAATATGCGGTTCGATGCTGTCAAGGCAATAACTGGCCTAAAAAGGATTCTGCCGCAAATCAGATGCAAAGATACATCTATTTGCGGCAAAAATCATCCTTTTTCCCAAAAAACTGATGGTTGATGGATTTCAGATCTATTCTACAGGCGGTATTTCAATCTGCGAGCCATAGCGGTGATATTCGTTGGCTATCGACTGCTCCTTGATGTAGAGCGAGAGTTCGATGCGTCCGTTCCTCACAGGTGCCGACTGGGCAATGTAGCGGTCGGCATGGGCTGCGGTCTCAAACACCTCGTCGGGCACGTGGGCAGAGATGGTGCGGATACGCTCGTAGTCTTTCAACGACTGGCAGAATTGTTGCAGACTCTCTTTCTTTACTATGGAAGGCAAACTGTCGATGAGCGGATGGGTGCTGTCGGCGGAGATGGTAAGAGGGGTGCCCACGGTGCTAGCGGCCAGGCACACCATCTTGATTTGCTCCAGGGTCTCGTCACCGAAGAGCCTCAATACCATGCCTCGCTTGAGTGGCAGGTACCTGAACACGTTTTGCTCGCCACGGATATGGGGCTGGATGTTGCGGGCATGGCGGAACTCACGCTCATACCATTCGGCATACGATTTCTTGTAGTCGGTGTCACTGCCTACCTTGTCGGTGACTGTCATGAACTGCAGACAGTAGTTCGGACCTCCGGCTTTCAGACCCGGTCCGAAGGCCGAGAGTTTCATGCCACCGAAAGGTTGACGGTTGACGATGGCTCCGGTGATGCCACGGTTGATATAGAGGTTGCCGGCCTCGATGTGGTCTTTCCAGTATTTCTGCTCTTGTTCGTCGAGCGACTGCAGACCTGATGTCAGTCCGTAGTCCAGTCCATTGACCAATGCCACAGCCTCCTCGAGCGTGTCGTAGGGGGTTACGGCAAGAAGCGGTGCGAAGAGTTCGGTGCGGAACGTGAAAGAATTGGGCTTGACTCCAATCTTCACGGTGGGCTTAAGAATGTATTTCTTGCTGTCCACAAACTCAGGAGCGATGAGCCATTGCTCACCCGGCTCGAGCTGCATGGCCTGACGGAGTTTCTCGTTCTCGTTGGTAATCATCGGACCGACGATGTTGCCGGCGTTCCATACACCGCCTACTTTGAGCGATGAGGCGCAGTCTTTCAACTTCTCCATGAATTCCTCAGTATCGTAGACGGAGCGCTCCACAAGGAGTATGGAACAGGCTGAGCATTTCTGACCTGCGTTGCCAAAGGCAGAGCGGCAGGCGTTCATGATGGCGTGGTCGCGGTCACCCTTGGCCGAGAGTATCATCACGTTCTTGCCGCCCGTCTCTGCCGAGAGGGGCTTGCGTGGGTTGGCATGGGCGATGGTCTGTGCGGTCTCGGTGCCTCCAGTCAGAATGATGTGGCTCACTGAGGGCGAGGATGTGAGCAACGGTGTGGCATCGCGGTCGGTGATCACCACCTGCAGGGCTTTTTTAGGCACGCCGGCATCCCAGAAGGCCTTGGCAAAGAGCCATGCTACGGGAGCCGCAACGGTGGCGGGTTTCAGAATACATGTGTTGCCGGAGGCAAGGGCGGCCACTACACCGCCACAGGGAATGGCGCAGGGGAAGTTCCATGGTGAGAGCACGAGTACGGTTCCCTTGGCCTTCATCTCGATATCGCCGAGCGAGGCGTATTTCTTCATCGTGGTGGTGTAGAACCTGCAATAGTCGATGGCTTCCGACACCTCGACGTCGGCTTCCTCTACCGTCTTGCCGGTAATGGCACACATTGCTCCGATGAGGTCGCCACGCATGGCACCGAGGTGGTTGGCGGCCTCGTACATCAACCGATGGCGCTCCTCTATGGTTGTGTTTCGCCATCCAGAGGGGTCGTTGGCGGCAATATCAATGATTTGTAGGGCCTGTTCCTTGTTGGCGCGCGACATCTCACACACGAGCACGTCGCCTTCCTGTGAGCGGTCGAAGTAGCGTGCATGGTCGGCATTGAAAGTCAGGCTGTCGCCAACCTGCGTGGGCAACACCTCTCCTGGTTTCCATTCTCCCCAACCTGGGGCTTGGGCGAGTTTGGTGGAAGGCGCTGCTTTCCATTTCTTGAAAATCTGCTCCACCCATTCTTGGTTGCAGAAGCGGTCGAAGTCGGTGTCGGGCTCGTTCTTCATCTCGTCGCGGGGTGCCTGCCCCTCATAGGGCTTGTTGCGGTCTTGTGTCCGGGCAGGAGTATGCGAGAGCGAGTCCTTCATGTTGTAGGCGTCGATGAACTGCTGTTCCAGTTCCTTCCACTCTTTGGTGCCAGGCTTGAGCGAGAAAGAGTGGGTGAGGAAATTGTCAGGGGCGGTGTTCTCGTCCATTCGTCTCACCAGATAGGAGATGGCGTTGAGGAAGTGCTCTTTCTTCACCACGGGGGTGTAAAGTATCACGTGGTTGCCGAATTTCTTTTGTGCCCGCCAGATGTGATTGGCCATACCCTCAAGCATCTCGAAACAGAAACAGTCTTTTGGGGTCTTGTAGGTCTCGGTGAGCAGGTAGGCGTAGGAAATGGTGAAGAGGTTGTGCGAGGCCATGCCGATGTGGAGCACTTTGGCGTTCTCGGGCTTCAGACCACGCTCGATGATGTGGAGGTAGTTGGCGTCCACCTCTGTCTTGCTCTGCCTTACGGGGTTGGGCCATCCGCGCATGTCGCTCACAATGTTCTCCATATCCAGGTTGCAGCCTTTCACGATGCGCATCTTGATGGGAGAGCCGCCTTCGGCCACGCGTTGGTGGGCAAACTCGAGCAGCTCGGTCTGGAAATCCCATGCGTCGGGCAGGTAGGCCTGCACCACGATACCTGCCTCGTAGTTCTTGAACTGGGGCAGCGAGAGCACGTCTTTGAACAGTTTCATCGTCAGGTGGGCGTCCTTGTACTCCTCCATGTCGAGGTTGATGAACTTGGCCCGTTTCACACCATTGGCATCGGTATAGGGGTTGTCGATGGCTGCTTGGTAGAGTTCCGACATGCGGCGGATGAGCTCGGGGAAGCATTCCTTGTAGTTCAAGGCGTGGGTCTGGGCGTAGATGCCCGATATCTTCACGGAGATGTAGTTGATGTCGGGCTCCTTCAGGGCTTCCAGATACGATTGGTAGCGCTTGTCGGCCTCACCATCGCCGAGCACCACCTCGCCAAGGAGATTCACGTTCTGCCCGATGTCTTGTTGGAAACGGGTGGCCAGGTGACGGGTGAGGTTGGGACGGGCAGCGTTGATGATCACCCTGCTGGTGTCGCGACGCAGACGCCATTTGATGATGGGCACTGATACCCAGTTGAACAATGGCAGGTAAGCGAATTTCTGGTACATCCAAAACAGGCAGTGGTCGGTCTTGCCGAGAAAATGGGGAATACCATATTGGTCGATCAGGTCTTTCACCCTGACGGCCAATTTTTGGGAGTCTCTCACCTGACTGGTCTCGTCGAGCATTCTCACGATGAACTTCTTGTCGTTGGGTGTGGTGACCATCGTGCCATACATGTGTTGCTCGCTCTTCTCCAGTTTCGTCAAACCCGAATAGCTCTCGTCGTAGAGTTTTCTCATCCATGAGAATACTTCTTCTACAGTGGGTAATTGTTGTGCATTCATAGCGATTGGGGTAATGTGTTTAAGGTCAAAGGTATGTTTATTAGATTTTTATGCAAATATATACTTTATTTCTGAAATGGCAAGCAATTTCCAATTTTTTTTGGTGGGAATAAAAAACATGACAATGGGTGTTAATCGGAAATACGACTAACACAGATTAATGTTCCCACTCTTGGTTCTTTCTTACTATCAGAATAGGAAGTGTATTACATAGGATTTTTCACCACCATTCTTTGGATTCCAAGGTGATACGCTTTTCATTGCCATCGGCTCCGACGATGTCCAGGTGGAGTTTGGGAAGATTGTCGATGTCATACTCCTCTTCCCATGAATAATCGGTAACGTTTCTCCCATTCACGGCAATGATGGTGTCACCCAGTTCCATCCCGGCTTTCAAAGCATCGCTTTCCCTCGTCAGTCTTGATACCACCCAGCCGCGGCAGATGTCGGTGCGGTTTCTGAATCCAAAGTCATGGATGGGCTGTTGGTGACTGTCGGGCTTGTAGCGACGAAGCCAAAGCAATTTGTTCTTGGGAACGACGGATGTACCTGTGCCTACGCCTGGACGACCTGCATAATCGCCAATATCGTAGGTTTGCGCTGTTGCAGTGCTGGCAAAAAGTACGAAAAGCAATGCCAGCATCGTGGTGAGATAGTTGATTCGTGTCATAAGGGAATTCGCTTTATAAAACTCAAAAAAAGCTTCTTTCTCTCGCAAAAGTACAAATATTTTTCTTTTTGGAGAATGAAAGCACCGTTTTTTTCGCTTATTCGTGCAATAATGTAAAAGATTGGAAAAAAAATGTCATTTTGAATGGAAAGCTTTTTGTAACTTTGCAGCGCAAAATCAAAAAAGAGTAAAATGTACACGTTTAAGCCAGTTTTGAAACAAACAATATGGGGTGGCGAATCCATCGCAGATTTTAAGGGTATCGATACTGACATGCACGAGATTGGTGAGAGTTGGGAAATATCAGCATTGCCTGGAAGCGAGTCTGTAGTGGCAAATGGGAAGGATGCATGCAAGACGATTACTCAGCTGATGGAGGAACAAGGAGAAAAATTGGTGGGAAAGAAGGCTTTTCAACAATTCGGCACTACTTTTCCGCTCTTGATTAAGTTTATTGATGCTCGTCGCGACTTGTCGATTCAGGTGCATCCCAATGATGAACAGGCAAAGGCTCGTCATCAGTTGAGAGGCAAGACGGAGATGTGGTATGTGATTAAGGCTGACGAAGGAAGCAAGCTGAGGATTGGATTCAAGGAACAAATCTCGAAGGACGAATACGAAGAGCGCGTGAAGAACAATACGATATTGGATGTGTTGTCGGAAAGCGAGGCAAAGGCAGGGGATGTGTATTTCTTGCCATCTGGACGTGTGCATAGTTTGGGCGAAGGTACGTTCGTTGCTGAGATTCAGGAAACGAGCGACATTACCTATCGCATTTACGACTTCGGACGTGTGGATGCACAAGGCAAGCCACGTCAGTTGCACGTGAACGAAGCGCGAGACGTGATTGACTTCAGTGTTCAGGAAGATTACCGCATACATTATGAGAAAAAGCAAGACCAGCGTGAGAAGTTGACATCTTGCCCTTATTTCACAACGAACTTGTTGGATTTGACTCAGCCTTTCAGAACGAATTATGAGGGCTTGGATTCCTTTGTGGTACTGATGTGCTTGGAGGGAAAGGCATTGCTTCGTAGCGAGGAAGATGGACAAAGCCAATCACACCTCATTCGTCAAGGCATGACAGTGCTGCTTCCTGCCACCACCAAAAGTCTGAATGTGGTGCCAGAAGAGGGATGCAAGATACTGGAAACGTATATAAAATGAAGAATGAAGAATGGTCGCTACGCTCCGAATGAAGAATGAATTTTAGTTTATGTAATTTTCATTCTTCATTCTTTATTCTTCATTCTTCATTTATTTATTTGTCCGACCTGAACGGAACCAAAGGGAGGTTGCGGTGATTGATGACGTTGCCAATCTGGAAGTTCTTAAAACAGTAGCGAACTTGCTTCGGAGCTGGAACGGCATCGGAAGTGAGGATGAATGACTTGTTGCTTTCTACTAATTTTGCTTTGGCAGGATAGAATTTGCCATCAGCACCTGCTATTTCGAAACCTGTGGCATCGTTCCAAGGGGAAAGACCATCTTCAGCATGCTTGAAGAATACTTCGAGTTTGTTGCCATCGATGGTGTGGTGGTCGTATTCTGGAGCATCGCAAGCGATGGACTTTATTCCGTAGGTGCGGTTGAGTGCGAGGTAAGCAAAACGATAACCTACTTGACGTTTCTCGGCAGGGTGAATCTGGTCGGCTTCGTATGGAGTGACGAGGTCGTTGGTGCAGATGCAACCTGCATTCTTGATGACTTCGTTGGCTGCCGTGTGCTGTGCTTCGCGAAGGAGTGCACCGCTTGTGCCTTCTGCACCGCCATAACCAGCCCAAGGAGCGATTTCTGCCAAATAGAATGGGAGTTGGTCGTTGAGTGGATGAGCTTGTGTCTCACTGAATTCTTTGCGCCACACATTCACCATCGTGTTAAGACGAGTGGCGTGGTCCTTGTCCTTACCTACGTTGGCTTCGCCTTGATACCAGATGAAACCCTTGATGGTGTAGTTGCGGAGAGGGTGGAGCATTCCGTTATACATGATGAGAGGAGTGAAGTATTCCCACCACTGACCGTTCCAACCGCGCTTTAGTTCATCAGCGAGTTTCACATCCTTGTAGGTGTTGAGGATTTCGCGAGGTGTCCAGCCTTCCACAGACGAACCGCCCCAAGCACAGACGATGATGCCGACAGGCATGCGAAGCACGCGGGTGAGCATCTGGGCGAAATACCATGCAGAGCAACTGATGTTAGGAGCCGTCTGGGGAGAAGGCACGTACCATTTGCCTGGCACTTCCTCCTTAGGTTCGGTGGCACCCGTCTTTGGGATGGTAACCACGTGGATTTTGTCTGCCCAATCACCAGCCAAGGCTATTTCTTCGTTAGAACCGTTGATATTTCCATGTTTGACTGTCCCGAGCAGAACCATACTTCGCCAATGAGGATGTTGCTGAGGGTGATGGATTCGCCATCGGAAATGGTGATGGTCTGAGGGGTGAAACTTGCCATTGGGGTAGGGATGGACACGAGCCACTTGCCTTGCTTGTCGGCTTTGGCTTCGAAGGTCTTGCCATTCGACCAACTTGGAGTGATGGTGATGGTGTTCTTGGTATCGGTGGTTCCCCAAAGATTAACGCTGGTTTGCTGCTGGAGCACCATGTTGTCGCTGAGAATTTCGGGGAGATGTATTTTTGCTTGCGCCGTGAGGCAGAGGGCGGAAAGCAAGAAGAGGGTGAACTTTTTCATTGTTTTATGGGGGTAATGGGGATGATGGGGGTTATGGGATTTATGGGGTTTATGGGTGCTATGGGGAATTAAAAATCGCGCTCGAGGATTTCGAGGCACATGCGGCTATTGTGGTAAGGGCATTTCCAGAAGCCGGCTTTGTCGTCCTTGCGGTTGATGTTACGCTGAGGGTCGCGGCTCCACCACCATTCTCCGCCTTCACGGTCGATGAGATTGTTCTTGATATACTGCCAACCGTTGAGGGCTTTCTGGAGGGCATCTTCATCACCGAAATACTGGTAGATGTTTATCCATCCCACCACATTTTCGGCTTGAACCCACCAATGACGGTCGGTATCGACATAGCCTGTGTCGAGATTGGCTTCGTGTACCATCGAACCATCTTCGTTCAGCCCTTTCTCTGAGGCTTTTGCAACCATCTGCACAATCGGTTCCACTTTTTTCAGAACGATGTCGTCGCCGAGTACGAGGGCAGCTTCGTGGAGCAACCACGAACATTCGATGTCGTGGCCGTAGCTTTCCAAAGCACCTGCCTCACGCTTCCAATCCATGTCGAAGAAAAGGTCGAGATGGTGGGTCTGAGGATTCAGAATCTTGTCGGTGAAGATGTTGATGAGGTTTCGGAGCGATGCTTCAAGACGGATGACGATGTCGGGATCAACGGAGATATTCACTGTTGTGAACTGTCCCACGTAAGGTTTCAAGCCGTAGTCGTTGGTAGCATTCTCGATCGCATCCAGCTCTTTGAGTGCTCGGAAGAGATTCGTGTAAGGCTCGATGATGTGGAGGTGCGTGTTTTGCGATTTTGGGAAGTTGGCATCCAACTCCGAAAGGCGCATGTCTGCAATCTCTCCCCATTCACGGGTGCAAGCTTCGATGTAGCCGTTATATTGCTTGTCGAGAGAATGTTCTTCGATGCATTCGTAGAGTTGGATGGCATATTCCAGTGCTTCGTGGTCACCCGTGGCACGAGCATATTCCGACAATCCATAAATCATGAAACCTATGGCATAGAACTGCTTCTTCGTGTCTTTAGGATTGCCTTTGTAGTCGAGGCTCCAATATGTGCCTCCAAATTCCTCATCGATGAAATGCTCGATGATATATTCCTTGGCACGGGTGGCTGCTTCGAGGTATTCAGGCTTGCGGAGCACACGATAAGCGGCAGAGAACGACCACAAGATGCGTGCATTGAGGATTCCGCCCTTGTCAGCCGTTTTCACCAGTTCTCCTTCGCCTGTCATCTGACCATAGAAACCGCCGTTCTCCTTGTCCTGCATCTTGTCGAGCCAGAAACGGAGAATGTTGTTTTCAAGTACGTCGAGAACCTCGGACTTCAGAATATTGATTCTGTTCATTTTTATTTCTTGATTGGGTATTTATAGAGCAACCAAAGCATGATGACAATGATGACAGCAGGGAAGATGGAGAACAGTGCCCAAGTCATGCCACGAACTGCTTCCATGTTGGTGATGTTGATGACGGTTTGACCTGCATCGTCGGTTCCTGAATAGAAGCCGGCAAGACCCAAGAGGAGCGCTACGAGTGAACCCGAAATGGCTGTTCCAAACTTCTGAGCCATCGTTCCTGAGGAGAAAATCAGACCTGTGGAAGAGGTTCCGTTCTTCTCTGTAGCATAGTCAGCCACATCGGCATACATGGACCAAAGCAGAGGTGAATAGAGTCCTACACCCACGGAGGTGAGCACTACCAGGGCAACGAGAACCCAAATATATGAAGGGTCCATTGGAACGAACCATGCAGATGATGCCTGCCACGGTGAATGCCTTGCGCTTGGAACCTATCCACTGCGTGAATTTAGGGGAGAGAGCACCGAAAATCATACAAGTCACCTCACCGAAGGTCATGAATACCGTGTAGTTGATAATGAGTCCTGAGACGGTGACATCGCCATGGAGACAGTATTCCATGAGGTAACCCGCTACAGCATAGCGGAAACCGTTGAAGAAATTGGTACAGATTCCGATGAGTGTGAGGTAAATCCAAGGTTTGTTCTTGAAGAGGTCGGCAAAAGGTTTGAAGGAGAATTTCTCGGCACGAACGGGTTTCAGACGTTCCTTGGTGAGCAATCCGCAGGCAAGTGTCATGATGGTTGCCAAAGCTCCGAGTGCAGCACCCAATACGGCATACTGATGAGCGGGAGTGCCACCCACCATCTTTTGCAGATAAGGGAATGAAAGCAAAGTGATGAAGCCCATAGCGTATGCACCAACCATGCGGAACGAAGAGAACTGGTTCTTCTCATTGTCGTCGTCAGTCATCACACCGAGTAATGAACCGTAAGGCACGTTCACTGCTGTGTAAACAGCCATCATCAGCAGATAGAGGGTATAGGCATAGATGCGTTTGCCAACAGGACCGAAGTCAGGGGTATAGAGCAAGAGTGCAAATATCAAACCGAGAGGCAAAGCACCGAAGATAAGCCAAGGGCGGTAGGTGCCCCAGCGCGATTGAGTGCGGTCGGCAAGACTACCCATGAGTGGGTCGGTGATTACATCGAACATTCGTGCTACGAGCATCAGTGTTGCTGTATCGGCAACGGTGAGTCCAAACACATTTGTAAAGAAAAGAGGAAAAGCAATTGACATCACTTTCCATGTGATGCCACCAGCTGCAGCATCGCCAAGGGCGTAACCGATTTTTTCTTTTAAAGAAGCCATTGAATTAGTTTTTGAGGGTTTATTTCTTTAGAATAGTAAGATTCTTAGAGATGAGAGCCTTGAGGGTTTCAACGGATGCACTGGTGGTGAGTCCGTCCTTTGGCGTGTTCATGCAGTAATCAACCAACTTGTCGATGGTGGAAGTGGCAACGTGCATGCGGGTATCGCTGGATGCGTAGTAAATGAACACTTTTCCATCCTCGTCGGCAATCCATCCATTAGCGAAGAGCACGTTCGAAACATCTCCAATACGCTCCTCACCGACTGGAGCCATGAAATAG
>ONGG01000021.1:48252-86213 GCA_900317305.1 uncultured Prevotellaceae bacterium | reverse complement strand
GTACAAATGTACCTAAAATAAATTAAATGGCAAAATCAGAATACACTGATTTAACGTACTTTATGATTTATGGGTACAAATTAGTGAAAAACTCGGAAACTCAGAGAACTCAGAGTATCCAGAATACTCGGAATGATCTGGTTACCCGGAATTCTGACTACTCGCTGCGTGTGGTGCGGATGCGGCCCTCCTCATCGATGTCGAGAGGGATGACCTTGAGGCTGCGGAGCCAGGTGATGTCGTTGGAAGGCACGCAGTCGTGGTGGAAGAGATACCACTTGCCCTTGTACTCCACGATGCTATGGTGTGTGGTCCATCCCACCACCGGTTCGAGAATCACACCCTGATAGGTGAACGGTCCGTAAGGATTGTCGCCCACGGCATAGCAGAGATAATGACTATCGCCCGTGCTGTAGGAGAAATAGTACTTACCATTCATCTTGTGCATCCATGAGGCCTCGAAGAAGCGGTGGGGATCGCCAGCCTTCAGCGGCTCACCATTCTCATCGACGATGACCACGGGACGTGGTGCCTCGGTAAACTGCAGCACGTCGTCGCTCATTCGGGCCACGAAACTGGGCAGCGCAGGGGCGTCGGCAGGTGCGAAGAGCTCGGTCTTCCTGTCAGAGGCATGCCCAATGTCGACATAGCCCTCGGGAGCCTGTGAGTTATCGGGAACAGCCACGGGAGCGAAAGGAGCAGCAAGGGGCACATGCCACTGCAATTGTCCACCCCACAGACCACCATAGTAGCAGTAAATCTGCCCGTCGTCATCCTTGAACACACAAGGGTCGATGCTCTGGGCACCACGGATGGGCAACGGTTGTGGCACGAATGGTCCCTCGGGCTTGTCGGCCACGGCCACGCCGAGATTGAACACGCCATTATAGTCTTTTGCAGAGAAGATGAGGTAGTATTTTCCGTCTTTCTCTACCACATCGTTGTCCCACATCTGCTTCTCGGCCCAGGGCACCTGCTCCACGTCGAGTATCACGCCGTGGTCGGTCACCTCGCCCTCCATCACATCGTCCAAGGAGAACACATGATAGTCGCGCATCTGGAAGTGTCCGCCATCATCGTCGAAGCTCTCGCCGCTCTCACGGTCGTGAGAGGGATAGATATAGAGGCGTCCGTTGAACACATTGGCCGATGGGTCGGCCATATAATCCTTAGGGAAAAGATACCTTGATTTTGCCATGATTATAGTTGTTTATTGAGTTTGATATGATTTGTTGATTGTATTATTCTGCGATGAACTATTTCTTTTTCTTCTTTCCCTTGCTCTTTGGCTGATTCTGTGAGCCACAACATGCGGGTTGCACCAACTGGATGAGACGGTCGATAATCGGCTTGCGCTGGCTCTGACGGTCGAAGAGGGTGGCATAATCGGTGCGGCCACGGATGGGGAAATCGTTGCGCCATGAGTTGGCGTCGTTGAGACACCAGAAGTTCACGCGGATGATGTCGTCCTTGTGCTGGATAAGCATGCGGAAGAAATCGACCCAGAACTGCTCCATCTTGGCCTCCTGCTCCTTGGTGAGTCCGTCCTTATACGGATCCATCTCAGGGCGGTAGGCGAACTTGTCGCTGACGTTGGCACCCGAGAAGCCATAGGGGTTGGGCAGCACCGAGAGGTCGAGTT
Organism: uncultured Prevotellaceae bacterium; assembly: GCA_900317305.1. Lineage (GTDB taxonomy): Bacteria > Bacteroidota > Bacteroidia > Bacteroidales > Bacteroidaceae > Prevotella. Next base: position 84,571 of record ONGG01000021.1, on the reverse strand, counting down.
CGGAGAAGAATGTAGGCACTCCCAGCGCCGCGATGGTTTGGATGGAGTGCTCATACTGGTGGATGACGCTATTGTCGACATTGTCTTCCAGAATCATATGTCCCTGCATGCCGATGGCCGTCACGGGCAGTCCCTGAGCCAGCAGAGGCCGGAAGAAGCGAGCCACGCCCTCCACCTTCTCGGGCTTGTTCATGGAGAAGTCGTTGTAATAGAGCTGGGCATTGGGGTCGGCCTCATGGGCATACTGGAAAGCCAGAGGGATGTAGTCGGTGCCCAGAATCTGGTAGAACAGACTCTTTCGGGGCGACCCATCGTCCTCGAAAGCCTCGTTCACCACATCCCATGCGTCGACACGTCCCTTGAAGTGCCCCACGATGGTATGGATATGCTCGCGCATACGTTTGCGCAACACCTCGGGGGCAACGGGCTTGCCCTCGCTGTCGAAGTGGAACCACGGCGCACACTGCGAATGCCAGATAAGGCAGTGGCCCAGCACCTTCATGCCGGCGGCCTTGGCCTTGTCGACGAACTGGTCGGCGAGGGTAAAGTCATAGACGCCCTCCTTGGGGTGGATGACCTCGCACTTCATACAGTTCTCTGCCACCGCCCAGTTGAAGTCGCGGGTGATGACGGCCCAGTCGGTATTGCCCGGCTCTGTCTGCCATTGGTTCACGCTCACGCCAGTATACCAGTAGTCGCGGTAAGCCTCCCACAGACTATTTTGCGCCATTGTGGGGAGGGATGCCACTACCAGCATCGCTGTCACAATTGATTTCAAGAGGATCTTCATGTTAGTTCACTGATTTCGTTTTTCAAGTCACTGATTGTACTGATTCTGCAGATTTACACTGATTTGTTTTTGGTGATGATGGAATCAGTGTAAATCTGTCAGATCAGTATCCGTTGTATCTAAGATATTACTCGGCGGAAGTATGACGCTCCTCGATGGCCTTGTTGATCTCGTCGATGCGCTCGTCGCTCAGCTCATACTTCGAGATGATGAACATAGCAAGCATCAGCAGGATGGCCGGGATGACGCATACCAACCACAGGATACCCTCTTCGGCAAACGGAGTCTGGTCGATTGTGTCGCTCTTATATCCGACATAAGCCAACACGGCCGGCCCCACGATACTACCGAAAGTCATACCAGCCTTGAAGAACAAACCTGTCAAGGCGTTGACGATGCCAGAGATGCGACGTCCTGTGGTGTACTCGCCATAGGAGATGACCTCAGGAACCAATGCCCACATATAGCCAGTGGCCACGATCACACCCGTGCTCTTGATGAACTGTGCGATATAGATCCAGGTCATGTTCACAGTCTGCATCTTGGAAATGAAATAGAGCATCGCCATACCGATGATTGCAGCTCCGAGGAACAAGTAGAACATGTTTTTCTTGCCTACCATACGCTTGAACCATGGGACAAGAGGCATGAAGATGAAGGCCGGAATAGAGCCGAGAGCCATAAATATCGAAAGTTCCTGGGCAGAGCCATGCAGATTGCTGTTGACGAAATAAGCTCCGGCGGCATTGCCCACCGACATCATAGCGAAGGCCGTGATAAAGAAGAAGGCGATGACACGCAGCGGGCGGTTGCGCAGGAACTCCATCCAGAGGTCGCTCACCTTCACGGTCTCGGTGGCCTTCGCATCCATCACTACACGCTCCTTGCACTGGCTGAAGCAGAACACGAGCAGGCAGAAGCCAACAATGGCATAAATGGTCATAGTGATGAACCATGCGGAAGAATCCTTCGGAAGGCTGTCGGATGGAGCACCTGCTATCAATGCGATGAACAGAGGAAGACCGGAGTTGACAGCCAGACCACCCAGATTGGCCATGAACATACGCACCGACGTAAGAATGGTTATCTCGTCGGTATCACGAGTAAGCGAGGAATTCAATGCTCCGTAAGGCACGTTGATAAACGTATAGAGCAGTTGCATGGAGATGTATGTGACGTAGGCGTAAATCAACGATGGTGCGAAACCATTGTAGAAGCACAGAATCGCAAATCCAGAAAGAGGAATACCCACATAGAGCAGATACGAACGGTATTTTCCGTAACGCGGGTTGCTCTTGTCGATCAGCGCACCCACGATGGGGTCCCAAATGACATTGGCCACATTACCCACAAGGAACATCACGGCCACTGCCGACGGAGTAAGGCCATAGATGTCGGTATAAAAGAATAACAGGTAGGTGCAAATTACCTGAAAAATCAAGTTTTGTGCCAGGTCACCTGAGCCGAAGCCGATGCGCTGAAGCCATGAAAGCTTGTAAAAGCCTTTTGATTCGTATTCGTTTGGTTTCATGAGTATTTAATGATTTTAAATAATTGATAATTTCTTTTTTTATGGGGGCTAGGGAGACTAGGTTTCCTAGGAGAGCTAGCATTTCCTAGGGCTTCCTAGGTCTACAAGCCCAGGAAGTATTTGGCGGCGTATTCACCCATCACGCGGTAGCCCTTGGCATTGGGGTGGAGCCAGTCTTCCTGAAGGTCCTCACGTAGTTGACTGGGATGCTGGGGGTCGCGCATCAACTCATCGAAGTCGATAAAGCCATCGGCCTCCTTGTTGGTGCGAATCCATTGGTTCACGGTCTGACGGGCAGCCTCTTTGAAGAAGCTGTCGTCGTAGAAGCATTTGCCAAAGGGGGTGATGGTGGCTAGATAGACCTTCAGACCGCGGCCGTGTGCCTTGGTCATCATCTCCTGGAAGCCTTTGATCAGTTCCTCTGCCATCTGCTCGCTACGGCCCTTGCTACCGCCGATATCGTTGATTCCCTCGAAAATCACCACCGAGGTGACGCCCTCTTGGCCGAGGATATCGCGGTCGAATCGTTTCAGTGCAGGCTCGCTCAGTCCACCCCGCACCACGCAGTTGCCGCCGATGCCGAGGTTGAGCACACCGAATTCCTTTCCGTTAGCAGCAGCCAATGTCTGGGACATGATGTCGGGCCAGCGGTTCTGCAGATTGGTAGTCGACCCACGCCCGTCGGTGATGGAGTTGCCGATGACAGCGATGCACTCCTGACCTTTGCGTGGCACATCGATGGCAGCGATGCTATACCAGTGGTCTACCCGCTCCGAGACGGCGAACGACGTCTTGGGCTTGGCCTCGCCACTGATGATATACGATGTGGTGCGCGACCCACGGTGCGACGTGGCATTCACAGGGGTGGAACCATAGTTGATGGTCACTGCCAACCGCTGCAGGGGTTTGAGCGCATAGGCACACACGTCGCTCACGACACACTGTCCGGGCAGGATGGTGACCGACCGTTTGCCACCGAATGACAGATAGCGGGCCGTCTTGCGCACGATATCGCAGGAGTCGAGGGCATCGGCAATGAAAACCGCCTTGATCTCCACCGGCTCCTTGCTGAACTCGTTGGACAGGCGCAGGCGCAAGCAGTCGGCACCCACCGACACCTTCACCACCTCGCGCAACGAGCGGTTGGTGAGTGGCGATGCAGGCATGTCGCCCTTACCTGTGAACTCTGCGGCGGCGGCCCATGTTCCCACCCAGTTCTGCTGGGCATGGGAAAGCAACGCCAGCCCGAGGGCAAGCGCTGTCAGAAAGTAAGATTTCATTCTCATCGTATATAATGGTTTTTCTTTATTTTCCATTGGTTTTTATCTGTTGCAAAAATAGTTGAAATATCGCAGATTCACGATAAAAAACGTAACGTTTATTTTTCATCATGTTTCAAAAATTGCGATTTGACAACGATTATTTTGCTATCACGGCAAAAACATGTAAATTTGCAAAAAAGATGGGGGAAGAAAGCCTCCGTCGGCAAACCAATCCTGAAACGTCAAAAAAAATGAAAAACCCACTCATTCTCTTGCTTCTGGCACTCTTTACCAACCTTTGTGCCATCCATGCCGAAGACGGCAGCCAGCTCTGGTTGCGTTACGACAACATCGGAAAGGCGCTGGTGAGAAGCGACGTCAGCTCGCCCACCGCCAAAATCGCGGTACGCGAACTCCAACAGTATTGCTCGCTCAAGAAAATCGGACTTCACCTCGACACCAACCTCGACAAGGCCGATGCTTTCCGCATCGCCATCGACGACGAAGCCGCCGACATCTGGGGAGGCAGCGACCGCGGTCTGCTCTATGGCGCCTACGAACTGCTCCGCCAGCAGGCCACCCACCAATTCCACAACGTGACAAGCGTGCCCCAGTTCGAACTCCGGTTGCTCAACCACTGGGACAACCTCGATGGCAGCATCGAGCGCGGCTATGCCGGCAAGAGCATCTGGCGATGGGAGGAGATCAATGCCGAAGCCAACAAGATGTCGGCATGGATGTGCGACCATGTGCGTGAGTATTGCCGCGCCAACGCCTCACTGGGCATCAACGGTTCGGTGCTGAACAACGTGAATGCCTCGCCCAAGATGCTCTCTGCCGAGTACTTGGGCAAGGTGAAGATGTTGGCCGACGCCTTCCGTCCCTATGGCATCCGCGTATACCTCTCCATCAACTTCGCCACACCCATGGCACTGAAATACACCGCCACGGCCGACCCTCTCGATGACAGCGTGCGACAGTGGTGGGTAGAGAAAGCCAACGAGATTTATGCGCTGATACCCGACTTCGGTGGTTTCCTGGTGAAAGCCAACTCCGAGGGCCAGCCTGGTCCGGGCGACTACCACCGCACCCATGCCGACGGCGCCAACATGTTGGCCGACGCACTGAAGCCCCATGGTGGCATCGTGATGTGGCGCTCGTTTGTATATGGCGCCAACCACAAGGGTGAGGACAGGGTGAAGCAGGCCGTGAGCGAGTTCAAGCCCATGGATGGCCTGTTCCGCGACAACGTCATCCTGCAGTCGAAGAACGGTCCGCTCGACTTCCAGCCCCGTGAGCCCTATGCCCCCATCTTCGACAACATCAAGCAGACACCTCAGATGGCTGAGCTGCAAATCACCCAGGAGTATCTCGGACAGAGCCGCCACCTGGTCTATCTGGCTCCAATGTGGAAGGAATTCTTCGGATTCGTGAGTCCGCAGAAACTGCGTGGCATAGCCGGTGTGGCCAATATCGGCGACGATGCCAACTGGTGTGGCCATCACTTCTCGCAGGCCAACTGGTATGCCTTCGGACGCCTGGCATGGGACCCCTCGCTCGCTTCCGACGCGATAGCCCGTGAATGGCTCGTGCAGACCTTTGGCGACAATACCCGCCTTACCGAGACAATGACCGCTGTGATGGAAGAGAGCCGAGAGGACTGCGTAGACTATATGATGCCCCTGGGCTTGCACCATATCTTCACTTTCGACCATCATTATGGTCCCGGCCCCAGTGAGTTCAAGGCCGAGTATCCCCTTGAGTGGTGTCCCGTCTACTACCACAAGGCCGACAAGGCCGGCATCGGCTTCGACCGCACCCACAACGGGTCGAACGCCGTGAGCCAATACCGCGCGCCCTTCGACAAGCAATACGACAGTCTGGATACCTGTCCTGAGGAATACCTGCTATGGTTCCACCATGTGGCATGGGACTACCGCATGAAGAATGGCAAGACGTTGTGGAAGAACCTTGTGGCCCACTATGGCCGCGGTGTGAAGAGCGTGGAGAAGATGCGGAAGACCTGGAAGAAGATGCGCCCCTATGTGGATTCCCAGCGATGGAACGAGGTAGATGAGCGGTTGGAGCATCAGGTGGCCAACGCCAAGGAGTGGCGCGACACCTGCCTCAAATACTTTGGCAGTTTCACCAAGAAATAAAATGGCATACCCCTACCCTTCTGACTTGCGGCACATCATGTCACGCAGCTTCTGGCCGGCGCTGCTGTGGCTCGTTGTCACCACCGCCACGGCCCAACCCCGGCTCAGCCATAGTGGTCCTTACGCCCAACTCACCATCGACGGCATCCCCATGATTGTGCTTGGAGGCGAGCTCAGCAACTCGGCCGCCACCTGCGTAGCCGACATCGACGAGGTGATGCCCCGCATGGCCGCCCTCGGACTGAACACCGTGCTCGTGCCTGCCCAGTGGGACCTCACCGAACCCGTGGAGGGACAGTTCGACTTCACCCTCATCGACCACACGATAGAGCGGGCGAGAGAGAACCAACTGAAAGTCATCTTCCTGTGGTTTGGCGCATGGAAGAACTCCATGAGCTGCTACGCCCCCGAATGGTTCAAGACCGACACCAAGCGTTTTCCCCGCGCAATGACCGCCACGGGCAAGCCCCTTGAGATAGCCAGCGTATTCTCGGCCAATGTTTTTGAGGCCGACAACCGCGCCTTTGGCCAGTTGATGCGCCATATCGCTGATGTTGACCGCCAGCACCATACGGTAGTGATGGTACAGGTGGAGAACGAGATTGGCATGCTCGAGGACGCCCGCGACCACTCGGCCGCTGCCGACAAGCTTTTCTCCGGGAAAGTACCCGAGGAACTGGTAAACTATCTGAAAGCCAACAAGAAACGCCTGCACCCCTGGATGGCAGAGCGATTCAGTGGCCATGGCGGCACCTGGACAGAGGTCTTCGGCGACGACCTCCACACCGACGAGATATTCATGGCCTACCACTATGCCCGATATGTGGAGCGACTGGCACAGACCGCACGGTCGATACATGATATCCCCCTCTTTGTAAACGCGGCGATGAACAGCCGTGGGCGTCAGCCCGGCGAATATCCCTCGGCCGGTCCGCTGGCCCACCTGAAGGACGTATGGCACTGCGGCGCGCCCCACATCGACATGCTTGCCCCCGACATCTACGACACGGGGTTCAAGGGATGGGCCACACAGTATGCCCTCGACGACAATCCTCTCTTCATCCCCGAGTCGCGCTGCTGTGCGAACAGCGGCGTGCGTGCCCTTTATGCCATCGGCGAGCACCACGCCGTGGGATTCAGTCCTTTCGCCATCGACCAAGCCTCAACACACGATACCCGTTCTGTGGTCGAAAGCTATGGCCTGCTCAGGCAGTTGACACCCCTCATCGGCACCTCGCAGGCGCAATGGGGCGTGCTCTTTGATGGTGATGACAAGGAGCGCGTCATCACCGATGGCGACCTCTCGCTCACCTGCCGGCATTTCTTCACCCTGCCATGGGACCCACGTGCCACTGACGGCAGCACATGGCCAGAAGGCGGCGCCGTCATCCTACGCCTGGCCAAACACGAATACCTGATTGCCGGAAGCGGTGTGGTGGTGACTTTCCAGACCACCAGTGAGAAACAGCAGACGGAGACAAAAACGCTGGGCGAAGATGGCTTCGTTGACGCCGGTGGTCATGCCGCCAAATCGGCAGCGCCCCGTTTCAAAGGCAGGCGCATGGGCATCAGCCATGTCGACCAAGTGGAGGTCGACGGTGACGGACGTCTGAAGTATATACGTCGCGACAATGGCGACCAAGACCACCAAGGACGCCATGCCCGCATCTCCGTGGGAGAATACAAGATACTCCACGTGAAACTATATGAATATTAATCATCTATAAGGATAGGCTTTCAACGACAAATTCCATGAATCGTCTCTTTTCACTCGACAAGAAGGTATTATTCGCACTGGCAGCACTGGCCACCTTGCTTCTGTTCATCATCTCGCCCGACAGCTACACCCACGACCTGTATGCGCGTTACGACTCTGCTTGGTTTTTCATGTGCGGCAAGGCATGGATGGAAGGTCTCACACCCTATGTAGACTTTGCCGACAGCAAGGGTCCGCTATTGTGGCTCATCTACGGCATCGGATACCTCATCAGTCCATACAACTACATCGGGGTGTTCTGGCTCAGTTGCCTATGGTACTCCATCATCTTCTATATCACCTATCTCACGGCCAGGATTTTCCTTTCAGGCCGTCGGCAGGCTGTAGTCTGCGCCGTCCTCATGGCACTCGCCTACTTCAACCCCAAGTTCCACTACGAAACGAGGGCCGAAGACTGGTGCATGCTCTTCATGGTACTATCGTTCTATCTGGTGTGCCGGCTGCTCTACACCGACACCCTTGACCAGAGGGGCAGGCATTGGGTGTTCTTCATTCTAGGAGCCTGCTTCGGACTGATGGTCATGATCAAGTTCAACGTAGCAGCCATGCAGTCTGTGTTCATCCTGTTCGCCGCCTACCATACCATACGCCATCGCCAAGGTGTGATATGGCCGGCATTGCTGGTTTTGCTCGGCATCTTCGTCGCCTGTATCCCATTTGTGCTTTATCTCATGTATAGGGGCTGTTTCCAGGCATTCATCCAGGAATATTTCATCAACACATTCCATACGACATCCTCCAAACAAGGTTTTCTGAGCCAAATGGTGTATTACTGGAAGATTGTCTTCACGTTCCCCATGCGGATTCCTTTCTTCCTGCTCCTGGTGGTGAGTTGCATCCTTATCGGCTTCAAGTTGGAAAAATACAAGGCTTTTCCGATTATCAGCACGATGTTCATCTACAACCTCACCATCATGCATGCCTATTGGGATTACTACTTCAGCAGTTGTGCCATCTGCTGCTTTTGGGCAGTAGTCTACATACTGAAGGTTCTGCCACGCTACACCGCACGAATCAAGCCTCTTCCGGCAGCATTTTGCGTCATCGCCATTCTCACGGCATTCCAGATTGTCATGGACAGGCAGGGAAAGTACAACCTGTTCTGGAACGACGGAGCAAGCCGGGAATCGTTCTACACCGCAGAGTACTACATCTCTCAGATACCTCATCCCACCATCATCAACGCATCCTCGCATGAGGAAGGCCATGGCATCCTATCAAAGGCACTGCCAGGAACCAAATACTGGTCAAAGCAGAACGACAGTCTGGAAGACATGGACAAGTCGCATATTGAGGGCATAAAATCGCTGAGTTCCGACTTCATCATCAAGAATTGGTGCCATGTAGAACTGTTCGACGACGATTTCATTCTCTCATCAGGCTATCCCTACCGCTATGCCAAATATGTGTTCTCGAAAAAGAAACTGAAAGCGCCTGCCAAACCCATACATGTGACCAACTGGGAGGTTCTGACCAAGCAGAGGCCCAAGGCACTGCAGCAATAGCAAGACAGGAACGAGTTGGATGCTGGGCGAGGTCTCAAAATGAAGAGGGCTATCGCCGGTGAAATTTCAATGAAAGCAGACAAAATCCAAATAACCAAATGAATTGTTTGGCCTTTCAAGGCCGTTTCATTAACTTTGCCGCATGATACGACTGATGATTGCCGGTGACTTGGCCATCAAGAACAGGACCAAGGACCTATTGGACGCAGGTGACTGCGACGCTTTGTTTTCCGGGCTGAAGGCAATAGCCGACCAATTCGACTACCGCCTGCTGAACCTGGAAAACCCGATTGTTTCGGGCGAAGGCGGGAAGATTGACAAGATTGGTCCCCACCTGGGCTGTGACGAGAAGGTAGTCGACCTCCTGCACTATGCCCAGATCGATGGTGTTACCCTGGCCAACAACCATTTCCGCGACTATGGCGACCAAGGAGTGGCCCATACCCTGCGTGTGCTCGACAATCATGGGATAGACCATGTGGGCGGAGGCGTCAACATCGACAAGGCCTCGCGCATCTTCTACAAGAAAATCGGAGAGGAGACACTGGCCATCATCAACTGCACCGAACATGAGTTCAGCATCGCCACCCCATCGTCGGGAGGTGCCAATCCGCTGAACCCCATCCAGCAATATTATGCTATCCAGGAAGCCCGCGGGAAGGCCGACTATGTGGTGGTGATTACCCATGGTGGTGTGGAGCAATACGAACTGCCCACCCCCAGGATGGTGGAGACATACCGCTTCTTCATCGACGCGGGTGCCGATGCCGTGGTCAATCACCACCAGCACTGCTTCAGCGGTTATGAGACATACAAGGGAAAAGCCATTTTCTATGGTCTGGGCAACCTGTGTTTCGATTACCCCAACTACCGCCATCACAAATGGAACAAAGGATTCGTCGTGCGACTGTCGCTCGACAAGCTGTCCATCGGCTTCGAACTCATGCCCTATGTACAGTCCGACGAGAAGCCCGGCGTTGTGATGCTTGAGGAAAAAGACAGGGATGAATTCGAGGCCGAACTAAACAGAATCAACGCTGTGATAGCCGATGTGAAGGCCCTGGACGAGGCACAAAAAAAATGGATAAGCAGATTCGGAAAAGCGTATTCCGCATTGCTTACCCCATATTCCTCAAGATGGACATCATCGCTCTTTTGCAGAGGATTGTTGCCATCGCTCACCTCCCGCCAGAAGTGGATGAGCTTATTAAACAAAATGCAGTGTGAGAGTCACCGCGACAACTATATCCGTTTCATGAAAGACAAGTTGGGTCTTTGACTTGTCTTTCATGAAACACCGACCTCAAGAGAGCGTCTTTCGCCACACCATCTTGTTCACCACACCGGTGTAGCTCTGAATAATCTTCACCACCTTGGTGGAGACATTCTCCTCAATGTAGTCGGGCACCGGGATGCCATAATCGCCATTGCGGTTCATCTCGACAGCCGTCTCGACAGCCTGCAGCAAACCTTTCTCATCGATTCCGGCAAGGATGAAGCATGCCTTGTCGAGCGCTTCTGGCCGCTCGGTGGATGTGCGTATGCAGACCGCAGGGAACGGATGCCCCACAGAGGTGAAGAAACTGCTCTCCTCGGGCAGCGTTCCACTGTCCGAAACCACACAGAACGCGTTCATCTGCAAGCAGTTGTAGTCGTGGAATCCCAGCGGTTCGTGCTGGATGACACGGCGGTCGAGTTGGAACCCACTATTCTCCAGGCGCTTGCGCGAGCGGGGATGGCATGAGTAGAGGATAGGCATGTCGTACTTCACGGCCAGTTGGTTGACGGCGGTGAAGAGGGTGGTGAAATTGGCCTCGGTGTCGATGTTCTCCTCACGATGGGCAGAGAGCAGGATGTAGCGGCCCCGCTCCAGCGAGAGCCGCTGGTGGATGTCGCTCGCCTCGATTTCGGCCAAGTTCTGATGGAGTACCTCGGCCATCGGAGAACCCGTGACGTAGGTGCGCTCCTTGGGCAATCCGCACTCGGCCAGGTATCGGCGCGCATGCTCGCTATAGGCCATGTTCACATCGCTGATGATGTCCACGATGCGGCGGTTGGTCTCCTCGGGTAGGCACTCGTCCTTGCAGCGGTTGCCGGCCTCCATGTGGAAGATGGGGATATGAAGCCGCTTGGCACCGATGACCGACAGGCACGAATTGGTATCGCCAAGCACGAGTACGGCATCGGGACGGGTCTCCACCATCACCTTGTAACTGCGGTCGATGATGTTGCCCATTGTGGCGCCCAGGTCGTCGCCCACGGCCTCCATATAGATGTCGGGGGCATCGAGTTTCAAGTCGCGGAAGAAGATGCCATTGAGGTTATAGTCGTAGTTCTGCCCCGTATGGGCGAGGAGCGTGTCGAAATATTGTCTGCACTTGTTGATGACCGCCGACAAGCGGATAATCTCGGGACGGGTGCCCACGATGATGAGCAATTTCAGCCTACCGTTGTTCTTGAAGGTTTTCATAGTTTCGGGTTTTGAGAGGTTATACCACGGGGTCGAAGTAGGTGTCGGGGCGGTTGGGGTTGAACGCCTCGTTGGCCCACATCACGGTCACCAGGTCGTCGGTCTCGGAAAGGTTGATGATGTTGTGGGTGAAGCCAGGCAGCATCTCCACCACCTGTATCTGGTCGCCACTCACCTCATATTCCCTCACGGGATAGGGCTGGCCGTTCTCATCAAGGCCCTCGCGACGCAACTGGATGAGTCCGTGACCACTCACCACGACGAATTTCTCGTTCTTGGTGTGATGCCAGTGCTGCCCCTTGGTGATGCCCGGCTTGGAGATGTTGACCGACACCTGCCCGCGGTCGGGGGTGCGGATAATCTCGGTGAAACTGCCCCGCTGGTCGACATTCATCCTCAGGGGATAGATGGTCTTGTCTTCTGGAAGGTATGAGAGATAGGTGGAGTAGAGTTTGCGGGCAAAGCCGTCGCTGAAATCAGGAACCTCAAGGTTGTCGTGCATGGCTTGGAAGGAGTGAAGCAGGTCGACAATGCTACCCAAGGTGATGTGGTGGGTGACGGGCACCACACAGAAGTCACCATCGCGGTGCTCATGTCCCGACAGGGCGCCTATCAACTCGTCGACGACATCGTCGACATAGACCAGATTCATCATTACCGAAGGGTCGTTGACGGTGATGGGCAAGTCATTGGCGATGTTGTTGCAGAAAGTGGCCACCGCACTGTTGTAGTTGGGCCGGCACCACTTGCCGAAGACATTGGGGAAACGGTAGACGAGCACCTTGGTGCCCGTGGCCTTGGCATAGTCGAAGAGCAACTGCTCTCCGGCACGCTTCGACTCGCCGTAGGGATTGTCGAGCAGGGCCTGGATCGACGAGGATATCATCACCGGGCACGTGTTATGGTGCTTTTTCAACGTGTCGAGCAGCAAGGAGGCGAAGCCGAAATTGCCTTTCATGAACTCAGCGGGGTCCTTGGGCCGGTTGACACCAGCCAGGTTGAACACGAAATCAGCCTCCCGGCAGTAGGCGTCGAGCAATTCGGGTGTGCTGTCGATGTCGTACTCAAAAATGGTAAGGTCGGAAGGACAGTCATACCAACGTGCCTTTCCCTCGGCGATATTGCGCAGCTGCGAGCATAGGTTGCGGCCCACAAAACCTTTTGCGCCTGTCACTAATATTTTCATGTCTGGATGGGTTGCTTTGGTGGGTGATTCAAGTCTATTCGCTGCGTATCTCCTTGGAGCGCTGCTTGGGCAACAGTCCGAGGTCCTCGCGCACGAAGCGCAGTTTCAGCAGCAACTCCTTCATACCCTCGACGTCGAGCCGGCTGGTGTTGTGGCTGTGATAGTCCTCAATGCGGGAGATATCCTCGTTGCCTACGGTGAAGAACTTGTCGTAGTTGAGGTCACGGGTGTCGCAAGGAATACGGTAATAGCCACCCATGTCAATGGCACGGACCATCTCCTCACGGGTGACGAGCGTCTCATAGAGTTTCTCGCCATGGCGGGTACCAATAATCCGTATATCGGGTTCCTTGTCGATGAAAGGCCTGTCGGTGCCGGCAACGGGGGTATGGCAATAGATATCGACAAGCGCCTTGGCCAGCGTGTCGAGGGTGGCGGCGGGTGCCTTCTGCACGAAGAGGTCGCCATTGTGGCCATGGGTGAAGGCATAGACCACAAGGTCGACGGCATCGTCGAGGGTCATCATGAACCGCGTCATGCTGGGATCGGTGATGGTAATGGGCTTGTGCTCAATCATCTGTTCCACCCAGAGGGGGATGACCGACCCACGGCTGGCCATCACGTTGCCGTAGCGAGTGCAGCAAATGGTGGTGGCAGAGTCGTCGCCCAATTCGCGTCCCTTGGCAATGGCAACCTTCTCCATGAGCGCCTTGCTCATGCCCATGGCATTGATGGGATAGGCCGCCTTGTCGGTGGAGAGCACCACCACATTGCTGACATGGTGCTCGATGGCCGACTCGAGCACGTTCTCCGTACCAAGGATATTGGTCCTGACGGCCTCGGCAGGGAAGAACTCACACGAAGGGACCTGTTTCAAAGCAGCGGCCGAGAACACATAGTCGACCCCCTTCATGGCCACATCTACTGACGCCTTGTTGCGCACATTGCCAATGTAGTATTTCACCTTGGGGTTCTGCAGCGCATGGCGCATGTCGTCTTGCTTTTTCTCGTCACGCGAGAAGATGCGTATCTCCTTGATATCGGAATCGAGGAAACGGCGCAATACGGCATTGCCAAACGAGCCGGTGCCACCTGTTATCAAAAGTGTTTTATCTGCGAATACACTCATATTTCTGTTGATTTGGAACCAAAAACTATTAACTTGCGACGCGCTCTATAACATGGTCGGATTCTGCATCTATCAATTCCAAAGCCGGCTTTGGCATAATGGCCAAGGCTGTCGGCCAGACAATCACAAATGCGTGAAATTCTTGATGTCTTTCAGTCTGTTGAGGAAATATTTCTTATAATTCTTCTCCAGTGTCTCCAGAGGAATGCGTTCCTCCTCGGGGTAGAGTGACAATTCGTGCTCCACAATCTCCTGTGGGGTATAGGCAAACCCCACCACCTTGGCAGGATTGCCATAGACAACGGCATAGGGCGGGATGTTCCCCCTCACCACACTACCACTGCCTATATTGCAGCCCCTTCCCACATGCGAGCCGCCCAGCAAGGTCACATTGGAGCCCATCCAAACATCCTCCTCCACTATCACATCCTTGTCGAACTCATTGTTCGAGTCAAGTTGCTGTTTCTCATTATCCGTGACCTGTCTGTAGAACTTGCCCTTTACCCTCATATGATTGCCCGTAATCACCTTGAACCCGAATGCAGCGGCAGAATATTTCTTCATGATGAATTTCGCACGCCAGTTCATGATGACGGAATCGAAGCCGATTCCCGTGTGCTCATACATATAGAGGTTTTCAGGCTTGTAGATAACGACATTGTTCGAGATGCGCGCACTGCGGTCTTTGTGGCCATAGTTCTTGTAAACCTTGCTCCACAATTTCCGCACTACTTTCTTAAAGAATTCTATCATAACTCGCAATTAGTTAAAAAAGCCTGATTAAGAAGTAGCCAGGACATACAGGTCGTTGATGGTCTTGCAGGCCCTGATGTCAGAACTGAAGATTTGCTTGTCGAACTCATCCTCATAATATGCAATCAGCAGCATCACCGAGATGGAACTCCACTCGTCGATTTCCCTAAAATCCATATCTGGTGTCAGGGAAGAGGCATCATCCACGTCGATTGCTTCTGCAAACTTCTCGATAAACTCATTTATTTCCATATCAATACTATTTTTTAATAAAACAAAAAAATGCCAACTTTATTGTAAGTTACCGGCGGTACGCTGCCAAATTTGTGTCAGCTTGCTCCAAACCGATTCAATATTGTATCTTTCGTTCACTCGCTGAAGGGCATTACGGCGGCAGGACTCTCTCAAGTCATTGTCGTCCAACAGTGTGCGAAGAGCTTCTATCAATCTCTCCGTATCCTGTGGCGGCACCAGCAAACCATAACGCCGGCCGTTCTCCTCACCGATCATCTCGGGAATAGCCCCCACCGTAGTAGCCACGATAGCACATCCACAGGCCATGCTCTCGAGCATGACATTGGGAAAGCCCTCGGTATAGGAGGGCAGCACATAGATGCCACACTGCATCATCAGCCGCAGAATCTCCTCATGAGGCAACTCGCCCTTAATCTCGAGCCATGGCTCATTCCCGGCCATGCCGAGCAGTTCGCGGCGCACACTGTCGTCGATGTGTCCGGCCAGAACCAGCCTGACATCCTTCAGTTGTTTGCAGGCATTCACCAGTTCATAAACACCCTTGGTCTTGATGCAATGGCCCGCGAAGAACACCATTCGCTCATCGCGCTGCCGATTATTTGCATTCGCCCTAACGAAATCGCTCACCACCTGGGCCACTGGATTGGGCAAGTAGCACACCTTGTCGGACCACGAGGGTGTCAGGGCGTCAAGCGACATCCGGTCGATGGGCACGGCCATATCGGCCTTGTCGATAACCCGGCGGAGCAGTTTCCACTCCCAGTTGCCCGCTCTCCTCACCTCTGGAATTCTTCCGAAATGGAAATGCACCACGGTCCTCACATGATGTTTTCGGGCCACGCCGAGCATCACAAGGTCTTTCAGCAGACTGATTGAGGCACTTGTGCACAGGTGAAGCACATCATACTTTCCCTGTCGCAGCATGCGCCTTTCCTCTCTGATGATGCCAGAGTAGTCGGTCACCCCACTCCACACCCTGCCCAGCAAGGATGTGGTATTGGCAGAGGCGCTACGCCCCATGGGAAGGATGTCGACAGTCACCTGTGGTGAAGACAAGGAGTGATAATGTCGCATGATGTTGTCTGCCCATTGCGATATGCCGCCTCCCCCCATCTTGTAGGGAGTGGCCAACATAATCCTCAAGGTCTTGCCTTCCTGTCTCGTCATACGCAAAGAGAATTACAACAGCGACAAATACTTTTCCACAAAAACTTTCCCCGACATGGTTTGCTCGGCTATCGCACGACTTCGCAGGCAATACTCACCGTATTGGGTGTCGGTGAGACAGAGGGCCGCCTCCAACTTACTGGCCATGTCGGCAGGTTGGTGGGGATCGAACAAGAATCCATTCTCACCCTCATGCACGTAGTGGGGGTTGTCGCACACTCGGCTGCTGATGGCAGGCAACGAACTGGCCAGGGCCTCGCACAACACATTGGGCGTACCCTCATAGAACGAGGGGAGGCAGAAGAAGTCGGCCTTGCGGTACTCCTCCTCGATGGTCTTGGTCTTCGGAAAGAAAAGCATAACACCGGTCAGTCCCTTCTCCTTGACCAAACGGAGGCAGTCGTCCATATATTCCCTATTCCGCTGGATTGGCGTGTCGGGTATCAACCCGAACCACTTCACCACG
Source organism: uncultured Prevotellaceae bacterium (assembly GCA_900317305.1). Taxonomy (GTDB): domain Bacteria; phylum Bacteroidota; class Bacteroidia; order Bacteroidales; family Bacteroidaceae; genus Prevotella. The sequence continues at coordinate 68,121 of ONGG01000021.1, read as the reverse complement.
AAATCGTCGCGCCGCTCGCTGAGCAGTTTGACGGCCTCGATGAAGCCTTTGGTATTCTTGCTTGCCCACACCGACGCAGCCACAAGGATAACAGCCTTCTTTTCCCGCTGACGCTTGCCATGAAAAGCGAACTTGTCCAAGTCAACAAAATTGGAGATGACCACCGTCTTGGCGGCATACTTCGGGAAATGGGTCTTGATGAACTCACCCTGGGCGTACGAGTTGGGCACGATGCAGTCGGCATAGCGGTAGAGCCAAAACTTGACACGCTCACGCCGAGTGATGGCCTGTGTGGTATTGCGCTCACTGACGATGAGCCTGAACTTCCCACCGAGACACCGCACGGCACAGGCCATCATGCTTGGCGAGTCGAGATAGGCCACCACGACATCAGGTTTGGCACCTATCAGTGTCTTTCTGACCTGCAAGAAGCGCTTCCATTGGCCTCCATTACCTTCTATCACTACGCATGGCACACCATACTGCTCCAGCAGACTGCCATAAAACATATTGGGGTAATAGGTATAGACCGTCACGTCGACGCCTCTCTCCTTCAGCATGCCAGCAAGACCAACGATTTGCCGTTGGGCTCCACCAGCCCCTAAATGGTCGATGAAAAGTGCTACCCGCTTCATTTGCTATATCTCTTTGACTGCACATGACACATACTGGCCTTATAAGGAAAAGAGGCGACAATCTACTGACTATCAGAAAATTGCTTGCCTCCATTCTCGCAGTATATGCAACTATGCAACTATCATTCCAATAAAAATGCAAAGTTATATTATTTTTTTGATATTCCCAAACCGAGAGCTATTTTTGATTGGCATTATCCAAAATGTACCCGTATCATGGCATTTCTTCGACAAAATGAATGTGTTTCTCGCTTTTAATTGTTATTTTTGCCTACTCATCCAACGAGTGGACATCGGACAGGACTGTCATTGGATCTGTCTAGAGCATTCTATTAACAACCCACCTTATGAGGAACATCACGCGCCACATCATACTCACATACGTCCTTACCTTGCTATTGGCCACCCTCATGCCAATCACTCCCTCGTGGGGAGGCAACGGCAACACCAGCACATCGGCACCCTTCAATGGCAAGCAGGGGAACCCCGGCATGATTGCCATCAAGAAAAAGGCTGAACACATCACCATGGACGATGTGAGAAAAGCGCTCTCCTTGAAATGGCCCGACCAAAGTTCCCAACTGCTCACTGCCGAAGAGGTAGGGCTCCGCGAGGGCGACACCCGTGACATAGGAATGCTCAATGCCGCAGCACTGAGAGGGATTCCCGCCGATTGTCCAGGCATCAAACTCGACAAGATGTATTACGTCTATATCCCCCAAGGGAGAGGGACGGCCGGCAAGAGCAGTGGCTATATCGTGCTTGACCACGACTTCGTCATCGACGGCGAAGTGAACGGCAAGGCGGCTGGTGGTCTACGGACCAACCAAAGGCTTTTCTACACCGAGCACTCCCTGAACTTACACAAGGTGCACGTCGTGGTGGAAGAGAGCGGTCTGTATTTCGCCTTCTACATCAACACGGCGAGAGGCATCGACCAACTGCAGGTCACGGGATGTGTGTTCGAGGGACTGGGCGCACGTAAAGGAAATGCTTTTTACCTGGGCAGCAACGACACCAACCCCATCACCGGAAACGGCCAACCTGTGAGCGACAATTGCATCAACCACATCTACCTTGACGGCAACACACACCAGGGAAAGAACTTTATTGAGAGCTCAGGCCTAAGAGTGGTGAAATCGTGCAGAATCACAGGCAACACCATCTACGACGTGGCAGGCATGGGCATCTGCCTGAGTACCGCCAACAAGAGGAGATTCGCCGGACTGATGACCTATATGTCGTGCCCCATCTACATTGTTGGCAACACCATCAAGGGTGTAGACAGGGTGATGAAGAAGCGAACGAGCTACATCACCTACTATTGTGCGGCACTGGTTGAGAGCAGATGCCTGTACATGCTTCACAACACCATATGCGATTTCGTGGCAGGAAAATCGCTTTACACCACAGCGAAAGGAGAGAAAATAAACAGCTATCCCCCCACCTACGACCTCTATGCCAACACTACCCAACTATATTATTGCAACAACCATGTGAGCAACGTATTCCGCTTCACTAAGGAAAGGACCAATTTTGGCATTCTCAAGGCAAAGGGATGCGGTGTGGCCAGGGAGTACACCGACAATCACCCACCCGTCACAAGATACTACATCAACAACGTGTACGACACCAACCGTGAGGTTGTGATGAGGATGTGGAAGAACCGCACCTATCCCAACGACGGAGGCGACTATAACATGGAGAAAAAATATGACCAGACGCTAGCACCCGATGAATACCTGACCTACAACATCGGAGGCTACTCTTCGGCCATACCCATCGACACCTTTGCCTTCAGGAACAACACGATACGTGCGGTGAATATTGCCGGAATGCTGAACAGTTCTCACCAGATCTGCACCCATTTCATTCTCGAGGGCAACACCTTTGACTCGAGGAACATCACGTCGGAAGAATACCACTCTCGCTCCAACGAGGAGAAAATGACCTACAACAAAGAATGGCTTTTCTCGGTATGGGGTGTGGGGAAAAACACCTCGGTGCGCATCACAGGCAACCGGTTCACGGCCCAGAAGAAAGCCATCCGCCTATTGCTCTACAAATACAGCAACGGCGAGATGGCCCATGCCAAGCACACGACCATCACCAACAACACCAAGCCTTCTTCCTCGAGCCTGGTGCTCAAGAGCCTGAACAGAGACAAATGGACCTTCAGCCCCTATACTTACCCCTGACGGAAAGATTCTTTTCCAAATATTCATGTTCGAGGAGAGAGGAAAAAAGGAAAAAATGCGTACCTTTGCACACAATTTGCCGCCTGCCCTTACCATGACAGGCTTTTCATGTGAAAAAAGGAGATAGACAAATGGGCAAGATATTGATTGTGTCGGCTGTTTTCCCACCCGAGCCTGTGGTCTCGGCGATGTTGTCGTACGACATCGCGATGCGTCTTTGTGAAATGGGCAAAGAAGTGGTCGTTGTCTGCCCCAAGCCTTCACGCCCGCTCGACTACGTGTTCGACGAGACGGAGAAAGACTACCCTTTCGAGCGCGTGGTGCTCGAAAGCTATGTGTATCCCGAGTCAAGAATCATTGGCCGCACGAGAGAGAGTTACAGTTTCGGAAAAGCCATCGAGCGGTTCATCGTCAACTACCCTCATCGCATCGACGCCATTTATGCCAACACTTGGGCACTTTTCTCACAACATTCGCTGGCCAAGACGGCAGTCAAAAAACATATCCCCTACTTCATCCACGAGCAAGACATCTATCCCGAGTCGTATTGTGTCAGGCTCCCCAAGCCTCTAAACTCATTACTCTACAAGATACTGGCACCCATCGACACCTACGTGCAGAGAAACGCCACCAGGATTTTCGCCATCTCGCCAACGATGATTACTTATCTCTCCGCCTCAAGGGGGATAGAAAAGGAGCGTTTCGTGCTGGCCCGCAACTGGCAGGACGATGCCACGTTCATTGAAAGCTACAAGCCTTTGGTGAAGAAATCCGAATGCTGCCATATCATGTATCTTGGCAATGTGAACCCCACTGCCAACGTGACCTTGGTCATCGATGCCATGAGCCATTTGGATAAGGAGAAATTCCACCTCTCTATCATCGGGAATGGTCCCGACAAAGAGCATTGTCAGGAAATGGGAAAGGCATTGGGAATGGACATCACATTCGGTTCGGTAGCTCCTACCGAAGTGGCCTCCAAACAGTCGGAAGCCGACATCCTCGTGCTTTGCCTGAAAAAGGGGGTGGCAAAAACGGCCACACCATCGAAACTGACGGCCTACATGCTGACAGGAAGGCCTATTATCGCCAGTGTGGACACCGACTCCGACTGCGCCGACATCATCAGAGCCACGGGTTGTGGAATGGTGGTGGAGCCCGACAACGAAGAAGAGCTACGCAAAGCCATCACCACACTTGCGGCGATGCCATCAGAAGAATTGTCGAAGATGGGCATGACGGCATTCGACTACGCCAAGGCACATCTTTCCAAAGAAACCAACCTGAAGATAATCACCGACGAAATCACTGCCTGCACGAAAACCGATGGCGCAGGCCAAGCGCCTCAATAATATTGATACTCTCTCTGCCAGTCGACAAAAGTCAACGGCTCACCATGTCCTGGCATCACCAGCATGTCGGGAAAAGCCATCTGCTCTATAGTCAGGATAGAATGCTCCCAATCGTCCTCACTTGCATCACGCCCACTGAAACAAGGCTTGAAAGGCATGATGGTATCACCGGTAAAGAGCATGTTGTCGAGGACGATGCACATGGAGCCCTTGCTGTGCCCAGGAGTAAGGTAGAACAACAGCTCACGGCCATCCCAAAGAAGAGACTCCCCTGAGCGGGAAACCACCTGGTCGGGTTTCCTCATCTCGTATTGGTAGTCCATATCATCATAATAGAAGAGGAAGTACGACCGGTTTGACTTCCTCACGTTTCTGCCACACTCCTCGGAGCAAACCACCCTCACACTATCGAACCTGTCGCACAGCGCATTCACGCCCCAGTTGTGGTCGGTATGCTCATGGGTAAGCAGAATAAAGTCAAGGCGCAATCCATTACGCTCGATAAAACTGATTTCCCTCTCCGATTTTTCGCTACCAGGGTCAACGACAACACACCTCTTGGTGTCGTCGTCGTAGACCACAAAACAGTTTGAGGTCATCAGCTGGTTGACCAATTGATGAATTCTAATCAAAGCAAAAATCAGATTGTACCGTTATCGACATGAATATTCTGGGCTGTCACTGAAGCGGCCTTGTCAGACAACAAGAACGAGACCATCTCGGCCACAGACTCAACACTCGTAGCCGCCTTCAAAGAGGTGCGGGCATAAATTTTGTCGCGCTGCTCATCGGTAAGGCTGGCACTCATGGCAGTGGCCATAAAGCCAGGCACCACACAGTTGGAGCGGATGCCCTTGACGCCCCATTCCCTGGCCGTGTTCTTGGAGAAAGCCTCCAGGGCGCCTTTGCTCGAAGCATACATGGCCAGGCCTTTGTAGCCTGTGTGCACGCTGATGGAAGAGACATGCACGATGCTTCCTTTTGTATGATGAAGCAACATATTGCGGATTGCATACTTGGTGAGCACCATCGGGGTGAATACGTTCACCTCATACATCTCCTTCAGGCGCTTGAGCTGCAAGTTGGTCACAATGTCGTCATAGGCTATGGCCGCGTTGTTGACAAAGCCGTGAAGCACAATGTCGTTGGTGACGAACTCCTTGAAAACACTCTTCCTGGCTCCCTCGGAGTCGGAGAGGTCGACACTCTTGAAAAAGAGCCTGCCTTCGTATTCCTGTTCCAAAGCCTTGAACTCATCGGTGTGACTGCGGGCAACGCCATAGACGGTATGCTGCTCTCGGAGCAACACACGGCATATTTCCAGTCCCACGCCACGGGAACATCCTGTAACCAATATATTCATGATCTCTTCAACTTTCCTGTTCTTGTTAACGACAATTCGTCCACGAACTTGATACGTCGTGGAATCTTGAAATCCTGGAGCCGTGCCGACAAAGCCCTCTTGATATCTGTCTCTGTCAAGGGGCTACCGGTCTCCTTCTGCACGTCGGCACAGAGCACATTGCCTAATATGGAGTTCGACTTACCATAGACCAGCACCTGTCTCACGCCGTCCAGCGACATGATGGCATCCTCCACCTCACCAGGGTTCACTTTGTAGCCGCCTACATTGATCAGTTCGTTCTTGCGGCTCTTGAACCTGAACAGTCCGGCTTCCTCGTCGACCCACTCAATCAAGTCGCCCGAATGATAGAAGTCGTTGGTGAAGAGGAACCCCTCAGACGTGCCCAACAGCGACTTGTGGATAAGGAGCTCATTATTCTCAACCCTTATCTTGTCGCGTATCGACAGGGGTATCTGGAAGCAGTCGTCCTTGGCAGCGAACAAGGTTCCTGCCTCGGTAGAAGCGTAGACATTGTTGATCTTTGCGTTGGGGAAAATCTTGTGGATGGCATCGTAGAGCCGAGCGTCGGATTTCTCTCCACCCAAGGTGACACGGGCCACATGCCCATAAGGCCTCTCGAACGGAAGGAGCAACCTGTAGAAGGTGGGGGTAGCCGAAATGTGGGTGACCCGTTTGTCGTCGATCTGGCGCAACACCTCGTCGCGTGATTTCCCAAACACGTTGACCATCGTGTTTTGGTTAACGAAAGCCTGGAAAAACACCTGAATGCCGGCCATGTGGGTAGGGTTGTAGGCAAACGCCCAAACCTGCCCGGCATATTTCTCTCCACACCTCACAGAACGTGTCAGCGTAGATATGCCATGCACCACCTTCTTGGGCTGACCTGTAGTGCCTGAGGTGAAGATGGTGACCTGCGAAGGCGACTTCCTGACGGCAGCGACAACCTCGTCGACACTGTCAAAATGCCGGGCTTCGAACGTCTTCTCGACATTCACCTCACTATCGTCCAGCCCATCAATCTCCGACGGGTTGATGTCGGAGTCAACAAGCGTCAACGGCAAGCCTGCAGCCAAAGCCTTTACCATGTTGACAAAGAAAGGAAACAGTTCCTTGCTCCTCAGAAAAGGGCAATAGGCAGTGCTCCCGCTGACAGCATCCAGCAGGTCGGCGTAGGTATATTCCCTATCGTCGTAAAGAAACACCATTACTCAGCAAACTTTGACAAGATCTCACCAATGGTATTCACCAAACCATCCTCGAAAATGTCGATGTCGTATTCATCCTCAATCTTCACGGTCAGTTCGGCAAGGTCGAAGGAAGAAAGGCCCAAGTCGTCGCGGAGATTCATCTCCGGACTCAAACGGTCAATTTTTTCCGCACCTTTCAAACTTCTGATCTCATTGATGGTGTCTAACAAGAATTCTTCCATAACGATTTATCATCGCAGCACTCCAGATTATCATTGACCGGATGCCAGGCTCCGGGCAGTTGCCCACAGCCATACCGGAAACCGCACCGCCCTGGTGCCGCAAAACAAGGCAGCCTTTTCTTTGCGGCGCAAAAATAGCAATAAAAAATAAGATACTTACACCTTTGAGTGGATTTTTTCAACAAAGGCGCAATTTGACAACCTAAATGCTCTGATTGATAGGTCGGTAGATACGGGTTTCGGACAAGTCGCAGGCAATGCTTCCCCAAGACAGGCCGATGCCGTAGGCACTCATGATCACCTTCTTATAGGTAGACGTGTCGTACCCACTCTCGTTATGCCGGGTGTCGGTGATGACCAATGGCACGGAGGTGGGACCTGTATTGCCGTAGTTGGCGATATTCAGCGGCACATTGTCGGTCTTGATCTTCAACTTCTTCTTCAGATGGTTGAACGTGAATTTCGTGGCCTGGTGGAAAGCGAAGAAATCGACATCGTCGACCGTCCAGCCCACATATTCCAACAAAGTCCTGACGCTCGAAGCACCATCCTTGACAATGAAGTTGAAAACTGCCAGGCCGTCCATGTCAAGGTTTTCCAGCGACCTGATATTGCCGTCGCTGTCGGTATACTCCTTCTTCGTCTCCTCCGTAGCCGGCATTCTGAAACCTCCGGCAGGCACGATAACCGACTTGTGCTCTGCGCCATTCGAGCACAGATGCACGCAGATGTCCTTGCCCTCGGCCTTCTCGATGAGAGTGGCAGAACCACAATCGCCAAAAACCATTCTGTGCGACCTGTCCTTCTTGTTGATCATCTTGGTGGTGGTGTCGCCAGCCAACAGCAGCACCTTGTCGCACGAGCCTGAGGCAACCAGCGTGGAAGCCAGGTAAACGCCATTGATGTATCCGGAGCACCCGAAAGAGACATCGAAGCACACCGTATCCTTCGACAGCCCCAGACGGTCTTGCAAAATGACAGAGGTGGCCGGAGCGATGTAGTCGAACGTCTGTGAGACAAAAATCAGTCCATTGACAGAAGACCTGTCGAGTCCTTCTTTCTCGAAAAGCAACTGAGCAGCCTCGAAGCACTCGTCGCTTGCCGTCTGACCGGCATCGGCTACATGAACCCTATCGACACCCGTTGCATTCCTGATAACCTTCACCTTGTCTTCTCCGAAGAGTTGGCTCAACGTGTCCATTTCCAGCACGTTAGGGGGCAAATATGTGGATATGGCACTGATGGCCACATTCTTCAACCTACATATCATAGACAGAATAGTTTTTGTTTATATTTATAATAAGGTGTAGCCTCCGTCTACCTTCAAACTTATTCCTGTGACCCAGGAACTGGCGTCAGAAAGGAGATAGACCACCGGCAAAGCGATGTCTCTGGGCTGACCAAACCGTTTCAAAGGGAAGAATTTCTGTTTCTCGACCATCTCCTCCCTCGTAAGCAAAGCATTGGCAAAAACTGCCTCCGTGGCTACGATGCCAGGATTGACGCTGTTTACACGAATGCCTTGTTTCGACAAGTCGAGCGCCGCGCTCTTCACGAACGCGTTGACAGCGCCTTTGGAGATGGCGTTCAGTGAGTCGCCATAGTGTACGGTATATACTCCGGCGAGCGACGAAACGAACACCACCGATGCCGGTTTGTTGAACTTCTTCTTCCTCACCAGTTTCTGCGTGAGTGATACCGGAGCCACGGCATTGGTCTCCAAGAACTCATTCACGTCGGTCTTGTTGAGGAACTTCACCAACACCATTTTTGAGATACCCACGCAATTGGCAAACCCATCGATAACAGGCAGCGACTCGACGAGCTTGTCGAGTTGTGACTCGTCGGTGATGTCGCAGCGGTGAACCACGTGGCCACCCTCCTCCATCATGGACAGGGTCTCGGCCAGCCGGCCGGCATCCCTCGCCAGCAGGTGAACGTTTGCCCCTAGTCGGGAGCATTCGATGGCCAACTCGCGGCCAATGCCCGAAGAAGCACCTGCCACGAGAATGGTCTTTCCTTCTAACGTATATGGGTTGTACATGTTCAAATGAGAATATATCCACCATCAATGGGCAGGTCGACCCCTGTGACCCATGAGGAAGCGTCGGACAGCAGAAAAACATGTGCCCAAGCCACATCGGTCGTCTCGCCCAATCGTCTCAAGGGATAATACTGCACTTTCTCGAGCATTTGTTCCTCGGAGAGCACACCACCCTCGTTCTTGAAGATATTTGTCTTGATAATACTGGGATTCACACAATTCACGCGGATTCCCTGCGAAGCCAGTTCCAACGCCGCACCCTTGGCAAAGCCGCTGACCGCCCCTTTTGAGGCCGCATACATCGACTCACCATAATGCACGCAATAAATGCCAGAGAGCGAAGAGGTGAAGACAATGGAACCTTTCTTTCTGACTTTCTTTCTCTTTACCAGTTGCTGGGTGAGCAGAATAGGCCCGAAGGTATTGGTTCCTACCAATTCCTCCAACTTGGAGGGAGTAATAAACTTAACCCGGATGATATTTGCGATTCCCGCATTGTGAGAAATGCCATCCAGTGCCGGACATTTCTCAGCAAGATTCTCAATCTCAGGAAAACTGCTCAAATCGGCGGGGATCTGGCAATGGCCAGTCCCCTCCAACATGTTCATTGTTTCAGCAAGCCTATTGGTATTACGACCCGTAATCACCACTTTGGCGCCCATTCTGGAACATTCGATGGCCACTGAGCGGCCTATGCCAGAAGAAGCGCCTGTCACCAAGACTGTCTTATCCTGAAGACTGAATGGATTATGCATTACTTGGATTCTACGAGGTCGTAAAGTTCCTTTATCGTGTTGCATGAACGAAGTTCGGCACCAGTCACCGTCTTGTCGAACTCATCGTCGATGAACGAGATGATAGACAGGGCGACGAGCGAGCCCCACTCCTCAAGATCTTTGTATACGGTATCTGCAGCGAACACTTCCTCGGGAGTATCCTCAAACTCTGCCGCAAATGCTTTCACAAACTCATCTAAAGTCATAATTATAATAATTTGGTTAATGAATATTATTTCAAGTCAGAGTAATCTCTTACTCTTCCCTCATAAGAGGGTATATGCAGTAAAGACGTCACCAATGCCTCTGGTGCCATGCGTCTTACAATTTTCTGAAGCGTATCGTCGGGACCCACCTCATAGAATGCCGTGACACCATTCTCCAACATCCTGAACGTGAGTTTGGTCCACTGCACTGGGTGAGTCATCAGTTTCACCTGATTGTCGAGAATTTCCTGGGCATTGGTATGCTCGCAGCCATCGGCGTCCTGATATACAGGAATCTGGGCATCGCAGAAATGAAGCTTTCTCAGTTCGGCCGCAAGAATTTCGCCCTCCTCGGCCGAATTGGGCGAATGGCCCACACCCTTCATAGGCAGAGGGAATGCCCGTTTAGCTCCCATCTCATTCAACATCTTGCATGCTTTCTTGATGCTCTTCCGGGCACCGGTTATCACCAACTGCCCCGGGCCGTTGTAATTGGCGATATATAGGTTCTCGCCATCTTCCTCGCCTACGAGCCGCAGCACATCAAGCACCTGCTCGTCGGGGATACCAATAATGGCGCCCATGGCGCTGGGATGGCGCTGAAAAGCCTCATGGAACACTTGCCCACGGGTTTTCACAAACTTCAGCGTCTCCTCGAAACTGAGCACGCCGGCAACCACCAAGGCAGCATATTCGCCCAAGGAATGTCCGGCCACGCAATCGGGCTTGACCTCGTTCTGGCCCAAAGCCAAAGCCACCTGATATATAAAAATAGCCGGCTGAGTATATCGCGTATCCATCAGCAACTCCTCTGAAGCACTGAACAGCGTATCAGAGAATCTCTCGCCCAGGATATCGTTAGCTTGCTCGAAAATGGCACGGGCCTGGGGGAAATTGTCGTAGAGGTCCTTTCCCATCCCCTCTTTCTGGCAGCCCTGGCCAGGAAACAAAAATGCCTTCATCTTGTACGCAACACTTTATTCGGGAAGTTTGAACTTATGCTCGGCCAAGTCCATGACCACGCTCATGCGCTCACGGCCGTCGGGCATTTTATAGGTATCGAGTATCTTATTGCCATTGCGGGTCTGGAACCTCACGATTTTCTCGTTGACGGTGTCCATCTCGCCATACACTTTCTTCACACCCAAGATCTTCATCATATAGAGCATCAGCTCCTGTGTGTAGATAGACATATAGGAATCGTCGCGCCCAGGCAGCCACGCCCAGAACTCATTACGTGCACCCTGCCCATTCACGAACTTCTTGTCGCTGTTGGGGCTGGTAGACCTGAAGCGGTCGAGCGCGTCCTTGACAATGGAGGGGCGGCGCAGCGCCGTCATGAACAGAGGCCACACAAACCGCCATTTATGCTTGCGGAACCCCTTGAATTCCTGCGACACATCCAAAGAGCCACTGCTGAAACCGATAATCTTATGGTCGAGTTCGGCGCAGACCACGATCTGGTAGGGGTCGTTCAAGATAATCTTATAGTATTGTTTCAGGAAGTCCTTGTTGACGTGTGCGAAAAAACCTTCACCATACTCATCACGGACATGATAGTGCACCTCCGCAATCTGCATGGCATCACTCGGCTTCGCCAGTCGGAATTTAATCTCGCTCATTCTAGTCTTTTTGCATACACAACTACCCCGCAAGCATTATGCCGCAGGCGCTTCCAAAACTCTTCTTTTGTATGTCGTCACATTTCCAATCATACCTTGCAGCTCTTATGCTGATAAAAGCCTTTGCACACAATCCCCCTTGTGTTAACGATAATATTGACACGGCAAAACACCAAGACATTTTTCGTCAGGAGGGAATGTATTTTGTCATAGCGGAATTTCAAAGTACCAATGAATGGTTGATAGACTGCTACTAAAATGGGACCGACAACGAATTATCGACACCAAATTTGGCCACAAAGATACAAATAATTATTGAGCCCTACAAACTTATTGACTTTTTTGTGCCTTGTTTCTTTGTTATTTCGTTATTCTTTGCCTATTTTTGCAGTCGAAACCACACATAAAGTATGAAAAAAACTTCAATTGGGCTGTTTGCCCCTGCCGCAACCCTTGCAGTTGCCCTATGTTTCTGCTCTTGTGGAAAAGAGCAGTTCCACCTCAACGGAACGATAGCCAACGCTACCGACTCTGTGCTGTATCTTGAGAACATGGCCCTCGACGGCGCGAAAGTAGTCGACTCGGTGAAACTTGACGACAAAGGCGATTTTGCCTTCAGTCTAGAGGCACCTGCCGACGCACCCGAGTTCTACCGGCTTCGCATAGCCCAGCAGATAATCAGCCTCTCCGTCGACTCCACCGAGACCATCACCGTGAAGGCCACCTACCCCGACATGGCCTCCAACTACCAAGTGGAGGGCAGCGAGAACTGCCAGAAGATCAGGGAACTGTCGCTGATGCAGATGAAATTGCAGGCCGAGGCCCAGCGCGTATACAACGCGCCCGAACTCAATGCCCAGGCCGTGGAAGACAGCGTGCGCCATCTTATCGACCAATACAAGGCCTCGGTGCTTACCAACTATGTATATAAAGAGCCGATGAAGGCCTACTCCTATTTTGCCCTCTTCCAGGGCATCGTGGTGGGCAACGCCTACCTCATGGTGTTCAATCCCCGTACCAATACCGACGACGTGCGTCCCTTCTCGGCCGTAGCCACCAGTTGGGACCAGCTCTACCCCAAATCGCTGCGTGGCGAGAACCTACACAACATCGCCATCGAGGGAATGAAGACCCAACGCATCGTGAAAGCCAGCCAGGAGGGTCTGGAAGTGGACGCCAGCAAGGTGACCGAGGCCGACATCATCGACATCGTGCTGCCCGACAACAATGGCGTGACACGCCGCTTGACCGACCTCAAGGGCAAGGTGGTGCTGCTCGACTTCCATGTGTTTGCCGCCGATGGCAGCAGCGAGCGCATCCTCGCCCTTCGCGAGCTCTACAACAAATACCACGACCGTGGACTGGAGATATTCCAGGTGTCGCTCGACGAGGATGCCCATTTCTGGAAAACCCAGACCGCTGCCCTGCCATGGGTGTCGGTACGCGACGACAAAGGCGCCTCACAGCCCTATTTGTATCAGGTGCAGGCCGTCCCCGTCGACTATATCATCAACCGCGACAACCAAGTGGTGCTCGGTCCGCGTGAAATCAAGAACCTGGAGACCGACATCGCCAAATATCTCTAAATGGCCACGGCAAGGAGAATGCTCTTGGGCCTGGCGATGTGGCTTGGCACACTCGCACAGGCCCAAACGTTCTCGCTGCAAGTAGAGAACGACTCCCTGGCGTATCTCGTCTTACGCACCGACTCCACTACCGACAGGTGGCGCCTCGCATTCCCCGTCTACCAGATATGCACGGGCGACGTGGATGGTGATGGCCAAGAAGATGCCCTGGTAGGCGTGGTGAAGTCGACCAGATTTGACAAGAAGACGGCGCGGCGTCTCTTTATTTTCAAGAACCACAAGGGGCACATACGGCCCCTATGGATGGGCTCACAACTTGGTGGCATCCTGCACGACTTCAAGATCGTCAACGGCAGGGTATTCACGTTGCAGGCCACTACCGACGGACAATACGTGGTGCTCGAGCACGTATGGCGAAAATTCGGACTCGGCGCACAGCGTTTCATCGTAAAAGGCGTGCCTCACGAGGAGGCACTACAGGTGTTCGAACACCTATAGGCGCACTATACGCCCCACTGCTTTTTCAACCTACTAATGCCAATAATCACTCTAAACCACACGACTATGAAAAGAATCATTCCTTTCCTTATGATGCTGACCATCACTATTGGATTGTCGGCACAGGATAATGATGAGCGAAAACCCATCACGCTTCCTGGCAAGGGCAACATCAATGTGGAAACGCTCAACAAGCGCATCAACACCAAGATGGACATCTCCAACCTCTCGGTATGCGAACTGCGCGTCCTGCGCAACGCCTTCGCTGCCCGACAAGGGTATCTCTTCAAGAACAGCGAACTGAGGATGGTGTTCAACACGACATCATGGTATGACTCGCTGGCATGGTTGCGCGATGGCGGGAAACTGCCCCCTCTGAAATACACCCCCGACGAGCAAGCCTTCATGAAAAAGCTGCAAGACCGTGAGAATGAGTTGCTCAAGCAGAACTTCAAGTCCAAGACGGGCATCGTGAACCTCGACAACCTGATCAACCCCTTCCAACTCGATGTTTTCCCCGACGACCTGAGGTCGCACCTCGCGAAGCATGGTTTCGGCATCGTGGAGACCGACAACGAGCAGATATTCCAGGTGTACGAGCACAACGACTATACCATGTTCCCCAACTTCATCACCACCGACCTCTACTTGCAACTCTTCCATCTTTATTTCGACACCACGCTCCGCAAAGTTGAGGAGAGCACACTGAGCAAGGTGATGACCGACTTCACCCAGCGGATGTATGACACGATGAAGACCAGGGCACAAAGCGAGAAAAACAAGGATGTGAAAAGCGCAGCCGAATGGCTCCAGACTTATTTCGCCATCGCCTACACGCTCATCTCGGGCGCCGTGCTGCCACCTGTGCCCGAGGCCTACAAGCAGATGGCCCAAGAAGAACTGAAGAACTGTGGGGAAGCCCAGAACAGCCTTTCGGAATTCCTGGAATATTTTGAGGTCAACTTCGCCTATAGCCTCTTCAGGCCCAGAGGACACTACACCCGCTCCGAGCAATGCCAGCGCTATTTCAGGGCCATGATGTGGCTGCAGACCGTGCCCTTCGGAACCGACATCGACCACCAAATGCTCCGTGCCGCCCTCCTGGCCGATGCCATTTCCTCTTCGGCCGAAGCCAAGAAAGCCTACAACGCCGTGGCCGACCCCATCACCTATCTGATGGGAACACCCGACAACATCACCATCCTGCAAGTGGCCGACGTGATGGCCCAACAGGGTGTCGACGTGCAGCGGTTGGCCAAGAACAAGAAAGCCATGAAGGCCTTCTGCCAACGGATTGACGAGGTAGCAGAACAACAGACACGCATACGCCCGAAATTTGAGTTCACCTCACACAACAAGGTAAACCTCATGCCCCAGCGCTATATGCCCGATGCCGAGGTGCTGCAAGAGATGTGCGACTACAAGAACGATCCCACGAAACGCGACGTACCCTCGGGCCTCGACCTGATGGCGGCCATGGGCAACACTGCCGCCGAGCGCATTCTCATCAACGAACTCAAGGAAGACAAGCGCTGGGAAGGCTTCGTTCCTACCCTGTCGAAGATGAAGGGCGTAATGGGGAAGGCCGACTGGAATGCCTCCGTGGCCACGAAATGGATGTCGGCACTCCACACGCTCAACCTCTACGACGACAACCGCAGGCCCTACTTCATGAAGACCCCACAATGGGACAAGAAGAACCTGAACGCCACGCTGGCCTCATGGGCCGAACTCAAGCACGACGCCATTCTCTATGCCAAGCAGCCCTTTGCCGCAGAATGTGGCGACGGCAGTCTGCCCGCACCCACCATCGTGGGCTATGTGGAACCCAACGTGGCTTTCTGGGAGAAAGCCGTGAGCCTGATCGACGAGACCCACAACGTGCTGCGCCGTTATGGCCTGCTCACCGAAGAGGTGGAGCAGATAGGCAACGACACGAAAGACGAGGCCACTTTCTTCCTCGACATCAGCAAGAAGGAACTCTCTGGAAAGAAAATCACCGACGAGGAATATGACCATATCCGCTATATCGGTGCCACCTTTGAGAACCTCTCGCTCCAGATGCTGCGCGAGCCCGACCAATACCTGCAGGGATGGTATGACGTGCAGGGCGCCGACAAATCCATCGCCGTAGTGGCCGACGTCTACACGGCCAATGGTGCCACCAACCCCGAGAAATCGATTCTCTACGAGGCTGTAGGCCCCGCCCATGAGATTTATGTGGTGGTGGAAGTGGATGGCCATCTGCGCCTGATGCGTGGTGGCGTGTTCTCCTACCGTGAGTTCAAGCGTCCCATCGACGAGCCAAGGATGACCGACGAGGAGTGGCAGGAGAAACTAAAGAGTTATCCCAATACAGGCAAGCCATCGTGGATGGAGGAAATCACCATCCCTGGCGACAATAAGCCCGCCGACAACGAGACGGTGTTCTACGGTTCGGGATGCTGATGCAAAAATGGCTACTGTGGCTCATGGCGTGGTGGTGCGTGCCGGCAATGGCCGGCGACACCATCACCGTGACGTTCACTGGCGACGTACTGCTCGACCGTGGCGTACGTGAGAAAATTTCGGCCGATGGCGTGGAGTCGCTCTTCTCGCCATCGGTCGACTCGCTTTTCTCTGCCAGCGACGTAGTGGTGGGCAACCTGGAATGCCCCGTCACCCACATCCATGCTCCCAGGCAGAAAAAATACATTTTCAGGGGCGAACCAGAATGGCTGGCCGCTCTCAAACAGCATGGGTTCACCCACCTCAACATGGCCAACAACCACACCATAGACCAAGGGCGACGCGGACTGCTCGACACCCGCCAGCGGGTAATGGAGGCAGGGATGATGCCCATCGGAGCGGGCAGTTCGATGGAAGAGGCAGCCCAACCCGTACTACTGGCAGAAACGCCCCGCAAAGTATGGATGATTGCCTCGCTGCGCCTGGCACTCGAAAACTATGCCTACCTGCCCTCACATCCCTGCGTAAGCCAGGAGAGTTTCGACACGCTGCTACAGCGAGTCGCCACACTGCGCCACGACGACCCCAGGTGCTATATCATCGTGTCTCCCCATTGGGGAGGAGAGAACACCATGCACCCGTTGCTCGACCAGAAAGTGGAAGCCCACCGTCTCATCAATGCCGGGGCCGACCTCCTGATAGGCCATCACACCCATACACTCCAGGACATTGAGCAATACCGAGGAAAACACATCTTCTACAGCATAGGCAACTTCATCTTCGATCTGCTCAAGCCCCAGCACGCCAAGGCTTGCGTGGTGACAGCACGTATCACCACCGACGATGCCCAAGTAAGCGCGCTGCCCATCGAGATAACAGACTGCACGCCCCACATCGTAGGAAGAAGTTTACCGGCCGATAAATAGTCACTTTTTTGGCATGAGCACAGGCAGCCCAGGGTTGGCATCATCATCGCCAACAGGTGGGGTGCCATCATCCTCTTCATCCTCGCCAGAGGTCTTGCCAAGAATGATGTTGATGATGGCCGTGACATCATTCATGTTGATATATCCGTCACCATTCACGTCGGCAGTGGCCAACTCATACTCCGTCTCGTTCTTGCCCAGGATGATGTTGATGATAAAAGTGACATCGTTCATGTTCACATACCCATCGCCATTGACATCTCCCTTGATCTGGTCGGTGGCCACACGGCGGATTTCCTGAGCGTAAGCTCGGCCTGTACCCAGGAAGAAGAACAGAAGAACTGCCACGCAAATGGCTGTCATCAGGTATCGTGGTTGCATATTCAGTTGGGATATTCTGTGCCTCATCATTTCATCATCACTTTTATAGTTGTACCATCACTGTATCTCACAAGGTTCAGGCCTGGTTTCAATGTCTCACGTCTCTGGCCGCCCATATCGAAGATGCCCACTATCTGGCTTTCCTCCACATTCATCTGGCGGGCAATCGTCACATCGCCACCTTCGAGGGTGTACTCGTCGGCTGCCAGCTCGTCGTCGCCGATGGTCAGATATGCCCTGTTGGGACCAATCTTCACACTGCCATCCTTCGACACCTTGTAGAAACCGGTCGTGCCATTATGGTTTTGCAATACGTAACATCCCTGGGGCACAAACCTCTCTACATAGCAACCCTGCAACAAACCATTACGGAGATAATTGTTGGTTGACTCATCCACCTCTTCCGTGTAACCTGTCAGGAGATAACATCCGGGAGGCGCCTTCACCAAATAGGGTTTGTTGGCTTCTGGCGCCGACACGAGGGTGGTCTGTAATTGGCCTTTCTCATTACGTCCGGTGACAGTATATACCTCCATTCCCTCAGGAATAGCGAACTGGAATGGCAAGCACAAGGACGACCATCCCACGCTTGACACTTGCAATGTATAGGTTTGCAATGTGGATTCAAACTTATATTTCATATAGGAATCCAACGACTCCAAATGCTCTGCGAGCCAAGTTTGCACTCGTTCCAGGCTGTCTTTGCAACCAATTTGTTTGTAAGGCTTGACCCCTAACATCGTCTTGGTGGCTCTCCAAATTCTATAATTAAGCCTGCACTTGTCGCCTTCAAGGTATTCCATTGAATCCGAATATGTGGGCGACGACGTATAGTCTTTATAGGTGAAAGGCAAAAGTTCCCACCCTTCATTGGGAATGTCTTCTAAATATGCAGGAGACGATGGCCATTTCTCATGTTCCAACTGATAATTCTCCTCACCATATGAATAATACCATGTTTCGTACAGAGAAAAGATATTCTCTACAGAGAGTACACCTTTGTTTCTCAATTCAGCATACCGGCTATGTATCTCATCCATATAATACTTCACGCCCCATGCAAAAAGAGCATAGTTCTTGAAAGTCTGTGCTGTCAACGGATAAGTATTGTAGTAGGAAGCCGGGCATATGCCTCCGCTAAAATATCCAAAAGTTTGGTCCAGGTCATAAGGAGAAATAAACCATTTCTTGCCATCGTAGGTAAAGAACTGGAAGTTATGAGCCAATCCATCCCAATTATCAGTGACCAAGTTATGAATGATATAATCACACAAACTTGTCACATCAAACCGTTCCTCTATCGCTGCCCTCACTTCCTCGTTCGACGCACCTGTTGCTACAAGAGTCTTTAGTTGTCCACAATAATGGGTCAAATTCAAAATAGACGACTTGACCTTTGCGGAAGTCTCCTTGATTTTCCTTGTATCCTTATCATCTGTCTCAAGGTTGTAGTACGGAGATGTCTCATCGATGAGCTCTGCATAATCATCGTATGGTTTTCCATCCATATCATACAAATTCTTAGGATTTTTCACCTCAATCCGATCCCATTCGATTGCGCCATTGAAGAAATTGTTGTTCATAAACCCATGAAGATGAATATGCTCACTGTTGTTCTTTTTCAAATTCATGTTCTTGCGATGCTTTTTGAGTTGCCAGCTATAAAGCCCATAAAAATCACCATTCATATAGACAACACAAGGGAAAGCGTCGGGGAAGCACCGTGCGTTGGGGTCTGGATTCTTAATGTTTTCCTGAGCCCTCTCCCACATTCTACCATACTCCCCCCGATCGTTGGTCATCTCATCATAGAACTGATATCCAATGATACCCGTCATACTACGCACTCTTTTCAGTTTGACACTGCCAAATTCACAAATGAAAAAAAAGTTCAGGAACCGCAAGAATTCAGACAATTGCTCGAATTTACCTCACCGATTTTGATGGTTGTTAGCAACGGAAAGGTCTGAACTTCTATCACTTCTGAATTCCTTTCAACTCAACAAAGTTGAGTTATTAACAAAAACAAATATGAGTTAATTTTTTAAAAGTATGTCCTGTTTCACATTATTAATAAGTAACTTTGTATCGCTTTTTAAGAATGTATTGATGGATTATTCAGAGAACATGAGATTGCGTTTTATTATTACCACCCTTTTAATATTTATTTCTTGCAGCATAGGTTTTGCTGCTAGTGCAAACTATGTGGATTTAGGACTTAGCGTGAAATGGGCCACCTGCAACCTGGGAGCTACTAAATCATCAGAAAATGGTGAACTATATGCTTGGGGTGAGACGGCAACCAAGAGCAACTTCACTTGGTCAAACTATGTATATGCTAACGGTTCATCGAGTACGGTGATGAACATCGGCAATGACATCGCGGGCACACAATACGACGC
>ONGG01000021.1:0-48247 GCA_900317305.1 uncultured Prevotellaceae bacterium | reverse complement strand
GGGGGCAAGTTCACCGGACCAAGCGGCAATAGCATCTTCCTGCCCTACGCAGGGTGTATTTATGACGGCAGTGTGGTGGGGAAAGGTTCCCGCGCGCTGTATTGGACCAGTACGCTGACGTCAACGAGCCAAAAGGCATCGGCCTTCTATATTACTAGTGGGAAACCATTTATGTCGACTGGTTACAGGCGTTCGGGGTTCTCCATCAGACCAGTTTGCGACACGAAGGCTCCAGAAGCCCCAGAAAATTCTGAAGATCCTATAATTAACCCCAATCCAGAGGATTCTCTATGGGACAGCGATGCTGTAGATTTAGGACTCAGTGTAAAATGGGCTTCATGTAACTTCAGAGCTGAAGAGGAGACAGATTTGGGTGAATTGTTCGCTTGGGGAGAGACTGATACGAAAAGTGACTTCACTTGGTCCAACTACATCTATGCCGAAGGTTCCGCTTCCTCTGTAATGAATATTGGCTCAGAAATTTCCAACACCCAGTATGACCCTGTATTTGTTAGTAATTCCCAGAATGGCGATGATCAATGGAGGATGCCCACGGGTAAAGAAATTCAGGAACTTAAGAGCAAATGTACGTTCATGGAGACCTCCAAGGGTAATGTGAAGGGCATGACTGTAACAGGCCCCAATGGCAACTCTATTTTCTTGCCTTATGGTGGATGCAAATATGATGGCAAGGTATTAGGAGGTGGGACGGCTGGCTATTATTGGAGTGGCACTCTCTACTCTTCTAATTATGGCGCTTATACGCTTACTATCAAGAATTCCGTTCCGAGTTATTCCTATTGTTATCGCCGCACAGGAGTATATATCCGTCCTGTTTGTGGAGAGGGAAGCGGAGAAAGTGGGATTATTGACAACCCCGATCCGGGTTATAGTGGCCCTGGTCCTAGTCCCATCTTGCCCGACCCATATTTCTCTAACCATTCACTCTTCGATACTGATGGTATAGAGTCTGTTGGCGAGTCTTCCACTATAGATACAGATATCTATACTTTGTCGGGCATAAAAGTAGATGCTAGAAATCTCAAGTCTGGGGTTTATGTGAGAAAAGGAAGGAAGTTCGTAATCAAGTAAAGACTATAAAAAGGGAATACTGAAGGGGGCATGCTTGCAACAGCATGCCCCCTTCGGTTAGTTGAAACCAAGATGGTGTAATCGCCTCTACTCGATATTCAAACTATTCCTCTATAGCTTTTCTTATATCTTCTAATGAAACTTTCTCTTTTTGGAGCAGATACTGAATGGTACGCGAATTTTCTCTTAAATTCTTCCCTGTCAGCGCACTGGTCAGCGTGATGATAGACTCTTGGATGGAGACATCAACGCCAAGGATCTTACCAATAGAAACAAATAGCCCCAATCCCATAGGAACATCCTCACTGATGTATCTACAATCGATTTTTGCTGGCCCCTTGTTGGAACATTCAGCAAATTCACGGAATGATTGCATGGCGCTTATGGACGTGTCCTCTTCATTACGCCATTTTGCTGCCTCAAAATACCCCAATGGTTCACATCCGAACTTTTCCAGGATTTCATTTTTCGCTTTGTCGAAATATTCAATCACTCTAACGACAGAGTCAGTATACCCCTCTTTATACATCCAGAATTCTCCTTTACTGAATTCTATTCTAGATGCTGAGAAGAGAATACCAATGGGGTGCACAATCATGTTAGGGTTATGGAATGCTGACTCTAGGATATTTGCTCGTGAATATTTCGTGTCATCAAATAGTTTCGACAAGATGGAAAGTACGCTATCCTTTTTCGACAGCGGTAATACAGACACTGCATTACGAGGGTTATAAAATGTGATTCGCACATATGTTGAGTCCATGATTCGTCCGTTAAATGCGGTTGTTTCCCATTCTGCATAAACCACATTTTTTTTGATAAAACGTTTGAAAATCAAACTTCCCATATACCCCGGCACAATGACAAGCATTTGTCCGTCTCGTACATAAGGAGCTATCATCTTGGCCACATTTTCATGTTGGTTGGTTATGGTCATGACAAAGATGATATCAGCGAAAGATATGGCTTTTTCAACATCATAGGTGATGAAATCGGGTTTGACGGTAAATCGATTCCCTCCATTCGTTTCATCTACGACATCGTATTCACCAGCATTTTTAATCTTCTCAAAAAAATCTACATTCCCATATGTGGAAGTTTTCAAGATACCAACATTTTGATTTTTCTCATATAACTTGGCAGCATGGATCAACCCAGAATTGCCACTTCCAACAATTGTGATGTTCATATAACAAATATTTATCTTTTAATCTTAACTGTCAAGCAATTGCCATATTTGCTTGAAGTTACAAAGGTAGTTATTTTCCTTAATTATACAAATTATTTTCCACTATTATCTTTCTGGTGAGATACGATACTCAAATCTATCTTATCGCCAAAGTAGCGATCCATCTTGGGCAACCGGTTTTTGTCCAGTCCACTGGCGGGATAGAAAGTATACTCGCCAAAATAACATTTGCCATCCACATCATAGAAATCCATTCTCACAAAAGGAAAGCCTTTTGAGAGAAAGGCCGCCAATTCAAACAGCCTGTCGATGTTTTTGGGTTTGGGAAGCGTAAAATCGGCTGGAGCAGCCTTTCCACGCAGGTTATACCTCAAGAGTTTCCATTCCTGGCTGAAGAAATAGAATTTCGGGGCTCCTATCTGCCTATCGACACACAAGAGCACACAATCCACGTCGCCATTGAAACAATAGAACTTGTAGTCCACAATATCCTTACCCAAAAACTGCTCGGCAAAGATCTTCTTCTTCACATTCTTATACGGCCATTCCCTGAAACGGGGGAAAATATCGGTGTTCAGCGAATTGGTCAGTTTTTCCCTGGCCTTAGGTATGTCAAGGCTTGACTTGTCCTGACAAATGACGACTCCCGTATTGCCACCGCTATGGTTGGTCTTCAGCACAAACTGGTCGGGCAAAGCAGAGAAATCAATCTCATCGAACGAATCCCACACGCCAAGCAGCGGACAAACGAACTCTTCCCCAATCTTCTCTGACACATAATCCTTCACGGTGAGTTTGTCGACCAAAGTAGTAAGAAGCGGGTCGCGCTGGTTGATTTTCAGCCACTGCAATTTCTCGTTCATCGTCTTGGGATCGTCCAAATGAAGTTTCTTGCCCATAGTGAGATAATACAGCATCCGAAGGTAAACACGATCGGAGTAAAGCGCATTGGTTTTCATCAATACCCGCGCCAAGAAGTGAGTCAGTTGATTATCCATTTATTATGTAAAGATTCTTTTGTTTGTTGGTTTCAAGATACCGTCCGTCATTTTGTGTCCCCCAACCATCGGAACTCTTTGGATAATGCTTTCCTATAGAGTGGGGCAAAAAAAAATAAGCAGCCAACTACAGAAAGTCACTTGCCGAAAATTCTTTTCAACATCAGTCTGCAAGCTTTGGGTAAAGGGTTATACTTGAAAAGACTCCAGAGTGAAGCATACTTGGTGAGCGAGCATTCGGCCACATACTCATCGAGCCCTGCGTCCTTATCGTATCCTTTCGCATACAAGCTGCTGATTACGGCAGACACATACGACTGTGCATACTTCCTCAGTTCGGGATGACGCATGGCCACCGAATCCCTGAGTTGATTGAGCATGCAGATGCTTCGGATGGCCTTTCTTCCGTAACGAACCTTGGAAGAAGATGACATGTTCTGAAAATAATAGTAGACCGGTTCGTTCATGTGCACCACCTTGTTGGCATTTTCAAGCACCTGATAAAACAGGTACCCATCCTCACCATTGGTGAAGTGTTCTACCGTGGTGTATTCATGTGCTTGCAGCAACTCTCTCTTGAAAATCTTACCACAAAGGTTATGGTGGTATTCCGAAACCAGCAACGACTTGTAGACTGCTACCTTGTCGGAACCAAAACTCAGTGACGAGGCTCTTCTCGTTTCCTCACGACCTTTATCAGGAAACACCAATACCATATCACCCGAGACGATGTCGGCTTCGCTGCGAACTGCCTCCCCATAGAGTTTCTCCGCGGCATCAAGCGGCAGATAGTCGTCGCTGTCGCAAAACATGATGTAATCGCCAGTAGCGGCCATATAACCCGTGCGGCGGGCTTGCATCAGTCCACGGTTCTTGTCATGAGTAATCAAACGGAACCGTGAATCACCCTTAGCGAATTGCTCGACTACTTGCATCGAGTCGTCCGGCGTACAATCGTCAACAACCACAATTTCTATGTCGTGCAAACTCTGGCCTACGATTGATTGCAAGCAGCGAGCCACCCAGTCTTTCACATTATAAACCGTGATGACAATAGATACCTTGGCACTCATAAACTTCCAAATTCAAGTTTCGCATTCGCTCAACTTCTAGTTTTGTGTTGATTGCTAGAATTTATATCTAATGGATTTGGGCAAGACACATATCATAGCACAAATACATATCCATATCGGATAAATATTCATAAGTTTTACCAACTTGATATATTTATCTGTATTGGTATGTCGAATGGGATAAGCCCCCAATGCCCGCAATCTTTTTATCACATCCCTATTGCTAGCCAAAGTACCGTATCTTGCGGTATTATGCATGGCAAAGAAAGCATTATCCCCCATCAGATTGATCATATATGTCTTTGCCCAGTCCAAGATTTCAGGATCATTCTGAAGAGCATCGTAACTCTTTTTGATAATAGCAGTGTATTCGAGGATGTTTTCGACATAGAGCTTATGTTTTTTCTTTTTGCCCAACGAGTGGATGATGCTTTCTGGATTACTCACGTAGTAATACAGCAGAATCTTGACTTCTCCCACCTTGCCTGCAACTTGTATCATACTGAGAAAGAATACCCCATCCTCAAACAGAATCATATCTGTGGGGAATCTCAGATGATGTTCCATCAACAATTCCCGCCTTGTAATATATTTCCACGGGGTGTAGTTGATCTTGTGGCGTGGTGTCGACATGAAAGCCTTGCCGCTTTCCCATGTCTTCAGACTATCCAAATCAAAAATATCCCTACTTGGAACAATGCCATTTTTCACATCAAGCATTTCAAACATCAGCATATCAAGCTTGTTTGTTTCAGCTATCTGGCATATGCATCCCAGACGGTTCTCCACGATGAAGTCATCACTATCGCAGAAGAAAACATATTCACCACGGGCCATCTCAAGCCCTCTGTTTCTCGCGGCGCCCTGCATGGCATTCTGTTGCCTCACGTATTTGATGAAATCGTATTTTTCCACATATGATTTTAATATCGAAATATCATTGGTGGACCCATCATCCACAACTATAATCTCGTAATCATTATGGGGTATGTCTTGATGAATCAAAGAGTCGAGGCAACGCTCTATCCATTGTTCTGCGTTGTAATATGGAATGATGATACTAAGTCTCATTTTGAACTAGATAAGGGTGGTACAAAAACTTTTTTTAATAGGAAAAGCGTCACTTTAGCACTCACGATAATATGGCGTTTGAGTTATTTTGTTACCATGAGGATATTTCCGATTAGATGTAACATCTATCTTCTCTCGCCACTCCACCAAAGCATCATGTTCTTCTATCCAACTCCATGAAGGATTGGGCACCATATAGTCAGGCCCATACCTGAAAGCACAAAATTCCTCAGCATTTGCAGGAACGTAGACTTCAATATTTTCGAAAGGCACTTTTCTACGCTCTCGGGAAAAAGGCACCTCAATCCTTCTAGGCAAACGTTGATTTTCCTTCATCCCATCCTCATATAGGAAATCGCAACAATAAGGGTATTGATTAATGGGAGGATAAAAGTAAAAAATATCAATCCTCACGCCACGATACTCGAAAGTATCCTCCCTTCCCAATTTCCCTTCATCCACCATATGTTCGAAGACCCAAACAAATCCGGCTTTTTCCAATTCCTGGATAATGGAAGGTGTAAAGTCATCTATCCACACCGCAGTATCAATATCCAAATCATGCTTGATGAAACCATGTTCACGAATAGCTCCTAGAATTGAGCCGAAAGCGAGTGTATACTCCACACCCGCTCTCCTCATGCTATCATCGAATAATGTCAGGGCTTCCAAAGCATATTCCTGGAAAATCTTGTTCTTCCGTTTCCTTTCCTTTTGGTATACATATGACGTCAAAGGCCTAAAAAAAGGCGCTATAACCATATGTAAACGAGGATACCTGAGAGACAGGCCTTTCAATATTTTCAGCAAATTCCCTATCATTTCTATTGTTTCATTTTATCCACTTGTCCAAGTGTGTGAGCGACAACATCAGATTGCGTTCCTGCCTGTTTGCAAAGAAAGCGAACAAGCAAACTATGCTGGCCAAAATGATAAAAGCATACTCAACGATGATTCTTGGAAAGCCTGTCGGCATCATACGACCGATGAGTATTGGTCCCCAAATGGTAAGAACCACAGTCAACAATATACGGATGACAACCTCGTCAAAATATGATTGTAATTTAAAAACAGGAATGAGGCGCCTAAGCACCACCAAACCAATAGTGGGGATAATCACGGAGAAAATAATACATATTACATAAACGCCCTGAACGGTGCCACCCATTTTCAGATAGAGGTATGCAACAGGTAGAATAAGAATGAGTGTCAAAGAGCCAGAAATCTGGTAGAGTTTCATTTTTCCTGTAGCATGAACGACACAAGATATTGCCCCATTGATACTGCTCAGAACCGACATTACAAAAATCAAGATAACCAAGATATTGGTATACTGAGGAACATTCTCAAGCCATAAGTCGAGCACGAAATCAATATTGAACAAAATCGGTAGGGAGACCACATAGAAAACCAGGAAGCTGAACTTGCTCAGCGTGAACATCAAAGCAATGCTTCTTTTTGTGTTGCCTTGAGCATAGGATTTCACGATTTGAGGACGCATGGAGATGCCGAATTGATTGAAGACATGAAGACCTGTCATTACTTGATACGACACTGCTCTTGCCGCATTGACCACTGGCCCAAAAAACAAGTTGGTCAGCACATTGATACCCTGGGTGTAAATCAAGCTAGCGAAAGTGCCAAAAACATTCCATCCTGAAAAGCCCAACATCTCTCTCACCACATCAAGTTGAGGTCTTCTCAAAGACAAGAACCTGAACTTCACTTTCGAATAAGTATAAAACATCAGGATATTTACGACAGAAATAAGGGTCATCAAGCATGCGTAAAAAATCAAGTGGTCATAGTCGGCATAAGGAAGCACCAAAGCGATGGCCAATTTCATCAGCACATCCACAATCGACGTAATAGCATAAAAACCCATCTCTTCTTTTGCGATGACAAGTGCCATGTAAGGCACTTGCAAGATGGCTAGCACAAACTGTAAGATGGCCAACTGAAAGATCACATTGGCTGCGTAAAGCCTGCCATCAGGAATCACCATCTTGTTGTTGACATACCACAATCCGACTGCCTCACAAAGTATCACAAGTACCAGCGAGAGACATATCTGTATATAAAAAGAAGAACAGTAGATTTTCAGAGTTCCCTCATCGCCATTCTTTCCCAGTTCAAAGTTGTAGAAACGCTGGGTAGCATTGGCCAAGGAAGACGTGAGAAAAGAGAACATCGAGACAAAACCACATACCACATTGTATGTGCCATAGTCCTCTACACCAAGTACTTTCAATACGACCCTGGTGGTGTAGAGTGAAACCAATAGCACGAACAGCATCCTGGCTGCCAAATAGAGGGTGTTTTTGGTCACCCTTCTACTGTCTTCAGATACTGCTGCCATAAAGTAAAAAAACGGCTATGCGATGATGTCGTTGATATACCAATCGAAAAGCCTTTGTATGCCCTCGTCAATCTCCACCTGATGATGCCATCCAAGCGAATGGAGCTTGCTCACGTCGATGAGCTTGCGTGGCGTGCCGTCGGGCTTGCTGGCATCCCATCTCAATGCGCCTTTGAAACCGATGGTCGAAACCACCTTCTCGGCCAGTTGGAGGATGGTGAGTTCCTTGCCCGTGCCCACATTGATGTGGCAGTTGCGTATCTCACGACTATCAGGGGCATAGGTGTCCTTGAAATCGACATTCAAAAGCACATAGACACTTGCGTCGGCCATATCCTCGCTCCACAAGAACTCGCGCAGGGGCGAGCCTGTGCCCCAAAGGGTGACCGCCTCAGGGGTGATGCCATATTTGGACAGCACCTGGAGTATGGCCTCCTCGGTGGCACTGCCGTCAACGCCCTCTACCGGCCGGCGGTCAAGGTCGCGGCGCACGCTGTTCCAGTCGGCCTCATTGAGGCATTTGGCCAGATATACCTTGCGAATCATGGCAGGCAGCACATGACTGTTCTCCAAATGGAAATTATCGTTTGGGCCATAGAGGTTGGTGGGCATCACGGCAATATAGTTGCATCCATATTGCAGATTGAAGCTCTCGCACATCTTGAGGCCTGCAATCTTGGCGATGGCATAAGGCTCGTTGGTGTATTCGAGCTCGGAGGTCAGCAACGCATCCTCATGCATGGGTTGTGGGGCCATTCGGGGATAGATGCATGTGGAGCCAAGGAACAGCAACTTTTTCACGCCATGGCGGAAACTCTCGCCTATCACATTCTGCTGTATCTGCAAGTTCTCGTATATGAAGTCGGCCCGATAGGTGAGGTTGGCCATGATGCCGCCCACATGTGCTGCAGCCAGCACCACAGCATCGGGCTGTTCCTGGTCGAAGAAAGCCTTCACTGCAACGCCATCGAGCAGGTCGAGTTGGGCATGGGTGCGCCCTACCAAGTTAGTATATCCCCGCTTGAGCAGGTTGTTCCAAATGGCCGAGCCCACCAACCCGCGGTGGCCGGCCACATAGATTTTTGATTGTTTGTCGAGCATGGTGAGGATATTTTGCGTTATTCGGGCATCTTGGCCTTGAGATACAGTTTTCTCACAAATTTCATGTCGTGATCCACCATGATTCTGATGAGTTCACGGAAACTGGTCTTGCGGGGATCCCATCCCAGCTGGTTCTTGGCCTTCGTGGGATCGCCGAGAAGCTGCTCCACCTCGGCCGGACGGAAATATTTCGGGTCGACCTCTACAATCACACGCCCGGTGGCCTTGTCGACACCTTTCTCGTCGACGCCCTCTCCTTGCCATTCGAGTGAGATGCCTACGGCCTCGAAAGCCAAAGTGGCGAACTCCCTCACCGTGTGATATTCACCCGTGGCTATGACGAAGTCGTCGGGCTTGGGTTGCTGCAGGATAAGCCACATGCACTCGATATAGTCTTTGGCATATCCCCAGTCGCGCAGCGAGTTAAGATTGCCCAAGTAAAGTTTGTCCTGGAACCCCTGTACGATACGTGCGGCGGCAAGTGTGATTTTTCGGGTGACGAAGTTCTCGCCACGACGCTCGCTCTCGTGGTTGAAAAGGATTCCGTTGCAGCAATACATACCATAGCTCTCACGGTAGTTCTTCATTATCCAGTAGCCATAAAGTTTGGCTACCGCGTATGGAGAACGGGGATAGAAGGGAGTTGTCTCGCGCTGTGGAACCTCCTGTACCAGTCCGAAGAGTTCGGAGGTGGATGCCTGATAGATACGGCAGGTCTTCTCGAGCCCCACTATCCTGACAGCCTCGAGCAGGCGCAGCACGCCCACGGCGTCGGTGTCGGCAGTGTATTCGGGAACATCAAACGACACCTTCACATGGCTCTGAGCAGCCAGATTGTATATCTCGTCGGGCCTCACCTCTGCCATGATACGAATCAGCGACGACGAGTCGGTCATGTCGGCCCAGTGCAAGTTGACAAGCCTTTGCTTCTTCATGTCTCTCACCCACTCATCGAGATAAAGATGCTCGATGCGTCCGGTATTGAAAGAAGACGAGCGCCGAAGCAGTCCGTGCACCTCATAGTCTTTCTCAATAAGAAATTCGGCCAAGAATGATCCATCCTGGCCGGTAATACCTGTAATCAGCGCTTTTTTCTTGTTCATTGTGGTCTTTATTCTGAGTATTGTGATATTCTTTGTTCTTCGGAAAGTTTGCAAATAAGCAGTGTGCCATCCTTCTCGGCAATGATATACCCATCGAGCCCTTGCACTACTACCTTATGCTCCTCTGTGGTGTGAATGATGCAATTATGGGTATCGAAAAGAGAGATATTGGGTCCTATCTTGGAATTGCCATAGAGGTCTTTGGGTGTCTGTGCCAAAAGCGAACCCCAGGTGCCCAGATCGCTCCAACCGAAATCGGATGGACAAACAAAAATCTCAGATGCCTTCTCCATAATAGCATAGTCGACGGATATGCTCTCACAGTCGGGGTATTTCTGGTTGATGAGTTCCTGTTCCTCTGGTGTGCCATAATAAGGCAACATATTCTCGAAAATCTTGGAGAGTGATGGCATATAAACCCTGAAAGCATTGACGATGGTGCTCACTCTCCAGATGAAGATGCCTGCATTCCAAAAATAGCTCTTGTCGCGGATATATTTCTCAGCTGTCTGCGCATCAGGTTTCTCACGGAAGGAGTCGACACGGAATATTTCCTTATTACGGGGCGAACTGACCGAGAGGTCGGCTTGTATATAGCCATATCCCGTCTCCGGACGCGTTGGCTTCATCCCCAGCGTGACAATGGCGTCGGTCTCACCGGTGAATTCGAGACAGGAACTGATGATACGTCTGAATTCGGACGTATTGGTGACCACATGGTCGCTTGGAGATACCACGACATTGGCCTTGGGGTCGATTTTCTTGATTCGCCAACTCACATAGGCGATGCATGGGGCCGTATTGCGGCGGCATGGTTCGCTGAGGATGTTCCCCACAGGTATCTGGGGCAGCTGTTCGTGAACGACATCCGCATATTTGGCATTGGTGACCACCCAGACATTACTGGGTGGGCAAATGCCCTCGAAACGCTCGAATGTGAGTTGAAGGAGTGTTTTCCCCACTCCCAGGACATCAATAAACTGCTTGGGACGGTCGGGGGTGCTCATGGGCCAGAACCTGCTGCCGATGCCCCCAGCCATAATGACCAAATGATTATTATGAGATGCCATAATTATAACGAGTTAATATGGTAATGGATATGGATAAGTAGAGTATAGCCTCTCAAGTTAGTCTTTGTGTGTCTCTTTTTCCTTCTGTTTCCTGTAAATGAATTCCTTCACGTCGCGGTAGGGCATCCATATGGCATGTCCTGGGAAATGCTTAAACAAGCGCAACCTGAATGATTCAAGAACCCAGAACCTTTTCAGGTGTCCCTCCACATCATCGAGCTTGTCGTGGAGCCTCTCCTCATATTTTCCGAAGTTGCCGGCAAAGAGTATCTCGTCGAGCAAGAATTCGCCCTTCTTCCTGCTGGGCTTCGTAAAGAGATATTTACTATCCAACCCCAGCACCTCTGTCTGCACATACATCATGGCCCTGGCGAAACCGTGAAGGTTGAACCGTTTGAGAAGAGCGATAAGTTTTTTGTCATCATCGGGGGTAGCCCCTTCGTCGCGGCGCTTGTGAAGCAGATAGAAATAGTCGACAATTTGCCGCAGTCCTATGCCCTCGTTAATGAAATGGCGGAAAACGTGATTGAGCTGATAGAAGGTATTGAACTCGTTGGTGGGCACATAGAATGAATACTTGCCATCGGGAGAGGTTGCCTTGTTGACGAATTGCGAGGGTGCCACCTCGTCGAAATAAGCCCATAGTGCCTTTGTCATCCGCTTGTTATAGAAGCGCGACGGCCTGAAATGCACTTCTACCTCGGCATCACCAAACATCGGGAAATGCACATGAAGTGAGGATGCAGGATTTTTGTAATATTTGGTAGTGAAGGCAAGTATTTCGTCACGTGTGCCCTCAAGCCAGATATCCACGTCACCACTTGTACGCAAATAGGGGTCAGGATACATAATGGCATTGCCCTGTCCCTTGAGAATGCAATTGCGGAAGCCATTCTCCAGAAACCATTCAGATGCTTTCTGTGTACGGCCAAAGAGGATTTCGTTTTTTTTCCTCAACTTCAGGTCCTCGAACATCCATTCCATCACATCGTCGTCGGTGGGCTTGTTGCCCTTGAAGTCAGCGATGGCAAGCTTGCCATCCCTCATGAGCACAGTGGGGATGAAAAGGCCCAAAATGGCTTGTTTCTTGCCAAAATCCATCAGGTCGTGCCATTTGATTGTGGCGATGCCCTCTGGCACCGGACAATTGGAATTGAGGCAGAACTTAAGGAATTCGAGGTATTTTGTAGACTCTTCCATAGTCAATACTATTTTAATGTTTCAGGATTTTGCACAAAGTCATGAATATAATCTTAAAATACTCTACCAATGTGCGGTTGTTGATGAAGTTCAGATTGTACTCAATCTTCTTGGGCATGATCTCATTGACATACATCTCTTCGGGGTCTTTGGCCTGCCCGAGAAGCTCATTCTCGTTGGAGAATGCGATGGAGGCGTAGTCGGTAATGCCCGGCTTCACCGAGAGCACAATACGTTGCTCAGGGGTGTAGAGACGCACATAGCGCTCCACTTCTGGCCTAGGGCCTACCAAGCTCATATCACCAATGAGCACATTCCATAATTGTGGCAACTCATCAATCTTGTATTTCCGGATGTAGTAACCCACCTTCGTGATACGGCTGTCGCGGCCACCCACGGTGATGAGATGGCCCTTGTCAGAGCCACGCCTCATGGAGCGGAACTTATAGAGTCGGAAGGGCACACCATCCTTGCCTATGCGTTTCTGAGAATAGAAACCAGGTCCCTCACTCTCCGTCCTGACCAGCACATAAACAAGCAGCAACAGGGGGGAAAGCAGGATAAGTCCGATGGAAGAGAGCAGGATGTCGAAAAACCTTATCATCCGCCGTGGTTTACGATGGATTGGTAAGCTTCTATGACTGTCTTGGCAACAAACCTCACCTTCTCGTCATCGAGCTGGGGATAGACAGGCAATGAAATCTCATGGGCATAATTGCGATAGGCCACCGGGTAGTCGTTAATGTCGTAACCCAACGACTTGTAGTAGGTAAGCATAGGCAGCGGCACAAAATGCACGTTGACAGCCACCTCGTGACGGGAGATCTCGCTAATCATGTCGTCGCGCTGCTGCTCTGTGATATCTTTCACCCGCAAGGCAAACACATGGCATGAGCTCTGTCTGACATCGATATGGGCCGGAGGCAGTATGGCCCAGTCGTAAGCCGAGAAGATTTCGTTGTAGGTACTGAAAATACGCTTGCGCTCAGCCAACAACTTGTCATACTGGCGAAGTTGGGCCAGTCCGATGGCAGCATTGACGTCTGCCATGTTCACTTTCATTCCCCTTCCCACGATGTCGTATCTCCAACCACCGGCCTGGCTCTTGGTGAAAGCGTCCTTGGTCTGGCAGTTGAGTGTCATGAGCCTCAACTCCTTGTAGAGTTGCGCATTATCGAAAGGTGCGGGCATGTTGAAACAAATGGCGCCGCCCTCGGCTGTCGTGACATTCTTCACGGCATGAAGCGAGAAAATAGCGATGTCGGTCTGGGTGCCAACCTTCTTGTTGTTGTAGCAAGCTCCAATAGAATGGGCAGAGTCGCTCAGTACGAGAATCCTGCCCAGTTTCTCCTGAACCTCACTGGTGGGTCTGAACATGGCCTTTATCTCAGGCGAGTTGACCACCTGCATGATGGCATCGTAATCGCAAGGATATCCTGCGATGTCGACGGGTATAATGGCCTTCGTGCGTGGTGTGATGGCTTTCCTCATGGCCTCGACCGAAATATTGAAGTCGTTGCCAGAGTCGACCATTACCACCTTGCCACCGGCCCATAACACCGACGTGGCCGTGGCACAATAGGTATACGCAGGGATGATGACCTCATCGCCTGGCTGGAGTCCAAGCCAACGGAGCATCATGATGGTGCCCGAAGACCATGAATTCACACACAGCACCGCCTCGGCTCCATTCAGATTTGCGATTTCAGCCTCCAAGGCCTTTACCTTCGGGCCTGTAGTAATCCATCCTGAACGCAGCGAGTCGACCACTTCGTTGATGACGTTATCGTCAACATAGGGGGGAGAAAAAGGGATTTTCATGTATCTATGATTTAATTTTCTCTAATATAATCTTAGGCTATTCCTACTTTATCCAAGGATATTTCACTTTGCACGACTCCAAATGCAGGAAATACACCATCAAGTAAAAATAATTCATCTTTGTAATATAGGATACAGAGCCATAATCGGTAAAGAACTTGATGATAAGGAGCACCAACACGAGATTGCACATATCATCGATTTTATAATATTTCCGTTCCTTCCACAGCAAATACAAGAATATGGAATAATAGGAGACAAGGGCGAAAATGCCTCCACACGCAGCCAACTCCACATAATTGTCGTGAAGGTATGTGTTCTCACCAAACTCCTCATTGGTAAGGAAATAGGAACAACCCATACCCATACCAAACCAAGGGGTCTTGGCAAATTGGGCCCATCCAAGATCACGGAGTTCAATTCTCGCCTGTGTTGAAGCATCTATCTCGCCTTCTTCAGTAAATTGTGCAAGAAAACCCATCATTCTGTTGGTAACACCTTCCATGACGGATGTCGACGAAAAGAGCAAAATGATGATAAAAAACACCAAGACAATCCCTACAAACCTCATTAAAGGCAAAAGGTTTCTCTCTTTGCTCCTCAAGTATTTCAAAAAGAACAACAATAACACGCCTAAAACAATCATGCCCACTCCTTTTCGGCTCTGAGAGCTGAGAACAAAGAAAATAGTGGGAAAGATAAGCAAATCAGACCATGCCCTCCTCCTCCTGAATAGGATGAAAAACGTATTGATAATCACCACGGTAGAGGCGAGCATGGACAAGGTGTTGATATTATTGAAGGAGTTGGAGAGACGCCCTTCATCACTGGAAAGGTCGGCTACCCTATCAACACCATAAAACAAGTAACAATAGAAGACTACTATATATCCAACCCACATGATCAATTTCATCAACTGCGTCACATCATTGAATTTCTTGAAATGACAATACATGATGCTCAGGCAAATCAATAGGTACAATATCGTGTTACCGTTTGATATGGCATTGTGGTAATTGAGGGCCCACATCGAATTGGCATAACAATACAGGCAAAATTGAAAAATAAACACATGGAATGCATGAAACTCCAACTTGTAATTGGAAAGTACCAAGAACAAGATAATTATGGCAAAAAGCACATACATACCGCTTCCGACTGTGGCCAAAAAGTATGTGGTCATCACAAACAGAGCGGCCAGTATCAGCAAAATCCGGTCGTTGGTTTTTGATCTTACATAATATGGCATAAACTCATCTACAACTTATGAGGAGGAGGAGATAGCACCACCTTACGGTTCTCCCCAGCCAAATGAAAAAAGTCACCCATTTGCAATGATGATAGACGCTCAAGCAATTCAACCATTGTGCAAAAGGCAAAAACAGCAATATATTATTGATTGTGAACTAATTAAACCAAGAGAAGCAAACAGTATGACTGAAGTTGAGCACTATGTCTGGGCAATTCGAAATGTAAGCGCACAACTCACCTTCTTCGCTTTTATTAGAAAAAAACGAAGTGTGAGGACGCAGAAATAATGAATTGCAAACACCGCCTTGGAGATATCACATGTCAACGGAAACCCACAACAAACCTTTATATCCACATTTGATGAATATCTACAAGGCAAGCATGAATTTCACACATATTCTTCTCGCAGCGTTCACAGTCAACTGCTATATTGCTTTCGAGGCACAAAGGTAAGAAAAAAAATCATTTTATATATAAAATCAATACTTTTTTTTCTTTCAGGCAAGCAATTTCGCAGTTTTCCAAAGAGAATGGCTCGTTGCAAGACACCACTTCAATGATTTTGGCTGCACAGTTGGCTCATCAGGGCCAGATCCTCTTTGTAGGTCACCTTGATATTGGTGGTATCGCCCTCTACAATGAAGACTGGTACATCTGGCATGTATTTGGCAACCACGCCACAATCGTCTGTGGTAACAAAAGCAGGATCGAGCAAAGCTTTCTCATAAGCCTGCCGGATAACCCCCTGGCGGAAGCACTGTGGAGTCTGCATATTGCGGAGTGTGCTGCGCGCAGGAGTAGCCACAATACATCCTCTCCCATCGACCTGAACGATGGTGTCGGTGGTCTTCACTGCCACACCTACGGCATCGTAGTTGGTCATAGCCGCCACGCAGTCATCGATGATGCGTTGGCTTACCATGGGTCTCACGCCATCGTGCAGGAGCAACACATCAGACGAACCGGAATAGGCATTGATGGCTGCAAGGCTCGAGTCGTAGCGCTCCTTGCCTCCCTCGAGAATCTTCCGCACCTTCACAAAACGGTTACGGGATACGATCTCGCGCATCTTCTCTATGTAATTGGGGTTCGACACAATGACAATCTCATCGATATGAGGATTACGCTCGAAAGCCTCTATCGTATAGGTGATGATTTCCTTGCCATCAACTTCAAGAAATTGTTTGGGCAATGCGGCTCCGAGACGTGAGCCACTGCCACCTGCCAGGATAACTGCGATATTCATGGTTATGTGATGTTTTGTAAGAAAAAATCCTAAAATATAACTACGGTTCGATTGAATGGTCATTCATGATTATCCCTGCAAAGGGCAAGATTGATTTTCTCACCAAAATGCTCGTCTGTCATTGCAAACCACCACTCCAGTGTTGCCCGCGTTGTGGGTGGTCTTCAGCACAAACTTAACAGGCAAGATACTGATACCTGTGTCGTCGGCACTATCTCAAATGGCTAATACATGGGCCACATATACATATCCCAGAGTCTTTGATATCATTTTTTGACAGCAAGATTGTCGACCATCTCCGTGAGCCGTTGTTAACACTGATGCAACTTCAACCACTGCAATTTCTCTTCCATTGTGCGAGGATGCTTTAAATCAAGCCTTCGTCCCATGGAGAAGTAGAATTGTAAACATAAATACAACTAATCAGGAAAGAGTGGTGAAAGGCGGAACGGCACCCTCGAAAGATAATCCCTCAGACTCTTATTCATGTATTTCAGTTTAATTATGCTGCAAAATTAAACAAATAATGCTTATCATCTTAATTAAATGACAAAAAAGAATCTAATTGTGTCGCAATTTCAATTTCGAGAAAAGAACTATCAAAGCCAGCGTCTCGCCCATGACCCACATTGAGCCAAAATTAAAAAACACATAATCGGCCACCCTGAACGAGGTAAAAGAAGGATGCATAAAAAGACAGTTCTCTATAAGCTGTACCAAATCGAATCCCAAGACCACCAAAGCGCAATAATGCCAAGGCCATTTGACCTTTTTAGAGTCCTGCACATGACCTGCTACAACTGTGGCAACGACGGCAATGGCATCATACCCAACTATAGTTCACCCGCGATTTAATTGACACCCTCCGAAAAAGCGGGGCCATGCATTAACAAACACCAACAGGTTATGCTATCGCCATGCCTGATGAAAAGTGGATTTATTTTTGGTACTTTAATCGGTTTGCATTACTTTTGCATCATCCACAACCATTTATAGTTATGAAAACATCAGCTTTGTTTTTGGCACTTGTGCTATCCACCATCCTGCCTTCCAGCAAATCAATGGCCATGGAAAACACGTTTTCCGCCAGCTCACCTGCTATCAGTTATGTAGGCAGAACGCTGGTCAATGACGACGAGTCGGTAAGCTACGACTGGACTGGAGTCTACATGGAAACCTCTTTCTGGGGCAGTCAATTCATCATCTTGGTGTCGGAAGAAGGTACAAGTTACCACAACATCTTCATCGACGGACAGTGGACAAAGAAAATCAAGATAGAGGGAACCACCCCACAGCGCGTGGTCCTGGCCACTACGAACGACAAACGTTGGCACAAGATTCGCTTGCAGAAATGCACTGAAGGACAATACGGACGGGTGACCATCCATCAGGTCGTTCTCCCCAAGGGCGGACAAATAGCCCCCGTGAAGCGCAAGGAACGCATGATAGAGGTCTACGGCGACTCCTACACCTGCGGCTATGGCACGGAAAGCCAGAAAGCCAGCGACCCGTTCCGCATCGAGACCGAGAACTGCGACAAAGCCTATGGTTGCATCATCGCACGCTACTTTGACGCCGACTATGCCCTCACCGCCCATAGCGGACAGGGTATGGTGCGCGATTGGGCCGACCCCAAACAAATCTCCGACGTGAACATGTCGACCCGTTACACACAGGTGTTCGACGACCATGGCACCCAGCCTTATGGTTTCGACCTCTACCAGCCGCAACTGGTCATCATCAACTTGGGCACCAACGATTTCTCTCCCGTAGCCATCCCCACCGACGAGCAATATGTGGGTGCCTACCTGAAGATGATCGACACCATCCGTTCCAAATACAAGGGAGTGAAGATTCTCTGCGTCACCCCACACTCCGCAGGCCGATACCTGGAATCTTGTCTGAGACTCCTTGCCGAACGCACAGCAGGCATGGACGACGTGTTCATGGCCAACCCATTGGCGGGCATGGTGACCGTAGAGCGCGACATGGGAGCCGACTGGCATCCCAACTACCAAGGACAGCGCAAGATAGCCATGTCGCTGATACCACAGATTTCAGCCATCATGGGATGGGAGCTCACACAGGAAATCGTGCAATAACCTTCTCTTCTTCCCAATGTCCAACAACATGAAATGCCTTGCTCCGCTCCTGGCCGTCATTCTTCTAGCCATACCTTCGGCCCTCATAGGCCAACCTGTGAAGAAACCGCCCCGTACGATGAACTATTACCCCGATGGGGGCGACATCGTATGCGTCAATGGCGGCAACCGCTACACCCGCCCACTCTATGGCAGCCACACCCGGTTCAGGCTTGAGACCAGCGACCGACCCGTCTTCGCCACCTACGACCGGGAGCGCAGCGTCAACATCACCTTCTATATCTTTAACGGTACAACATGGCTACCCCTCGACTCCACCTCATTCTGCGAAGCAAGATACAAAGGAGGAAGGCGCGACTACACCCTTGGTGACGAGAGTTGGGGTGATGCCTCGCTGCACATCAGCACTCTGGCCACCTACAGCGCAGAGGGGGCCATCTGGCAGTTTCACCAACAAGGTTTTACCTCACCTCCACAATTGCAAGCCATCTTACGGCCTGTGGCCAAAAACAAAATGGTGCGCGATGGTGACTATGGGCTGGAGCCTCGGAGCAGTTTCGAAGGTCAGGGCATGCCCCTCCAGCAACTATCCTGGACTTGCGACAGCAATTCTTTCATCCTGCTCACTCCCGAAAACCTACTCGTAGCCGACACGCTGGGCGCCCAACATTTTGAGGAAGAGGAACAGTCGCGTCAGTCGCTTCTCTCCCATCTGCGCATCAGTACCCCCGACCCCTACATCAACACATTGGGCGCCAACCTCGTAGCCGCAGCCGACGGCTTGTGGGATGGCGAGACCTGGCTGCACGGCTGTTGCGGATGGCGCACGCCCCTGGCAGGATGGCGCGCGGGATATGTGGCCGACGTGCTGGGATGGAACGAGAGGGCCATCTCGCATTTCAACGCCTACGCCCGAAGTATGGTGACCAATGTGCCACCCGTCTACCCCCACCCCGCTCAAGACAGCACCTGCAACCTGGCACGTGCCGCCGAACGATGGGGCACACCCATGTATAGCAACGGCTATATCTGCAAGTTGCCTGGCAAGTCCAACAAAATGAGCCACTACGACATGAACCTCAACTACATCGACGAACTGCTGTGGCATTTCTGCTACGATGCCGACACCGTTTACATGCGTAAAATGTGGCCCATCCTCAAGACCCATTTTGAATGGGAGAAGCGCAATTTCGACCCAGATGGCGACCATCTCTACGATGCCTACTGCTGCATCTGGGCCAGCGACGCGCTCTACTACAATGGTGGAGCGGTGACCCATTCTTCGGCCTATAACTACCGCGGCAACCTGTTGGCAGCACACATTGCTGAAATCATTGGTGAGGACCCCACACCATATGCCCGCGAGGCCAACGCCATACTCAAGGCCATGGACCAGCGTCTCTGGCTTGGCGACGAAGGACACTGGGCCGAATACGAAGACCTGATGGGACTCCGACGTCTGCACAAGAGCGCTGCCATCTGGTCGGTCTATACGCCCATCGACTGTGGGGCCTGCAGTGCCGAACAAGCCTGGCAAGCCACGGCCTATGCCCGGCGCCACCTGCCACGCATACCTGTGGAATGGGCTGGCGGAGGACAGATGACTGCCGACGACGGCACCGACTATGCCACCATGAGCACCACCAACTGGCTGCCCTACGACTGGAGCACCAACAACGTGGCCCATGAAGAGGTGATGAACATGGCACTGGCCTATTTCATCGCAGGACGGAACGAAGAGGGATTCCGCCTGCTCAAGAGCGATGTGCTCGATGGCATGTTCCTGGCCGCATGTCCAGGTAATTTCGGTCAAATCAGCTACTACGACAAAGCCCGCAGCGAGGCCTACCGCGACTTCGGCGACAACGTGGGCATCTCGGCCCGTGCCATTGTCAACGGTCTCTTCGGCATCCGTCCCGACGCGCTCAACGGCCGCTGCATCATTCAATACTCCCTGCCCGATGACTGGGAGGAAGCCAGCATCTCCACCCCCTATCTCGAATACGCTTTTCACCGTGAAGGCTCACGGCTTGTCTACGACGTCACCCAACATTTCAACCAACCTCTTCGCATCATTCTTAGGGTGGGTACGGGAAACGGACGATTTTTCGAGATAGAAGGGTCGACACGAGAGCGGCAGACGCTCACTGCCAACCTCCGCAATGACGATGCTCCATCGGACACAGAAGTCGCCATGGCACCCAATGGCCATGACGAGGATGTGGACATCGACCTGGCAGGCTTGGCCGATTTCATCATCGGTGAGAAACAAGTGCCTATCGACATGAGCAAACTATGGAACGCCAACGTCGACGACATCTTCCGCAACAAATATCTGTCTCCACGACCACCCTATACCACACTGCAGATTCCCTGGCAAGGCATCGGGCAGTGGTGCTTGCCACAGCGCACGGCACATATTGAGGACGACGGGCTCAGGGCGAAGAGCGTGAAAGGACTCTTCGACACTGGCATCGGCGTCAGTTTCCTCACTCCTGCCATCGGACCCAATATTGCCTACACGTCATTATGGGACAACTATCCCGACAGTGTGGTCATCCCACTCAAGGGAAAAGCCTCGTATGCCTGTCTGCTGCTGGCTGGCAGCACCAACAATATGCAGAGCCGCATCGACAACGGCATCGTATGCGTGGAATACCGTGACGGCAGTTGTGACACCCTGCACTTGGAGAATCCCATCAACTGGTGTCCCATCGAACAAGAATACTACATCGACCAACTGGCTTTCTCCTCCGCCTCGCTCCGTCCCTATAGGGTGCACCTGGGCAGTGGGACCGTAGCACGCGAACTGGCCCCTATCATCGGAACAGGGGCTTTTGAGAACACCGTTCCTGGCAATCCCGACAGTGCCGAACCCAGGGTTATCGACTGTGGGGCGGCCGAGATACTGAAGATGCCGCTCAATCCGCGCAAAAAACTCCGCCGACTCACCCTTCGTACCCTTTCCAACGATGTGGTGATGGGGCTGATGGCCGTCACACTGCTCAAATAGGTGTCATCATGTCGTGCATCCATCCCCTTTACTCCCACTTGCCTCGCCCTGGGCGACTCAACAACCCTTTCGGCTACTTGCCCTCACCCCTGTGTCAACAAGCCGCAGAGGAAGTGCGACGGTATATCGAGTCTGTGCCTGCATGGCAAGAGGAACTCCGTCGCGGAAAGATGTTCGGCGTGCTCGTGGTGGAAGACGAGCAAGGCCAACTGGGGTTTCTTGCCGCCTACTCCGGACTGCTGGCCGACCGGAATGACTGGGAATGGTTTGTACCGGCCGTTTTCGACTTCCTGCAACCTGACGGCTATTTCAAGCAAGAAGAATCCGCCATCAGCCTTATCAACCAACAGTTGCTGCAATTGGAACAATCGGAGGAATGGCAACAAGCCCACAAGCGATGGGAGGAGACCAAACGGCTCCAATCAGCCGAACAGATGACCTTCAGGGAAAAAATGGCTGCGGCCAAAGAAAGTCGAGACCAAATCAGACTCTCGAGACTGTCGCACCCCGACCAGCTAACGCCCACAGAGGAAGAATTGGTGAGAGAGAGCCAAAAGATGAAAGCCGACCTTCGGCGTATGAGGAAAAGACATGCCGAGGTGCTAAGTCCCCTTGCCGAGAAGGTAAACCGATTGGAAGAAAAATCCAACATACTGAGGCAAGAGCGTAAACAGCGCTCCGACGCACTTCAGCGCTGGCTATTCAGCCACTTCAAGGTGCGAAACGGCCTCGGTGAGGAGCGCCATCTGCTCGACATTTTCTCCGGCACCTCCACACCCATCCCACCCTCTGGGGCAGGAGAGTGCTGCGCTCCCAAACTACTGCAGTATGCATATCTGCATCAATTGCGGCCGCTCTCTATTGCCGAGTTCTGGTGGGGAAACTCACCGGTGGGCACACTGCGCCGCCATCATGGCTACTACCCCGCCTGTAGGGGCAAATGCCTTCCTATCCTCACCTTTATGCTCCAAGGCGTAGATGTGGACGACAATCCATGGGAGCAGGCCAACGAGAGCGTTCCTGAGATTATCTACGAAGACGAATGGATTATCGTGCTGTGCAAACCTGCCGGAATGCTCTCTGTACCAGGAAAAATATCGCAACAGTCGGTATGGTCGTTTGTCCACAATCATTGTCCAAATGCCACTGGCCCGCTGCTCGTGCACCGTCTCGACATGGCCACCTCCGGACTGCTTGTGGCCGCCAAGACCAAACAAGCGCACCAAGACCTCCAAGCACAATTCCATCATCGCACCATAGAGAAAACTTATGTGGCACTGCTTGAAAGCCCACTACCAACCGATATGCCTTCAGAGGGAATCATATCCCTGCCACTGACGGCCGACCCTTTGGACCGACCACGACAACAAGTTGACTACGTCCATGGCAAACCAGCCGTCACGCGCTACGCCACTACCGACCGCCAACGCGTCATCCTGCAACCCAAGACCGGTCGCACCCACCAGTTGCGTGTGCATTGTGCTCATCCCGACGGACTCAACCGACCCATCAAGGGCGACACCCTTTACGGTTCTCCCTCCGACCGTCTCTACCTCCATGCCGAGAGCATCACTTTTAATCATCCCTTGACCAAAAAAAGGGTCACATTTACTTCTAATGGAACTCCTTTCTAATAATAACCCGACGGGGTCTATGGCCGTTAACTGTGGTAATGCCTGATCTTCTGAACTACTTTCATTTTGCTAAAGAAGAGATAAAACGTGTGAATTATTTGCTCTCTTTCGCAGAAATAACTACCTTTGCAAAATTCTAAACCATTTGATTGGCGGGTCAAGCCGTCAGCATCTCACATTTTTCCTTATCCAGAAGGAGATTATTTTATTCGCTTAACCACAACTTACAGGTAGCAGACATGTCAAAAGCAAGAGTAGCCATTATTGGCGCGGGAATCTCTGGACTGAGTACAGGACATTTCCTTAAAAATCGATACGACGTAACCTTATATGAGAAAGAGAGCGTGCCGGGTGGACTTATCAGATGTGACAACACTAGGGGCTTGTTCCATCTATGTGGAGGACATGTGTTCAATTCCAAGCGGCAAGATGTGCTTGACTGGTTCTGGAGTCATTTCGACAGAGATAAGGAGTTTGTCAAAGCAGAAAGAAACAGTGTCGTTTTTCTCAACGACCAACAGCACATTCCCTATCCTATAGAGAACCATATG
This sequence comes from uncultured Prevotellaceae bacterium, assembly GCA_900317305.1. Lineage (GTDB taxonomy): Bacteria > Bacteroidota > Bacteroidia > Bacteroidales > Bacteroidaceae > Prevotella. The sequence continues at coordinate 24,373 of ONGG01000021.1, read as the reverse complement.
TATTTGGCTGATGAAGAAACCCAGCGGCGCTTCATCAATGATATGATTTCCATCAGCAAGGAAGAAGATTGTCAACCTCAAAATTTTGAGGAATTTCTTAGGCATCGTTTCGGAGAAACTCTTTATCAATTGTACTTTAACCCATACAATAAAAAAGTGTGGCGCCGACCCCTCAACACCGTGCCCCTATCGTGGTTGGAAGGCAAACTCCCCATGCCCACCGTCGAGGAAATGATTTTCAACAATATGAATCATGTGGAGGAAAAACAATTCGTTCACTCCACATTCTGGTACGCCAAGCAGCAAGGTTCTCAATTTATTGCCTCTCGCTTAGCCAAAGGTCTCAATATCAAATTCTGCAAGAATATTGACCTGATACGCTATAATGGTGAGCAATGGGAGGTCGAAGGAGAAAAATACGACAAATTGGTCTTTTGCGGCAACATCAAAGAAATGGTGAGAATAATCAGCGGGGTGGATATGGAGTTCTTCAGCAAGGATGTCGAAAAACTGGAATTCCATGGCACCACAAGCGTGTTCTGTGAGATTGACCATAATCCATACAGCTGGATCTATATGCCAAGCAGTGCACACGAAAGCCACCGCATCATCTGCACGGGCAACTTCTCCCCAAGCAACAATCCAGGCAACACCATGACTGGCACCATAGAATTCACCGACGAACTAAGCAAAGAGGAGATCGAGGATAATCTGAAACGCATTCCTCTACATCCCAAATACATCAAACACCAGTTCAATCCATACACATACCCCATTCAGGACAAGAACACCAAACAGCTCATCTCCCAAATCAAGTCCTATCTCAAGCCATATCACTTCTATTTTACCGGCAGATTTGCCGACTGGGAATATTACAATATGGATGTGGCAATTGGCGCAGCCATGGATTTATGCAAAACTATTTAACATTATGGAAAAGAAAGTAGCACTTCTGGTTGTCTATAACCATAGATACGACAAGAACATACCTATCATAGAAAAACTATATAAGAATCGTTTTTCTCACGTCTACCAACTGATGCCTTTCTATGATGGAGACCACGAGAATGTCATTCCCGTATACGATAGTTCGCATTACTTCCAGAATTATATTGCACAGGCCTACACACACTTGAAAAAGGAGGGGTTCACCCACTTCTTCATTGTGGCCGACGACATGATTCTGAATCCCAGAATCAACGAAAACAATCTTTGGGAAGAAATGGGCATCGACACAAATGACTGCTACATCTCCAGGATCTCCATTATCCAAGAGAGAAAAAACTTTTGGACACATTCGCCAAAGGCTATGAAATACAAAGTGAAGCAAAAAGGCGTGGAGGTTGAAAACATCTTACCTAGCAGAGAAGAGGCTGAGAAAATATTCGCAAAACATCATCTTCCAACAACAAAAGTCCCTATCCGAAGGTTTATCCCCAAATCATGGCATATCTTTTATAAATTTGTTTTGAAGCAAATGCCGTTTCCTCTCAAGATGGATTATCCACTTGTTGGAGGCTACTCAGATATTTTTCTGCTCACGCAAAAAGAGATGCCCAAATTCTGCCAGTATTGCGGAGCCTTTGCCGCCACCAAATTGTTTGTAGAGATCGCTATTCCCACATCTCTATATCTCACAGCCGAAACCGTGAAATTAGACAAAGATGTGAAACTGAAAAGAGGTGATATTTGGCTCACCCAGATTAAAAAACTCGAAAACAACTACGATAGGAATCTCCACAAGTTATTATTGGCATATCCTAAAAACCAACTCTTCATCCACCCTGTCAAATTATCCAGGTGGAAGTATGACAGCATATAAATGATGTCAAGGATTCTGAATGAGCCCAACGAAATGAATTCCGAGCTATTTTCTGAACTCCTGCAACTTCTGTAACTTCTGAACTCCTCTCAACTGCGAAAGTTGAGTTAAATAATACTCAGGAAATTCTCTACCGGTATACCGCGGTTCTTATCGGCATTGTCCTTATTGAGGTCGATAAGACGGGCCACGGCATCCATCGCCTTGCGGGTGGATGGCTCCAAACGTTCGCCCTGCAACAAGTGACCTATGAGCACGGCCGAAAAAATGTCGCCTGTGCCTGGAAAATGGACAGGAATCTCTGTATAGTCAAGCTGGAAACGGGTGTTCTCAATATGATTATAGCCCACGACACAATGCTTGCCTTCTATCATCATACTGGTGATGATGACCGACTTGGCCCCAAACTCACACAAGGCATCAACCAACCGGTTGGCTTCCTCCATAGTCACGCCATCCTTTTTATATTCCGTATCAGTAAGATAGCACGCCTCGGTGTAATTGGGGTAGATGAGGTGAGCCACCGACAGCATCTCGCGCATGCTGTTGATAGTCGAAGGAGTGACACCATTGTAGAGTTTACCCTCGTCGCCCATGATAGGGTCTACGAAGATGGTGGTTCCTTTCCTTGCCTGTTCACGGCAGTATTCCGACACGATGCGGGCCTGTCGCTCCGAAGCAATGAAGCCTGTGGCAATAGCATCGAACTCAAAGCCCAGTTCCTTCCAAACAGGAAAGACGCCCTTGATGTAGTCGGTGGTGTCGAGGATATTGAACTTGCCATAGTCAAGCGTGTTGGAAACCAAAGCCGTGGGCAAGTTGTAGACGGGAAGTCCCATATAAGAGAGAATGGGCAACATGGCCGCCGTGGCCACTTTCCCGTATCCCGCAATATCATTGATAAGAAGTATCTGTTTGTTCATTCTCAATTGTTTTATATCGCTTACTCGCTGCAAAGGTAGTGCAAGGTGAGTGGAATTCCAAACAAACAACGAAGTTTTTGTTTGAATTCCTGAACCGCAGCCTACCTTCGCCACGAAGTGGCAAAGTAATGCAAACCGAGCGGAATGCGAAACAAAACACGAAGTTTTTGTTTCCATTCCCAAGGTGCCGCCTACCTTCGGCCGAAAGGCCAAAGGTAGTGCAAGGTGAGTGGAATTCCAAACAAACAACGAAGTTTTTGTTTGAATTCCCGAACCGCCGCCTACCTTCGCCACGAAGTGGCAAAGTAGTGCAAGGTGAGCGAAAAGCAAAATAAAATAAAGTTTATTTGCTTTTCCGAGTCTATTCCGTTAAATTTGCAACATGAAACACAATCTACTGACAATCATACTAAGCTTTTTCGCCATAGCCTGCATCGCCCAACCTATCGACCGAGAGGCAGTGGTGAGGCGCAACAATCCCCATGTAACCCATCTTGACACACTTGCCTCGCTCACCGTAGGCAACGGAGGGTTCGCCTTCACCGTCGATGCCACTGGCCTTCAGTCATTTCCACGGCAATACGCCAAGGGAGTGCCCCTTGGTACGATGAGCAATTGGGGGTGGCACAGTTTCGACAATCCTGAGCACTACCGCCCCGAGGAAGCATTGAAAGCCTTCGACTTCGGACATGGACATACCGAGTTCTATGCCACCCAGTTCAAGGAAAAAGGCCGTGCACAGGGAGCCTCCGACTGGTATCGCCAGAACCCCCACCGCATGCATCTAGGAGCCGTGGGACTCAACCTCGACCCCAACGACGTGAGCGACATCATACAGACCCTCGACCTATGGACAGGCATCATCGACAGTTGGTTCAGTTACCACGGCCACCGTTACCATGTACAGACCGTCTGCCATCCGCAGCGCGACATGATAGCCACCCGTATCGTATCCTCTGGTGAGAAAACCCTCAGGCTGGAATTCCCCTACCCCACAGGCAACCACAGCGACGATGCCTGCAACTGGGACGAGTGGGAGAAGAACATCACCTCGTTTGAAGGCATGAGCGACTGCAATACCGACACGCTCCGCCGTGTGCTCGATGGGAAGTCACGCTTCGATGAGGCCGACTACTTCGTGGCACTCCACTGGAGCGAGGGCAAACGCAGTTATGTGAATGTGAAAGGCGACGTGCCACAATGGAACCTCAACCTCTTTCATGTGGCCGATGCCGACACCGCCGTGGCCCTCACGTGCGAGTTCTTCGAGCACAAAGACCCCTCCCGCCCCACACTCACTTTCGAGCAAGTGGCCGAAGCCTCCCGCCAGCACTGGCAGGCATTCTGGCAACGAGGAGCCATCGTCGACTTCTCACACTGTACCGACCCCAGGGCACGTGAGTTGGAGCGTCGGGTGGTACTCAGCCAATACCTGCTGGCCGTGAACGACGCCGGTGACACCCCGCCTCAGGAGACCGGCCTCACCTACAACTCATGGTTCGGAAAGTTCCATCTCGAGATGATATGGTGGCACCAGGCACAGTTTGCACTCTGGGGCCACCCCGAACTGCTGGAGCACTCCCTTGACTGGTATTTCAAGGCCGAGCCTATGGCCCGACAGATAGCCCAACGCCAAGGATTCGAGGGCGTGAGATGGATGAAGATGACCGACCCCTCGGCAGCAGAGGCGCCCTCAAAAGTAGGCAGTTTCCTTATCTGGCAACAGCCCCATCCCATCTATCTGGCCGAACTCCTTTATCGTGCCGCCGACTCCATTGGCAAGAAGCGTATCATTGAGAAATACAGCAAGATTGTTGACGAGACAGCCACCTTCATGGCCTCTTTCGCCACTTACGACTATGCCCACGACCGATATGTTCTCAAAGGGTGCATCCCCGCACAGGAGACCCTACGGGCCGACGAGACCGTGAACCCACCCTTCGAACTCTCCTACTGGCGGTATGCCCTCGCCACCGCCCAGCAATGGCGCGAACGGCAAAATCTGCAACCCAAAAGCCAATGGGAGGAAATCATCAACCGGCTCTCACCCCTGGCGGCCAAAGACAGTCTGTACCTGGCGGCAGAGACGGCTCCCCAGACCTATACCGATATCCGCTTCACCAGCGACCACATGGCGGTACTCGGTGCCGTAGGCATCCTGCCCATGACCCCACAGGCCGACAGCACCATCATGCGCAACACCCTGCACTGGGTGCTCGACAACTGGAACTGGGACAAGACATGGGGATGGGATTTTCCCATGACGGCCATGAACGCTGCCCGCATGGGCGAGCCCCACAATGCCGTGAACGCACTGCTCATGCCACAGCGCACCAACACTTACCTTCCGAATGGACACAACTACCAGGACGACCGCCTGCGTATCTACCTGCCTGGAAATGGCGGCCTGCTCACCGCTGTGGCGATGATGTGCGCCGGATGGGATGGCACACTCCGTAATAATCCCGGATTCCCCGACGATGGTCAATGGGATGTCCGTTGGGAAGGACTGCTCCCATTGCCCTGATGGGATGGCACAAGAGAATTGAAGCACTACCATGGCCGAGAATAAAGGAACAACCAACAACGCCATACTCATGCTGCGCCAGCAACGGCTGCTGCTCGAGATAGAATACCATGCCGAAAAAGAAGCCTACCGCCGACAGACCGAGTCGGTGGGGTTGCAACGCAAAGTGAAGCGTGGCGATGCATGGTATCCCATACGCGGTGGGCGCAGTTACTACAACTCGCTCAACCAATTGGTGGTGGAGGTTCACCGCACCGAGGACAGCGACATCGAGCACAATTTTGAGTATGGACGCCCGGTATGTTTCTTCCGTATCACCCGTCAGGCCGACGGCAAAGAGAAGATCAACTATTTCAAGAACACCTGCACGGTGAACTACGCCGATGGCGACCGCATGGTGGTGATCGTTCCCGACAGCCAGATGGTGAGCGAGGTGCAGCATGCCGAGAACCTGGGTGTGCAACTGTTCTTCGACGAGACCTCATACCGCCTGATGTTCGAGGCCCTCGACCGTGTGACCCAGGCCCGCAACAACCGGCTCGCCTACCTACGCGACCTTTTCTATTCCCATCAAGCCGCCGGCACCTATAAGTTCACACCCATGCGTTTCCCATGGCTCAATCCCACCCAGGAACGTGCCGTCAATGAGGTGCTAAGGGCCAAAGACGTGGCTGTGGTACATGGACCTCCCGGCACTGGGAAAACCACTACACTGGTAGAGGCCATCAACGAAACCCTATGCCGCGAGAGTCAAGTGCTGGTGTGCGCACAGAGCAACATGGCCGTTGACTGGATTTCCGAACAACTTGTAGACCGCGGCATCAATGTGCTGCGTATCGGCAACCCCACCCGCGTCAACGACAAGATGCTCTCCTTCACCTACGAGCGGCGATTCGAGGCCCACCCCGACTATCCACAATTGTGGAGCATCCGCAAGGCCATCAGGGAGTTGCGCACGCAACGCCGACGGAATACCGACAACTATCATCAGAAGATGGACCGTCTGCAAAGCCGTGCCACCGAACTGGAGATACGCATCCGCGGCCAACTTTTCGACGAGGCCCGCGTCATTGCCTCTACCCTCACCGGGGCTGCCAACCGTCTGCTCGACGGACAGAAATTCAACACGCTCTTCATCGACGAGGCCGCCCAGGCCCTCGAGGCTGCGTGCTGGATAGCCATCCGCAGGGCCTCAAGGGTGGTGCTGGCGGGCGACCACTGCCAGTTGCCACCCACCGTGAAGAGTATCGCCGCCCTGAAAGGCGGATTGGGCAAGACCCTGATGGAGCGCATTGTGGAGAACAAGCCCGAGGTGGTGACCCTGCTCCGCGTACAATATCGCATGAACGAGCGCATCATGCGCTTCTCGAGCGACTATTTCTACGAAGGCAAGGTTGAGAGCGCGCCGCAAATCAAGCACCGCGGCATCCTCGACTACGACCATCCCATCCTATGGATTGACACCACCGGGCTCGACTGTCGCGAAGAGTTCGTGGGCGAGAGTTTCGGGCGTATCAACAAAGCCGAGGCCGAACTCACCCTCAACACCCTCAAGGTGTATTTCATGAAAATCGGACGCGACCGAATTCTCGACGAGCGCATCGACGTGGGCGTCATCTCGCCCTACCGTGCTCAGGTGCAGTATCTGCGGCGACAAATCACGAAGAAAGAATTCTTCAAACCCTACCGCCGACTCATCAGCATCAACACCGTGGACGGATTCCAAGGCCAGGAGCGCGACATCATCCTCATCTCTATGGTGCGTGCCAACGACGAGGGACAGATAGGTTTCCTCCGCGACCTGCGACGCATGAACGTGGCCATCACACGTGCGCGTATGAAACTCATCATTCTTGGCGACTCTGCCACCATGACCCGCCATCCTTTCTACCGCAAACTTTACGAATATGCCCATATTCCCGACGAGGAAGACCTTATCGATGGGAATAGCAGCGATATCACTAACACTGAGGAATAGACCATGCTACAACAAGACTATATCATGCGCCTGATACGTGAGTTTTTCGCAGCCCTGCAGCGTGCGCTGGAAAAACCGGAGATTGAAGACCGAACGAAGGCCATCCACCAACTCTACCTGCAATATCTGGGCGACTATGAATTCTACCAGAATGCCACGGTAGAGGAGGCCATAGAGGCCATCAGCCATTTTCCCGAAGAACAACGCCTATACCGCTTGGAGATGTTGGCCGAACTCTATTACGCAGAGGCCGGCGTACGCGTCCACCCCATCGGTGAGACACTGCTCCAGCGAGCACTTCCGCTTTTTGAGTACGTCGACAAGCACAGCAAACTCTATTCTTTCGACCGCAAACGCAAGATGGAGGAAATACAGCATCGCATACACCACACTGAGTAAGCATCACATGGCTATCACCCACGACATGACCATGGGAAGCCCTACCCGTGGCATCCTGCGCTTCTCCATGCCCCTGATTGCCGGCTACCTGCTGCAACAACTCTACAACGTGGCCGACGCGGCCATCGTGGGACAATTCATCGGTGTGGAAGCCCTGGCGGCGGTAGGAGCCTCCTGGTCGGTGATGTTCCTCATCATGGGGTTCTGCAACGGGGCCTGCGCAGGGTTCGCCATCCCCGTGGCACAGTCGTTTGGCGCCAGAGACCATGTGGCCATGCGTTCCTTTGTGGCCAATGCCACACGTCTGTCGGCATGGATAGCGGTGGTGCTCACTCTCGTCACCACCCTCTTCAGTGGCCATATTCTCCGGCTCATCAGCACGCCTGCCGACATTTTCATACCTGCCCGCACCTACTTGGTGCTGCAGTTGCTCACCATCCCCTTCACCATCGCCTACAACTTGTTGGCCAGTCTGCTCCGGGCACTCGGCAACTCCAAGCAGCCCTTCTACTACCTCATCCTCTCCTCGCTGCTCAACATCTTCCTCGATGTGCTCCTCATCATCGTCTTCCGTATGGGCGTGGCCGGGGTGGGCATTGCCACCATGGTCTCACAAGCCACGGCTGCGGCGCTTTGTCTCGGCTATATCCTACGCAAGGCCACAATGCTCATTCCAAAAGGTGAGGAGCGACGCTACAACCACAATCAGGCCAGGCACCTGCTGGCCAATGGCATTCCGATGGGTTTGCAGTTCTCCATCACCGGCATCGGCATCATCATGTTGCAAAGCGCCAACAACGCCTTGGGAACAGTATGCGTGGCATCGTTCACTGCCGCCATGCGCGTGAAATATTTCTTCACCAGTGTGTTCGAGAATATCGGGGTGGCCATGGCCACCTATTGCGGACAGAACATCGGGGCAAGGAAAATGCCGCGCATAGCCCTCGGCATCTGGTCGGCAATGGGCATCACCATGGTCTACTTCCTTGGCATCTTCACCATCATCCAGTTGTTTGCCGACGAGATGATGATGCTTTTCGTCGACGAAAGTCAAACGGCCATCATTCATAATGCAGCCATGCTCATGCGCATCAGCAGTTGGTTCTACCCGGTGCTGGGACTGCTCACTATCCTGCGCTACTCCATCCAAGGACTGGGGTGGTCGGGGCTTTCCATGATGTCGGGGGTGATGGAGATGATAGCCCGTGGAGCGGTAAGTATCTGGTTGGTGCCGGCATGGGGATTCCTCGGTGTGTGCTACGGCGACCCCATGGCATGGATTGCCGCCGATCTCTTCCTCGTGCCTGCCATGCTATGGCTCTACGGCCGACTAAGCAAGGCTACCCAACGGCATCGCTGACCACCTAAATAGCCTGATTTCACCTCGTTGGGCACTAGAGGCTGTTGGCTGTGGTAATGTCTGGACTCCTGCAACTTCTGTAACTTCAGAACTCCTTTCAACTTACGAAAAATGAGCCAAAAACATATTTTTTAGTTGGATTCAAGTGCACAATTGTCTGATTATCGATTATTTTGCGTAAATTTGCACCCCAATAGAATCACAAACCGCATGAATATAGAATCAAGCATAAGCAGCATGGTGGTGAAAGCCATCAGCGACCTTTACGGACAGGAAGTGTCCGAGAAGATGGTACAACTCCAGAAGACGAGGAGCGAGTTTGAGGGCAATCTCACCCTCGTGGTTTTCCCCTTCCTGAAGATGTCGAAAAAGAAACCCGAGGATACCGCCAAGGAGATTGGCGACTATCTGGTAGCCCACGACAAGAACGTGGCTGGCTACAACGTGGTGAAAGGCTTCCTCAACCTCTCCATCGCCACCTCGGCCTGGATAGGTCTGCTCAACACCATACATGCCGAAGAGCATTTCGGCGAGCGCGAGGCCACCGATGCATCGCCCCTCGTAATGATTGAGTATTCCTCGCCCAACACCAACAAGCCCCTGCACCTGGGTCATGTGCGCAACAACCTGCTGGGTTGGTCGCTTGCACAGATCATGGCTGCCAATGGCAACAAGGTGGTGAAGACCAACATTGTGAACGACCGTGGTATACACATCTGCAAGTCGATGCTCGCCTGGCAGAAATGGGGCAATGGTGAGACACCCGAAAGCAGCGGCAAGAAAGGCGACCATCTTATCGGCGACTACTACGTAGCCTTCGACAAGCACTATCGCGAGGAGGTGAAGGAGCTCACCGCACAGCTGAAGGCTGAGGGTTTGGGCGACGAGGAGGCCGAGAAGCGCGCCAAAGACGAGGCCCCACTCATCAAGGAAGCCCACGAGATGCTGGTGCGCTGGGAGCAGGGCGACCCTGAGGTGCGCGCGCTTTGGGAGAAGATGAACTCCTGGGTCTATGCCGGGTTCGATGAGACCTACCGTGCCCTTGGCGTGTCGTTCGACAAGATTTACTATGAGTCGGAGACCTATCTCGAAGGAAAGGCCAAGGTTGAGGATGGACTCGCCCGCGGCCTCTTCTTCCGCAAGGAAGACAACAGCGTGTGGGCCGACCTCACCAACGAGGGGCTTGACCAGAAATTGCTGTTGCGCTCCGACGGCACCTCGGTCTACATGACGCAGGACATTGGCACCGCCGACATGCGTTTCAAGGACTATCCCATCGACAAGATGATCTACGTGGTGGGCAATGAGCAAAACTACCACTTCCAGGTGCTCTCCATCCTGCTCGACCGTCTGGGCTTCGAATGGGGCAAAGACCTCGTGCACTTCTCCTACGGCATGGTGGAGTTGCCTAATGGAAAGATGAAGAGCCGTGAGGGAACGGTGGTGGATGCCGATGACCTGATAGCCACCATGATAGCCGATGCACGTCAGATGAGCGAGGACAAGGTGAACAAGCTCGAAGGCATCGACGAGGCCGAGAAAGACGAGATAGCCCGCATCGTAGGCATGGGTGCCCTCAAGTATTTCATCCTGAAGGTGGATGCCCGCAAGAACATGCTCTTCAACCCGGAGGAGAGCATCGACTTCAACGGCAACACCGGCCCTTTCATCCAATACACTCACGCCCGTATCCGCAGCATTTTGCGCAAGGCCGCTGCCGAAGGCATCGTCATTCCAGAGAAGCTTGCCGACGATATGCCCGTGAACGAGAAGGAGACCGACCTCATCCAGAAGATGAACGAATATGGCGCCGCCGTGGAGCAGGCAGGCAAAGACTACTCGCCAAGCGGCATTGCCAACTACTGCTATGAGCTCACCAAGCAGTTCAACCAGTTCTACCACGACTACAGCATCCTCAATGCCAATACTGAGGCCGAGAAGCAAGTGCGCCTGGTGATTGCCGCCAATGTGGCGAAAATCATCCGCAACGGCATGCGCCTGCTCGGCATCGAGGTGCCTGAGAGAATGTAATACCACAACCAGCATACGACCGTGGCAAAGAAAGAAATCCTGCAAAACCCGCCCGACTACCGCCATGACACGGTGCTGCCACTCCCTCCGGAGGTGAGTGCCGACGCATGGGCGGTAGACGCGGCATGTTCGGGCAATCCCGGACGTATGGAATACCAAGGCATCGACCTGGCCACGGGCACACAAGTGTTCCACTTCGGTCCGGTGCATGGCACCAACAACATCGGTGAGTTCCTGGCCATCGTCCACGCCCTTGCGCTCATGGAGCGGCAAGGTCTGCGCAAGACCATCTATTCCGACAGTTACAACGCCATACTCTGGGTATCGAAGAAGAAATGCAAGACCACACTAGCGCGCGACGCACAGACGGCCCAGCTTTTCGACATCATCGCCCGGGCCGAGGCGTGGCTGCGCACCCATGCGATACAGGTGCCCATCATCAAGTGGGAAACATCGGCCTGGGGTGAAATCCCTGCCGACTTCGGCAGGAAATAGCCAGACTGAAAGCACCCTTCAACCATCCGACCTGACATCATGACTGAAAAAGAGAAAATGCTGGCTGGCGAATATTACTCAGCCACCGACCCCGAACTGCTTGCCGAACTCAACGCCACCCGCGAGGTCGTACGCGACTACAATGACCTGCGGCCCCATCAGACCCAGCAACGGCTGGCCCTTCTGAAAAACCTGTTGGGTGAGATAGGCGATGACAATATCCTCATCGTACAGCCTTTCTACTGCGACTATGGCAAACACATCCATGTGGGCAAGCATTTTTTCGCCAACTTCAACTTCACCGTTCTCGACGAGGCCATCGTCACCATCGGCGACGACTGCTTCATCGGCCCCAACGTGAGCATCTATACCGCCTGCCACAGCACCGACCCTGTGGAGCGCAACAGCCGTCGCGAATGGGCCCTGCCCGTGACCATCGGGCACAATGTGTGGATAGGTGGCAGCGTCACTATCCTGCCAGGAGTGACCATCGGCGACAACGTCACCATTGGGGCGGGTTCGGTGGTGGTCAGCGATATCCCCTCCAACTCCGTCGCCGTAGGCAATCCCTGCCGCGTGGTAAAGAAAATAAAGTCAAGTTGAAAGAGGTTCAGGAGTTCAGAAGTCAGAAGTTCAGAAGTTCAGGAGTTCAGACATTACTCCTCTTCCTAAACCATTAACCTTTAACCTTTAGCCATTAACCTTTAGCCTTTATCCAATATTCCACTATATTGCCATCCAGCCATTCGCGGGAGCGCAATATAGCATTGGCAGGCACTTGCGGGGCAGACGTTCCACCACCCGTGGTCACGTTGCCCGTCTCTATCCTGATCTCATCCCACAGTCCTGCGTCGATGAACGACTGGTGCGTCTGCCGACCGCCTTCTACCAAGAGCGACAACAACTGCCGCTCACGGCACGACGAGATCACGGCATCGAGGCCGAACGACCCCGACAGCACCATCTTCACAGGCGACGGACCACTCCAATGACGCACGTCGAGTCGGGGATGCTCCCTCTCCTCCGTCACCCGTCCTACCAGGATGGCGTCGTTCTCGGCACGAAGTCTGTGAACGAGCATCTTTGTAAAAGGCGTGGAGATGGCCACAGCTCTTCCATGGTCATCGAGAAAGCCATCGGCTGTCTGTGCCCACTTCAGGGTGATATAAGGCCGTTGTTTCTGATGAAAAGTGAAGAAACGACGGTTGAGCCACAGGCACTCCTCTTCGAGCACACCTACCATCACGGCGATTCCCGCATCACGGATTTTCTGTATCCCGCGCCCCTGCACCCGGGCAAAGGGGTCGACACATCCCACCACCACACGGCTCACACCCTTACTCACAATGAGGTCGGCACAAGGTGGTGTCTTGCCATAATGGGCACAAGGCTCAAGACTGACGTAAATGGTTGATTCGGGCAACAGCCATTCGTCGGCCTTGGCCACCGACGCAAATGCATTGACCTCGGCATGCCCCTCGCCGCAACGCACGTGCCATCCTTCTCCGATGATACGGCCACGAGCCACAATCACCGCACCCACCATGGGATTGGGACGGGTGGTAAGCAAGCCATTGGCGGCCAGTTGCAGGCAGCGCCGCATGAACATCTTGTCGTCGGTTTCTTTCATGTTGCGAAGATAGTGCTTTTGAGGCAGAAAACCATATCACGAAGAAGAATTCTCTTTCAAAAAACCACAAATATGCGGTTTTTTCCATAAATTTGCACCATGACCTACCAACAACTATGGAAAAGTCTTACCCCGCTCTACGACCCTGGTGAGGCCCAAGCCATCGTCCGCACGCTGCTCGAGGAACGGTTCGGAATGACGATGACCGACATCCTGTGCGATGGCATCAGCCATCTCGACAACCAACAGCAGCAATGGCTCTCCACCATGATGCAGCGCTTGTGCAAGGCCGAGCCCGTACAGTATGTGTTGGGCGAGGCACCTTTCATGCAGCGCATGATGAAGGTGGAGCCAGGTGTGCTCATTCCCCGTCCGGAGACCGAAACCTTGTGCCAATGGATTATCGATGACCCTCATCCCGCCCACCCTCAGGTGATAGATATCGGTTGCGGAAGCGGGTGCATCGCCATCACGCTGGCTCTTGGCCTCGACCATGCCCACGTTGTGGCTGTCGACCTTTCCGAACGCGCACTTGACATCACCCGTGCCAATGCCAAAGTGCATCGTGCGCCAATGGTGGTGGAGCGGCGTGATGCCCTTGCCTTGGAAAGCGAGGAGGAGCGATGGGATATCATCGTTTCCAACCCACCCTATATCCGTGAGAGCGAGGCCGCCACCATGCACTCCAACGTGGTGTGTCACGAACCCCGCGAGGCACTCTTCGTGCCCGACAACGACCCTCTGCTTTTCTACCGCGCCATCGCACGTTATGCCACAACGGCCCTCCGTCATGGTGCTCACATCTATTTCGAATGCAACACCGCCCTGGTGGAAGCCACCGCCCAACTGCTGAGCGATACCGGTCTTGTGAATGTGGTGACCCGCAACGACCAGTTTGGCAAGCCCCGTTTCATCAAAGCCATCCGACCATGAGAGAAATGACCGAGCAACAAGTGATGCAGAAACTGTCGGCCCTATGTGCCCAGGCAGAGCACTGCAGTTATGAGGTGACCGAGAAGATGCGCCGCTGGGGCGTCGAAGAAGAGGTGCAGGCCCGCGTCATGGCACGTCTGACAAAGGAGAAATTCATTGACGACGAACGATACTGCCGCCTCTTCGTGCGAGAGAAAATCAAGTTCAACAAATGGGGGCGCCGCAAGGTGGAGCAAGCCCTCATGGCCAAACGCATCGACCGTGGCATTGCACGGCAGGTGCTCGACGAGGTCGACGACGAGGACTACCTGACAGTACTTCGTCCCCTCATCAAGAGCAAACGACGGCAACTGAAGCCGATGAGCGACTACGAGACGACGGGTAAGCTCGTGCGTTTCGCCATGAGTCGTGGTTTCACGATAGACCTTATTCGCCAATGCCTCGACGGGGCCGACGAAGTGGAAATAGAGGAGGATGAGGAATAGACGATAAGAAGGGGACCGATGCAGATGGAAAAAAGGATCAGTTTCTGGCACAGGGTCATCAACCTGATCGCACCCGAGGCTTGTATGGTATGTGGTTGTCGTCTGGGCATCGACGAGACGGTGCTGTGCACACCATGCAACCTGCATCTGCCCCGCACCCTCTTCGCCTCCGACCCATACAACAATGTGATGGCACGGCGCTTCTGGGGAAGGATTCCCATCGAACGGGCCGCCGCCCTTTTCTTCTACGAGGCGGGATCGGAGGTGAGCCACATCATCCATAACCTGAAATACTACAACCATCCCGAGGTGGGAGCGACAATGGGGCATATGGCAGCCGAGGAGATGATGCCGCAAGGTTTCTTCGAGGAAATCGACATGATAGTGCCTGTACCCCTCGAGCGCAAGCACCAGCGTAAACGTGGCTACAACCAAAGTGTGGAGATAGCGCGGGGCGTGAGTGAGTCAACCGGTCTGCCTGTTGTGACAAATGCCGTAGAACGAGTCTCGTTTCATGGCAGCCAGACACAGAAGAGTGTGGCACAGCGCATGGAGAACGTGAAAGATGCTTTTCGCCTGACGGGAAAAGTAGACCTGTCCAACCGCCACATATTGGTTGTCGACGACATCGTGACCTCGGGAGCAACCGTCTGCGCTTGCGTCCAACCCATGCTTGACACCCCCGGACTGAAAGTGAGCGTTTTGTCACTTGGAGTGGTGAGATAAGCATCCGTCACAGTGCCCAAACAAGCCATTTGTGTGCCCATTCTTGAATTGTAACATATCAAAACATCACATAAAGGGATGATTTGCTAATAATTTATTACTTTAGCAGCAAATTAACAATAACAATTGTGATAGTTGGGGATTTTTTTGTATATTTGCAAAAATCCTTTGCCCGACTAGGAAAAACAGATATTTCAAAAGTACACGATAACCCTTCTACACCGCGTTCCAAGGAACCAACATAGAACTATGAGAAGACTATTTTGGACCATCGTTGCTTTTTTGGCAACATCTCTCTGCATTGACGCCGTTCCGGTGTCGGGGCGTTTTCATGGTGTTTTTGCCACAGTGCAGGGCGACAGCATACGGGTAAAACTCATGGGCGACGAGCACCTGAGTTTCTGGCAGTCGGACGATGGCCGGTGCTTCAGGCTGTCGGCCGACCAACGTCTTCATGAGATTGACCTGCAAGCCGAGAAAGTGAGACTTATGGCAACCGCCAAGCCACACCGCTCACCCGCCCTGGGCGATTTCAAACACTATGAGGGCCAGTACAAGGGCGTCATCATCCTGGCCAATTTCAGCGACCGCAAATTCAAGGAGGGGCACGATCTGGAACTCTACAACAATGTGGCCAACACCGAGGGATTCACCAACACCATGGGGTTCAAGGGCAGCGTGCGCGACTATTTCCTCAGTCAGAGCCGTGGAAAGTTTGATTTCTCATTCGATGTCATCGGACCTGTGGAACTCTCGCACAGTTACAAATACTATGGCGAGGACGCGCCCAACGGCTCATCACACAATATCCATGCTGGCGAGATGATAGCCGAGGCTTGCCAACTGGTCGGCAACGATACCGACTGGAGCCAATACGACTGGGATGGCGACGGCGAGATAGAGCAGGTATTCGTCCTCTTTGCCGGCGAGGGTCAGCACAACAGCACCGACACCTACACCATCTGGCCTCACAAGCACTCACTCTTGCAGAGCGACTACGGCAAAGTGCTGCAATTAGGCGATTATACCATCGACCAATATGCCTGCAGCAGCGAGATGCACTCCACCACACAGATATCGGGCATCGGCGTGATCTGCCATGAGTTCTCCCACTGCTTTGGATTCCCCGAACACTACGATGCCGCCTTGGGCTCATCGGGCAACTTCGGCATGAACAAGTGGGACGTGATGGGTTTGGGCAACTATAACGGCAATGGCTTCATACCCGCAGGATATACCAGTTACGAGCGAATGGTGCTGGGATGGCTCGACCCCATCGAACTGAAGAACGACGAGATGCAGGTAGACGGCATGCGTCCCCTCTCTGAGGATGGCGATGCCTATATCATCTACAACGACGCCAACCCTGACGAGTTTTACATGCTCGAGAACCGCCAGCAGACAGGATGGGACGCCGCACTGCCCGGGCGCGGACTGCTCATCGTGCACGTCGATTTCGACAAGCAGATATGGGAGGCCAATGGCGTGAATGTGATACAGACCGTGGGCAATTTCCAGAACGACCATCAGCGTATGACCATCTTCCATGCCGACAACGACGAACAGGCCACCGACTTCTCGCTACAGCGCGACCCCTATCCCTATGGCAAGCGCGACTCCCTTACCGATAACTCCTTCCCCCCGGCACGACTTTACACCCCCAATCTGGCCGGGAAGAAACTGATGGGCAAGCCTATCACCAACATCACACGCAATGCCGACCTCACCATCAGTTTCCATTTCTATGGGAACAACGGGCAAACGGGCATCCGCGACGAGCGACTGGACTGGTGGAACGGCGAGCGACAAGTCATCTACCGGATGGGTGAGCGAACGATATGGACACCCCTCGATGCCACTTCTAATCAAAAGAATCAGAAATTCCTAAGCCATTAGGGATGACAATGATAATCATAAAACTAAAAATACATTATTATTAACCAAAAAATCAAGCTTATGAGAAAATTTCTATGCTTAGTTTGGGTCCTGTTCGCTGTCAGTATGGCCTATGCCCAGAAGACAACCGACGTGCGACCAGTCTCAACTGACTTCCCGTTCAGCCAGATCAGCAAGGAAGACCAACGGCAGTTGGAGAAAATGGTACCAGAGAGTGCAAGGGCCGCCCAAAAGGCCGCTCCCACACGCAAACTGGTGCGTGCTGATGGCGAAGGTGAGAAAGTGGAGTATTTCGTAGCTGCCCAGAGCACCACACGGAATTACTCTTTCGTACTCAATGGTGGTGACATCTTCACCTACAACATCGGCATCACACGCGATGGCAACAAGGTGACGTTCTCCAATTTCTTCAACCTCTTCAATCCCAACGACTACACGCCGAACCTCGACACCGACTTCAGCGGTACGTACGACGAGGCCTCGAAGACCATCACCATCCCCACCTCCACTGTTTTCGAGCAAGCAACGGTGTGTGGTATGATCTACAACTACTATACTGGTGTTCTTGCCTGCGGACAACTTGCCGACAACGGAACAATGATTCCCGAAGACAATCTGGTGTTCCATGTGGAAGGCGACTTCGAAAAACTCACCACCGACCAAGCTGTTGGTATTGCGGAGTACGCACCCAGCGGTCAGTCGTATGGCCTGTTCAAGTCGTATCGCAAGATGGTTATCTGCCTGCCTAAGGAAAGCGGCGACCTGGTTTGCTTCAACGAGACCCTCGACCTGGGTGAGAACTTCCCCGCCACTGAGGCCGTGAAAGACTCCATCCCCCTCATCAACATTGGTAAGGGCGATGTCGACTTCGCTGTGGAGGTAGAGAGCGACCCAGCAGGATACATCACCAGCAACTCGGGCGGAACGATTCCAGGACTCTCCTATACTTATGCCACCTTTGAGTTGGCTGGTCCAGAGCCTACCGACGAGATTGAGGCCAATGCCCTGATCAACTACGACACTGGTGCCGACGACGGCAGTTTGCTCGTTGGCATCACGGGCAAGATCGTGCCCATCCCCGACTATTCGGCCATTGTGAAGAAAGGTGAGTTCACCTTCAACACCAGTCTCGACTATCCATTCGAAATGGGAGAGTATAATGGTGTTCCCGCTGCCGTTTCCGGCACCAAGGGAGCCTCCGGCATCTCCGACCTGTGGGTGCGTTTCAGCGTGCCCGAGGGCAAACTTGGAAAATTCTCCTATGAAGGATTCTACAAGAACGACCCGACCTTCCGCTACGCATGGCTGTTGCTTACCGGATACTTTGTCGACAGCGACGCAGCCGCCTATGCCACAAGCGACGAGGGCGACTTCAATGGCACCATCGAGATGGCTCCAGGCGAGCACTTTGTCAGGTTCCAACACCAGTGCAGCTACTACTCAGGCATTGAGAGCAACGGTCTCTACCTCACCGGCCTGACCCTCGACCTTGAGGACCTGCCAGCCGACGCTGCAGAACTGAAGACCGAGAGCATCGACTTCGGTAACTTCCTCGTGGAGGACGGCTACAACGTGAGCGGCACGCAGAACATCGAAATCCAGAACCGTGGCGCCAATCCTCTGACCCTGGTGAACCTCACCTCCGACAACGATGAGTTCAAGGCCGACCTGGCCGATGTGCAACCCGCCACATCACTCCAAAACCTCGTGATTCCCATCACCTTCTCATCGACCACTTCCGGCGTGAAGACCGCCAACATCACCGTGGAGACCTCGGCAGGCACCTACACCGTCGCTACCAAAGCCAAGGTCTTCGACATGCCCGACTTCAGTCAAGTTGTCAGCGAAGGTCTCGAATATATGGAAATCAGCACCGACCCCAGCTATCCATTTATAGTGGAGAACGGTGTGGCCTATAACGCCAACTGCGACGACGGCGACCTCGTGGAAACCACTGCCTCACTCAACATCAAACTCAACATTCCCGAGGGCAAGATTGGTTACCTAACATGGGAAGGCCGCACATGGGGTGCTCCAAAAGTTGGCCAGGAAATCGATTATTGGTACGACGACAAGGCTCAGGTCGAATTCCAATGCAATAACAACTCTGGATGGGTTTACCTTTTCGGTCAGGATGAGGACGCCAGTTCGGATGCTTTCTGCACCTACAGCGATGGCTACTATGCCAAGTTCCTTACCTTCATCCATCCGACACAGGAATGGTTTGGCAACCATGTCAATTTCCAATTCTACCAAAATGGCGATGGCGTCACCCACGGCAAGCACCGCTTCGAGGTGAAGAACATCCGCCTGCATGTGGAAGACTTCCAGGAGCATAACGTGGAGCTCGTCACCGAGGGCACAGTGGCATTCGAGCCTACCTACGCTGGCCCACAGCGCCATGCTACCGCCACCGTGCAACTGAAGAACACCGGCAGCGCCACGCTGAGCGTTGAGTCGATTGAGGCTGAGACCGAGGGCGACCCGTTCTATGGCGTGGTGCCCGAGGGCTGGTACAACCAGGTGGAGTTCGGCAACACGATGAACGTGGAACTCTGGTTCGCTCCTCAGGAAGTGCTTGACGAAGACAAGACCTACACTGGCAACATCATCATTCACACCACTGGTGGTGATGTGAAAGTGCCCGTCGAGGCTGTAGCTCTAGGCCAGAAAGGCATCATCTATCCAGGTGACTTCGAGGACGATGGCTACGGATGGATCGTATTCGACAACGACCGCGACGGCGACACCTGGAAACTGGGTTGGAACCTCTGGGGTGACAGACCTGAGTATGTGCTGAGTGGACATGAGTGTCTGGGCTCTGCCTCTGCCGATCCCTACGGTGGCTCTTATGCTCCCGACAACTGGACCTTCTCGCCCGCATTCCAGATTCCTGCCGAGGGTGCCAAGCTGAGTTACTACATCAGTGCCTTCCACCCCGTGCGCTATGCCGAGCACTACAGCTTATACATCGTGGAGGACCTCACTGGTGTGGCCGATGGTAGCGTCGACTACATTATCAACGGCTACCAGCCTGTCATCGAGGAGACTATTGACGAGCCCGCCGATTATGGTGAGGACCAAACCAAGGTGGGAGGATGGATCAACCACATTGTCGACCTCGACAGCTATGCCGGCAAGACCATCTACCTGGCCTACCGTCACCATGGTTGCGAAGGCCAGTATGTGCTCCGTCTCGACGACGCGTTCATCTACACCAACGACAAGTACAATGAACTGGGAATCAGCACCCTCTCTCACAGCCGCAACGTGGAGAGCGAGGAGATTTACAACCTCAGCGGCACACGTCTCGACGCTCCTGCCAAGGGCGTGAACATCATCCGCACCACCACGAAAGATGGCAACGTGAAGACACAGAAAATCATTATCAAATAATGTTGTAAATGAGGAAATTCCTTTTTTCGATTTTTGCATTGCTCGCTGTCTGCACAGCGGGCAATGCTCAAATCTCAGGACTGAACATAGGCTACTGCAATGGCGAAGTGAGCACCACCCCTCATAGGGAGTTCTGCTCTACCGAAAAAGACATCTGGGTAAGCGGGGCCATCTGGTTGCCTGCCAGCGACATCAATGTGAACAAAGGCAATGAGATTGGCGCCATCCGTGCCGGTCTGGCACAGAAAATCGGCATCGACACCTTGTGTGTGTGGCTGCGCGACAAGCTCGACGGGGCCAACCTTGCCGAGGGAGGCATTCCCAAAGCCGACATTGTGAAGGGTTGGAACGAGATCAAGCTCAACACACCACTGCCGCTCGACGGCACCAACACCGACGGACTGTACATCGGATTCTCCTACCACCAGTCGTCCGTCAACCAAGGCGTGTCGGTATTCCTGACCCCCACTCCCAACGCGCTCTTCCTGAAGCATGGCGACGGCGAGTGGACCGACCGCTCCGATGAGGGTATGCTCTGTGTGGAAGGTCTCGTCTATGGTGACAACCTTCCCAAACTGAACCTGAGGCTGGTATCGATCGACGCACCCGAATATTACATCATCGACAAGGGCAAGATGACCATCACCGGCGAGGTGAGGAACATTGCTGTGCAGACCATTACCGGATTCGACGTGGAGGCCCGCATCGATGGCATCGACGAGGTGTACACCGCCCACATCGACGGCGAACTCGCCTATCAGGATAGCAAGACCTTTGAGTTTGAGATAGCCCCTGCCATCCAGACCACTGGTCCTGGCAAGGTGACCGTCACCATCAGCAAACTCAATGAGGGCGACGACCTGAATATGGAAGACAACGTGGCAAGCGACGTGTTCGACATCGTGAATCACGACTACACCCGCGTCATGCTGCTCGAGGAGTTCACCACCGAGCAATGCTCCAACTGCCCGCGCGTGGCCTCCTACATCCACGACATGCTCGAGAAAGACAAGTACAAGGATGTGGTTTTGGCCGTATGCCACCATTCGGCCTACTACACCGACTGGCTCACGGTGCCCTGCGCCTACAATTACCTCTGGTATTTCAACGCCGGTGGCTCCACCTACGCTCCCGCGCTCATGTTAGACCGCTGGACACCTAACGGTGCGTCGACACCGGTGTTCAATCCCTCATCGCTGGCCGATCTCGAGGCAAGTGCCAACTACCGTCTGTCGAGACCTGCGTTCGTGTCGCTCAATATCAAAACCGAGGCCGACCTGGAGGCCAACAAGCTGAACATCAACGTCAGTGGCAGCCGCTCGAAAGAGGACTTCTGCGTCAATCCGCCACGCATCACCGTATACCTGGTAGAGAACAACATCGCCGCGCACAGCCAGGCTGGCGCCTCTGGCTCGTTCATCCACCAGCATGTGGTGCGCAAAGTAAACAGCGACTGGGGTGAGGTCATCGAGTGGAACGGCGACGACTACAGCTACGACTGCACGCTCGACCTGAGGGCCGACTATGTGTTCGACAACCTGCAGGTGATAGCCATGATCTACGACTACGATGCCAACGACGCCACGAAAAGCGAGGTGGCCAACGCCGGCACCCAGTATGCCAGCGACTTCAGTGTGGTCAACGGCATATCCTCAGTTGTTGGCAACGACAGCGCCAAGGGCATCGTCTACGACCTCCAAGGACGTCGCATCCAGAGCGAGACACTGCGTCCCGGACTCTACATCATCAACGGCAAGAAGCAGGTGGTGAAGTAGCAACCGGCTACGCTTCATATTCATCAGGCTCAAGGGGCTCCTCAAAGAATCCCCTTGAGCCTGATTTTTTGTCCGACACCCGCATTTTCAAATTTGTGCCATTATTGTGCTCATAACTCGGATAAAATCCTTAATTTTGCATCCAATTGCATCAAAATCGAATTGCAAAATGGCACAATCAGCGCGTTTTTGGAATGTGACTTTTCACGAAAAGGCACAAGCTGCCTTGCTTGTCCGTATGATATGGCTGGTGCTGTTCCTCTTCTTTGCGCCACACAATGTTTTGGCCCAAGGAACAGCATTCGAGGCATCATCCGTATACAAGAAATACGCCAATACCCCTATTTCCGAAACCTATCGTAAAGGCATGGACTACCTGTCGAAAGGCAGTCTCGACAGTGCCCTTGCTTGCCTCACCGTAGTCACAAGCCAGTTTCGGCCCAAAATGGATGAGGAGGAGAAACGCACCTACATTTATGCTCTCAACAATGCCGGAGCCATAGCGATGATGCGCTCCGACTACTCTGTGGCCTTCTCCTATTTCATGAAAGTCATCGATGTTGCCGACGACTCCATCGCCTACCGCACTTACAACAACATCGCGGGCATTTACATCTACTACAACGACTACGCCAATGCCCGTAAATACCTCAACATGGCTTACGACATCAGCGAGCAACGGCACGACTGGGGGTCGCTCCTCAACACGCTCCACAACCTGCTCGACCTCGACTGGGACATGGACAGCCTGCAGCACTCGCAGGAACTCATCAAACGGTTCCGCCACACGCCCATCACGCCCAAGGATGCCCAATACCAATTTGTCAGCAAGATTTGTGATGGCATGGAGCAGTCGTACAACCACCGTTACCTAGAAGCCATCGCGTCGTTCCGCCAGGCCATCGACATCGCACAACCACTGCCCTTCGTTGTCTCCCACGAGGTACCGGCCTATATGTATATTGCCAAAGCCTACATGCAGATGGGCGAATACGGAAAGGCCGCCGAGTGCCTCGATATCTGCGAGAGAAAATCGCGCGAGAGCCACAGCCTCGACATGCTCATCAACACCTACAAGTATCAAGTGCTGTGCTATAACCAGAAAGGCGACCTGCCACATGCCCGCGAGGCCAAATACCGATACATGGAACTCAAGGACTCGGTAAACATCGCCAACGAATATGGGAAAATCAAGGACATGCAGTTCCTTCACGAGTCGGCGAAATATGAGAACCAACTGTCGGAACTGCGTACGGAGAAACGTCTCCGCAACATCGCCACCATGGCCATCCTCACCGGACTGCTCCTTGCCTTGGCCTTCCTCGGACTCATGATATGGCAGAACCGGCGCCTGGCACGAAGCAACAAAGACCTGTTCAAGAAAAACGTGGCCCTCATCAAGCAGGAGGAACACGAGCAGCAACTTCACCAGCAATATGCCACCCTCCTCGACCAATACCAGAGCAAGGAGCGCGGCAACGAGCGCTACCGCTCGTCGGGCCTCACCGACGAGAGCCGGCAACAGCTGCTTCAAAGCATCCGTGAGGTGATGCACGACCCCGCACAATTCTGCCAGGACGACTTCACCATCGACAAGCTGGCATCTTTAGTGGGCTCGAACACCAAATATGTGTCGCAGGTCATCAACGAGACCATTGGCAAGAATTTCAACACCCTGCTCAATGAGCAACGCATCACCGAGGTGTGCAAACGGCTCGTCGACACCAAGAACTACGGCTCGAAGACCAACGAGGCCATCGCCGAGGAGGTGGGATTCAAATCAAGGAGCCACTTCATCCGTACTTTCAAGAAAATCACCGGACTCACCCCTTCACAATACCAGCGAATGGCCAAGGAGCAATCAACATAACCAAGGGGAGGGCGGCAAAGTGAGGCGGCACCTATCATATAACAAAGGTAGCGGCGGGCTGACACCCAGGCGTTTGCCGGCATTGCATACTATCCTGCTTTTGCCAGTCTCTCATTGAGTTTTTGCA
>ONGG01000013.1 GCA_900317305.1 uncultured Prevotellaceae bacterium | reverse complement strand
TGTCCTTGTATATATATGTGCGTGTGACCACACCACTTGGGAGTTTGTCATCAGAAAACAATCTCAGGCGCAAAACTGTGGTTTGCGAAATTGGGAAAAGTCCGTCGGTGCTTGTCTTGCCGTTCGTGAGTGTCGGAGTGCTACCGTCTGTCGTATAGCGGAGAGTCGTGCCAGAAGGAATCTGCACATGTACGTCGAATCCAGAAGTGAAGAGCCTTGAATCGCAGTCAACCTCTGGAGCTGGCAAACATTCCTGAGCATAATGACCTGTATTAGGCGCACCTGGAGTTGGCAAACCACAATACTGCCATTCGTCAGCTTCCAAACTTACTCTTGCATAGCTGCAACGCGGAACGGAGGCAGGATAAGTTATGGATAAATCCACATCCATGCCATTTCTTGACAGATACAGCGTGCCACCTTTTCTGTCTAGTTTGAATCTCACTTGCTTTGTTGCATCGGGTCCATATTCACCATCGGCTGCGTTATGGTCAAAGAAAACGCACTGATAACATCCGGGCTTTAGCATACCATAGCCTGACAGACGATGTTTCGTCAGAAATTCCGAATCATCGCTTATATACCAGCCATCCAACGATACACTCGTAGCGTTCGGATTGTATAACTCAACCCAACCACCATAATTATTCGAGTAATCAATCGTTTGGTCGATGTTTGCGACACAAACTTCAGTGAATAGCAGAGTGTTTTGTGCATTCAAGCCCAAAACCAATGCGAAGAAAGAGGCAACGCATAATACTCTTTTCGTAAAGTTATTGTGCATAGACTTTCTGTCCATTTTGTATATAAATTCCTTTGGTTGGTTTTGACAATAATCTTCGACCTTGTAAATCATAGACGCATCTTGTTGGTTGAAGTGTTGTACCGACACTCCTAATGCCTGTGGTGTATTCGTTGCCATCAATATGTACAACATATTTGCCGCTCGCAGGTGTCGGAAGTTCATTGAAAGTAATAATATCTCTTCTTAGTGCAGAGTTTCCCATGTCAATATGTGGTTCCAATTCCCAACTATATATCTTGTAGATATTGTCTCCATTCTGATAAAAGCAGATGTAATCGCGATGTTCATACCACAATTGGACATCCTCGATTATCAACTGTCCGTTATTATATGTACATACTGTGTATGGCATGACTGAAGCCTCGAAAGCTCCATCCAGCCATCCAGTATCATGGCCGAATATCGGGCCAGTGCAGATTTCGCATGCAAGATACTCACCCATATCGTATTCCATCCACAGCGTTTGTGAACATTCCACATTCTCCATACTGCTAATCATGAAAAGATTAGTGAATGAGCCGAAATCTTCTAACCATTTGTCCGTGAGTTTGCCATCAAGTGTCCTTGCTGTCAATAGTCTTTTTGAGACACTTTCTCCCTTGCCACAAAAAGATATGTTTACAAGCGTATCTTTGACGGATTCAATCTCCCATTCCATGTCATTGTATGTTGTGAAATGATCACCTTCTGATAAATTGAAGTCAAAGGCGAGGGTCTCTTCCTGCTTCTCAAAATCATAGACGAACATTTTTTTGTCTGTCCATCTGTAACCATACTGTAGCTTGACGGGATTATAAGCTTCACCTCTGATACGATAGCTATCATCGAAGATACGATGATACACAATCCCGTTCTCAGCTGTTTCTTGGGCACTATGATACTCCACAACAGTTGGAATGTCTTGTCCCTTTTCAACAAATGCCATCGCCCAATTGTGTTGAGCGCATAGTTCTGACGAAGTCGCAGAAAGCAGAGTGACTGCTAAAATTTGAAATAGTCTTTTCATCTTATGATTGTTTTTGAGTTTGACGGAGTAAATACCATGCTGATGTAGTATAGAAGTTGCGAAGATATGGAATGTTGGCAAAGAAAGTCCACTGGCGGCGAGGATTTATGTGGAACTTCTGCTTGTAGTGTGGGTTGATGAGCCAAAGGGTGCGCTTGCAAATGGTATAACCGACCTCGGGAACCAGTCGTTCAAAGCTCTCTACAGTCATCCGCGAGACTCGTATGCTCATCAGTTCGCCTATATTACTTGTCGTGGCTCCGCTTGTCTTCAACAGGTCTTTGTAGAGTGGCTTTGGTAGCAGATGAATGAAAGGAAGTTTGGAGGCCAGACCAACGCTTATTTGCTGATGGCCTCCAAATGGGTTCTGCCAGGCAGGAAAACCAAAGAAAGCGATGCCATCTTGTTTGAGGAAGTGTTTGATGTGAAGAAGAAAGTCTCGTTTGTATTTTGGTTCAATGTGCTCTATCACATCGTGAACAAGTACGAGGTCGTAGCGTTCATCCTCCGTCTTTGGCTCTTCTGAAAGGAGAAAATTTTGACAAATAAACGAGCCTTGCTGATGGCATTCTGTGAAGAAAGTCTGTGCTTCATTGATTCGACTTTGACAGATGTCTATTCCAGTCACTTGACAACCCTTTTCTGCGAAGGGAAGCAGATTGCCGCCCTCGCCACAACCTATTTCCAGCACACGGGTGTCTGGCGTTAGTTTGATGTATGTATTCAGATATTCCATGTAGAATGTCTGGGCTGTGTTTGCCAATTCGCAGAAGTATTGTTTGCGGTTCAAATGTCGCTGCTGCATCGTCTTTTCTTGTTTTGCTTCTCTATAGGGATAGATACCACAAAGCAAGAAAAGACTGCACAATTTCGGAAGAGAAATTACCATGTGATGCGGATTCCTATTGGCAAGGAGAACGTGAATGGATGTTCTGTGCGGTAGGTCTCGATGTTGTTGCCCGTCGGGATGTTGTATTGCAGACTTGGCTCTGCATAGAAGCCAATGTTAGGTGTGAGGTTATATTGCAAGCCAAGACCAGTACCTATCGACCACTGTAGCGGAGCATGGAGCGTAGACTTATCTTCCTGTTCTTTCATGCCGTTCACGAAATAGCTTGTACTGAGTGGAGCATAAACAGGTATCTCCAACTTCGCGCCAAGACTTCCGTATAGGTTCCATCTTCTTACATCATATATATTATATGTACCCTTCAGAGGTATGCCGAGGTAATGGATAGCCTGCTGCTCACGGATGGCGTTCCCGTCTGTGCCTATCTCAAATTCTGACTTTAGACGGCTATAACTCAAGCCTGTCTCTAAGCCAAAACGACTATTCAGTTTGTACTTCAATGCCAACGAGAAGGTGACGGGCATATAGTGATGAGTCGTACGTTCTATCTTGTCCGCATCAGGCCGAGCAGCGTTGTTTTGGGCCATCTTCAGCAAGATTTGGTACGTCTTATAGTCAATGTCAAGGGTTCCGCTCTGTAATGCCTCGGCATAATCGCTCCATTTGTCGAAGGAGCGGATAGGTGGAACTTCGCTTGTTATATCCGTCATCTCCTTTTCTGTGAAATTAAACGGACGGTGAGCATTCTGTTCACCCATACTACCTGTGTATGCCAAATCTACAGACCACTTCTGTCTATCCTTAATCTCTGTGGACTTTTCCGGGAACAGGTCTGCTATATTTATATCTTTGTCTGGACGCAAGTCGGGCAGTGGCTTGTTGTTGTGTATAATGGTTGTCGTGTCGGTACTCTCTGTTTCTTCGCCGGTATGTTGGAGCGTGTCAGCAGGAGTAAGACTATCTACTGGAACATCTTTGACAGGAGCAATGGCTATTTGCTGTGTCGCAATTATTGGAATGGCAGGAGTTCCTTGCCCTATCGTCGGAGTACCATCATCATCATGCTTTGTATCAGGTGTAGTATGTTCTTGTTTTGTTACTATTGGTTGCGGCACGTCAATGGTCTTTCCCGTTTTGTAAAGGTAAATGGCCAAAGGCAACAGAAGTGGCATGAGCCACAACAGCCAATACTGTGCAAGTGACTTCTGCAACATTTTCTTTGCCCGTGACAGTTGTGACGATGAAGAATGGGCTGCAATTCCAAGGATTTCGGCAATTTCCTTATGCGACATTTCTTGGATGACCGCCAATTTGAACACCTGCCCATAGCCGTGGGGCAGCGCATCTACAGCTGCCATCAGTTCTGCCATAGTTGGTAATGGCTTGTCATCTGATGGAGTTGGTTCCTGTGGAAGTTCTTCTTCTGAGAGTGTGGAAAGCGAAAGCATTGCGGGATCATGATGCCGCTGCATATAGCGTCGGGCAACATTGGTTGCAATACTTGTCAGCCATGCCTCAAAACGTTGTGGATTATGCAGTTGGTCTATCTTGGCAAAGGCCAATAGAAATGCATCATGTGCCAATTCCTCTGCCACTTGGCGATTGTCTACGATGCGTTGGCATATCCCCGTCATACGTCGGTGATATGCCCTATATAGGCTTCCAAGAGCAGCCTCATCGCCCTGTCGCCCTCGCTCTATGAGTTGGATTTCATCCTTCATTTTTCCCGTTCGGCAGAGTAAACGCGTTTGCTCTGCTCTCACTTAATCAAAACGTTGTTCTATGTCCATCGAAAACATTCTGCCTCTATTGACATAGATACCACTTTTCCAAAAAAACTGCACGGGAATCACAACTTTTTTTTCAAACATGGGTCACTTTATGTCTCTTAAGCAACCAAATAGCAGTTATATCGCTCATCTCTTCGTGTTCCCGTTCTCCTGCATCAAGAATTTCCGAATCTTTTCTTTGCTTGGCAACTGTAACTCATATCGGGCAACAAATAGTTGGGGGTCTGTGAATGGAGTAAGATATTCCACCATTTCCTGTCCACACTCTGTACATAGGAGCAGGCCTACAGGTGGATTGTCGTCGGGTTGCATATAGTGTTTGCGATAATACTCAATGTACATGTTGAGTTGTGCAACATCTGCATAGTCCAGCCTATGGGCTTTGAGTTCCACGATGCAATGGCATTTCAAAATGCGATGATAGAACACCAAATCTGCCTTGTAATAACGGTCGTCTATCATTTGATACGATTCAAATCTTTCATTTGCAAATCTCTTTAATTTGAACGCAAAGATGCACAAAATAATCGACAACATAAGAACATTCATTCAAAAATGGCACTAACGAATGTGTTTTTTGAGATTATTAAGAGATTTTGAAATAAGGGCAAATGCCAACATCCATAGAGTATTCTTTTTCATTTTTTTCCGATTATTTTGTAATAATTCCGTACAAAGGTATTGAAAAATTTAAAATAACTGTCAATTTGAAACTATTTTAAGATTAACCACTTTCCATTATTTGTTCCGACACGTTCTATATAGCTAGTTTCATTTAATGTACTGATAATCCTCTGAACTTTAATAGCCGATATCTTCATGCTTTCTGACAATTTTTTTTTGTTATTCTTGGATTGTCCTTCATTGTCATGTAAACTGTCCGTTCGTTGCCTTTCAACTTAAATTCTCCTTTATTGAAGACGTTATTGGAGACATTATTGGTACCTCGACCGAGTAAAACACCAAAAAAGTTACGCGACTAAAAAGGCATAACGAAAGCAACCCGCAAAACCTCACCTTTCTCCCGTTTCTCTCGAAAAGAAACCAACCATGAGACAGTCTCTTCCCGGAATCAAACGCATCGCCTACATCGCTACCGACTTGCTACCCGACGACATCATCATCGAATGAGACCATTGGTGCCTTGCACGGTGTAAATACAAAAATAGCTGATATAGGAAACAACCCATATCAGCAAGATTATTGGTTTCTTGTTTGCTCAATATAGGGGTTTCACTACCTCTACTCGCAAGCCAAGAGCATTGATCAGCCGATAGAACACTCCGACGCTGGGAGTGATTATACCATTCTCCACTTTGGAAATGTAAGACTTCGTGGTGTTGGTCCTGCGAGCCAATTCCTCCTGGGTCACCTTCGCTTCTCTCCGTGCATCATGAAGGATTTGCCCGGAATAGAAACTGTATGCTGCTTCTTCTGCCATTGTTCGCTCGGGGGTTCCTTCCTTCCCAAACTTGGCATCCAGAACAGTGTCATAGTCAACGATTTTGTGATTGTTTGTCTGCATAATATGCCTCCTTTATCTTTATTGCTTTTTCTATTTCATTAGCTGGGGTCTTCTGCGTTTTCTTCTGGAATCCATTGAACAAGACGACTATCTGCCCCTCGTCAAAGATGAAAAACACACGGTAGATATTACCGCCAAATTCAGTCCGCGGTTCATAGATGCCGTCTTTGATAAGCTTTACAAACTTCTTCGATAGTCTGTCCTGCGTTTTCAAGAGGAGCAATCCGTATAGAATTTCTCCTGTACCTTTTCCGTGAGCGTTTCCATAAACGCTTCAAAGTATCCGCCGTATGTGAGTATCTTACGTGCCATGGTGCAAAGGTTTTGCAAACGAGCGCAAAAGGAAACTTGTTCCAATTTTGCCGAGTGCAACTAAATCTTTTGCAAAGTTAAGAAAAGTTGTCATATCTTGCAACTTTTTCGGCTGTTTTTTCTGTATTACTACTATTTTCCTCAATTCCAATCTTTTCCACCGCTTTTTATATAATGTATCTTTGTGTCATATCATTTTGAGGTATGCCACAAAACACCAAATACCCAACTCCTTCAGGAAGGCATAAATTCGTTGTCAAGGACTATTATTGACACAAAAACTCTTATTGGTTGTCGAAAAACAAGCAGCCATCATTATTTCTCACGATTTCATGTCACAAAAAAAGGAAAAAATCGTCATATAGACAAAAGAACGACAAAAGGCATGACGACAGAGAGATTTATGGACGAAGTGAAGGCCGTACGCCCGACGCTGCTCAGCGTAGCCAGAGGAATTCTGGGCAGCGACGAGGAGGCTGAGGACGTGGTGCAGGATGCCATGCTCCGTCTGTGGCAACTTCGCGACGAGCCAATAATGAATGTCCGTGGATTTGCCAGGGTTGTCGTCCGCAACTTAGCCCTGAGCAAAGTCAGGCAAAAACGAGAGATGGTGGATATAGGCCGCGCCGACATCGCCTACGACGACGAGACAGAATCGGCAAGAAACGAGCAGATAGACCGGATGATGACACTGGTCGACGCCCTGCCCACCATGCAACAGACCGTGCTCCGCATGCGCCACATGCAGGAAATGACGATGACCGACATCGCCAGCATCATCGGAACGAGCGAAGCCGCCGTCAGGCAATCACTCAGCCGGGCACGGAGAAGCATCATCGAACAATTTAAATTACAATCGAAATGAACGAGACAACCATACGACAGCTGATGGAGCGCTTCCTCAATGCAGAAACCACGCTGGAAGAAGAACGTGCGCTCTACGACTATTTCCACGGAGAGGACATAGCCAACGACCTGATGCCCTACCGCGAGGTGTTCCAAAGTTTCTCTGCGGTAAATGGCATTGAAAAAGATACGCCCAAAGCCAAGACACCGATATGGGTTGTAGTTCTGCGAACTGTCACGACCATGGCAGCGGTCTTCCTGATTGGCCTGTTCTTCGCCGTTCGCAACAACAGCTCGGCAGTGCCACCACAGACCTTGGCAACCAATCCAACCAATCATACACCCGAACTCTGTGAGGGGAGCACACCCCGGGAACTATATATGTGCTACCTAGAACGGAAAAGGGAACAATCGAAAACCTATCGTTCACTAAAACGGATGATTTATGAAAACCAACAGTAAAACCATAGCCGTGATGATGCTGGTGCTCCTCATGGCATCGTGCAACAACAAGGACGCCCGCATGCTGACCGTCATCAACGAGGACGGCACCTGCAGTCGCGAATACTCTTTCCACACAAATGAGAAGGAACTCACGATTCCGCAGAAAGAGGATTTCGACAGTCTCATCGACAAGCACTGGGAACGCACCTGGTCAATGATTGGAAGCGACTCCCTACGACATCCCGTGCCCATAACAAAGGCCCAACTCGACAGCCTTCAAGAGCTGAATCCCGACAAAGAGCTTAGTGACAGCCTGATGGTGCACGTCAAGAAACAGTTCGCGACAGTGCAGGACATGAGCGACAACCTGCTCATGGCAGAGGGATTCAAGGCAAACAGCAAGTTGGAGAAAAGCTTTAAGTGGTTCTACACCGACTACACCTTCACCGAGACGTTCGTCTACGACGGTCCGGCGATCTTCCCCATCCCCATCAGCCGTTTCCTCAGTACCGATTCCGCCTCATACTGGTTTACCGGACAACCCAACCTGACACGCGACTATAGTGGAGCAGAACAGAAAGAAATGTTGGACAAGATAGAGGCAAAAATCAACCAATGGTTAAACGCCAACTGGTTTGCGGAAATTTGCAAGACGATTGCCGACCACTACGACATGGTCAAGAATCCGCCCGTCAGCAAGGAGACGTTCGTCAGTCAATGCAACGAACTGGCCATGCATCCCGACGTGCTCAACGACACGGATGACAAGGTTGACAACTTCAAAAAGGTGCTCGACAATCATTTCCATTCGGATGCCTACTACGAGTTGCTCAATTCAGACACTCTGGACAGCAGCCGAGAGGAGTATGGATCGTTCCTATCATTCGACACCAACTACGACCTTGTTATGCCAGGCAAAGTGATGGATGCGGGTATGGGAGAGTATGACGGACATGTCATCCACTACCGTGTCTCTGGCGGGCGCACCATTTCCAACGACTACAAGTACAGTATCAGTGCCACTTCGCGTGTCACCAACATCTGGGCATTCGTCGTCACGTTCTTAGTAATCGCCCTGTCTATCGGCAGTTTTTTCATTCGTCGACGTAGTCATTCATAAAGCGAATGTGTGAGATAAGAAAAAAGGAGGATTTGCCAATTGTTTTTAGCAAATCCTCCTTTTGATTTCTGTTTGCATTCTCTTTACTCGATGACCGCGCACCATCCACCATTACGGGCAAGGTGGATGCTCATGGTATCGGTGGGGCGGATGGCCGCAGCCGGTTTTTTCTTGTAATCGACAGCAATGCGATAGGCATTGGGACCATCGCTGAACTGGGTGATATTTCCTGGCCGTGAAAGGAATCCGAAGCCAATCTCCAGGTCTTGCGGATGACTGCCAGTGATGGCCCCCACGAACCATTTCTCGCCCTTGCGTTTCGCCACCACATAATGGTCGCCAGCCTTGGCCTTCAGCACACGCGTCTCGTCCCATGTGGTGGGCACCGAGGCAATGAATCGCGTGCACTCATCCTCACGCAGATAGCGAGTGGGACTATCGGCCAACATCTGCAAGCCGCTCTCGAAGCAAACATACAGCGCCATCTGGTAGGCACGTGTGCCACTGCCCATCGGCATCGAGCCCGTGCCACGGTTGTCCTCGGGCTGAGCGCTCTGCATGCTTCCCGGCGTGAAATCCATAGGTCCGACTGCATTGCGCATGAAAGGAAGCCATATCGTGTTGTCGGGATGACATCCCCCACCCTGCTCCATTCCCCGCACGCCCTCATACGAGATCAGGTTGGGCAGTCGCTGCTCCAATCCGGCCGGTTTGAAAGAGCCGTGGAAGTCGACGAGAAGATGGTTGTCGGCACAAGCCTTTGCCACCCGCTCGTAGAAATTCACCATCCATTGGTCGCTATGGTCCATGAAGTCGATTTTCAAGCCCTTCACCCCCATTTTGGCATAATAGGGAATGAGTTCGGGATGTTGCTCTACGGTGAGCCATGCCAGCCAGAGGAAGACACCCACGTTGCGCTCCTTGCCATATTCCACCAGTTCGCTCACGTCGATCTCGTCGCGAGTGGTGAAAGGATCCTCCACACGCTGGTTCCATCCCTCGTCGAGCAAGATGTATTCCACGCCATACTTCGAGGCGCAGTCGATAATATACTTGTAGGTGGCGTTGTTGATGCCCGTCACGAAGTCGACCCCCCAGATGGTCCAGTGGTTCCACCAGTCCCAGCACACCTGGCCGGGCTTGATCCATGAGGTGTCGTCGAGTTCACACTCTCCTCCCAGCATCACTTCCATCTGGTTCTGCGCTATCGTGACATCATCGCCAATCACGGCAAACCGCCAGGGCAGCGGACGAGAGGCATCGGTGTGTGCGATGCAGTCGCGCTCTTTGGTCACACGCCATCCCCGGTCGCCGTATGGCTCCCAGGTCTCCGGTGACTTCGGGAACCGTGAGGAGAAGGCATTGGGTGCAACGGGAGCGAGGAACATGTGGGGATAGTCGCGCACATCGCTCTCTGAGAAGAGCACCTTGGTGCCCCTCTCACTCTCCAGGAGAATGGGCAGGTAGGTCATCTCGTCACCCTCCTTCATCTCGCTGGTCGGGAGATGCGAATAGGGATTCTCGTACGAGGTGCCAAACCCGCTGGTCTTCGACACGTGGGCCGCGAAAGCGCCGTGCAGTCTGAGGACGAATCCCTCGTCTACCACATCCGTCTTTCCCTTTCCCCTTGTCAGGACGAACCGATAAGCCACCCCATTGTCGTAGGCACGCAGTTGGAGACCTATGCCCCCCTTGAACGTCAATGTCAGTTGGTTGGCCTTGTTGGGCACGGAGGCGAACTTCAACGGCACGACAGGTCGCACCACCTCGTTGATGGCCGACCGTTTCCTGCGGCTCAGTTTCGGGTTCCGTCCGAAGCGCGCCTTGTCTACCTGAAGGCTCAGCGAGCATTTCTCCAGAATGAGTTCATCGTCGTGCACGACGCTCATCAATAGATGCTCCCCCACCGACACCTCGAGCCGGACTCTCCCATTGGGAGAAGTCACCGTCTCGGTGGTGTCGGCGAGGGAGCACATGGCGAAGCCCAACAAAGCGCAAGTCGTGAATATCTTTTTCATATTGGCTCAATGGTCGCAAACTGTGGTAATGTCTGAACTCCTGAACTCCTGCAACTCCTGAACTCCTGTAACTTCTGAAAAGGAGTTGAGCCCTTTTATTGTCTCAGCAACTTCTCGCAATGCACCCCAGCACCGCCGTTCACCCTGATCATGTAGAGTCCGCGCTGTATCATCGACGTGTCGACGATGGCCATGTTGCGCGACTCGCCATTGAGCACAAGGCGTCCGGAGATATTGTAGAGTTGCCAGGAAAACAAGTTGTTGTCGGGACTGTCGATGCGTACATATCCCCCATCCTCGACATGATGGATGAGGTAGGACTCAAGGTCGGTTTTTTTTTCACTGATACCCACCTGATCGCCGAAAAGCGGCACTTGCGATTCGGTAGAGGGCCTCATCCCCTGCACCTGTGGCCATCCGTCGCTGCCCCAAGTGATTTTGTCGAGATAGACCACACGGCCTGCATCCACATTGTTGGCCTGGTAGCCATGATAGAGCATCCAAGTCTGTCCGGCATCATCGGTCACCCACTCCGAGCAATGTCCGGGTCCGTAGACCTCAGGACTCTTGTTGAGCAAGGGCGAGAAATGGTCGCCGATGGCACTTCCCCCATTTCGGTCGACATAGGGTCCGAAAAGGTTTCTCGAGCGTGCCATCACCAGACGGTAGGTGCTGTTGGCTCCCTCGCAGCAAGTGCCAGCCGAACCAATAAGGTAGAAGAAGTTGTCGTGCTTCACAATCATGGTCGCCTCGATGAGTCCACCGGCTATTTTCTTCGGCTCAGCCCCCTCCATGATAGAGAGTCCGTCGTCGGAAAGTTGCACGCCGTAGATATCGTGGAACGAGCCCCAGAAAAGATAGTTGCAAGAGTCTACACGGACGAAGCAGGGGTCGATGCAGTTCTCTATCCCCACCTCGCTCGAGATGAACAGTTTGTGGGCATCATGGAACCCGCCGTTGGGTCTGTCGCTCACCGCCACGCCGATACCACACTCCCAGGTTTTTCCCCACTCCGACTTGGAGTAGTAGAGCACATACTGCCCGTTGATGTAATTGATGTCGGGAGCCCAGATTCCCCCATTGGGCACGAAGTCCATGGGGCGGGTGGCATCGGTGAAGGCCGTTCCGGTATATCTCCATGTCACCAGGTCCTTCGACCGGTAGATGGGCACGTTGTGCGTGTCCTCTGTGGCATAGAGATAGAAATAGCCATCATCGGCCTTGATGACCGTTGGGTCGGGCATGCTGTATCTGATTACCGGATTGTTGTATACCACGGAGCCATCGCCGGCATGGGCACCCGAAATGGTGCCCAGTGCCAGACAAACGGCCACGGCGTATCTCATCACTCTAC
Organism: uncultured Prevotellaceae bacterium; assembly: GCA_900317305.1. GTDB lineage: Bacteria > Bacteroidota > Bacteroidia > Bacteroidales > Bacteroidaceae > Prevotella. The sequence continues at coordinate 46,617 of ONGG01000013.1, read as the reverse complement.
GATTCATACTCATCATCAATTGGCTGGTTCAAACTTCGTCCACATGTCATCGACAAGCAGGCACAGCGTGAGCGTATACCTTCCGCTGACTGATGGCACCCACTTCAGGTCGCCGCCATCATCCTGGAAGCGATACATGGGCAGTTCGTGGTTGGTCAAGGGGTCGGCATTCTCGAAGGGAGCATAGAAGAACTGGTCGCCCCATCCGTTTCCGAGTCCAATCTTGAACTCGCCACCTGCCGTGAACTCACCGGTCCAGGCATAGAGGTAAGGCTCACGAGCCGAACCCACCATCTCCAGTCTGCCCGAAGAGGTATTAGTGTTCCATCCCACGGAGCATCCGTTTCCGCAAATCCAGATCAGTCCGGGAGTGGGCAGCTGCACGATGTTGAGCACCCTGCAGTCGTTGTACCCGGCATTGGTGTCGACGATGATGGTGCGCATGCCAATGGCTTCGTTCCTGAACTCATTGACGTTGCCCTCGACCACGTAGTCGAGTTTCCCGTCACCGGCCGCACCATAGGCAGGATAGGCCTCCGAGGTGGTGGTGAAATGGAAGTTGCAAGGCACCATGTTGAACGATATCTCATAGATGCCCGACCCAAGTTGGCGCTGTTCGAGTCGCTGCGACGACACGTTTCCGGCATCGTCGGTGATGATCATGTAGAGGTAGGGAGGATATTTCTCGTATCCGGTGATGGTGAGTTCAACGGTAGAGACCTCAGGCTTCACATACCTCGTTTCGTTATGCACATTGCTGAGCACCTGTGCAGTGACCTTGACGGGAGTGCCCGGGAGCGCCCATTTAGCCACCATGGCGTTGAGCTCGTCGTGCGTGAGCGTGAGCGATGTCTTGGTGTCTACATCGATATAAGCCGACTTGTCGTCTTTCATTGCCGTAGGAAAGAGGCATACCTTGTAGGTCACCTCATCGGCACTTGAGATGGGGCTTGAGGCGGCGTCCCATGTGAAGGTGACGGCCTCCTGATTGGCGATGCCTTTATTGAGCACCACCGATTCCACCGAACTTCTGATATGCATCTCGTCGGGATACGACTCGAGTTTGAAAAACTCAGGGTCGTCGTTGCACGAGACGAATGCCATCAGGCAGAGCATGCTGAAAACATAATGCAAGTATTTCATAAGTCTTGACTTCTTTGTTTCTAATTGATTGTTACTACTCACTCTTCTCTACGACCCAGAACGGAGCCTCGCGCAGGTTGGGGTTCTTCTCATACTCATCGATGTAGATGGGCATCCAGTAGTATTGGCGCTTCCACACGCGGGTCTGGTAGACGGTGCGCTTGAAGAACTCCTGCTGGGTGCGGCCCTGGAAGTTCATGCCATAGTCGTCGCCACACATCTCGGGCAGGTTCTCGGCATCCATCCATCTGCGAATGTCATACCAACGGTTGTTCTCGCAGCAGAGCTCCACACGGCGCTCGGCACGGATCACCCTTCTCACGTCTTGCTGGTTGTTGTCTACATGGATATACTCCTCGTCGGTAAGGGGCACCTCGTTCATGGTATATTTCCTCACACCGGCGCGCTCGCGGATTCGGTTCACAAAATCGAGTGCCAACTGGCGTGCGTCGTAGGTGTCGTAGGCCTCGTTGAGCGACTCGGCATAGTCGAGATAGGTGAACGCCAGTCGGTAGGTGAATCCCTGGCGGTCGGTGATCGAACCCGTGAGGTAGTTGTCGAGCACGTTGAGGCCCTTGCGTACCAAGTATCCGTTTTGCGGTGCGTCGTGAGGCGACGATGTCTGCACGTTGTCGCGTCCGCCATTGAAGAAGTTATACTTCCTGTTGCCCACGGCGAGCCATGAGCCATGGAACGACACGGCATTGTAGAAACGGGGCTCGCGGTTGCAATACATGTTGTATGTTCCGCGAGAGGTGACCTCGCCTGGCACGCCCGTGCCATACTCCCAAGTGGTGGCATCCGAGCGGTTGTCGACCGTTGTCGAGAAGCCCTCCTCCACGTATCCGGAGTTGGGGTCACTGATGGGCAGACCATTCTTGGTGAAGAACGCGTCGACCAGTCCCTGGTACACGCCCAGTCCGTTGCCACCGCCGTACTCACGTACAGAAACGGTGCGGAGGAAGGTGTCGCGATAGCTGTTGCCCTTGGTCACGGGGAAGGTGATCTCGTGGTTGCCCTCGCTCCATCTCTTGATGTGCACGTTGTAGGTGGAGAGGAAGGGGTCGATGCCACCCTGAGGTCCGGCCTCGGTATAGAGCGCATAACCTGCCTTCTCGGCCTCTTCGATACAAAGTTTGCAAGCTTCCACGGCTTTCACCCATTTCTGGTGGTCGTAGGTGGAGTTGAAGATCTGCTCGCCCTTGTCGTTCTTGTAGTCCACATACCAGGGGTTGCCATTCACGAGCGGACTGGCGGCGAAAAGCAGCATCCTGGAGCGCACGGTGAGTGCCATAATGCGGTTGACACGGCCATACTTGGCAGGGTCGTCGTAGACAGCGGGCAGCGCCATGGCGGCCTCATACATCTGCTTGTCGCAGTAGTCGACCACGTCGTCGAATTTCGACTGTCCCACCATCAGGTCGGAAAGTTCGAAGTCGGTAGGCGCGATATAGTCGGGCGTGAAGGGGATACCTCCATAGTTCTCGGCCATCTGCCACCAGGCGTATGCGCAGAGGAACTTCACCTCGTTCTTCATATTGTCGATTTCCGACTGTGGCAGGTCATGGTCGGGCATGGCCTTCACCATATTGTTGAAGATATATCCGTGGCGGATGTATCTCGGCATCATGTGCCAGAGGTTTCCTCCCCAGGTGGAGTTGATGGTCCACTGTCCGAGGATTTTGGGAATCACCCCACCCCAGTCCCACTGCTGCCATCTGGCAGAGGGTGTGATATCGTCGGCGAACACCTCGTATCCGTCGGCCGTGAGCGCCCATTTGTCGGGATTGTGAATGATATTGTAGACATAGCTCAGCCAGGAGTAAACCTTGTCGCGGTTCTCGAACACCATTTCGGTGGTCAGCTCTGTATCGGGTTCCTTGTCCAGGTAGTCGGAGCACGACTGGGTGAGCGGCATGGCCATCATTGCGGCCAAAACGAACAAATATATCTTTATCTTTTTCATATTTTCCTAAATGCTAAACGATTGCACTACATATTAAAAGTTCACGTCAAGTCCGAACATCACAGAGCGGTTCATGGGGTACCGGAGTCCGTCGTTGGTTCCCAACTCAGGATCCCAGAGTTTGAACGAAGAGAGGCAGAAGAGGTTGTTTCCGCTCACGAAAACGCGGCAACTCTTCACATACAGTTTCTCGAACCATGATTTCGGGAAGGTGTAGCCCACCTCGATGGTCTTGCATCTGAGGAAGCTCATATCCTTCTTCCACCATGTGGAGCGGCGGTAGTTGTTGACGTTGGGTCCGTAGCTGAGCCTTGGCCAGAATGCGTAGGGGTCTTGGTTGCTGTCGGTCCACCTGTCGTCGATGTTATACGAATAGGCATTACCCTCCGTGGTCGTTCCACCTCCGGGGAGGAAGTAGGGCTGTCCGCCGATGACGCGGTACAAGTCGCTTGCGCCCTGGAAGAAGAAGTTGAAGTCGATGTTCTTGTAGCTCACCACGCCACCGAATCCGTAAACGATTCTCGGGTCCTCGGTGCCATCGATGTAGCCCTCATCTTCCTCGGTGATGACACCATCGTTGTTCACGTCGACATACTTGATGTCGCCCGGGTGGAGCGTCACGGCGCCCACGCCCTCCTGCGAGGGGATACCGCTCTTGAGCGAGCCGTCGGCATTGAAGTCGCTCTCGACAAAGAGTCGCTCGGCGGTGAGACCCCACAGCTCGTTCATCGAGCGTCCGGTCTGTGAGCGGTGTGTGCCCTTGAGCACTTCGGGCTCATCCTTCTCGAGCACCTTGTTCTTGGCATAGGTGAAGTTGCCATAAGCCGAGGTGAACCAGTTCTTGTTCCACTGCTTGTGCACGTTGAGCGTCATCTCCACTCCATGGTTGGTCACCTTTCCGAAGTTGGCCCAAGGCGAAGTGACGAAACCGCTCTGAGTGGGGATAATGGTGCGCTGCATGAAAATGTCCTTACGGTCTTCCTTGAAGAGGTCGAAGTTGAAGTCGATCATGTTCCAGAGTCCGAGTTCGAAACCGATATTCTTCTTGGTCACGGTCTCCCATGTCAGGTTGTCGACTCCAATGTCGCCCTCGGTGATACCACTGTAACTGCGCTGGCCCGTAGTGCCCCAGGTGTAGCCTTCCTGGTCGGTGTAGAGGGTACCGAGGTAAGCGAAACGGCGACCACCGATGTTGTCGTCACCGGCCTGACCGATACTGGCACGGAACTTGATTTTATGGAAGGTAGACTTATATTTCTCCATGAAGGGCTCCTCGCTGAGCAACCATCCGATGGCGAATGAGGGGAAGAAACCATAGCGCTTGCCCTTGGCGAAGTTCTCCGAGCCGTTGTAACCGAAGTTGAACTCAGCCACATAGCGGTTGTCGTAAGTGCCCGAAAGGCGTCCTGCTATACCTTGCTTACGATAGTCCTGTATGCTGCCGTCGTCGTAGGCCTGTTGGTTGTAGAGCAGGATGGCGTCGACATCCATCTTGCCGAAACGGTGGTTGTACATCACATCGGCCTCGAAATAGACGTTCGTGTTGCCATACTCACCATTGTTGTAACTGCCCATCGACTCGTCGCCGGTCTCAAACTGGGTATAGATGAGGTTGCCCTCCTCGTCGCGGCCAGTGGCGGGGAACACGGTGCCCGGGTTGGCCGTACGGCCACGCGAACTGCGGTTCCAGCGGTCGAAACTGAACAGCGCCTTTGCTTTCAAGCCCGGAGTGATCATCTTCAGGTCTTGCTCCACGCTGAAGAGCGTCTGCAACTTCGACGAAGTGATGAAGTCGTAGCCCTGCTGTGTGACGGTGCGCCAGGGGTTGGCTCTGTTTGAAATCACTGGGATGGCTCCGTCGCTGTATCTTGCCGGGTGCACGAAAGGCAGTGTGCGGAAAGCCTCGCCGAAAGCGCCGTCGGTGTTGCAGCGCTGCTTCTTGAAGCGGTTCAGATATCCACCGATGTTCACCCTGAGCATGGTGGTCTTCGTCACATCCATATCGATGTTGGTGCGCAGGTTGAACTGCTGGTTGTTGGTGGCGTTGTCGAAAATCAGGCTCTTGTCCTGCTCCAGAATACCCGTCTCCCTGAAATAGGAAGCCACGATTGAGTAGCGGAGGAAGTCGGAACCACCGCTGATGTCGAGGTTGCCACGGGTGGTATAGGCATAGTCCTTGGTGATGGCGTCAATCCAGTTGACATCGGGATAGAGGTCGGGGTCGTAACCCGAACGTGTGCGGTCGATCTGCAGTTGGGTGAAGGGCTGGGCGATGCCATCCTGCAGGGCCAACTGGTTGAGCAGCGACATATAGTCGGGTGCGCTGAGGAACTCAGGCATCTTTGTAGGCTCGTTGATGGAGTGCTCGACATGGAACCTCACCTGCGGCGCACCAATCTTACCTCTCTTCGTGGTGATGACGATGACACCATTGGCACCTCTCACACCATACATGGCCGATGCCGAGGCGTCTTTCAGGATCGAGAACGACTCAATCTCGGCCACGTCCACATTATTTAGGTCGCGTGCCACACCATCGATAAGAATCAGCGGGTTGTTGCTTCCCGAGAATGTGGAGATACCACGAATCCAGAAGTTGGAGTCGTCGTATCCTGGCTCACCCGAGCGCTGGATACCGATCACACCACTCAACTTACCTGCGAGGTTGTTCGACAGCGTACGGGTGGTACCGAACTTGAGTTCAGAGGGATTGATGGTCTCGATCGAACCGATGATCGATGCTTTCTTCTGGCTGCTGTAACCAGTCACCACCACCTCATTGAACTCGGTGGCCTCCTCCTCGAGCATCACATTGAGGAGTTTGGCGCCATTTACCTTCACCTGCTTTTTCTTGTATCCCACATAGGAGAACTCGAGCATGGCGTTGTTGTTTGCCGGCACGTCGATATGGAACATACCATCGATGTCGGAAACGGCAAGATTACTCGTACCCACAGCCGAGATGGTCACGCCAATCAAAGGCTCCTTCTGTTGGTCGGTGACGAGTCCGGTTACTTGAGTCATTTTCACAGTCTGCTGGCTCTGTGCAACAGCCTGTGGCATCAGCGGCTCAGCCACCAGCATAGTAAGCGTGCACAGCATAGTAGTGCCCGCTGGTAGCCAAGAACGGCAAAACTTGGATAATTGTTTTTTCATCATATCAGTATAGTTTGACTTTGCTCGAATTGATTTTGTTGCAAAATTAGTTCAGAAATCCCCTCGCGCATAATATAATGATGTTTGTATAAGCGGTTTATCATTATATAAAAACAAAAGTGTCTGAAAAACAGACACTTGAAAAAAAACACCCTATATCGGTGTATAACACTTATATAGGGTGTGAAACTGTTTTTACTGCAGGAAATCGGCCGTTCGCCGGGGCGAATAGAGTTCCCAGAGCGAGGCGATGGTCCATCCCGGCGCGAAGATATCGTTGTAGAATCCCTTGCCGTTTTTGCCATAATCCCAATGGGTGTGCTGCACCACCTCGGGGTTGAATCCCGGCACCCCTATTCCACACAACCGCTGGGGTGTGGGCAGCAGTTGGCAGAGCGAGGTATGGATGACACTGGCCATCTGGTCGAAACGCTGCTCGCCCGTGATGCCCGCCAACCATTTCACGATGTGGTGCAGTTCGAACACGAACACGTCCACGTGGTTGTTCTCCACCGACACGTTGCTCCATCCGCGGGTCTTGAAGTCGAGGTCGCCCAACATCTGTCCGGGAGCGAAGGGCACATCCCAGAGGTAATACCACGACAGGGCGAAATAGGCAGCCTGACGACAGAGGTCTACATAGTGGCTTCGCACCTTCCCCTTGGTCACCATGGCCATATAGTAAGTGGCGGTTACGGCACTGATGGCCGCCTCCTTGTCCTCGCAGTTGGCATCGAGCGTCGAGGAGAAGTAGTCGCTCTTCGAGATGATGTTCTGCTCCAGGTAGTCGACAGTGAGCCGGGCGGCATTCAGGTATTTCTTGTCCTTGAAGTACTTGTATCCCATCACCAGCGTCGAGGTGGCGCTCGGTGTCGAGCCTCCCGAGGCATCCACAGGCGAGCCATCATCGCGGTATTTCCGGGGGAAATGGCCGTCGGCCTGCTGCAACTGCACAATGGCATCGAGCAACTGGCGGATTTTCTGTTCCCACTCCTTGTGGGTGCGGCCCTGCTTGCGCTCATAGGCCAGGTAATGGAGCACGGCATACACCGCCTCCGACTGTTCGCGGATGCTGTGCACCACATCGTTATCGGCGGGTATGCCGCCAGCGATATGCATATCCTCCTTCAGGTATCCACGGGCAGTGAAGCCATTCTTGAGCCAACTGTCGAAGATGTCGTTGCCCATACGCACAAGTTGGCTTTCGCCCGTCTGCTCACCATACTCCAGTGCGTTGAAGGCATTGAGCAACACCCTGCCGCAAAAGCCCAACTGCACATGGTCCACCGGTTTGCAGTCGTCGCACCTGATGCTGATGCCCGAATGGTATTTCAGCGGATACTTGTCTACATAGGCCATTCTGAAATAGTTGGCCAACTGCGCTTTCACCTCATCAGGCGAGTAGAGCGGGCGCATCGGCTGGGGGCGCAGGCTGTCGAAACAGTAGCACCAGGTGTCGGCCACAAACTGCCCGTAGTCCTTGGCCGTTGCCTCATGGATCATCCAGGAGAGGGTTATGGTCTCATTCTTATCCAGTCTGGCGAACGTGGTGATGGGGTTGACCAGTGTGAGTTTCCGGATGTAGCGCTTCGGTGTCTCGACAAAAGGGTATCCGAAGGTGAGCCGGGCATGCCCCTCCTCGTTATCGAAGCCCAGGTAGCCCACCGTGCTCTTTCCGCCGAGAATCACCTCTCCCTCCTGATGGGTGAGCAGCGCATCGGCCTGCTGTGGTCCGAGCACCCTCATCACCGTGAGCGAACGGCCCGACTTCGTGTCGAAGACCCCGGAGAGAGGGGCCGAGAGGCGATCTTCCCTGAAGTTCCAGCTCTTCGAGGTGTGGAACAAAGGGGCCTCGTGCGGTGAGCGAAGGTTCTTGTGGTACCAGAATCCCGGCAGGTAGAACTCACACTCGTCGGTGGTGAAGGCCGAATTGGCCATGATGCCGATGTTGAAGAACACCTTCTCGCGGGCAGTAATCGTGAGCGTGAGGCGGGTGTCATCACCCACCTTCTCCATACTCTCCCTAATCTGTAGAGCGGCGGCCTGAGGAGCCACCAAAATGCCGTTCTGCCTCTGGAGCGGGTATTCAACGGCGGGGTTTCCAGGTTGCTTCAGCCTGACATGATAGGAAAGCTCAACCGGATAGGCCCATTGTGCGCCCGTTGTGAGCAGCAAGGCCAAGAATAATGATCTAAAATGATTACGCATATCGTAGGGTTTAATTGTTATTTCAGTCGGGTGGCCCCCACCCCCTCGGTGGTGATTCTCACGGGTTTGATGTATCCGTTCTCATCGAAGTAGAGGCGGTCGATGCAGGTCTGGCGCGAGTTGGCTGCCGTCTCGGTGAGCGGTCGGCGATGGTACACGATATACCACTCATCGTCGCCCTTTCCCTTAATCACGGAATGGTGACCGGCACCTGTGGCCACGGCTGGGTCCTGCTCCAGTATCTTCCCTATGCGGCGGAAAGGACCCTGGGGCGAGTCGCTGATGGCGTAACTCACGCAGTAGTTGGGCTGTCCCCAACCTCCTTCGCTCCACATGAAATAATACTTCCCATGGTATTTCAGCATGAAAGGTCCCTCCACATACTGGTCGGGGGTGACCTCCTTGAACATCGTACCATCGTCGAAAGGCACCAGACTGAGCAGGTTGTCGGCCAGGCGCACCACATTGCAATGGCCCCATCCACCATAGTACATGTAATATTGCCCGTCGTCATCACGGAACACATATTGGTCGATAGGCTGTGCCCCATTCACGATTTGCTGAATGAGCGGTTTTCCGAGCGCATCCTTGTAGGGTCCCTGGGGGCGGCGGCTCACGGCCACACCTATGCCACCCACCTCGCCCTCGTGCACGTCGTTGGCCGAGAAGAAGAGGTAATAGGTGCCGTCTTTCTCCACCAAGGCCGGAGCCCACATGGCCCTTCTCGCCCAAGTCACATTCTCGCTGGTGAGCACCCGTGGATGCTTCTTCCATTTCACAAGGTCGCTCGACGAGAAGGCGTCGAAGAACAATTGCTTGTCGTATTCGGCCGAATAGGTGGGAAACACCCAGCACTTCTTTCCGAAGACCACTGCCTCGGGGTCGGCATACCATCCCGGGAAGATGGGGTTTCCGCTACGTCGCTGTTGTGCCAGGCAGGTGGTGCACCAGCACAACATCAGGAAGAGCACGATGGGGAAACAGGCTATTCTTTTCATCTTGTATGATATATGATTTTCTGGTTCTGATTGATATAGACACCCGATTTCGTGGGTTTGTTGAGCGCCATGCCGTTCAACGTATACCATTCGTCCCGGGTTTTTCCAACCGTTGGAGTCCACACGGCATCATCATCTTTCGGCGAGAGGGTCAACTTGTCGACATAGGGCGCCCATCCCGAGTCGCTGCCAAGACCGACGACATTGGTTCCTGCCTTCAGCGTCACCTCCACAGCCTTCGACGCAGCAGAAGAAGCGTTCCAACTCCCCGTGCTCTCGAAGGTGGTGTTGATTTTCGTCCCGTTGTTCACCCTGACGAACATCTGTCTGTTCTGCGCAGTGAAATAGGTGACCAGCAACTCATACTTTCCACTCTGAGGCACATCGAGCCTGAACGTGGCCATATTGTCGCTGCCATTGCCGATGTTGGAAAGGTATCTTCCGCCCGAGGCATTCTCATCCCTGGAGATAGTCACCTGTCCGGTGGTGGTGGCAAACTCCGCCTCCAGCACCTCTGGCACCTCGTGGAGGAACGACAGTTCCACCCGCTCTATCTCGGGCAGGTCGGGAGAGGCGGTGAAGAGCAGCGTGTTGGAGCCCTCTCTCAGTGTGACGAAGAGGGGGCGCTGGGCCGTCGACTCACCAGTGGGGGCGAAGACAGTCATCGAGGTGTCGGCATCGTTGACGGCGAGATACACATTGCGGCTTGCGGCATTGCGGTAGACCACCTGTGCGTGGTAGCGTCCGGCCTTGGGCATCTCGACCACGAACGACAAACTGCCCTTGTCGGCCATCTCGGCATCAGCAGCGTTCAATACCGTCTTGGTGGCTTGGGTCTCAAGCACCTGGGTGAACGCAATCTTGTCGATATGAGGAGCCGACCCATTGGGATTGGTGAGGATACAGAACTGCTGTCCCTTCTTCTGGCTCACCTTCAGCGTAGCCCTGCCCTCGTCGGCGATATTGTCCCATGTCGAGACACTCGGACAAGTGAGCGTGTATTTCTTGTCGCCTACAGTGACCTGCAGGTTGCGCGACTGGTAAGAAAGGTAATACACGTCGAGCAGGTAGTCGCCATCGGCCGGAATCTGGCAGTTGAACCTTAGCATGCCATTGCCGTTGTCGAGGCCGGAGACGTATTTTCCTCCCGTGTTGTTGTCAGTCTGCACCGTGGCCGAACCCGAGCGCTGCGCGTCCTCGGCCTCATAAGCAACGCGCTCGCCCAGACGGTTCTGCAATGGTGTGGCACAGGCCGCCGTGAGCGCCGTGCTGGCCCCGAAAGCCGAACCGGGAAGGCTGTAGTCCACATTGCCGTATCTCAGGTTCTCGGCCGCCTTGGTGAGCCAAGCCGAGTGGCCGAAGCCCTTGGAGTTGACATTGTTGTAGGCATGGAAGGCATTGGCCAGGAGCCATGACTGATACTCCGCATCGTCGAACATGGTGGCGTACATGCCAGCATAACGCATCAGAATGCCCTTGAATCCCTGGAAGTCGCCATCGGCATTCTGGCACACACGCACCACACCGTCGCTGTTGCAGAGTGCGGTCTTCGCATAGGCGATGATGCGCGAGGCGTCGGTCTTGTACTGCTCGTCGCCGTAGTGGCGGTAGAGGAGCAACGCTCCACCCAGCATCGTGCCCTGGTTATAGGTCGAAGCCCATGTGTTGCGATTGGTCACCGACCCATCGGTCGGGTTGAACACCACACTGTCGTACACTTTCCCGGTATAAGACTCGAAGAGGTATGTACGTTGGTTTGCATACAGTTCGCGTGCTTTCTCGAAATAAGTCTCATCGCCCGAACCCAGGGCGATATAGCATGCCGCCACCTCGGCGGGCCCATTGATACACGAGTTGGCCCCGTTGCGGTCGCCGGTATGCTCGGCCCACCTTAGCAGCCCCACATATCCCAGATATGCCCTGTCCCAAATCAGGTCGAAATTGCGGCGGGCGTCGTTGAGGTAGTTCTGCTTGCCTGTGATGAGATAGGCCCTGGCGGCAGCGATGATCAGCCACATCACGTCGTCGTTGAAATCGTAGCCAAACCAGTCGTATCCCGCCACGACGGTGCCTCCATTCCAGTTTCCTCCCACATGGTAGAGCATATAGTTGTAGCATGCCTCGAACACACTGAGGTAACGGCGGTCGCCGGTGGCCTCATAGCAGTCGAGCACGGCCTCGAGCGTCTCGGCCTCGTTCCATCCACCATTGACGAAGGTGCGGTGTCCCTTGCCCTTGTCTTGCAGATACTGTTCGAGGAAAGCGTCGAGCATCCGCTGTCGCGCCCAATCGTCGAAAGAGGTCTGCGCCTCCACTTCCACGAAATGCCATACCATCTGTGTGCCCAGTGAGGGCTGCTGTCCGTCGAGCGTACTGGTCACACCGAGGTATGAATCCTGCCGCAGGTTATATTCGTTGTTGTCCTCATCCACCGCATCCAAGTGCCATGAAGCTTGGTCGGTGCCCTGCACCAGTCGGTTGTCCTTGGTGTCGAGGTATTTCCCCGTATAGACGTTTCTCAAAGCCACCGTGCCGTTGTCGAGCGTAATGACCGTCCACTGCTGCGCTGGCACGTTGGTTTCTGTCCACACCACCACGGGTGTCTTGTCGGCCTTGGAGGCATTATTGACAAACAGCGAAGTCCCTTTGTTTCCATCGGGCACAATGCGATAGGTCTTACCGCTCTCCACGGCGGCTTCTGCAGAGATGGCCGAAGAGAGTATCAGAATAGCGGTTATCAGGTTTCTCATCCTTGTTGTTGAAAGGGTTGTGCATCATCGTGCAGGGCATGACGATGCGGTTGACGATTGTTTTTGCAAATTTACTCCTTTTTCGCGTGCGTGTGCCATTAAAAAGGATTTGTATAACCCCGGAAAGGCCCTTTCATCATAATAATTCCTGTGAATCAAACAGTTACAATAAACAAGGGAGATGGTTTGTATAAAGGAAATATTCTCAAGTTTAGGTAGTTGAAAGGAGTTCGGATGTTCAGAAGTTCAGGAGTTCAGGAGTTCAGGAGTTCAGGAGTTCAGACATTACTATGGCCAGCAAGCATTTTCAGAAGTTCAGAGATTACCCTTGTCCACTACCTCTGAGCCATTATTGGTGGTCTTTACATTGCGCATCCTCACTTTTTTGTGGTGCTGCATGAAGAATGCGGGACGCTCATCGGGATGGATGGTCTGCAGGTGGATGTTCTTCAACAAGATGTTCTCGGCGTGACTGACCGACAGTCCCCATGCTGGCTGAATGCCATGAGCCGACGGTTCGGGATACCCACCAGCCTCATGCCGACTGATGATGGCCTTTCCCTTGCCGCCGAAGAAGAAAGGATTGCTGTTGCGCTGCTGCTCCACGTCGTCGAGTGTCAGTCCACCAAGGAACCGCACATTGATGTCGCTCAATGTCACCTTGCGCACGGGATGCCCCTCGATGCCCGCAATGAGGATGGCGTAGCGACTGTCGGCACTGTCGACCTCCACATGGCTGATGCGGATATCAGAGACAGCGGATGGATGGAATCCCCCGGGAGCCCTCATCCTGTCGCCCAAACGGATATAAATGGGGGAGTTGCAGATATCTTTCATCGTGATATGGCTGACGTCGACATCCTTCATCTCTGCGCCATCGACCGTTTCCAATGCCAATCCCCTGCAATGCGTGAAAATGCATCGCCGGATTTTGATATGCCGAAAACCGCCATTGCTCTCCGTACCGAGTTTGATCCGTCCGGTAGGACCGTCACCATCGGGAGCATTCGTGGCCACAGTAGTGGGTGAGCCCTTGAGCACCGACCCCACATCGTAGCCGCTCACATGGCAATCTTCTATCAGCACATGCTCGGTGGGTTTAGGCCATCCCAACGCATAGGAGCACTTCAGCACTATGGCATCGTCGTTCATCGTGTTCACCCTGCAGCCACGGATGGTGACGTGCTGGCAACAGTCGATATCGATACCGTCGCGGTTGGTGTCGATGACGGTTTTCTCAATCAGCAGATGGTCTACACCTGTGAGGAGCATGGCAAAATGGCCACAGTTCAGGAAACGGAGCCCACGGATGGCAACATGCTGGCAGTCGCGCAGCGCCAAGGCCTTGTTGGCTGTGGTCTGTTGGGTATCGCTCTTGCGCTGTCCGCCACGGGTGAGCACATCGGTGCCATCAATCAGCCCTTCGCCCTCGAGCACCACATCATGGAGATTCTCGCCCCAGAGCAGTGAATTGTGCCAATGGCTGTGGCCGAAATCCTGATAAGGAAAATCATTTCGCTCTGCCTCGTCGTAACCCTCGGTCTCGGTGACTGGAGCCGCTTTCAGTACCGCCCCTCGCTCAAGCCGCAAGGTCACGCCCGATTGAAGGTGAAGGGAGTAACAAAGATATACACCCTGCCTGATGACCACGTCAGCGTGCTTTCCCTCCTGGGCTGCCGCCTGCAAGGCCGCATTGATGGCAGGCGAGTCGATATGCCGCCCGTCTCCCACGGCACCAAAATCCCTCGCATCATAAACCGAGAGAGAGTTGCTGGCCACTTTTCTTTCTGGACGAAACGGTGTGTTCTCTTGTGCCATAAGGCAAAAGGGAAACAGCAGGGTGATGAGGAGGCAATGCAGTGTTTTCATGATGATGCGATGGCTTTTCTTGGATGATTAGCATCGGCAAATATAAGAAAAAATCGCTATATTTTGTATAAAAAAAGAAAAGATTGCATCGTTTTCGGCGATTGAGAGAAAGAAATTAAGTGGGCATGTGAAAAAAACATATGAAAAAGCCCCTCCTCTCGAAAATCTCAAAGAGGAGGGGGTAAATGCTATAGATGCTATAGAAACTATAGAAACTATAGAGACTATAGAGACTATAGAGACTATAGAGACTATAGAGACTATAGAGACTATAGAAACTATATAAATCAATACAGTTCGAACTCGTAGATGCGCGAGGCGGGGTCGTTGCCCTGGGTGGGATTGATCACGAACAGGCGCACATAGCGCACGGTGGAGGGAGTGAAGGCACGGTTGACGATGTTGTTGCGGTTGGCATCGAACATGTCGAGGGTCTGCCATTCCTCGGTCTCACCGTTCCGTCCCTGCAAGAGACAGGTGCGGGTGATGTAGGACGAATGCTCACATGCCGCATTGGTGATACGCCAGCGACTCACCTCGGTGGGACGACCCAAGTCGAAAGCCACGAAGTTGGGGGCAGGATGGGCATCGCACCATTTGGTGTTTTCATTGCCGTCGACCAGGTTCGACGCGCGCTCATCATCGTTTACCTCGCCCGATACCGCCACGATGCGGGCATCCTTGAGAAGGCTGACAGGGGCTTCTTTCGCTTGTGCTCCCACGGCATCCGTCGCCCCGGCCACCAAAGAAGTCTTGAAGAGCGGTGCGGCGGGCACAGCATCGGCATCATCGTTGGCCAACGTGGCAGCGAACACCACCACATGGCTGTCGTTGGGAAGGGTGACCTGATGCACACCCTTCGGCAAGTCGACACGGACACGGAACATATAGGTGAACTCATAGGGTTCGTCGGCACCAGAGGAGTGGCGGTGACTGCCCACATACGCCACCTCGGCATCTTTCATGAATCCCTCGGTGTGGTTGTCGTGCCCCCATTGGCCGATAAAGCCCGAATAGAACGGCACGTTGAACCGTTGGGCCGTCTTTCCGACAGTGATTTCGGCCGTGCGGTCGTCGAGGTCGGAAGCCACAAGGAGATACAGGTGGCGGTAGTCGTTCTCTGCAGTCCATTTCAGCACATTGCCCTGGCACGATAGGCCATTGGCCGCATCCATCTCTCCAAAGCGGAAAGGAACGTCGCCCACCACGATGCCATCAGAAGGCAGTAACTCGGCGGCATAGCTATAGCCTCCCTCGAAATTGGCCGCCGACCTGAACGCATTGAAACTGAAGCAGTGGCGGTCGAAGGGCAGATCGAGCACCTTGCTCTCCACGGGCGAGGACGATTGCTTGCGAAGCGTCACCTTATAGGTTCTCACTCCGAAAGGATTGATATCGACATCAAACGAACGGCCGCTGAAGGGAACCGACTTGAGGGTGCGCTCCGTACCATCGGCCTCCACGGCCTTGACGATTTCGCCTGCGAAGGAGAGGCGCACCTTCTGTGCCTGTTTGCCTCCCATCTCATAGACACGCACCACATATTCGTCGCTCACCTCGGCCTGTTTCAGCGCACGCACCACCACCTGGTCGTTGTCGGCTGTCAGGAAGGAGAACGATTTTCCGAGAGCGCCCTTGTGCTTGGAGACGAGGAACGGACGGAGCGGACTGTTGAGCACGTCGGAGGAGCGCACCGCCCTGGGTGCGTCGAGTGCCCCCTCATGCCCCTGGATGCTGTAGGTGAACACATGATGTCCGAAATCCTGACGGGCCTGGTAGGCATAGCCACCCTCCGTCTTGGGCGAATAAAGCAACGAGAGACGCAGTGTGCTGTCATCGGGCTTGTCCCATCCATAGCGGGAGTCGTTGAGCAGGGTGACGCCATAAGCCCCCGAACGGTCGGTGAGGTCGGTCCACTGATGGGCATAGACCTCGAACAGATTGTCCTTGTTGTTGCCACGGCGCACATGGCCCAGACCGATGTCATAAGTGGCTTCCTCGTTGGCCACATTCAATGCGAACTCGGCTTTGAGCAGGGCGTTGAGCGAGCGCCAGTCGACCACGTTCTCGATATCTATCCTGTCGGCCAGGTTGCCCTCATAGAGATGGATGCGCTGCACGATGTCCGATTCGCCATAGCGCTTGCTCACGACGAGGGTCTGCCGGAGCGCACCTTTCTCGACGGTAATCCTGACATCGTCGGTCACCGGAAGGGGACGCTTGTCGAGCGTAGCCTTCTGGATCTCCCAAGCCGGCCAATGCGCCGAACGGCAGTCATCGAACACCACCAGGCGGATGCTCTTCCCCGGTGCCACTAATTGTTTGTTGGCTTTCTTGTCGACCAATGAGACGATATCGCCATACTCATTCACCTCGAGCGTAAATCTTGACGATTCTATCCGCTGTCCCTGCACCGGTGCGGCCATCTTCTGACTGCCAGACGGACGGGCGTCGTAGATGGCGACACCCGTAGAGGGCACCAGAGCGTCGAACAATAGGTAGCGGGCTCCATCGCGCTCCACCACTTGCGAGCGCACCTTCTTGCCCTCGGGAGAGAACACCGTGTAGTCGCGGTTGTCGGAGAGTTTCATCTCGGCCACCGATGCCACGGGGAAAGTCTCGTTGTTGTAAACCGCCAGCGGCATGCCCTTCACCTGCGTGTCCATACGGCTGGTGATGGCCGACACGCTATGCGTGAGCACATCGGAGAACGTCTTCAAGGCCAACAATTCGTCGTTCCAGGAGAACTCATAGGCACGAGGGATGGAGGTGCCCGTGACATCGTCGTGGAACTGATGCCAGATGACCCGCTGCCACGTCTGGGTGAGTTGGGCGCCGGGATAGCGGGCTGTCCCCAGCCAGTCGGCCATCACGGCCGAACGCTCGGCGGCATCACCCAGGTGCTCGTTCTGCCTGTTGTAGAGTTTCATCGCCGCCTGCGAGGTGTAGCAGCCATTGCCATGCACGTCCATAGGCAACTCGCCATCGAATACAGGCAGTTCGGGGTGCTGGTCGTAGGGCATGAAGTCCTTGTAGATCTGGTCGCTTGTGGCGCTGACCACCTGCACCGGACCATCACCATGGATGCCTTTCTCTACCGCCCTCACCGAAGCCAGGGTGGGCGAACCGCCGATATCGCCAGTGCCATAGTAGCGGTAGGCGATATTGAGCGGACTCTCCTTGATCTCATTGATCAGGTTCTCATTCATCGACAGGTCGGCATCGTCGTAACGCTGAGCATAGTTGAATCCGTGGGTCATCATGATGCGGCTGCCATCGATGCCCTGCCACAGTCCGACGGTGAAAGGATAGCGCCGTCCGCCCTCGTAGAAGGGCTTGGTGCGCCACATGAGTTTCTGCGACGAGAAGCCGATGAGGCCACAATGGGCGGCCAGTGTGGGCAAGGTGTAGCCAAAGCCGAAGCAGTCGGGCAGGAAGATGTCGGTGCCCTCGGTATTGAACTCCATGCGGTAGAACGTCTGTCCGAGCAACACGTTCCTCAACCACGACTCAGGCGAGCAAATGATGGTCTCGTTGGCATCCCAGCTGCTGCCGGTGATATGCCAGCGCCCCTGTGCCACGTAGCGTTTCATCTCCTCGTACTGGGTGGGGTAATACTCCTTCATCCAGGAATACTTCACCGCACCCTCGAAATTGAAGATATAGTCGGGATATTGCTTGAAGAGGAAAAGGTTTTGGGTGAGTGTGTTACGGATATGGTCGCGGATAGTGGCCTGCACGTCCCAGTTCCACTGCGTGTCGAGATGCGCGTCGGCCACCATATAGGCCTTCATTTCCTTGTTCTGGGCACTCAAACCCAGGGCGAACAATCCAGTAACCATTGCTGCTAAAAGTTTTTTCATCATGATTGTATAACGGTTGTTGATAGACGATATTGTATCTCAAGAGAACAGGTAAGCCGGCATAAAGTCGTTTTGATTCGCTTACCTTACCACCACTTTCCTGCCATTCACGACATAGACTCCACGCTGGGGAGCACTCACCCGCTGACCATTGAGGTTGAAATACACGGCAGGCTGGGTGTGGGAGTCGGCGAGATGCTCCGTCAGACCACTCTCGATATCGTCGGGAACCGTTATGGAAGAAAGCGTCTCGGGGGCAGTGAACCAGGCACTGAAAGGCCCTACCCTCACCTCTCCGGAAGGACGGACGAAAGCATAAGCCTCATCGTTGAGCACCATGATGTCCGAAAGATTCTTCGCCACCGTAGTGCCCACGAACCGGTAATCGCCGGCTCCCACCGCCATGGGTGAGGACGACGTGGCCGAGATGGTCTGGTTGGTGCCCGTAAAACAAAGCGGACTGTCATCCCCGGTACGATAGAGGCAAGGCACATGGCGAAGTATGGACGACGCAGTGGTAAGCACCGGCATATTGTCGTCGGAAACTGAGGAGAAAGACAGCAACTGCACTCCTGCGGGCACCGCATCGGGCGTGAACGGCAATACGATGGTCTGCCATTTTCCGCTTACGGGCTGGCACTGGTAAGACACCATATCGGCAGTGAACCGGATGGGCGACAAGAACCCCCACCCTCCTTCCAGATGTATCGCATCGGAGTGGGCGCCCCGCACCACATTGGCCTCTTCGAGCCCTTCGGGCACGGTGGCCTCCTTGTCGAGGATATACAGCGTATTGGGGTTGGCATTGGGATGCACCGACCCTACATAGTTGCCAAGCAGGCTCAGGTCTACCGCCAGCGCATTCGAAGGCACATTGACCATCGAGGCAGGAGCCATACCCTTGAGCGTGTTGTCGGCCAGCCAGCACACGATGCCCTTCTGCGTGCGGCCCAACTGCTTGAGTCCGCCATCGGTGATATCACCACCCTGCTCATACTGCACGGCCAAGGCATAGGTGGCATCGACCTGAAGTTGGTTGAAGAGGAATGGAGCCTGTGCCACCTTTCCGGCTTCGGCATGGATGGGCACGAAAAATTTCTCACCCCCATAATAGTATCCGTCGGACTCCAGTTTGAAGAGCCACAGCACGATTTTCCCATCGAAAGGCTCACTGCCCTGATTGAGGACCGACACCTTTCCTGAAACACAATTGCCATAGATGGCACCATTCGACCGGTTGGCCACCGTCATCGACACATAGCGTAGACGTGTGTCGGAAGGCACCCCGTCCTGGGTTATCTCGACCGTGGCCTGCGACATGACATCCTTGCCCTCGCTGTCGGAAGTGACCCATACCGTCCATGAGCCGTTCTCGGCGGGCGTGAAACTGAACGAGGCCATCGCATCGCCGTTCTCGGCAATGGTCACCGCCGTACGCCCCAGACTGGTACGTGTAGCCTGGTTGCGGCCTGCGAAGAAGAACACTTCGTGGAAATACTCCTCGCCATGGTTCAAGAAGGAGACTATCACTTGCTGGGCATCACCCCTCTTATGGTTGCCAGGAAAAGCGATTCCCGTCACCTCGACATCCTCGATGGGATGGAGGGAAAGCGACACCTGGCCATCGTCGCCCACATCGGTCAGGATGTAACTGATATCCGGATTGATATGCGTCTGCCATTGCTGGTCGACGGTGCGCTTGCTGATGGGGAAAATGTGGAGTCCGTCCTTGTCGACTCCGCTGAGATCGAACACGCAGTTAGCATAGTAATTCATGTCGATGTGGCGGCTGAACTGACTCAACACCACGATGGAGCCATCGTCGCCCCGATACCCCAGGCCACATTGCCAATCGGCATTCACGCCCGACCAGTTCACATAGTTGGCCGAGAAATAGTGGCCGTCGATGATTTGCCAGTCGTTCACAGTGAGTCTGTAGCCATCAGTGGGTGCCGGCACGTCGTCGGGCAGTTGCAGTCCGATAATCGCCTCCTGTCCCATGTTGTATCCACCAGGCTCTGGAGCCGAATCGACACCATCCGAATTGTCGGGATTGAGTACATCCATCCTGAAGTAGCCATTGGCCATGCCACCCCATCCCCAGTTCACATGGTAAAGTCCGTCGATATCATATCCGTCGATGACGAAGGCATGTCCGCCTCCAGCATTGACGGCTGAGAAAGCGATGGGATGATTGGTCTCCAACTCGTTGTAGAGCAAGTCGTCCCAACTGCGCGAGGTGTGTTTCGAGCGCTCCTCGATATGCGCCCCGTCGTCATAGCCGAAATAGGTTTTGAGCGCATTGAGCGCATCGCGCAGATAGGTGGCCGACGACGGACCATAGTTCATGTGGCTGCCCAGACCCACCCAATAGCTGAGTTGGGCCACGGCAAGCTGTTGTGCATCGGTCTCACCGCCTTGGTAGTCGTCGAGCATATTGTCCCAGTCGATGACGGAGTTGGCCGGAACGTTACGCAACTGTACGCTCTTGTCGCCCTGGTCAGTGCTGAAGCGTTGCACATAGCCAGGGATGGTCCTGGTGGTGGCATTGGGGTAACGATAGAAAGCCATGACCTGGGCCACGGCGGTGGCCACACATCCAGTGGCACAGAGGTCGCCCACCGACCCATCCTGGTTGTAGAAATGCGGACAGAGCAAATTATAGGGATTTCCCTGGTTCCACTGGGTAGCCATGAGCGGCTCGATGTTCCTGCGCACGGGGATGGCAGTCGCCATTGGCGACGTGGCCGTGGCGGAGCAGTTCTTGTAGCCCATTGAGCGCAACCGCCCTATCTGTTGCTCATACGACTGCAGAAGCCATCTCAAGCCGTCGGGCTGTTGGTCGGGGTCGTAGCAGCCGTTATCGCTATAGCCCAACAAAGAGATGGTGGCATTGTCGCCCGAGATGATGACGAACCCGCCATCCCGGGCATTGAAGATATAATAGGCCGCATCGGCATTGTAAGTTGAGGCGCCAGGAGCCGCCGGAGCAGACACCTGGCCGGCGACGGCCTTTCCTTTGGCCGATAAGAACGACTGGGCCAACGACTTGGCCTGAAGGGGTGAAATGGGTTCGGCACTTGCTGAACCGGCACAAAACAGTGCCAAGCAGCAAATCACCAACCTGCAAAAAGCGTCTTTCATTGTGCTATTCTTTTGGTAATCAGATGATTTTTTCTCACCATATAGAGCCCAAGGCTGGGTGGAGCCGGGATGCGGCGCCCCTGGAGATCGTAGAAACAAACGGCGGCATCGGCATCATCGGGCATTTCGGTCACGGCATTGTCGCCTGTGGGGATAACTCTGAGCGACGAGATTCTGTTGGCCCATGCTCCCATGCGCGACATCTCGGCGTCGGTGAGCACCTTGCCTTGTCCGGAAAGGTCGGAAGAGTCGAAGACCTCCATCATATACCCTTCCTCCAACTTATACGATGCGATGTCGTTGTCGGCCATGCCATATACCGACAACTCGCCGGTGCAAAACTCACCCACGGGAAGCATCACTTCGTAACCTCCGATATTGTTGTTGCTATAAAGCGTGACAGCCGGTGTGGTGACTTCACGCGAGGGGAACACCCTGTTCATGGCCGATGCCCAGGCGTTCAGGTTCCAGGTCTCGTCGTTATACACCCATACGAATCCGCCCACCACGCCATTGTTGTCGTGCCACGACTGCATCTGCTGGATGGAGGTGTCCATATCGGTCTGGTAGTTGGTGCGTCCGGCATGCACCGGCAATCCCTCGAGTTGCCAGTCGGAGGGGTTGTTTCCCGCGCCACCGTCGTAACACTGGACGAGCACCCTGTCGCAAGCCCCGGGGCAACTGGCATTGAGGAGGCTGGCCAGACTGTTCCAGAAACTCTTCCGGGTATATGGTGCCAAGGTGGTGTGATAGCCCAGCGACCACATCATGGAGTGGAAAGCCACAGCCGATGCCACGTCGTAGCAGTGCTCATCGTCATTGTTCACGGCATCGATCTCAGGGATGGCATTCTTGAGCGCCTGGAAGTTGCGATAGAGTATGGACTCCTCGCCCGTTCCTTGCTGGTCGACCAAGTCCTTGATGCGGTAGTAGGACTCGTTTCCCCACCCACCGATGCAAATCTCCACCCTGCTGATGCCCGTAGGCCAGGTTTTCAGTTCCCTCACATCGTCCACATAATGGGGCTGGGTTGCCCCGAAGACGTACTCGCCATCACGGCAGACGGTCTCGCCATCGGTGGTTAGCGTGCCATCGGTCTCGACATTGATATTGAAGAGGATGACGTAGGTGAACCCCGAATTCTTGAGTTTCTGGACGGTGGCAGGCCGCTCGCGCCTGATGTGGCCACCCACATAGACGCCCGACCCTGCCTGTGCCATCGCCTCGATGGCAGCAAGGCAAAGAACGGTGAGGAACAACAGTAGTTTTCGCATTATCTATTACTTGCAGTAAATCTTTCTTACCTTTCCATCAGCGGTGCGCACAATGTTGAGTCCTTTCTGGAGCGAGGGCATCCGCACGCCACCCATGTTGTAGACAGCGGTGGGCATACCGTCGGACGTGCCATCAATCCCGTCGACGCCATCCGTTTCATAGGTGTTGGCACCGGCTATCAACTCGGCATGGAACGTCTCATTGAAGAGGTCGACCACAATGTGATAGGTGCCGGGAATATAGACGTGCCACTTGGTGTCGTCGCCACCTTGCCTCATCTGCGTAGACGAGAGCAAATCCTCATCTTGCACATAGGGGTGCAACTCGCGCGGTCCCCATGTCATCTGTCCCTCCAACTTGAAGCGGCCGGGCTCCACTACCCCACCAAACTCGCCCAGTTCTCCGGTCCAGGAGAAGACATAAGGATTGTCGTGGTCGCGCTCGAAGGGTAACATGCCATTACGGTTCCACTCCACATGGTTGGCTCCCCCCTCGAAGGCACTGCCCGCGATGAAGACCTCGTTCCATGGCAGCATCAACTCGCCCGTGACCTTCCTCGATGTGAGGTCGACGAGGAATCGGTAGGTATCTTCTTGGAACGACACCACCCAACCTGGCTGCGACTCATCGGAAGTGATGACATAATTCAGTCCCTTGTTGACGAGGTAGGAGTCGACCAACTGTGGTTTCAGAAACTGGGTTACCCCTTTCTGGAAGGTCTCGGTGGTCATGATTTTCAACTCGCCTTGGTTCAGGGCACCGGCAAAGCGGAACTGTCCGTCGGGACGTTTCACAAGTTGGCAGGTGCCGTCGGGAACGGCACTGCCTGTGGCCCACAGTTCATCGAAGTTCTGGGCAAGCGACGGTATGGCAACGAGCAGGCAAATGATAGGTAAAAAGACTCTTCTGACTGACATATTTGGTAGGATTATGAATACGTTTTAAGGTGATGGACGATAGTGACGGACAAGTCTCAGCGGATGAACTTCTGGGTAGACACCTTGCCGTTGCTCCATGTGCGGCGCAGAATGTATGACCCCTGCGGGGCATAGGTGTACTCACGTCCCTGGAGGTCGAAATACTGCTGAGCGACGATGGTGGCGTCGCCTCTCTGGTCGATACCGCTTGCCGAACGCTGGAGACCGATGACCACCTGCTGGTCGCAAGGGGTGGCAGGCACACTCACCACGACCTGCTTCATCTGGTCGTCGTAGGTCCATTCGTTGGTCACTGACCCGTTGATGGTCACCTCGCGAGGCTCATCCTCAAGGAAGAACACCACCTGATAGGCCCTCTCGCCCATCATCCCCTCGTATTGACCCTGTCGCGGGGCAATGGTGAGGGAGAGTTCGGACGATGACCTCGACTGACAGAACGTGGTGGTGGTGAAAGCCCCATCGATATACTCCTGCGTATCGCCGGCATCCTCGTAGAGCGAGGTCTCGCCACTGTCGCCCGGGTAGACCTTCACGATAAGGTGGTCGGGCGCCGTCTTGAGATTCTGCATGGGCGGGTTGCACACCACGATGGAGCCTGCCTTGACAAAATAAGGAATCTCGCCGAGGCCATAGTATTGGCTGACGACGGAACCGCCCTGACGTATCTCGTTGGTGCACACATCATACCACTGGCCCTCGGGCAGCCACGTCTTGTGGAAGGTCTTCCCCGAGGGGTTGGCGGCCGTCACTACTGGCGACACGAGGATGTCGTCGCCAAACATATACTCACCCTCCTGGCGGTAGGCCTCGTTCTCCTCGGGCCACTCGTAATAGAGCGGACGGCAGATGGAGATGCCCGTGTCATAAGCCTGGCGAGCGGCGGTATAGATATAGGGCATAAGTTGATAGCGCAGGTTGACGCAATCGAGCAGCATGGGGAAATTGTCGAACTTCCATATACGCCGCTCATTGCCCTCCTGACTTGCCCCATGGGTACGGAAGATGGGCGAGAACGCGCCGAACTGCAACCACCGGAGCATGAGTTCGGAATTGGTGGGCGCAATCTGCATATGGCCACCGAGGTCGTGCCCCCAATAGCCAAAGCACACGTTAGAGGCCGTGGCGGTGAAATAGGGTTGGAAGGCCAACGAACCGAACGTGGAATAGGTGTCGCCCGAGAAGCCTATCGGATAGCGGTGGCTTCCCAGTCCGCCCCAACGGTGGAAGATGAAGGGGCGGCGCTCGGGGCGGTTGTTGCGCATGTCGTTAAAGAACACATGGTTGCACCAGAAGGTCTCGCCCAGTCCATCGGTATAGTAACTGGTGAGGTTTTGCTGCCAGTCAATCCACCAGAAGTCGACGCCCTCCTGCTCACGCTCATGAATGATGTGCTTGAAGAGGGAGCGGTAGAACGTGGAGTCCTCGAGCATCCAGGGTATCCTGTCGCCCGAATAGCCCAAATCGGCAGCCATCTCGCTGTAATGGTCCTCGTAGTTGGCCACACCGTCGGCAGGATGCAAGTTGAGGCTCACCTTGATGCCTTGGTTGTGCATCCAGTTGATGAGTCCGGCGGGATTGGGAATTAGGTTCTTGTTCCATGTCCACCCCGTCCAGCCGTCGAGGTGCCAGTCCATATCGAAGATCATCACGTCGAGCGGAATCTCGTTCTGGCGCATCTCGTTGACCAGGTTGATGAAATCCTGCTGCGAATAGCGCTGGTACTTGCTGTACCAATAGCCCAGCACATAGAGAGGGGGCATGGGTTGGCGGCCCGCAATCTGGATATAGTCGCCGATGGCCTCCTTGTAGGCATGGCCATATCCCATGAAATACCAGTCGAGCGCATTGTTGTCGACGGGCCTGGCCAACCAGTCGATGCCGTCGACCTGACCGTCGAAGGCGAAGGTGGTGGACCCATCGCCGCGTTTCGTCTTCGGTGACTCGTCGATGAGCGCCCATCCCGCACGCGAGATGATGCCATCCTCGAGGTCGGGGCGCTGGTTGTCGCCGCTGGCCGTATCGAGCGTGCGCTTGGTACCCTTCAGGTTGAGCGCATCCTCCTTGCCCGGATACCACACCACGTCGTGCCCGTTGAGGGGCATGGTGATGGAGAGGTTGTTGGGCGACTTCAACGAAGGCGAGATGGTGCTGCCTATCTTGTATCTGAGCGTGAGGAATTCGGTCTTGATATAAAGGAATCCGTTTTCCTCACGGGTGGTGAACGCTGGCACAGGCAGGTTCCGGTTGACCACGGCAAAGGTGGCCCTGTCCTCGAACTGTTCGCGGCTGCTATACTGGATGCGTATCATACGCGGAGTGAGCACCGTGAAACGGGCACGCCCCGAAGCCACCACGGCTTCGGGGTTTGCCACTGGATCGTAACCTGAAGCCGCCTTGGATAATTGGATGAAACTGCTGAACAACAAGAGCGGCATGAACAAATATTTACCTAAACTAACCAACATAAAAATATCTAACTAATGTCAACTAATCTTCATTGTGATGTTGCAAAATTAGCACAACTCTTGAAGAAAAGGCATTTTACTAAGGATTGTATAACAAAAAAAGCGGTTGTACCGGCATCCAACACTGATTATCAGTAGATTAGGTCATCTTCGGCATGCTGCTTGTATAAGTATTATATTCGGTTGCAACGGGTTGAATGGCCGTAAAAAACTGTTTTCCGGGATTCGCGTGACAACAAAAAAAGGGGGGATGCCAACGCTATTGGTACCCCCCTTAAGAATGGAATAGAAAAATTTACCTTACTAACACCTTTTGTCCGTTTACGATATATATACCCTTCGAAGGACGGTTGACCTTACGTCCCTGGAGGTCGTAATAGTTGTTTTGCTTGTCGAGCGAAGCGGCCGTCTCTGTGATACCGCTCACGATGCCCGTATCATAGAGCACGGGGTGACCTTCGGTCTCGGCGCTGAGGAACCAAATGCCGGGAGCAGCCTCGGCCAGGAGGTTATAGACCACGTCGTTGGTGAAATTCTCTATCGGAGTGACCGGAAGAGCGGGCCAGTCGGTGACGGGGTCGAAGCAGTTGGTGATCTGGATGTTGTTGCCACGAGCGAACGACTCGCCGTTGGTCACCACGCCCATGTTGTAGCAGTTGGTGGTGACGGCATCGTTGCCCAGCCATCCCGACAGGCCACCAGCCTCCCATCCGCTCGAGATGTTGCCGGCATTGTAGCAGTTGATGAGTGTGAGGCGGAGTTCGCCCGAGGTGTTGCATCCCACGATGCCACCGGCGTTCTGGTCGATGGTGCTCACATAGGCCTCGTTGCCCAGTTGCTCGAGCAGTGCGTTGCCATTGCCACTGACATGACCGATGAATGCTCCGGTGAAATTCTTTCCGGTGATGGCACACGAGGCATCGATGGTGAGGTTCATGATATGAGCGCCAGCGGTAATCTCGCGGAAGAAGCCCACATTGGGGTCCTGGGGCATGTCGATGAGCAGGTTGCTCACGATATGGCGCTGGCCGTCGAAGGTGCCCGAATAAGGAGCAGCGGCGGTAGCGATGCCCTGGAACTCAATGCCCTGGAAGTCGATATTTGCGGTGAGAGCGGCGTTGAGCGAGGCATCCACCTTGTTAACCATGGCAGCGAACCACACCACATCGGCAGCAGAAGCCAGAGAGTAGACGCCATCCTCGGCCTTGATATAATCAGCATCGGGAGTTCCGCACACGCCACAGATGCCATCAGCGAACTGGTGGTCGTCGCGGGTGGAACCATCGGTATTGGAGTAAGTGACGTCGGCACCCTCTTTCGGGTTACCGGCACAGTCGAGTGCGCCATTGGCATAGACCACACCACCCTCGATGAATATCGGCATGGGATGATTGTCGGTGCCCACCACCTGATACCATTCCACGTTTTCGCTCTGCTTGCCATTGAGTAAGAAAGCCAACTCACCACTCTGCATCTGCTCGGTGGTGAAGGCAGTGCCCTGGATACCCTCTATCTGGTATACATTCTCGCCCACCACTTCGTCCTTACGCCAGAGGCCGGCACCATTGATGCCCGTGGCCGTGCTGTAGCAGTTCTTGATTGTGGAATTGTTGGCGCCCATCCAGGCACAGATACCCGCATTCTCGTGCGAGCCATAAATCTCGCCCAGGTTGTAGCAGTTGGCGATATGGACCTCTCTCTCTGAGCATCCCACGATACCGGCAGCATTCTGTGCCGTACCATAGATATTAGCCTCGTTGCCGCAGTTGCGCACCACTACGCCATCGCCCCATACATGGCCAAGGATACCAGCCGTGAAGGCGTTGCCCTGGATGAGGCAAGACGCGTCGATGATGACATTCTCGATGACGGCACCACCCACGGCCTGTCCGAAGAGGGCCTGGTTGTTGTTGCTGGGATTGGTGACGAGGTTGAGGATGCGGTGACCCATACCATCGAAGTGGCCCTTGAAGTCGTGGGCATCCTGTCCGATGGGTGTGAACTCCTTGCCCATCATGTCGATATCGGCGGTGAGACGGCCGTTGGCAGCCCCATTCACCACATTCACCATATAGGCGAACCAATTGAGCTTGTCGCCATCATCAATGAGGTAATGGTCGTCTTCCATCTCACAGAAGTTGTCCTGCATGGTGCCGCACACCGAGCAGAAGCCAGCCACGAACTGATGGTCGGCACGCACGGAGCCCTCGGTGTTGGAATAGGTGACCGACGAGCCCTCCTTGGGAGAGCCATCGCAACTGAGCTCACCATTGGCATAGACAAGCAGATGGTCGGGAAGGAAGGTGGGATGCGGATCGGCAGGCTCGGAAAGGTTCTGACGCCAGAATCCGGCATCGGTGTTGTCGTTGAGAGCGAAGGCCAGTTTACCGGAAGCGAGGTCGCCGTCACCGATGACGGCTGCTCCCTGGTCGGCATAGAGATGGAAGATGCGCTCGGTGGTGATGCCACTGTTGTTGCGCCAGAGCGAGTTGGAGCCATCCTGTCCGCTCTCCATGATGCCTGTGTTCCAGAAGCCTTTCACCTCCACGCTACCGTGACCGCCGAACCATCCGGCGATGATGGCACTCTCGCCACCGCCACTCACGTTGCCCATGTTGTAGCAATTGGTGATGCGGGTGGCGGGTCCGCCATTCATCACCACACCGATAATGGCACACACGTTGTTGCCAGAGCCATAGACATAGCCCTCGTGACCCACGTTCTCGAGGGTCACCCATCCGCTGCCATCAGAGCAGCCGACGATGCCACCCACCTTGTGGGTACCACGGATCTCGTTGCCCGGACCCGCAATGAAATTCTTGATCACGCAACCACCGTCGACGACACCGAAGATGCCGATACGCTCCTCGGCCGACTCATACTTGAGGTTGTCGATGGTGTGGAACTGTCCGTCGAAAGTGCCTTTGTAGCGATTGTCGCCATTGCCGATGGGAGTCCAGGCCACCCCGGTCATGTCGATGTCGGCCGTAAGAACGGCATTGGCGCCATTCTCCCCACCATTCACTACTGCAGCAAACTCGACGAGGTCGGTGGCACTGGCAATCTGATAGACGCCGTCCACTTGGTCGAGTGCGAACGCACATGTGCCAGAGAGCCATCCTATGGCCACTGCCAGCACCGTTTTGAAATTCAATTTCATGATGGTTATTGTTTAATTGGATATTTTTCAGGAGTTCAGAAGTTCAGGAGTTGCAGGAGTTCAGACAATAGTCGGGTTTACCGGCCTCATCTCTCAAACCATTTCTGCTGCCCTTCTTTCAACTTGAAAAAGTAGAGGTATAGTTTTTACTTTTTTATCTTCATTGTAGCCGTGTTCCCTGTCTGCCAAGCAGAGTACTGCACCTTGCCGCCTTTGACATAGGCGATGCGCAGGGAGCGTGAGGGAGCCTCCCTCTTTCCCTCGACAGGAGCGAGCGCCACCGTGAGGCGGTTCTTGTCGATCGAGGCTTCGATCTTGGTGACGAGGTAGTCGCCCGTGCGATAGCCAAAGCCATCGCCCGCATCCTCATACAGACAGCCCACGGCCTTGCCTTCGCTGTCGGCACACACGAAGAGGGTGAGTGAGTCGGTACGCATCTGGGCCGTACTCTGTGCGAGGTTGGCCGTCGGGATGACCGACCCTGGTCTTTGCTTGAGCACCGCCTGGTATCGATCGGGCTTGCTCTCCAGCGTGAGGGGTTGCCATGAGCCCTTGTCTGGCTCAGCCACTTCTCCAGCCCATTTCGGGATGACCATGAGGTCGCCGCCCAGGAGGAAAGCCTTGTCCTCGCCCCTCAGACTGAGGTCGCGGGCATCGGCCATGAATACGGGCCGCATCACGGGCATGCCATCCACACTCGCCTCACGGAAGGCCGTATAGATATAAGGCATGAGCACGTAGCGGCGGTTGATGGCCGTACGACACACATCGAGCACCTCGGGCGTGAAAGCCCAGGGTTCCTGCTGAGCGCTGCCCTTGATGCTATGATTGCGCACGAAGGGGAAGAACACGCCCATGGCCGTCCACTGTGCGAGCAAGTCGCCCGTGGCACTCTCGCAGAATCCGCCGATGTCGGGACCGCTGAACGGCTGTCCGGAGAGACCGAGCGTGAGCGACATGGGCACACTGAGGTGCATCTGGTCTTCCGACGAGAGGTTGTCGCCCGTCCATGTGGCAGCATAGCGATGACCGCCGAGGAAGTTGGAGCGTGAGAGGATGAAAGGTCTCTTCTGCGGATTGGCGAGCATAAGTCCCTGCCGGCTGGCCCTCACCATATTGAGTCCGAAGACGTTATGGAAGCGCAGGTGCGTACCGGGCGAGAGCCCCTCTCCACCCAGATGCATATTGCTGACGGGCATCGTGGTCTCGGGCTGTCCGAAGACGGCAGGCTCGTTCATATCGTTCCAAACGCCATCGATGCCGGTGGCCATGAAGTCCTTATAGAGCGTGGCCCACCACATACGCACGTCGGGTCGGGTGAAATCGGGGAAATGGCAGGGGCCGGGCCACACATCGCCCACGAAGGGCTTGCCATCCTTGTCTTTCACCCAATAGTCGCCTGCCGTTCCCTGGTCGTCGACGAAATATCCCTTCTCGGCCTTCACGCCGGGGTCGATCATATAGACGGCCTTGAAGTTTTTCTGGTGCAGGTAGTCGTTGAGCCGTTTGGGTTGAGAGAACTCCTTGGGGTTGAACGTGAAGATGCGGTAGCCATCCATATAGTCGATGTCCATCCATATCACATCGGAAGGAATCTTGTGCTCACGGAGTTTGTCGGCGATCTCCATCACCTGCGTGTCGGGCTGGTAGGAGAAGCGGCACTGCTGGTAGCCCAGCGACCACAGGGGCGGCAACGACATGGTGCCGGTGAGGTCGACCAGTGCCTTCATAAGCGCCTGCGGACTCTCGCGCTCGATGACCACCACCCTGAATGCCGGACCAAGGCTCTCGAAAGTCACCTGATGGTCGTCGGTGGTGATGGTCTGGCGCCAGGTGTTGTCGGCGATGATGCCGAAGGCGGTGCCGTCGGCCCTTACGCCCATGACCCATGGGTGACTCTGGTAGAGGTGCGAGCCACCATCTACGCTATATGCCGGGGTGTCGACATTCCACAGGCCCACGGTGCGTCCGTTGCGGCGCAATGGTCCGGTCACCTCGCCCGTGCCATAGAAATCGACCTGGCCCTCGACAGCAATGGTAGCCACGCTCTTGCCATCGCGCATGGAGAACTGTGGTTTGATTTCCCACTGTGCCGGCAGCGCATTGATGGCCTTCGGCTCATGCTCAAAGATGGGCGACGGCTCATGCTGTGTGGCATCGTAGTGGGGCGGATAGAACACCGCCACCTGATTATCAGAGACAAAGGCAGCCTGCGCCATTGCCATGACGGCAAGGGCGAGGCTGCTTGTCAATACGATGACTCTTCGGGTCATATCAACCTTAAACTTATTTTACGAAAATCTTCTTCACCGTACCATCCGACATCCTGACGATGTTCACACCATGGCCCATCTGCTGCTGGCGTACACCGCTGACGGAGTAGACCGACTCGATGGTGGCGTTGGTGGAAGAGGCGGGAGCGATGCCCTCGGTCTCGTTCACATAGTTGTCGCCGTCTTTGACCACGACACCGTGTGTAGCGTCGAGCACTGGGTGCATGTCGGTGTCGAGCGTCTGGTAGAACACCACCTTGCCGGCACCCTCGTTGATGTCGTAGCAGAGTTTGCCGTTGCTCACGCTGGCCTCATCGGCCTGAGTGACCTGCATGCCATTCACCTCGAAGCAGTTGGTGAAGTTGACGTTGGAGCCGTTATAGCGGGCGAACGTACGGTTGCCGTCGACAGCGCCGGGCACCACATAACCGCTGTTGTAGGTATTGATGACATCGGCATGGTCGCCCAGCCATCCAGAGATGGCGCCACACTCACGCTGGCCTACGATGTCGCCAGTGTTGTAGCAGTTGATGATTCTCACATAAGCCTCGCTCAGGTCGTTCACGCCCAGGATACCAGCGCCATTGACGCCATCCTGACCAACGTTGACCACGGCCTCGTTGCCACAATTCTCGATAGTAAGTGTATTGCGGCCGATGGATGTGCCTGCGATACCAGCGGAGTAGCCAGTGGAATAGATCTCGCAACTGGCATCCACCACGACGTTCTTGATATAAGCGCCGCTCACGACACCGAAGAGACCCTTGTTGCCCATCTCCGACTCAATGAGCATGTTCTTGATGCGATAGCCATGGCCGTCGAAGGTGCCCTTGTAGGCACGTTTCACATCCTCGTAGTTCTCCTCGTCGATTTGCTGGGTGAAGCGTGTGCCGATGCCTTCGAACTGAATGCCGGCCATATCGATATCGTTGGCCAGGTCGACGATGACGTTGCCGTCGATTTCGCCATTGTTGATGGCGTCGGCCAGGGCTTTCAGTTGTTGTCCGTTGCGGATGATGCGTGCGCCACAAACCGAGCAGATGTCATCCACATACTGGTGCTCGGCACGCTGGGGCTCACCCTGGGTGTTGGAGTAAGTGATGTCGCCGCCAGGAGTACCGTCGCAGTTGAGCGAGCCATTGGCATAGACCATGGCGTGAGAGGCGAATGGCACGGGATAGGCATCGCCGGAGAGGTTCTGGCGCCATGCGTCGGTATTGCCGCCCTCGTTGATTTGGTAGCAGAGTTCACCGGAGGCCACAGCCTCGCCTGACACCATAGTAGCGGCATTCTCCCAGAAATCGGTGATATTGCTGGTGTAGAAACAGTTGTTGATATTTCTCACGTGGCGGGCGATGACGGTGGAGTTGCCTGTGAGCAGGAACTCCGACGGAGCCACGTAGCAGTTCTCGATGATGGTCTCCACCTCGCCATGGGCATAGCCGATGATGGCGGCGCTACCCTCGCTGTAGGGAGCATTGATCGAGCCAACGAAAGCACAGTTGCGGAAGACGGGGTTCTCGTGAGCCACGGCGCAGATACCGCCATTGGTGGCATCGCCGGGATACGAGCCGATGATATTGGCGCCCACCACCACATTCTCGATGACCGATGCGCCACGGGTGACGAACACAAGGCCACCGATGAAGCGCTGCATACTTTCGATAGTACCTGTGATGCGCAGATTCTTGATCGTTGCATTAGAGATGACCTTGAAGAGGGCCACACCATCGTAAGACACGTTGTAGGCCACATTGATGGAATGCTCCTGACCATCGAAGATGCCATCGAAGGCACGTGCCTCGTCGCTCTCGTTGGCGGTGAAAGCATCGCCACCGATCATCACATCCTTGCGGGTAAACTCAGAGAAGTCGATATCGGCACCCAGACGGGCATTGACCTTCTTGTTGCCATGATTGACAAGTGCGGCGAACCAGTTGAGTTCGGCTGCCGTATTGAGTGTATAGAATCCGTCGGTGAGGGGAAGGAAATCCTTGTCGACATCGCCACATACCGAGCAGATGCCATCAACGAACTGGTGGGGATCGCGGTTCGACTCATTGACATTGGAGAACGTGGCGTCGCCACCCTTCGAAGAGCCGTCGCAGTTGAGGTCGCCCACGGCATAAACCACGCCATGAGTAGAGAACGGCACGGGGTGCATGTCGGTGCCGAGCGTCTGGTACCAGATGACGTCGTCGCTCTGGTTGCCATTCATCTGATAAGCCACGGCGCCGCAACTCAGGTCGTACTCATCCTCGCTGATGAGCGTGCCCTGATAGCCATAGGTATCGAAGTTGTTGGTACCCTTGCCGTTGCCATTACGCCAGAGCGAGTTGGTGCCATCCATACCGATGACGAAACCGGCGTTATAGCAGTTGGTGATCACGCTACCCGTATTGCCAACCCATCCGCAGAGGGCAGCACACTCGCGGTTGCCAGAGATGCCACCAGTGTTGAAGCAGTTGAGCAGACGGATGCCACAGGCACTGCTCATGCTCACGCCGCAAATACCGGCTGCATTCTCCTCGGCAGCACCGATGCTGGCCTCATTGCCACAATTCTCAAACGTCACCACGCCGCCACCGTTTGTACCACCGGCGATACCAGCCACGAAACGTTTTCCTGACACGAAGCACGACCAGTCGACAATCACATTCTTGATGTAAGCGCCATCGTTGAGCACACCGAAGAGGCCCACATATTCAGCCTCGGGCATGTCGAGCGTCATGTTGCGAACGAAATGCTGCTGTCCGTCGAAAGTGCCGGAGAAAGGACTGCTCACCGTGCCGATGGGCTGGTGAGTGAGCCCCGAGAGGTCGATGTCGGCGGTGAGAGCGCCACTGATGCCCCCATTACCACTGGCCACCATGTTGGAGAAATCCTCCAGGTCTTGTGCGTTGGCAATCTGGTAAACCCCATCTTGCTGGTCGAGAGCGAAAGCACTCTGACCACCCATCCACAGGCCAATCATGGACAGGAGCACGAAAAGTAAATTTTTCTTCATCTTCATAAAAGGTTTTAGTTATATGGTTGATTCTTGGAATTATCTTTTTTCTTCAGGACTTTAAGGACTTTAAGGTCATTAAGGACTTTAAGGAACCTCAAATCTCATTGAGCTATCGGCCGCAGCCACTGTGCCTTCACCTTCTCATTGAAGATGTCGACGGTGATGCGGTAGACACCATCTTTCGAGATCACCCATTTCGTATCGTTGCCACCAATGCGCAGACGGTTGTCGACCAAGATGTCGGTGCCCTGCTCATAAGGATAAAGGGCTTTCAGGAACCACCTGTTCTGTCCCTGGAACTTGAAGCTGGTGGGCTCCTCTACTCCCACGTGTCGCCTCAACTCGCCCTCCCATGTCCACACATAAGGATTGTCGAGCTGTTGGGTCATGAGCAACATCTTGCCCTCTTTCCAGCCTGCGTCGGTGGCGCCGCCGGCGATGAAGAGTTCGCCCCAGGGCACACACACCTCGCCACGGAGCATCTTGCTGTCGGGATAGACGTGTATTCTGTAGTGGTCGTCGTCGAAAGCCACCTGCCATGCCTGTGCGTTGGCTTCGGCCGAGGCCGTGAGGGCAATGCCATGGTTCACGACATTGGCATCGGGCATTGCCGGTGTGAGGAACTCCGTGTTCTTGCCTATTTTCTTGGTGGTGATGACCTTCAGTTCGCCTGCCTTGAGGCTACCGGCATACTTGAAATCGTTGTCGCTCACCCTCTCTAGCGGTTGGGTGCCTCCGGGCACTGCCGACCCCGTGATCCAGAGTTGCTTGTATTGTTGTGCATGAATGGCCGAGGCTGCCATGAGCCCCAGTGCCATAATGATAGTTCTCATCTTCGTCATAGGTTTTATGGTTGAAGTTTCACGGTTATTTCTTTGGCGCAGTCGGTGGCGGGAACAAAGACGGTGACCATCCTCGACTGGCTGTTGTAGTTCCACGTTCCATTAGTCAGCCGCTGTCCGTTGACCATGACGGCCGAAGGACGGTCGATGGAGAGGAACTCCACCGTGTAGGCCCTCTTCTCTGGCATGCCTGGGAAGCTGCCCTTACGCGGAGAGATGGTCAGCGATGAACCCTCATGACGCAGGAGCGTAGTGGTGAAAGCACCCGTCTTGTAGCCCTCGGTGTCGCCCTCGTCCTCATAGAACGTGGCCGTGCCGTCGGCACCTGGCACCACTTTGAGGATGACCCTGTCGGGACGGGTATTGAGATTGAGCATGGGCGGGTAGTTGACAATCACCGTTCCGGCCTTGTAGAAATAGGGTATCTCCTCCTGGGTATAGGCGTCGGTGAACACGCGGTTGCCTTCGATCACTTGGTTGCGGCACACGTCATACCATTTGCCCTCGGGCAGCCAGGTGCGGCGTGATGCCTTTCCGCTGTCGTCGGTAGGCGTGACGACAGGAGCCACGAGGATATCGTCGCCAAACATATACTCATCCTCGAAGAGATAGGCGTTGCTGTTCTCGGGCGAGTCGTAGTAGAGCGGTCGGCAGATGGAGACACCCGTGTCGTAGGCCTGTCGGGCCGCGGTGTAGATATAAGGCATGAGCGCGTAGCGCAACTTTACCGTCTCAAGCAGCAGCGGGAAGTTTTCGTATTTCCAGATACGCCGTTCGATGCCTGGCCAGTTGGTGGCATGAGTGCGGAAAATCGGGGTAAAGACACCATACTGCATCCACCTGAGGTAGAGTTCGGGATCATTGCCATCGGTCTGCTGATGTCCGCCCAGGTCATGTCCCCAGTAGCCGAAGCCCACATTCGAAGCGGTGGCGGTGAAATAGGGCTGCCATGCCAGGGTGCCGTAGGTGGTGAACGAGTCGCCAGAGAAGCCGATGGGATAGCGGTGGCTGCCCAGTCCGCCCCAGCGGTGGAAGATGAGGGGCCTGTGGTTGGGCCGGTTGTTCTTCATATCATTGTAGAAGACGTGGTTGCACCAGAAGGTCTCTCCCAGTCCGCTCACATACTTGCTGGTGAGGTTCTGCTGCCAGTCGAGCCACCAGAAGTCGACCCCCTGGTTCTCCCTGGCCCTGATGATACGATTGAACATATGGTGGTAGAACTTGGGGTCGCTGAGGTTCCAAGGCACCACCTTGGTATCCTTCGGCATTCCCATGTCGTCGCGCAGGTCGGCGAAGAAATCCTCGTCATCATCCACACCGTCGGCAGGATGGAGGTTGAGCGACACCTTCAGTCCGTTTTTGTGCATCCAGTCGATGAGGCCCTCGGGGTCGGGAATGGCCGTACGGTCCCAGGTCCATCCTGTCCAACCCTGTGTATGCCAGTCCATGTCGAAGATCATCACGTCCATGGGGATGTTGTTGCGTTTCACGTCGTTGACGATTTCCATAAACTCGTCGGCAGTGTAGCGCTGATACTTGCTATACCAATATCCCAGCACATAGAGTGGCGGCATGGGCTGACGCCCTGCAATCTTGATGAAATCGCCCAATGCTTTCTTGTACTGATGTCCATATCCAAGGAAATACCAGTCGATGGCGGTCTTGTCGACAGGCTCGGCCACCCACTCTATGCCATCATATTTCTTGTCGAAGGCGAAAGTGGTGGAACCGTCGCCACGCTTGGTGGCCGGCGACTCGTCGATGATGCTCCATCCGGCACGCGAGAGGAGTCCGTTCTCCAACTCATGCCGCTTGTTGTCGCCAATCTGTCCGTCGAGAGTGCGGGTAGTGCCTTTGAGGTTGAGCGCGTCGTCCTTTCCAGGATACCACAGCACATTCCTTCCGTTCAGACCGAACGAGATGGAGAGCACCTTGTCGGAAGGTGTGGCGGCACTGATCACCCCACCTATCTGATATTTCAGCGTCAGGGCCTGGGTCTTGATATAGAGGAACCCGTCTTTACGCTCGGTGGTGAACTGCGGCACCGGCAGGTTGCGGTTGACGACGGCGAACGTCGCGCGGTCCTCAAACTGACTGGTGTTGCTATACTGGATACGGATCATTTCTGGGGTAAGTACCGTGAAGCGTGCCTTACCCTCGCTGACCACCGCCTGTGGGTTGGCCACAGGATTGTTCTCGGTCTGTGCGAAGACCGAACCGACGGTGACAAGGATAGTGAACAAAGCGAAAAAGCGTCTCATAACAATGCAAAAAAAATTATTCGTTGCAAAGTTAAGATAACATACGCCCGAAATGAAAAAAGCAAGCGAGTGTATAAGTGATATTATACAATAAAATAGTCGAAACCGCTGATAATCAACCGTTTCGACTATTCGTCACATGATGCTTGTATAATGGAAATATTCCGTTGTAAAGCCCTTAAATCTCCATGATTTTCTTCTCAAACTGCTCATTCTCCACGGTGGAACGGTTCTTGATCCGGGTTTTGTAGGTATTGACCGTATGCACCGAATAATTCAGGAATTTGGCTATCCGCTCACTGTCGCTGATGCCCAGACGTATGAGGGCGAAGATGCGCATCTCGGAGGTAAGCGATTGCTCATTGGGCGGCAACTTGCGGTCTTTCTCCTCGAACAAGAGATTGAACCGTTGCACGAAATCGGGGAAAATGTTGAGGAAAGTCTGGTCGAACGCCTCGTACATGTTCTCCCTTTCGGCATTGAGGTTGGAGAGTTTCATCATCGACCTGAGGTCATCGTATTGGCGGGCCACGATTTTCCGGTCGATCATGAGGTAGAGTTTCTCAAGTTTGGCGATGAACTCCGCATTGGTGTAGAAGGAGCGCCCGATATAGGCATTCTTAATTTTGTCGTCTTCCTTGAGTTGGCGGTTGGCCACCTGCAGTTGGGTGAGTTGCGAGGCGATGGTCTCCCTGGCCTCGGTAAGGGTACGGTTTTTCTTGCGGATGAACCAATAACTGGAAAGGATGACGGCCGAGAGGAGGACGAAGAGGCAACTGGCGGCGATGAGCCAATTGCGCTGACTCGCCACGGCCTCATACCTGTCGCGTTCGATGATGGGAAGGATATCGCCGATCTCGATTTTACGCAGGCGGCTGTTGTAGAACTGCACGTCATCGAGTGCCTGGTGCACATACACGCTGGCCCGCTCGTGCTCGCCTTTCTTGTAGATGAGCCTGGAGAGGTGATAGAGGGCGGTGATCTCCCGGGTGGCCGTCTCGTTGTCGTAGATGGATGACTGTGCGAAGTATTCGATGGCCTTGTCCTCGTTGTCGAGGAAGATATATGCCCATGCCATCTCGGCGGTGGCCATGGCTTTCATGTGCAGGTCGGAGTCGCTCAAGGCCAGCACCTTGTTGAACGATTCCAGGGCTTGCTGGTATTGGTGGTCGCGCATCTGCCTTGACCCTTGCACCGACCACCACTTGCCTGAATTCTGGGGTAAGATCTGTTTGAGCGAGTCGAGATAGGCATTGCTCTTGGTGATGTATTTAGTGTAGAAGGGCTCATCTCTCACATAGTCGGCCTGGGCCCTCCACAATTGTCCGTTGTGCTCGAAATAATCTTCGAGAATCCGGCCGCTGAGTTTGCTCCTATCGATGGATTTGAGCACCTCGGTGGCCTCGGTGAGAAAACCGGCAGAGATGAGCGAGAAGGCCACGGCATTGCTTGCCTGGGCTATCTTAACGTCGTCATTGTTGAGCCTGGCCACGGCCAGACATTCGTCGGCATAGTGGTGGGCAGAATCGTAGCAGTAGCTCTTGTACTCGTCGTAGAGTCCGTATAACAGCTCGTAATATCTTTCGGTATTCTTCTTATCGATCTGGGAGAGTTCCTTCTTCAGTGCGTCGATACGGTCAACGCGCTTCTGCTCATAGGCGTCGCGGTTGGCCAGGCTCTGGTCCAACTTCGACAGCCATTCCCTGGTCGCACCATCAGCGCAAGCGCCAATAGGCCAACCTATCAGAACGATAAGAAAGCAATAAAATATGTGTCTCATAAATATTATCTATTCCATTCCAAATATTTGTCAAAATTAGCCAAAATCAACCAACAAACATCAAGCGATTACAAAACTTAACATATATTAACGCGGAGAGCGCGTTTTGCCAAGTTTGCGTCAACCATTAAGATACAAGGTCTCCCCTCCCTGCAAAACGCTGGGGAGGGGAGCCTGATTATAGAAGGGACGGATTAGAGCACCGGGAGCAGATATTCCCAGACAAGGTCCATATAGGGCTGATAGAGCGAGGATGAGGTGGTGAGCACCAGCACCGCATTGCGGTCGGGGAATACAATGATGTATTGTCCGGCAAACCCGTCGGCGCGGAACGCATTGTGGCGGCATATCCACATCTGGTAGCCATAGCCCTGCACCCACTCGTTGTTGTCTTTGTTGAGTCCAGCCTTCTCCAAGTCCTCAAAACGGGTTCCGGCGGGAGCCGAAGGCACCTGGAAACTTGACATCTGCTCGAGCCACTCAGCAGGCACGATCTGCTTCCCGTTCCACATGCCTTTCTGCAGGAACAATTGCCCCATCTTGGCCATATCTTCGGTCTTCAGCGACAGCCCCCAACCGCCACAGTTGATGCCCTGCGGACTCTCATCCCACTCCGGACGGTCGATATGCAGAGGTTGGAAGAGTCGGGTGTCGAGATAGTCGATGAGTTTCTCGCCGGTGACCTGCTGCACGATGGCAGAGAGCATATAGGTTCCGACGGAGTTGTAGAGGAAATACTCGCCCGGCTTATGCTCGACGGGCCATGAGAGGAATCCCCTCACCCAGTCCAGGGAGTCCACCTTTTGCGCTTTGGGCTCCTCGTCGTGCCCACAGGTCATAGTGAGCAGGTCGCGCACGGTCATGGCCTTGAGGTTGTCGCTGGGGTCGGCAGGCAACTTGTCGGGGAAGAACTTCACCACGGAGTCGTTAAGATTGAGTTTCCCCTCATTGATGGCCAGTCCGACAGCGGTGGCGGTGAAGGTCTTGCTTACGGAGAACATGGCGTGCGGCTTTTCGGGTGTATAGTCGTTGAACCATTTCTCGTACACCACCTCGCCATTTTTCAGTATCATGATGCTGTGGAGCGAGATGGAGTCGGGCTTTACGGGACGTGTCTGCGTGGCGAGAACGAAAGAGTCGACTGCCGCCGTCACTTCGGGTGTGGCCGTGGTCCTGGGCAGGGCCACCACTTCTTTTACTTCTTGCTTGCAACCTGTCAACAACAGTGCTGCCAGAGCAAGGAACAACATGGATTTTTTCATAAGACAATGCTTGAGGTTAATTATTTAAGTTTCGCATTCGCTCAACTTCTTGTAGTTACAGGAGTTCAGGAGTTGCAGGAGTTCAGACAATAGCCCGAATTCACCTCGTTAGGCACAATGGTCGTTTGCTGTGGTAATGTCTGAACTCCTGAACTTCTGTAACTTCTGAACTCCTCTCAACTTGCGAAAGTTGAGTTAATTATACAATAATGTGTCTCTCTCTTGAACCCACCCTTAATGCTTCTTCCTGAACTCATCCAACTGTCGGAAACAGTGTTTGTCGATGATTTGCTGGAGAGAACGGTCGTGATTGTGACGGATGCGGCACTTGTAGTCGAAGACCATCATCTCGCCATTCTTGGCTGTATAGGGTTTCCATTTCGGCAAGCCCTTGACGTTGGGATTCCCAGTGTGTGCGAATGCGGCCCATACGCTGCTCATGAGGTCGGCGAGCGCCAGGTCTTTTTCGGTGGGGTTGGGCAACTCGTTCTTGGCGTGGTGCAGCGTGTTGAAGCAGAACTTCAGTTCGTGTCCGTGCTGTGAGGCTTGGGTCACTGGCGAGCGCCAGGTGAACATATAAGTATAGGTATTGGCCCGGCGGCTTTGGGCTATCTCATCGGCCGTGATGAGCGTCTTGGGACGGAAGAGCCAGTCGATGCTCAGCCAATCCTGCGGTGTGGCACGGGGATAAGCCTTGCCAAATGCCTCCACATAGGCTTCGGTGTCGTCGCCAAAGGTGGACTGGAGCGCGGCCTTGGCCTCCTCGGCAGTCATTGACTTATCGTAGCTGAGGCGTTGCAGTTCGTTGAAGGTCGTTCCGATAAGGATAGGAATATCGTCGGAGATGGAGGCGAATCCGGGTTGGAAGGGCTGCTGCAGCAAGGTCTCGCCATCGGGCGTGGGACCAAAGCCCCACATCATGGGGGTGCCGGGTTGTCGTGTTCCGATACTTGCTGCCATGGCACGCTGTCCGGCTGCATACAGTTCGTTGTAGGGCACGTCGTTGATGCGCTCAATATGCTCGCGGTCGATGCCCAGTTGGCTGAGTACGGCCTCCCCCAGTTGCCGACTCATCTGCTTGGTGTTCACATTGAGTATGGTGCCGCTCATGATGATTGCCTTGTGGAACAGTCCCTTTGCTGCGGGCATGCAGAGGAGGGTGCCAACTTTTCCTCCCCCACCCGACTCACCGAAGATGGTGACGTTGCCGGGGTCACCGCCAAAGAGGCTGATGTTGTCTCTCACCCATTGCAAAGCCGCCACGACATCGAGCATGCCCACATTGCCCGACTGCCGGTATTGCTCCGAACAGGACGAGAGATCGAGGAACCCCAGAATGTTGAGTCGGTGATTCACGCTCACCACCACCACATCTTTCTGGGCGAGTGCCATACCGGGGTTCCAGGCTGAGGTACCGGAGTCGAATCCTCCTCCGTGCAACCACACCATCACGGGTTTCCGAGCGTTGCGGTCGGTGGTCCACACATTGAGCACACAAGAGTTTTTCTCCGACATCTCCGCCTCGCTCAGTTGCCCTCCGCGCACCATCTGCATGGCCTGCGGACCCCAATGGTCGCACACCCGAACGGTGTCCCAAGGGTCGACGGGCAGAGGAGGCATAAACCGCTGCACCTTGGCGTAAGGTATGCCGAGGAAGGCCATCGACCCTTCTTGATTGAAGCCCCTTATCCATCCCGAAGGAATTTTGACCATGAGCGGATTGGGCACAATGCCGGCTTGCGACCGAGGCAAAGTTTGTTTGGCCATGCTATAAGTCAAGCCACATAAGCACATCATCAGGAGGGCGGTAGCCCGGAAGAAAAACTGTCTCATACTCACAATTGTTTTGAATTATCAGGTTCAATATGCAAATGTACGATTAAGTGAGTAAAGTGCAAAATATATTTTGCAATTTCGAACGGAAGTACATTCGCTGAAAGCAAATGTACGATTAAGTGAGTAAAGTGCAAAATTATTTTTGCAATTTCGAACGGGAGTACATTCGCTGAAGGCAAATGTACGATTAAGTGACCCAACTGCGCAAGTTGAGCACCAGTTCTACTTCTTCAACACCCAATTTGTTCAACAGTTGTAGTTCGCATCTGTTCGTTTTCTTCCATGCTGCTATAATCTGGGGAATCCGAAGAAATATGTTAATCACGCACCCTAACTTTTAATAACTCCGAAAAAT
The DNA here is from genome assembly GCA_900317305.1 of uncultured Prevotellaceae bacterium. Classification (GTDB taxonomy): domain Bacteria; phylum Bacteroidota; class Bacteroidia; order Bacteroidales; family Bacteroidaceae; genus Prevotella. The sequence goes on along the minus strand of ONGG01000013.1, from coordinate 4,063 downwards.
ATTTGGTTAAACCGAACAATTGTGCTATCTTTGCATCAAACTTAAGAACATGAGAGTTATTTCTTTTTCTATGATTAGGGAGTTTATTGCCAAACATGCTGATGCCGACGTGCCTCTACGTGATTGGTATAAGCGCACTTGCAATGCTGAATGGACGTGTTTTGCGGATATTAAGAAGACGTTCAACACTGTTGATTATGTGGGTAATGACCGATACGTATTCGACATAAAGGGTAATAATTATAGAATAGTGGCTATCGTGTTGTTTGTCAACAAGAAGGTATATATGCGTTTTGTAGGCACACACAAAGAATACGAAAAGATTAAAGATATTAAAAATATATAGGTATGGTACAGATAAAGTCAGAGAAACAGTACAAGGCAGCATGTGAGCGAATCAATGAACTGCTCAAGGTAGTCAACAATGATACACCTGCTGATGATAAGAATATGCTGGAACTTGATCTCATTTCCGACCTCGTGGCCGACTACGAGGAAGAGCATTATCCGATAGTCGCGCCAACACTCGTTGAGACCATGAAGCTACGTATGTATGAAATGGGGCTTACTCAGAGCAAGTTGGCAGAAATGCTTGGCTTAAGTACTGCACGCGTCAGTGAAATAATGACTGGCAAGGGTGAACCTTCCTTAAAGACGGGAAGAGAAATCAGCCGTAAACTGAATATAGACCCTGCCATCGTATTAGGAGTCTAGTACTCCTAATTTTCGCTCGTCTGTAAACAGAATGAGAATCGAAGGGGATAATTCGCATTTCATTTTGTTGGCCACACATTTTTCTATATCTTTGCAGAACTGAAATGAATGGTTTAGTAATGATTGAGGAAACAACTTATGAACGAGAACGAAACATACAATCCACCTCCAGAGTTTAATGATATTCCTGCAGAAGAAAGGAATAATCAATCGGCATACAATGGTGTGGATCCAGCACCATTGTCTCCAAACGATGAGAATGACAATGAACCACAATATGGATTGACCTTCAAATGGGTTAACCTATTAATAGGAGCGGCTATTGTTTTCTGGTTGTCGAGTGGCGGAAACAGCTTCTTCACTGATGATTGGAGTTTCTATCTCTCTCTTGCCATTGTCGTTATCATCCACGAGTTGGGTCATGTGATTGCGGGCAGGTCTTTTGGATGCGTGATACGTGAGATGCAGGTGTTCTTTCTCCCATTTATCAGTTACAGGCCCAAACAAATTATAGAAGGCAACTCATGGCGGAATATCACATGGAAATTGGGAGTCCTTCCCCTGGGCGGTGCAACGGTATTCAGATCCCGGAAACAAGATTTTTTGGACAATGTGTATGGTATGGAAACACAAAGCCCTGAAATGGTGATGACACCTGCCAACTCGCCCTACATCGAAGACAAGCCTGCATGGCAACGTCTGCTTATCTCTGCGGCAGGAGTGTTATTCAATATCGCCACTTTTCTCATTCTATATATTGCCATGCCATTTCTATCGGAGGCAAGTTCTGACTTTTTATGGCCGTTATTATCATTGTCTCTGATATTGGCGATATTGAACAGCCTGCCCGTATATCCTCTCGACGGTGGGAACATTGTTTTTGCGCTCTACGAGATCATTGTAGGACGGAAACCCTCAGAGGGGTTCACCAAAGTGTGCGGTTGTATAGGCTTTTTCATCATCGTCCTATTCTTCTGGGTATTCCCTGATTTGTTGGACAACTTATTGAGAGGTATATTTAGATCATTGTTTTAATGGATGAACCAATGGAATCAAAAGTTTTAACAATCATAAAGATTGCTTTGGCAGCATTACTTTTGCTATGCCTTGCAAATATGCCTTATGGTTTCTTTCAATTAGTCAGATTTTTGGCAATGGCTTCTTTCGCTTATTTTTCCTATGATTATTTCAAGAACAAACAAGAGGGGCTTGGATTTGCTTTTGCTGCCTTGGCAATCCTTTTCCAGCCATTTTTCAAGATTGCATTAGGACGAACTATTTGGAACATTCTTGATGTGGTGATTGCCATCGGGCTGATTTGTCTGACAATCGCTGCCTATAGGAAAAAAGACAAGTAAGACTATCTGCCACTAGAGATAAAAATAATAAAGAACCTTATTGGAAATTATGGAATATATGTCGCAAGAAGGCTACGACAAACTCGTGGCCGAACTCCATGAAATGGAGAGTGTGGAACTGCCCCAGGTGAGAGAGGCGATAGCCGAGGCCCGTGACAAGGGCGACCTGAGCGAGAATTTCGAATATCACGCTGCCAAGCGCGAGCAGGCGCGCCTGCTCGGCAGGATACGTTTCAAGCAAAGAGTGCTGGCCAACGCCCGTGTGCTCGAGAAGTCGAGACTTGGTGGCGACAGCGTGCAGTTGCTCAGCAAAGTAGAGATCACCAACCTGGCCAACAACAGACAGATGAGCTATACGATAGCCAGTCAGCACGAAGCCAACCTGAGCGAGGGCAAGATATCGATCAAGTCGCCCATTGCCCAGGCCCTGCTCAACAAGCGATGTGGCGATGTGGTAGAGGTGCATGTGCCTGCCGGCACATTGCGGTTGCGCATCGACAGTATCCAAATATAATTCCATTTTGCACAAAACCATTTCCGTTTTGGTAAATTATCTTTATGATATAAAAAAAATAAAAAAATTGAAGCGAGTATATTGGAAATAATTTCTATATTTGCAATGTCAAGCCAGTTTATATTACATACATTGAAAAATCCTAAGAAAAGTGTACACTCTTGCTTGACATCTCCCCGAACAACCAACCGTTGCCCGGGCTTATTATATCATTATTTTTCAACCAAAGAGCGAGAATCTATAGAATGAAAATGAAAAACGTAATGAAATGGGCTATAGCATCAGCTATAGTGGTTGTAAGTCTGACATCGTGTGGACTTGACATTCCTAAAGAAGTTCCCTCGTCATTTGAGACAATAAAAGTCGAGGAGTCCAACATCGTATATCCTATGAAGTTCAGTGCAAAACTGAAAGGACAATCGGATGTAACAATTTCCCCACAGACGAGTGGTCAGCTGATGAAGATCTGCGTGAGCGAAGGTCAGCAGGTGAGCAGAGGCCAGACACTTTTCATCATCGACTCTCGCAACGCACAGCACGAACTGGAGTCGGCCCAGGCCAATCTTCAGGCCGCCCAGGCCAACCTCCAGGCGGCCCAAGCTCAGGCCAACAGCGCCAAGTTGGAGTATGAGAGCAACAAGAACCTGTTTGACAAGAAGATTGTGAGCAGCTACATGCTGGAGAACTCCTTGAACAACTACAATCAGGCCAAGGCCGCTGTCAGCCAGGCCAAGGCATCCATCACGCAGGCTCAGGCTGGTGTCAACCGTGCCAAGGTGAACCTCGGTTTCTGCACCATCACTTCTCCAGTGTCGGGTGTCATTGGAGAGATTCCCGTCTTCGCTGGCGACCAGGTGACGCCGATGACCCAACTGACTATCGTCAGTGGCAACCAGCAGATGGAAGCATGGTTCTCGGTGACGGAATCCATTATAGAATCTGGTATTTCATCGGGCTTGAAACATTCTGATATGACAGCCCACTTGGCTTCACTTCCCGACGTGAGATTGGTGATGAAGAACGGCACGGAGTATCCTTACAAGGGCCGCATCACCAATATCACGGGTATGGTGGATGCCGCCACTGGTTCACTGGCCTGCAAAGCCACGTTTCCCAACCCCAAAGGACAACTCTTTTCGGGTGCTCAATGCACCGTCATACTGCCTATCAGCCAAAGCAATGTGATGGTGGTGCCACAGACAGCCGTCGTGCGTCTGCAGGACAAGTCATTGGTCTACAAGGTGATGCCTGACAGTACAGCCAAGGCTATCACAGTGACGACTACGGATGCGGGCAACGGCAAGGATGTCATCATCAAAACCGGACTCGGAGAAGGCGACTGTATCGTGGCTGTTGGAGCCAATAACGTGCAGGAAGGTCAGAAGGTGGTGTTCCGTGCCGGAGAGGAAATCAAGGAATAAACTATGAAGAACAACATTTTCATCAACAAATATGTGATGGCGTGCGCCATCAGTAT
>ONGG01000016.1 GCA_900317305.1 uncultured Prevotellaceae bacterium | reverse complement strand
TTGCAAAAACTCAATGAGAGACTGGCAAAAGCAGGATAGTATGCAATGCCGGCAAACGCCTGGGTGTCAGCCCGCCGCTACCTTTGTTATATGATAGCGCAGCCTAACTTCGCCACGCAGTGGCAAAGTAGTGCAAGGTATTCGCCTTGCACGACAATTAAGGTATCCTCGACCCATCAAAGGGTCGAGGGGAGATTCCTCACGCAACAGAGTTGCGATTGTTTATGCGGGCTTTGCCCGCCATAATCATATGGTTTGGCGTGGCTAATTTGGCTTTTCGTGTCTAATTGCCTAATAATAGGGTTGTTATATGGAAACCCCTGTCAAGGTTTCGCCTTTTAATTTGGGAATGGTAAATCAATACTTATAGAAATTCCACGATTGGCTTTCTTTGCTGAGGATGAGACGGTCGGAGTCGAGGGCGTCGATTCTTACACGGATGTTCTTGAAGGGCTTGAGACCAAAGGCATTCTCGATGAAGGTGGTGTCGGCGGGAGAGCCATAGATGGAAGAGCATTGGATGAAGAGGCTGTCGCCAACGTGTTGGAAATTCGCAAACACTTCTCTTCTGTCGGTGGAGTGAAACCAGGCGATAGAGCCCGAAAAGCCCACGTATCGGTCGTCGGTTCCGGTCAGGCGCCACTGTCCGAGCAGGTCGCCGGCATCGCCACCCTCCTGGCATGCCGCCATGAGGAACAAGGGCAGCAGAAGGATGTATTTATAGTATCTTGCCATGAAAACTGATTTTGAGATTGAACGTGGAGCAGTCGCCGTAGATATTGCCCTTGTCGAAGGCATAGGCGGCGCTGATTTGCCAGGGGCCTGTGACATATAGTCCCTGCAGCATCGCATCGAACGAGTGATGCTTCTTGGGCAGCGGCATGATATAGGTACCCCATCCCTCACGGTAGGAGCACTTGACAAGATAGGACAGGCGGCTGGTAATCTCGCCGTTCACACCCAGATGCCATGCCTTGATGCGGTTGTCGATGAATGAGGTGTTGCCATCGAGGTTGTAAATGGGCGAGGTGATGAGGGCGTTGCCCAATGTCATGCCATAGTGGTCGTAACTCACATAGAACATGTGGTTGTAGTAGTTGTCGTTGCCCGTCGCCTTGTCGGTAATCTCGCTGCGCGCCGGTTCGGGATAGTCGCCGCCGTCCCAGTGGAGTGGACCGCTCTGGTTGGTGGTCTGGAGGAACTCCACTACGGCACCCCTTACCCACTGCCGGCCCGGAGCCTTGTTGCGGTACTGAACGCCGTATAAGCCATCCCAACCATTGCCCTTGCGCATGCCCGACCCATCCTCGAAGGGGTCGTCGACATAGACTTCCACTTGGTGGTGCTTGCTGATGTTGCACCCGAGTTGTACGGTCATCGTGCCCACGTGGTTGCCATAAATCCAGTCTTCCATCGCCTCGTTCTCGAAATAGTGGCTGTCGCCCAGAGGGAGGATGACGTGCCAGAACGCCTTCAGCGAGGCCGGTTTTTCCTTGTCGTCCATCTTGCCGTCGACAAGGGTGTGGCTGGTGCCACAAAGTTGCACCGAATGCTCTATGCCGGCGGTGATGAAGAACCGTTTCGTGGGATTGGTGCGGAAATACAGATGTTTTTGGTGGTAGAGCGCCCCGGTGGAGTAGGAGAGGTTGACATCACCACCCCGGCGGAACATGTCCTCGCGATATCCACTGTCCATGAACTTGCCATAGCCGAAGTCGAAGTGGGCCTGCAGCCATCCTTTGGTGAATGGCACATTCCAGAACTCGCTCGTGCCGAAGTGCACCTGCGGCACGGGCTTGGCATTGGTGCCATTGGCAAACGCTCCCGATGAGAGCACGTCGTCGCGCACGGCAGGCTTTAGTTCACGGCTGCCTATCTCGATGAAGAACGACCGGTATGACAGGTTGGCGAAGCATTGCTGCAGGTAGAGTTCATGGTCGGCATGGACCGAGGCCACCGCGTCGACACCGGCCGACAGCGATAGGTTGGGGGTGAACGCATGGCGTGCATGGATGGCGCCCCTCAGGTATGCGGTATTGCTGCGTGTGGCCAGCACATGATGCCGGTTGGTGGCCAGTTGATAGGCGGTGAAATCGCCCGTTCCCACGGCAGTCTCGGCGGCAAGGTCGTAGTCGACGCTGGTGCCGAGAGAGTCTTGCGCCGCTGTCGTGACAGGGCACAGGAGAGATGTGGCAAGAAGAAGGACCATCAGCTTGCCTATAGGATTGCGGTTTCGATTTTTCGTGAAAGTGCTCATACTATGAGATGCAAAGGTAACATTTTTTTGTCATCTGGCGTAAAAACATCACAAACTTTATCTTCAATATCTTTGATATAATGTTAAAAAACGGAGCAAAATTTTTAAAAGTTGTGTAGAATGTTTATCTTTGCACGATATTTAAAAATAATAGCCCGCAAAGAGAGGGCGGATATTGAGTTGATGAGATATTTGACAAAGGCTTTTTCGCTGGTCATCCTGTTCTGGACGATGGTGCTCAGCGCACAGGCACAGGTGACGGGAGTAGTGGTTGACAGGGAAAGTGGCGACACCATTCCTTTTGCCAGCCTTATCTATAAGGGCCATCACATCTCGGCCATGGGAGAGGAGAATGGCACATTCAGCATCGAGCGGCACAATGGCTGGCAACTCACGGTGAAGGCCGTGGGCTACAAGACCATGACGCTCAGCATCAAGGCCGACATGCAGTTGCCGGTGGTGGTCAGGATGAAACCCGAGGCCCAGCGCCTGGAAGAGGTGGTGGTGCGCTCGAAGCGCCGCAGCAAATACAGCCGCAAGAACAACCCTGCCGTAGAACTTATGAAGCGCGTGATACAGGCCAAGAAGCGCACCGACCTCGAGAACCACGACTTCTACCAATATTCCAAATACCAGAAGATTACGCTTGCCGTGAACGACGTCACGCCCAACGAATTGGAAGACGTGCAGGAGAAGAAGATGCAGTGGATGCTCGACCAGGTGGAGATTTGTCCGCTCAACAACAAACTCATCCTGCCGTTGTCGGTCGACGAGACGGCGCTTCAGCACATCTACCGCAAGTCGCCCAAGCAGCACAAGGACATTATCCGTGGCCAGCAGAGCAAGGGCGTGAACCAACTCATCGAGACAGGCGACATCCTCAACACCATCCTCAAGGACGCCTTCACCGACGTGGACATCTACGACGACCAGGTGAGGCTGCTGCAATTCCGCTTCACCAGTCCCATAGGCAAGGATGCCGTGGCATTCTACCGGTTCTATATCGAGGACACCGTGTATGTGGGCAACGACAAGTGCTTCCACTTGCAGTTCACCCCCAACAACCAACAGGACTTCGGTTTCCGTGGCGAGATCTACGTCCTGGCCGACTCGTCGCTCCATGTGAAGAAATGCAACCTCTCCTTGCCCCAGCGCAGCGACGTGAACTTCGTGGAGGGCATGAAGATAGAGCAGGAGTATATGAAGTTGCCCAATGGCGAGTGGGTGCTCAATGTAGACAACATGATCGTGGAGATGTCGCTCACCAATTTCCTGAGCAAGGCCGTGGTGATACGCAACACCTATCTCGACAACTACTCCTTCGACGAGATACCCAAGCATGCGTTCAAAGGAAAGGCGCTCACCAAGGTGGAGCCCGACGCGCGGTTGCAGAAAGAAGATTTCTGGAAAGAGCACCGTAAAGTGGATCTTTCCAAGAGCGAGGAGTCGATGGACGGATTCCTCGACAAGATCAAGAACGTGGGTGGGTTCAAATACATCCTCTTCGCTGCCAAACTCCTCATCGAGAACTATGTGGAGACCAGCGGACCCAACGGGAAGAGCAAGTTCGACTTCGGACCTGTGAACACCTTCGTGTCCACCAACTTTGTTGACGGATTGAGGTTCAGGATGAGTGGCCAGACCACTGGCGCCCTCAACCCACACCTCTTCTTCAAGGGATACTACGCCTATGGTTACAAGAGCAAGCGCCACTACTACAACACGGCGCTTACCTATTCGTTCAACAGGAAGGAGAACCAGCTTGCCGAATTCCCCATCCGCAGCATCACGTTCAACACGGCCTATGATGTGATGTCGCCCTCCGACAAGTTCCTCATCTCCGACAAGGACAATGTGTTCACCGCGGTCAGGTGGAAGAAGGTAGACCAGATGTATTTCTATCGCAGGCACGAACTGAAGTTCGACTGGGAGACCGATGACGGTTTCCGCACCCTCTTCAATGCCAAGGTGGAGAGCAATGAGCCTACAGGCGAACTGGCCTTCAACCGCCTGAGCGACGGTGCTCCCGTCAACAAGATCCACACCACGGAGATGTCGCTGGGATTCATCTATTGTCCCGGCCGCACCTATGTGAACACCAAGCAGCACCGTGTGGCCGTGAACTTCGATGCACCCGAGTTCTCCCTTTCCCACACCATGGGCTTCGATGGTGTGCTGGGCGGTGAGTATAAGTACAACTACACCGAACTGGGCATCTACAAGCGTTTCTGGCTCAACAGTTGGGGCCGGTTCGATGTGCGCCTCAAGGCTGGGGCACAATGGAACAAGGTGCCATTCCCCCTGCTCATCCTGCCTCCCGCCAACCTCTCCTACATGCTCAATTCAGGCACGTTCTCGCTGATGAACAATATGGAGTTCCTCAACGACCGTATGGCCATCCTCATCTTGAAATGGGATATGAACGGAAAACTTTTCAACCGTCTGCCGCTTATCCACAAGCTCAAGCTCCGCGAGGTGATAGGAATAAAGGGCATGATAGGCCATCTCACCGACAAGAACAACCCCTTCTTGCCAGAGAATGCTAACGACACCAAACTTTTTGGATTCCCCAGTGAGAGCCATCTCATGCATGGCATTGAGCCCTATTGGGAATTCTTCGTGGGTGTGCACAACATCCTGAAGTTCTTCGAGGTCGACTACGTACACCGTATGAGTTATACCGGATTCAGTGGCGTGCACCGCCATGGCGTGCGCTTCGGATTCAATTTCACATTCTGATATCACCCTAATTATATGAGAAAAATCAGCAATCCATGGCTCCATAAAGAGGGCTACTACTGCTTTGGCTGCGCACCCACCAATCCCATCGGACTCCACATGGAGTTTTTCGAGGAGGGCGACCAAATCATCAGTTTCTGGCGGCCCCAGGACCATTTCCAGGGATGGGTGGGCGTGCTCCACGGAGGTATCATCTCGACCCTTATCGACGAGACGGCCGGATGGGTGGTTACCCGCAAACTCCAGTCGGCCGGTATGACGGCAAGACTCAATGTGAGTTTCAAGAAGGAACTCCTGGCCAGCGAGACCCAGATCACCATCCGCGCGCAACTCTCACAGCAGCGCAGGCAGTTGGCAGATATCCATGTGGTGGTGGAGAATGCCCATGGCGAGGTGTGCGCCGAGGGCGATGCCACTTATTTCGTGCTCAACGAGGAGAAGTCGCGGGAAATGGGCTTCGAGCATTGCGACGTGGAGGGCGACAATCTCTTACCTTTCTGAGTCATGACCATTATTTTGGCCGACAATCAGGATATCACACGGGCCGGACTGCAGTTCGTGGTCGGACAGATGGGCGAGTGCCAATGCAATGTGGCCAACGACAAGGCCGGTGTCATCACACTCCTGAAGACCACTCCCGATGCCGTGGTGATATTCGACTATACCCTTTTCGACATCAATGATGCCGACGAGATGCTCATCCTCTCCGACCGTTTTCCGAAGACCATGTGGATTCTCTTCAGTGAGGACCTGAGTCTCGACCTTGTGCGCAGGCTCATCGCCTCGTCTACGCAAATCAGTGTGCTGCTTAAGGAGTCGCCGTTGGCCGAGATCAAGGAGTGTGTGAGGCAGGCGCTGCTCTCACGGCGCTTTATCGGTCAGCGTGTGGCAGAGATGCTGCTCACGGCGCAGCCTGCCGAGGAGAAGGCTATCCTCACCCGCACCGAGACCGAAATCCTGAAAGACATCGCATTGGGCATGACCACACGCGAGATATCGGAAAAACGCTTCTCCAGTTTCCATACGGTGAATACCCACCGAAAGAACATTTTCAGGAAACTGGGGGTGAACAACGTGCATGAGGCCACGAAATACGCCCTCCGCGCCGGACTGATCGACCCCGCGGAATACTATATCTGAAAACAGGCTGGGAAAAATAGGGAAGGGCTGCGCCTGCGGCATCCTTCCCTTCAGTCATATCAGAGGTTGAGTTTCTTGCGCAATTCCTCAAATTGCTTCTGCACAATGTCGAGGCCGCTGTCTATCACCTCCTTGGCCTTGTCGACGCCTTCCTGTAGATTCTCACGGGCACCGGCGATGCGCTCCTGAACCTCAGGGTCGTTGAGTTTGGCCTGGGCTTTCTCCTTGAGTTCGTCGATCTGGCTCTTGGCCTTGCCGAGACCCTCGCGCAGGGAGTCTTTGTTGTCGCCCAACTTGTCGATGGCCTCGTCTTTCATGTCGCTCAGTCCTTCCTTGGCTTTCTCAAAACCTTCCTTGGCGTCGGCGCCCACTTCTTCCACGCGCTTGCGCAGGTCGGCCTTGATTTCTTCTGAGTCGTGGGTGTCGAGATACTCCACCAACTCGTTGTACTTCTGTTGCACTTCCTCGGTCATCTCGCCGAGGCCCTTTTTCAGGGAGTTAAGGATGTCGTCAAAATCGCTCATGGTATAGTATTTTATGGGTGATGTGATATGGAGGCCCAAATCAGGAATTGTGGCCTTCCACCTTGTTTTTCGCCTCAAATTTAGTGTTTTTGTGACAATCTGCCATGTTTTTTGCCGAAAAATTCAAATGTGACGTCAAAAAAACGGATTGCGGTTCGGAAAAGAAATGAATATTTTGATTTTTTTCTCCTAATTGCATTATCTTTGCAGAGGGTATTATACCTTTTTATATATGATTAAGGCATATTGATAGATCAACAACTGAAAATGATGCGATTTGATTCCGAACACGACTTGCTCGTCATACCCGATGTGCATGGCCGCACCTTTTGGCGAGAGGCATTGAACATGCCGCACTGGAGCCATGTGCTGTTTCTGGGCGACTATACCGACCCGTATCCACATGAGTACATCTCGGTGCAGCAGGCCTACGACAATTTCGTCGATATCATAGGCTACGCCGTCAATCATCCGTCACAGACCACCTTGTTGCTCGGCAATCACGACATGCACTACAAGTCGGCCATTTTCAGGCGTCTGGCCATGGGCAGCCGCTACAGTTCGATGATGGCCCAGGCCTACACCCAGTTGTTCGACACTTACGACCAGCTCTTCTCTTTGGCCTTTGAGGCCGAATACGAAGGCGAGCGATGCCTGTTCACCCATGCCGGAGTGGTGCCGGAATGGTACCGTATCCATGCCCAGCAGATTGGCGAGCTCAATGCCGAGAATCTCAACCGTCTGGCCCAGTCGGACGAGGGAATGGCCGCACTCGCCGACGTGGGGTGGAGCAGGGGAGGCCTTTCCCCGGCTGGCGGACCGCTCTGGGCTGACTGCATGGAGATGACCGCGTTGGAGGATGGTCCGTACCAGATATTCGGACACACGCAGAACTATGAGAACCAAGCTGTGGTCACCCCTCATTACGCATGTGTCGACACCCATCGTGGCTATTTGCTGAGCGAGATTCTCGCCAGCAGATGAGGCGCTAGGGCGCAGGGTGTGGGGATGTGTGGCAGAGTTGGCAGAAAAAACAAAAAATATTTTTGGCTTTTCGCTTTCTATATCGTACCTTTGCACGCAGATTAGCAATAAAAGGAAATATTTTTATTCAATGGGAGGTTTTTTTGGGACAATTTCTGTGAGTGACTGTGTCAACGACTTGTTTTATGGCACAGACTACAACTCGCATCTCGGCACACGCCGTGCAGGTATGGCTACTTTCGACCCTGAGAAAGGTTTCAGCAGGTCTATCCATAGCTTGGAAAGAGATTATTTCCGTTCGAAGTTTGAAGACGAGCTCGATGAGTTTCATGGATGCCAGGGTATTGGTGTGATCAGCGACACCGATCCCCAGCCCATCATCGTCAATTCGCACCTGGGGCGCTTTGCCGTGGTCACCGTGGCCAAGATCAACAACATGCCCGAAATCGCCCATCAACTGTTGGCCGAGCGCATGCATTTCAGCGAGATGTCGGCCAACAAGATCAATCAGACCGAATTGGTGGCCCTGCTCATCAATATGGGCTCCTCTTTTGTGGATGGTATCAATAAGGTATTCAACAAGATAGAGGGCTCGTGCTCGATGCTTATCCTCACAGAAGATGGCATCATCGCCGCACGCGACATTTGTGGCCGTACGCCCATCGTCATAGGAAAGAAAGACGGTGCCTATGCGGCCAGTACTGAGTCGACGAGTTTTCCCAATCTCGACTATGCCACCGTGCACGACTTGGGACCAGGCGAAATCGTGAAGTTGCAGTCGAACAGGCTGGAGGTGCTCCAGAAACCCTGCGGACAGGAGCAAATCTGCTCGTTCCTTTGGGTGTATTACGGTTTTCCCACCAGCGACTACAATGGGGTGAACGTGGAGGAGATGCGTGAGCGCAATGGCTTCATCATGGGCCAGGAAGACGACACCGAGGCCGATATCGTGTGTGGCATCCCCGACTCGGGTGTAGGCATGGCCATCGGCTATTCAGAGGGGCATGGCATACCCTACAAGCGCGCCGTGCTGAAATACACGCCCACCTGGCCGCGAAGTTTCACTCCAGGCAACCAGTCGCGCCGCAATCTGGTGGCCAAGATGAAACTTATCCCCAACCGCGCCATCCTCACCGGACAAAGGGTGGTGTTCTGCGACGACTCCATCGTGAGGGGCACACAGCTGCGCGACAATGTGCGCACCTTCTTTGAGTATGGTGCCAGTGAGGTGCATGCACGCATCTCCTGTCCACCATTGGTCTATGGCTGTCCGTTTGTCAACTTCACCAGTTCGAAGAGCGACTTGGAACTCATCACCCGCCGTGTGATACAGGATTTCGAGGGCGACCCCGAGAAGAACCTTGTCAAGTATTCGGATGCCACCTCTCCTGAGTATCACCGCATGGTGGATGAGATAGCGCATCGTCTCGGCATCACCTCACTTCGTTTCAACAAGATCGACAATCTGGTGAAATCCATCGGAATTCCCAGAGAGCGTATCTGTACGCATTGTTTCGACGGCAGTGGATGCAAGCGATGCCCGTCGGAACCAAAGAAATGACAATCAATCAACTACATACCCTAAGAGAGACGCCACATTCGGACGTCTCTCTTTTTTCGTGCTATTCTCTTTTTCATCCGTTTTTCCCATGAAAAACCGCCAGTTTTTGGCCATTTGGACGAGGAAAATGAAAAAAAAAGAAGAAAAATTTGCACATTTCCACACATTTGCTTAATTTTGCCCCGAAGTCGTGTATTATGCTGTGGTTCATCACGGTAGCACGAAAGGTCACATATTTTTTCAAAGGCTGCCTTCCCCAAGTGATTTGGCGATGTAGCCGATTCAAAACTTGTCACACTATAATTTCACTATTATGAACAAACTGAGCTATGTAAAACCTGTCACTGAAATTCAGTCGCAGGTATATTTCGAAACTCCATTGTTGGCTGGCTCTGACTTCAAAGGCCCAGGGACCATGACCAATACGCTTAAAGATGGCCTTCCCACTTTTGGCGGTGCAGTGGATAATCCTTCGCTCATCAAAGGTCTTGATGCAAGTTCCAGCCAGTTGTGGGACGATGAGGAATAGGCTTCCAGCCTTTGCCTGAAGGACGGTGTGGTCGGACACGATGCACTTTCTCAGGCGGAGGAGGAATTGTTGTGTGGCTTAGTCATCCTTTGCCACACTCGCGTTCGACGCCAGGAATGCATCACGCAAGGCTTTCCGCATTTATTATTCAAGCCTATGAAAATGAAGAAAAATTATATAAAGCCTGTTGCCACGGTGGAAGTCATGGCAACAGAATATGCTATCCTTGGAGATTCTCCTGAACGGAGTACGACTTCCATTGATATCCGTTTTGCAGATATAGATGAGACACAGTTGCCCGTTGAAGCCGATGGCAACAACTATCGTTTTGATCCTTGGGGCAATGAGTAGGATTTCATCTGTTTTCTCCCGAATCGTGTTTTTGCTCCTCGTCATGATGAGCGCCATGCCCGTCTTCGCCGATGAGGCCGACCCCACTGTGTGGTTGCAGGTAACCCTTGATACGGGTGAGCAGATTACTGCCCATTGGGTGGGCGACGAGCGCTTCCATTTCCTTGTCGACAGCGAAGGCAAAACCTACATGGCCAACGACGAAGGCTCTTTCTCTTATGTGGACAGCGTCACGCTGCAGCAGCGCCGCGATGCCTTCTTCGAACAACTGATTGAAGGTGTCGGCCGGCCCGGCATGCGCAAGCTCTCGACCAACGAGAGAGACTACTTCCCCGACAGGAGCCGCTTCCTGGGCAAGAAAAAGGGACTCGTGGTGCTTCTGGAATTCGGTGAGGATAATGGCGCGGGTGGCAAGAACGCAGCCACCGCTTTCAAGTTTTCCAAAAACATCATTGGCGACCCCGTTCAGCATTTCGACAAGTTTCTTAATCAAGTGAACTTCCAAGAGGGCAATTTTGTAGGGTCCGTGCACGACTATTTCTACGACCAGAGTTATGGCAAGTTTGATGTCACTTTTGATGTGGTGGGTCCGGTTCTGCTGAGCAAGAACGCTGCCTATTATTCCGGCTCCACTGGCTATCAACGGTGTAGCGAGATGGTGATAGAGGCACTGCAGAAGATTGATGATGCAGTGGACTTTACCCAATACGACTGGGGCGATGACGGCAATGTGAGTCAGATAGGCTTCATCTGTGCAGGTGGCAACCCCTCTGAGGGAGGTGTGATATGGCCGCATAAGTTCACGCTCGAATATGGAGGCTATTCGCCGATGACACTCGACGGAAAGACCTTCAATATCTATTGTGTGGTCAATGAGCTGCAGAAGAATGACGATGCATATGCTCCTGCCGGTATCGGTTGCTTCGTACATGAGTATTCGCATTGCTTTGGCTTCCCCGACCTCTACGATGTGAACCATTGGACGGGGTATGGCGTGGGATTCTTCGACCTGATGGGAAGCGGCTATAAGAATGGCGATGGCTATGTGCCATGTGGTTATTCGGCCTACGAGAAGATGTGTCTCGGATGGCTCGACCCCGTGGTGCTCGATGAGTCGTGCAAGATCAGGAATATGAAGCCGCTTTCCGAGAATGGAGAGACTTATATCATCTACGCCGACAATCCAGATAGCACAGAGTATTATATCATGGAGAACCGTCAGGCCAGCCGATGGGACGTGGGCCTGCCCGCCTTCGGATTGCTGATCTACCGGGTTGACTTCAATCCGGTGGCCTGGGAGAGGAATATCGTGAACAGCCCAAGATACAAGAATATCACCATGCATGAGCGGTTCCGCGTGATCAATGCCGATAACCAGCCGATTTGGTCATATTCCAATGGCGGCTACTATGTGTTGGCCAAATATCAGACTGGCGTGCCATTCCCGCAGCCCGGTCATGATGCCTTCACCAATACCACCTTGCCCCAGATGATACAATATAATGGCACCGATACCAAGACCCAGCTCCGCAATAAGGAGATGACAGGCATCACCCAGAACGAGGATGGCACCATTGATTTCGATTTCCATCTTCCAGAGAGCGATGCTCCGGAGTATAGCGGACTGTATCTCGATGAGAATGCCGCCGCCCCTGTGGCGTATGAAGCCTCGGCCAGTGCCACCAAGTTGTATCATGTGCATACCAACATGTCGTTGAAGACCAACCGTTGGCTGACGATGTGGCTCCCGTTCGCACTCAGCGACGATGAGGTGCAGGCCACCTTCGGTGACAATACACGTGTGGCGCTCTTCTCGAGTGGCGACGACAACAGCCTGAGATTCAGCACCACCCAGGATGGTATTCCAGCCAATACGCCGGTATTGGTATACTTCGAAGACACCAAGCCGCTCAGGCAGGTGGCCACCATACCGGGACGCTATCTGCCCGAGGCATCCAACGGACTCACCGAGGCTGTTCAGACCAAGATTGGCAGCTTCTCATTCGTGGGTGTGGGCAATATGACCGTCGTGCCCAAGGGCTGCTATTTCATCAGCAATGGCACGTTGTACAAGTCGGCCGGAACCACTTCGCTCAAGGCATTCAAGGGATATTTCATCGCAGACGGCAGCACCATTAACTCGATGGTTGTGGAAATCGACGAGAATGGTCAGGAGACCTATGTCGATGGACATTTGGTGAGTGTCGACGACCAGACGTTGGGAGATATCTACAACATGAGTGGTATGCTGGTGAGGAAAGCCGCCACCACCACCGAAGGTCTTCCCCGTGGTCTCTATCTGCTCAACGGAAAGAAAATTGTCGTGAGGTAAACGACTGCTTTTTGGCGAAGTTGCTCAAAATCAAAACATTTCTTCACGAAAATGTGTGCGTGTGAGATATTTTTTGTATCTTTGGGGCGATTTTGGAAAGGCTTATGCCAATATTAGTAGATAGAATATGACAGATAGTACAAAATGCCCCGTTTGCGGGCGAAACGACATACCTGACTACTCCAAGGAAGATGTCAGGTGTCCGAGTTGTGGTAGTGACCTTAAGGTTTTCAGACTGATTGATGAAGTGGAGTCGGAAAGCTATTCCAAGGTGTCAAAGTGGAAACCTATTGCCATTCTCTCGCTGCTGGCAGCAGCGGTGTTTGCTTTCTTGTATTTGACGAAAGACCCTTCGGCCTCGCTCTCTGAGGCCAAGGACCGCATTGCTCTACTCGAGGATTCCATTGCCTCGCTCAATGAGCATATCAACAATCCTGTTGCCGAGCCCAGTACTGCTGCAGCGCAGACCGAGACAACGGCCGAGAAGGGCCAGGCAGAGACCAAGGAAGCTGGCACCGACAATGCTCAGGCCACAGCCGACGATGGTATCACCGCTCCTGCCGACAAGGTGACGGTGAAGGATGGCAAGAAATACTACATTGTGCGGAAGGGTGATTCGTGGTGGGGCATCTCACAAAGGCTCTACAAAGGCAAGGTGAAAGATGCCGATATTGCCAAGATGAACGGCAAGAAACCCACCGACCAATTGGAGATTGGCCAGGAAATCCTTGTGAAATAACTTAAACCGACCTGCATTATGAGCAAAATAGACGATATTCGTGAAGAGGTAAAGAAATTGTATGAGGAAAATATCCAACTGAATAATTGGATTTCTACTCAGGAGCAGTCGAGCGACAATCAGGTTGGCGAGATTTGCAAAGATTTTCTCAAGGTGTTGGAGGCTTTCGAGTGGGCCGAGGATACCATCCATGAGCGTGGACTCGACCAGAGCCGCATCTCTACTGGCGTCATCCAGTATATGCTCACCGCCAAAACCAAACTGCTTGAGGTGATGGAGCGCTACGGCGTGAAGAAGGTGGAATTCCCCAATCATGCCATGGATGCCTCGAAGGCACAGATTGTAGGCACCGAACCCGATGAGGAGAAAGAAGACGGTGCTGTGCTGAGAATCAAGCGCGACGGTTTCGTGCGTAAGGACAAATTGCTGCGCAAGGCAGATGTCATCTTGGTAAAGAACGATTAAAATTCATTCCGTTACTTCTATTCTTCAAAATAAGCGGCTGTGTGAGGTCTCCCTCAACACAGCCGCTCTCCTATAGATAAAGAATGAATGAATGGATGTCCTATTCTTTATGTCGATCTGGCCTTTTCATGAAAAGGCCCATTATTTGCTTTTTTCCTTCGGCTTAGCCGCATTATCCTTCGGCTTGCTGGTGTTCCCCTTCGGCTTGGCCGCGCTTTCCTTCGGCTTGCTGGTGTTCTCTTTTGGCTTGGCCGCGCTCTCCTTCGGTTTGCCGGTGTTCTCCTTAGGCTTGTCAGCACTTACCTTGATGTCGCTGTCTTCGCTCTCAGGGGCTCCATAGAAGTCGATAAACCATTTCATCTCTTCCGACTCTATCACACGCTCGCCATCGGCATATTCGAAGATAAAGTCGTCGAGAATCCATCTGCCGTCATAGTAGAGCATCTTGTAGGTCACATCTTGCCCTTCGGGGTAATCCTGTATCTTGAAATGGACATCGGCCCAGGCCGAGTCTTGAGACACATAATACACTTTTGTCACACTATCGGATAGGATTCGGATGTCTTTCCCCATCAGTCCTTTGAAACTGAAGGCATGGAACACGGAGTCGGCATCGCTGTCCTTGTTGTAGGCAATCACGTTCTCGCATTGCTCACGCAATATCTTGATGCGCTCCGACCAGTTGTCGCCGCTCAGTTTGTTGCGTCCGCTCATCACCTCGTCGTCGAGCAGTTTGAGTAGTGCCTCACGTATCACGGCGGTGCCATGGGTCTTCTCGTATTCGTCGAGAGAGTCGCGTCTTGCCTTGTCGAGGGCGGCCAGACGGGCGTTCTCCAGGTCACGGGCATGGCGTATGGAGTCATGGGCGGCACGCTCAGCAGCCTGCCGTTTCTGCTCTTTGTCGTAGTAATACCAACCTGCTCCACCAGCTATGAGCATGATGATGGCAGTGATGATAAACGCTTTTTTCATTTCAGAGTATTATTCTGATTTACCAGTGATACGCCCCGCCAGTTCGGGAATAATCGTTGCCAGAGGTTTGTAGGCTGTGTTGAAGGAGTCGACAGTGATCTCATCACCATTCTCCGTATAGGCCTTCAGGGAGTCGCCATGGGCATAGAGGCGCAAAGCCTCGGCGGAGTTGCCGTGATAGAGGGTGAATCCAACGATCTCGCCTTCCTCAGCATCCAGACAATAAGTCGCACCGTCGTCACTCCATACCTTTCCGGTGAATGGGGTGCCGTCTACATACACTTTCTTTTCCTTGAATTCGGTTTGGCCTAAGGTGGTTTTCGATTCCTTACAACCACAAAGCATCAGCACAAATGCTGCTGCCGTGGCACAGCATTTCATATACATTTCCAATCGCGTTTTCTTTCGCACCACAAAAATACAAAAACATTGTATATCCAACAACTTTTTTGCAAAAAAAACAAGCACACCCTATCAAATTGGTGTGCTTGTTAGATTTACTTCTGAGTTTTGAGGCATTCATTGCCCTTTTTTCAGAACATTAAATTCGTTACTGTAAAGCTCAAAGAAATCGTAGTCCAATATTTTGCAAATTCTTACAAGGTCGCCAGTGTCAATCGACTGCTTCGCAAAAATTTTGTAAACGTTGGTCCGACTACATGACAATTCACTTGCGAACCAAACTACTGACCTACGCCTCTGCTTTAATGTCTGTTTAATTAATTCTCCGATGTGTACCAAATCTGAACAGTTTAAAAGGTGAATGTTAATAAAAATATGGATATTATTCTATCGTTTTTTTCTTTGATGATTTCAATTGTTAAGCAACAATAAACCTTATATTCTTAATCACAAAGTTAAGACAAACTCATTGTTTACAAAAAAATCCTCGAAATAGAATTGTGACAATGGTCGCTTAAAAGTGTGACACATATGTTGTCACAAAACGCCAAGCGTAAATCTGCACAATCATTTCCGAAAATGTCACATGGAAATCAGAATGGTGTTCACAGTAGATTATAGTAGTTTCGCATTCGCTCAACTATTTAGTCAGGAGTTCAGGAGTTCAGACATTACTCCAATTAACCACCGTTGAACACAATGAGGTGAATTCGGGCTATTGTCTGAACTTCTGAACTCCTCTCAACATGCGAAAGTTGAGTAACAAAAAGAAAACGGTGAGTGGTAAAAGGAATGCGAGCCGATGAAGGCTGAGATTAATCGTTTTCTGAATCCTGCTGCTGAGCGTTAACCTTTACCAGATTTCGATATACATTGGGCGTCATGTCATATTCTGCCTTGAACTGACGATAGAAGGTGCGCGACGACCCGAATCCCGACTCCTCAGCCACCACTTCCAACTTCTTGTTGGTGGTCTCAAGCAATTTGGAAGCATAACTGAGTCGCATCCTGTTCACTACGGTCGAGATCGGACATCCTGTGATATCGGAATACTTTGTCTCCAGGTCGTGTGCCGTCATATTAAGTTGTCTGGCCAGTGGCGTCACGTCAAAGTCAATATCCAGAAACTTGTCGTTCTCTTTCACATACGATTCTACCTCTTCGACAAATTGGATATCATCTTCATGATTGTTTTCATCAGCGATGGACTCTTCTTCGAATGATGCCCCCTCATTTGGCGGCGACTCCACAGGCATTTTTTCGTCAATTGCCAGGTGAGGATGCTCAAGCACTTCCACATTATGCTTCTTCACCCATTTTACCACTTTCAGCTGCTCCCGCTCATATTTTCGCCAGAGATACCAGATGCCCCAGCCCAGTAAGCCTGCCAAAAGACAGATAACAAACGCCCAGGACCAACGCGCCCGTTCTTTTGCTGCCTGCATCTCCGCAATTTGCTTTTCAAACATACTGTTGAGTACCGACATTTGCTGCATGGCCGATTTCATGATAGACTCGTGTATGCTGTCACCGAGTTCCACATACCGCTCATGGAGCGGATAAACCTTGTTGCTCATTCCCAACTTATCGTAGGCCTCAATCAGATAGCCCAGTCCTTTCATTACATCTAAGGGTGTGGACGAGGTCTCTATGAAAGGCTCAAGTATCTGTCGCATACGCTCATACTGCCTTGTGTCATGGAGATAATCAACGATAGAAGGTATCACATCCATCATGCCAAGGCTGTCGTGGTAAATCAACAAGGCTTTATTTACATATTCCTCCGCTTCATTTTTCTTATCCAAATAAAGACAAATCTCAGGCAGGAAAGTATAAGCGATAAGGGCGTAGTATTTCGCATCGATTTCCGACATGTTGTTTTCCTTTTTCTGTTTCATCTCCTCACACTCGCTCAACAACAATCTATAACAATTATAGGCCTGCTCGAAATGGTCGTTGAAATAATAAGCATAAGCTCTATTCTCGAGAAGGGTCATTTTCAGGTTACATACATTGGCAGGTTCTTTACAGTGCATGATCTCATGATTGGCACTGTCGAGTTGTTCCATACATCCATTAAGGTCTTTGTCCAATATCCGACAATGGGCTAAGTGCATGTGGGCAAACGACAAGTAGTACTCGACATCATCGATACCCTCACTTCTCTCAGCCTCCCGAATCAGCATGCGTGCCGAATTAGAAAGCAATTCAGTGAAACCAAGCGATTCCTCTATCTGGCAGAGCAGATGAATCGCCTCAAGTTCAAATTCTTGATTATCTTCCTTTTGGGCAAGTTCATAAACAACATGAAGATGTTTCAGGCTATTGGCCATGTCGTTTACAGAAAAGAGCGAATCGGCTTGATGCATCTCATGCTTCATCGTTCTGTCTGAGCCAACTTGTGCTTGGATATTCACACCCCCAAAAAGAAGAACAATCAATATAAATAGATTTCTTGTCTTAACCAATTCTTGATGTAATTTGTGTTGGATAAACACCATGGGCCATTGAGACTATTGCCCAGGCATTCCTTGACCGTGAGATTATTCCTATTGACGCAAAGATACAAAATAAATGGAAATATTGTGGATAAAAATGGATTTTTAATTCGGAACTGTCCCCGTTTTTTCTACACTTATCAAGACAAAAGACGTATGGCAACTGATTTCACCTCTATTACTGCATAATCTCTTATGACATCACGACAACTTCAAATCATCCCCTTGGTCTACCATCTCACGATGAATCTTGTAGCGACGTTTCCAATCATATGAAAATGCCCTGCCTGTTTTTTATTCGATTATTATTTTTGTGGTCAAAAAGGAATTATTATGTCAGGATACCTCAAAAATATTGAATTGCTGGATGAGGCGCAGGGTTATTGGCAGGCTTCATCAGATTTCCGCATACGTCGTGAGCGCTGCAAGCGTTATTGTTATGGCGACCAATGGTCGGACCGGGTGATGGTGGACGGGAAATGGATGAAGGAAGACCAATATATCCGCAGCATGGGCAGTGAGCCGCTGAAGAACAATCTCATCAGGCGTTTGGTGAAGCAGGTGCTGGGCCTGTTTCGCCGACAGATGGAAGAGGGGGATGGCGCGCTGGTGTCCTCAGAACAGCCCTATCTGGCCGAAGCCTACCGACAGATGCGCTTGCTGAATGATATGGATGAGATGAATGCGCGCGCATTGGAAGAACTGCTCATCTCCGGTCTCACCATCCAGCGCAAGACATACGGCGTGCGCCATGGGGTGCGTGGATGCTTTACCGACAACGTGTCGCCCGGGCGCTTCATCATCGACTCCTCGTTTCGCGACACCCGCGGATGGGACGTGAGGTGTGTGGGCGAGATTCACGACCTGAGTTTCGATGAACTCTGTGCCGAGTTCGCCCATTCGGAAGCCGATTTCGCATTGCTGGCCGACATCTACAATCCCGCCACCTACGACGAACGTATCTCGCAGTTGCTCTGCCGGTTTGGGGCCGCCCAGTCTGCCGACATCGCATTCCGCACCCCCGCATCCTCGGCCTGCAGGGTATACGAACTGTGGCGGCGTGAGCGCCGTCCGGGATACCTGTGCCATGATTTGGCCCAAGGCCAATTGTTCTGGGTGGATGTGGCAACGGCTCCCTGCGTCGAGGCCGTCAACCAATGGCGCCAGACCAAGGAGGTGGCTATTCCGCCTATCGGGATGCGGTGGATGATGACCGATGAATGGAGATACTACTACCTCACACCGTTTGGCGATGTGCTCGATGAGGGCGTCTCGCCCTATGCCCATCGCCAGCATCCCTATGTGTTCAAGGCCTATCCTTTTGTTGATGGTGAGGTGCATTCGTTTGTCGACGACATCATCGACCAGCAACGTTACACCAACCGACTCATTACGCTCTACGACTGGGTGATGCGCTCGTCGGCAAAGGGCGTGCTCATCGTGCCGGAGGAAAGTATCCCCGATGGGTACACCATCGACGATGTCGCCAGTCAGTGGTCGCGCTTCAATGGCGTTATCCCGGTGAAGACACGCAATGGTGCCTTGCTGCCCCAACAGGTGTCGGCCAATGCCGTCGGAGTGGGTATCAACGACCTGCTCAGCACCCAACTCAGTTTCATGGAAGATATCTCAGGGGTAACCGGAGCGTTGCAAGGCAAGGCCGGAGGACCAAGCATGAGCGGCAGACTCTATGAGCAGCAAACGCACAATGCCTCGTTGTCGCAACTCGATCTGCTCGAGTCGTTCGACAGTTTTCTTCGTGAGGCGCGTCGAAAGGATATCAGCAACCTCAGGCAGTATGTGGTTGGCTGAAGAGTGAGACATCGCTGAAACTTAGGTATAATCGGACTTCTGGCGGTGTGACTGATTTGTCAGGTCTAATGACAAAAATGATTGTTGTGATGTGTAGTAAATTTCTTTACATATTCTATTGTTAAATATTGATAAATATTATGTGCTAAAATAACAACATATTTAATAATTGATTATTTTTGTAGTGCAAAACAATCAGTTTATAACTATTATGGCATAATAGCCAAAGGCGTTTGGCTAATAATTGGATAAATATACGTTTGTTAAAGTGTACTTTTGATAACAAAAAAACTAAACCCTTTTACATATTGATATTGTGAGAGGGCGTAAAATAGAAAGAAATATCAATAATCCTACGTCGGATAGGATTATTCTGGGGGAGTGGTCCGTATGAGGATTGCTCCCCTCCTTTTTGGCATAAAAGCAAGACAGGCAGACCAAGGTTGGTCTGCCTGCCAGATATGGAGCCGTGGCGCCTTGCCTTGTGTTATTTGCAGGGCGTCCAGGGCTTGAGCTGCTTGAAGAAGTCGTTGCCCTTGTCATCGACGAGGATGAATGCGGGGAAGTCCTCCACCACGATTCTCCAGATGGCCTCCATTCCCAGTTCGGGATACTCCACGCACTCTATCGACTTGATGCTCGACTGCGAGAGAACGGCGGCCACGCCACCGATTGAGCCCAGGTAGAATCCGCCATGTTTCTTGCAGGCGTCGGTCACCTCTTGGGTGCGGTTGCCCTTGGCTATCATCACGAGCGATGCGCCATGGTCTTGGAACTCGTCTACGTAGGGGTCCATACGGTTGGCCGTGGTGGGTCCCATCGATCCGCAAGGATATCCTTCGGGAGTCTTGGCCGGTCCGGCGTAGAGGATAGGATGGTCCTTGAAGTAGGCGGGCATCTCCTCTCCGGCATCGAGACGTGCCTTGAGTTTGGCATGGGCGATGTCGCGTGCCACGATGATAGTGCCTTTCAGGTTGACGCGGGTGCTCACCGGATACTTCGAGAGTTCGGCGCGCACCGAGTCGATACCCTTGTCAAGGTCGATGACGATGCTGTTGGCACCCTCTCCGGGTTTGCAGAACTCCTCGGGAATCAGTTCGGCGGGATTGTCGTCCATCTTCTCCAGCCACACGCCATCGGCGTTGATCTTGGCCTTGATGTTGCGGTCGGCCGAGCACGACACACCCATACCGATGGGGCACGAGGCACCATGGCGTGGCAGGCGCACCACACGGATGTCGTGTGCCAGATGCTTGCCGCCAAACTGTGCGCCCAGTCCGATCTTGTGTGCCTCATCGAGCAGTTTCTTCTCCAGTTCCACGTCGCGGAAGGCCCGTCCGGTCTCGTCGCCCGTGGTGGGCAGGTTGTCGTAGTACTTGATGCTGGCGAGTTTCACGGTGAGCAGGTTCTTCTCTGCCGAGGTGCCGCCGATGACGAAGGCGATGTGGTAGGGTGGGCAGGCTGCCGTGCCGAGCGACTTCATCTTCTCGACGAGGAATGGCAGCAGTGTGCCCTCGTTCTGGATGGTGGCCTTGGTCATGGGGTAGAAATAGGTCTTGTTGGCCGACCCGCCGCCTTTGGCCACCATGACGAAGCGGTATTCCATGCCCTCCACGGCCTCGATGTCGATTTGTGCCGGCAGGTTGCAGCGTGTGTTCACCTCATCATACATATTGAGCGGTGCGTTCTGTGAATAGCGCAGGTTGTCTTGGGTGAAGGTGTTGTACACACCGAGGCTCAGGGCCTCCTCGTCCTCGAAACCGGTCCACACTTGCTGTCCTTTCTCGCCGTGGATGATGGCGGTGCCAGTGTCCTGGCAGAAGGGCAGGATACCTTTCACCGAGGTCTCGGCATTGCGCAGGAACTGCAGTGCCACGTATTTGTCGTTCTCGCTGGCCTCAGGGTCGTTGAGGATGGCAGCCACCTGCAGGTTGTGCTCACGGCGGAGCATGAACTCTGCGTCGTGGAATGCCTGTTGTGCCAGCAGGGTGAGCGCCTCCTTGCTCACTTTCAGCATGGGGTGGCCTTCAAACTCGCCCACGCTCACTCCTTCTTTCGTGAGCAGGCGGTATTCGGTCTTGTCTTCACCCAACTGGAACATGGGTGCATACTTGAATTCGGGTGTTTTTGCCATAATGATTTGGATTTAGTGTTAATGATATAGGAATTTTGTTGGAATATGCTCTTCTGTTAATAGCCGAAAATCTGCTCCGTACTGAGACGGTGCACCGGACCGATCTTCTCCAGCGCTTTCATGTCGAGTTCTTTCTCATCGCCCAGGATGATGAATTTGTAGGTCTTGCCCACCATGTTCTTGCGCTCGAAATTGACCACGTCTTGCAGGGTCACGCCGGGCAAAGCCTTGTAGATGCGCTCGTTCATGTCGAAGTCGAAACCACGCTTCTTGGCCCAGTAGTAGTTGCTGAGGATGCTGAACTTCGTGGTGCGGACCGTCTGCAGGCTCTTCATCGCGCTCTGCTTGGCGATGTCGAATGCGGCCTGGCTCTGGGGGATGGTGTCGATGATGCTCTTGAAGGTGCGGATGCAGTCCATCATCTTGTCGTTCTGCGACACGATGTAGGTGATGTAGGTCTCGGGGTGGTTGAGCCTGAACGGAGTGCTGTAGCTGGCGGCGGCGCTGTAGGCCAGTCCGCGGCTCTCGCGCAGTTCCTGGAACACGATGGAGTTCATGCCCCCTCCGAAGTACTCGTTGAGCATGGTGCGCAGAGGGGCTTCCTCCAGGCTGAAGGGCTTGCCTTCGTTATGGTATTGCACCATATAGATGTTCTTGGCCTCGTAGGGTGCGATATACACCTCGTTGGTGGGAGTGAGCTGCTCAGTATACTCCTTGCCGGCTGGTACGGGCAGGAGCCGTTTCTGCGTCTTGTGGTATTTGCCGATTACCTTGCTCAGTTCCTTCTCGCTCATCGGTCCATAGTACATCACGGTGTGCTCATAGTTCTTCAGTCCGGCGATGAGGTCGAGGAACTTCTGTGGATTGGCAGCACGCAGTTGTGCCGCGCTCAGGCTGTTGAGTTGCGGGTTGTATGTGCCATAGGTGACGTAGTTGCGCAGGGCACTGAAGTTAGAGCTCTGGTTCTTCTTGGCGTCGTCGCGGTTCTTGAGCACCAGGTCGACGTATTGCGAGTAAGACTCCTTGTCGGCCTTGGCATTCTGCAAGAAATCCTCAAGCAGGGCGAGTGCTGCGGGCATGTTCTCGCTCAGTCCGTTGAGGTTGACCGTGGTGTAGAAACTATTGACGTTGATGGAGTAGTTGCAGGCCAGTTTGTAGAACTCGAGTTTGATGTCGCTCACGCTCTTCTTGTCGGTGCCGATATAGTCCATATAGGCGGGACCATAACTCAGGTTCAGGTCGCTCTCCTCGCCGAAGTCGTACATGAAGGTGAGGTTGAAGAGTCCGTCCTCGTCGTTGTGCTTGTAGAGCAGCGGCAGTCCGCGTTTTGTCTTGCTCACGGTGAGGTCGTTCTCGAAGTCGAGGAATCTGGGAGTGATGGGCTTCACGTAGGAGTTCTTGATCTCGTTGAGGAACTGGCTGCTCAGGTCGCGGTTGGTGGGGATGGGCGTGATTTCGGGTTTCTCGATTTTCACCTGTGTGGAGTCGGTGCCCACGCGTTTGTATACGCACACGTAGTTGTTCTCGCCGATGTATTTGTTGGCGAAGTCAACCACGTCTTGCTTCGTGATTTTCGAGATGCGGTCCACGTAGTTGGCCACGTCTTCCCAAGGCTGCTCGTTGATGAACGCGTCGACCATGAGGCTGGCCCTGTTGCGGTTGTCTTGTATCGACTTGAAGAAATTGAGTTTGGCGTTGCTCACCACGGCGGGGATGAGGTCGTCGCTGAACTCGCCGCGCTTGAGTTTGGCCATCTCCTCGAGCAGCAGTTGGCGCACCTCGTCGAGGGTCTGGTTGTCTTTCGGGTAGCCATAAAGGATGAATGGGGTGTAGTCGGCCATCTCATCGGTCATGGCGCCGGCCCCCATCAGTTTCATTTTCTGCTCGAGGTCGACCTCGAAGAGTCCGCACTTGCCGTTGGCCAGCAGGCTGCTGATGATATTGAGCGTGTCGCTCTGGCCGGAGTTGGCCTTGGCGAACCGCCATCCCAACATCAGGTATTCGGCCTCCTTGCCCACCACGGAGGTGTCTTGCGGCGTGGTGATGGGTGCCAGAGGTGCGAACTTTGGCACGTTCAGGTTGTTATTGGGCTTCCATCCGCCGAAGTATTTGTCGATGATGGCGATCACCTCGTCGGGGTCGAAGTCACCTGCCATGCATACAGCCACGTTGTTGGGTGCGTAGTAGTTGCGGAAATAGTTCTTGATGTTGGTGATCGACGGGTTCTTCAGGTGCTCCTGTGTGCCGATGGTGGTCTGTGTGCCATAGGGGTGGGTGGGGAACAGTTTGGCGTAGATGGCCTCCCACATCTTGCGCTGGTCTTGGGCCATGCCGATGTTCTTCTCCTCGTATACGGCCTCAAGCTCGGTGTGGAATCCACGGATTACCATGTTCTGGAAGCGGTCGGCCTGCACGCGGGCCCAGTTCTCGATCTCGTTCGAGGGGATGTTCTCCACATAGCAGGTCACGTCGTTGCTGGTGTAGGCATTGGTGCCTTCGCTGCCGATGGCCGACATCAGTTTGTCGTACTCGTTGGGGATGAAATACTGGGCGGCGATTTGCGACACGCTGTCAATCTCGTGGTAGGCCTGCTTGCGCTCGGCGGGGTCGGTGAGTTTGCGGTATTTCTCATAGCGGGCCTCTATCTCATCGAGGTAGGGTGCCTCGGCCACGGGGTCGGTCACGCCAAACTGCTTGGTGCCCTTGAACATCAGGTGCTCCAGGTAGTGGGCCAGTCCGGTGGTCTCGGCGGGGTCGTTGCGCGAGCCGGTTCTCACGGCGATGTTGGCCTGCAGGCGCGGCTTCTCCTTGTTTACGGAGAGGTATACGGTGAGTCCGTTGTCGAGTTTGTAGATGCGTGTCTGTGTCAGGTCGCCAGGCACGGTGGTGTAGTGGTAGTCCCTGGCCTGCAGCGAGAGAGCCGCCATGCAGGCCATGACCAGTGTGCAAAGTCTTGTTCTCATATCCATGTCAATGTGTTCGGTTTATTCTTCTATTTTCATGTCGTTCTCGAATTCCATCTCGCCTTGCAGTTGGGTGATGAAGTTGTCGAGCACTTCCTTGTCCACGTCGCCGAGGGTGTACTCCTTCTCGGCGTCTTTCTGTATCTCGGCTATCCACTTCCGGCGTGCGCTCACATAGTCCTGGTGGATGCGCTTCGCATCGTCCTCGGTGAGCGTCTCCAGTCCATAGTAGTCGAGAATCATGCGGTAGGTCCAGGTCCAACGGTACTCGGAGTAGTTTCGGTGTATCTCCTCGAAGCGGTCAAGGATGTCGTAGATGTCGATGATGGTGCCGTTCTTGATATCGTCGATGAGGCGGTATTCCTCGGTCTCGGGCAGCAGCAGTCCGGAGAGGTCGCTCCACTTGCCGGTGCCCACCGGACTCTTCGGCAGTTCGAGTTTGTGACGCTTGAGCACGGCACCCATATAGATGTGCAGGGCCATGTCGTAGAGTTGGATGCCCAGACGCAGGTGGTTGGCCTTGATCACGTATTCATGGTAGTTGTAGTTCGACACTTTGTCGCCAGAGGCTGCCCTGAGGTTCTCGAGCACTTTCTTTCCCTCGAGTATCTCGCCTGCGGAGAACGGGCTGAGCCAGTCGAAGTTCACGATGCTCTTCTGTCCGTTGCGTGGCCGCTTGTCGCGTTTCGGCCATTTGCGGATGTCGCGGTAGAGTCCCACGGTGGTGAGGTTGCGTGCGGGGTTCAGGTACATCGTGTCGCTGTAGGCGATGAGGTAGGAGAAGGGCAGGTTGCGGGTGTCGGGGTGGTACATCAGTTTGCCGAAGCACACCGAGAAGGTGCCGATGTGTGCGGGCATGAGGATATAGGCACCGCTGGCGGTCTTCACGCCTCGCTCGAGCGTGCCATAGTGCATGGGCCCCATCTTGTAGGCATGGTTGCTGAAGTTGGTGGCCGACCCGGCGTTGTAGAACGAGAACATTCCTCCGATGAGCAGCGAGCTCTTGTGGTGGCTGGCCGAGAACGGACCGCAGAAGGCGGCGCAGGCCTCACCGTTCGACATGAAGCTGTTGGCGAAGAAGATGCTGTTCTCTGCGGCGAACCCGTTGGTGATCTTGCAGGCCTCGCCCACGAAGCAGTTCTCCAGTTTCACACTGTTCAGGATCGAACTGCCGTCGTAGATGATGGAGTTCTCGCAGATCACTCCCGACCCGATATACACGTTGGCCTCGGGGATGCTCTTGATGGAGCAGTCGCTCAGTCGGCAGGCACCGCTGATCTCGCAGTCGTCGTTGATATGGGTATTGGTGATCTCGCCGGTATTGATAATCTTCACGTTGTTGCCGATGGTGCCCCGCTCGGGCACGCTGGCCTCCACTTCCTTGCGGATGAGGGTGAAGATCTGCTTCATCAGTTCCTTGTCGCGGTAGTGCTTCACCATGAATGCGGCCAACTGGCTGGTGAGTCCGTCGAAGAGCATCACGTTGCCGTCGCCCACCTCGTTGAGCACGGAGATGAGGTTGCCCTCGCCGAAGGTAGCGCCCTCGGTGGTCTCGATGGTGTTCACGTTGCTGATGTAGCACTCGTCGCCCAGAGTGTAGTTGTTGATGAAGTTGCCGATGTTCTCTATCAAGCAGTTGTCGCCCATGGTCACGTTGCGCAGCGTGGTGCTCTTGATGCCACAGTGCTTCACGAAACCTTTGCTTACCTCAATCTCTTTCTCGAACACGCCCAGGCGTATCTCACCATAGAACGAGGTGTTGCGGATATAGTTGGCGGTAAACCCAGGGGCCACGGTCACGAGGTCCCAATCTTCGGCCTTGCATCCACGTTCTTCGAGCAAGGCAATCTCCTCTTGTGTAAGTTGTCTGTATTCCATTCTTATTATGTTTTAGGCTTTGTTATTCTTCTGATTCAGTCTCTGTCTCCGGATAAAGGAAGTCGTTGTAGGGATATTTCTGCACGTGCAGTTCGCGCACCTTGCGGTAAAGCACCGACCGCAACTCGTCGATGTTGATGTGCTCGCGGGCGGAGATGAAGATGCAGTTGTCGTTGAGCTTGGCCATCCAGGTGCGGCGCAGTTCGTCGAGTGTCACGTTCTCCTTCGTGGGGGGAGTCAGGTCGTCGGGCTCCTTGTCCACCCAGTGGTAGGCGTCGATTTTGTTGAATACGATCATCATCGGCTTCTCCGAGCAGCCCAGTTCGCCGAGGGTCCGCTCCACCACGCTGATCTGCTCCTCGAAGTCGGGGTGCGAGATGTCGACCACGTGGATGAGCAGGTCGGCCTCACGGGTTTCGTCGAGGGTCGACTTGAACGAGTCGACCAGGTCGGTGGGCAATTTGCGGATGAATCCCACGGTGTCGGCCAGGAGGAAGGGCAGGTTCTCCACCACCACCTTGCGCACGGTGGTGTCGAGGGTGGCGAAGAGCTTGTTCTCCGCGAACACCTCGCTCTTGGAGAGCAGGTTCATGATGGTCGACTTCCCCACGTTGGTGTATCCCACGAGGGCCACGCGGATGAGTCTTCCGCGGTTCTTGCGCTGTGTCGATTTCTGCTTGTCGATTTCGGCAAGCCGCTGTTTCAGGAGCGTCATGCGTTGCAGGATGATGCGGCGGTCCATCTCGAGTTGGGTCTCACCAGGACCTCTCAGTCCCACCGAGCCTTTGCCACCGCCCGAGCCCGAGCCGCCTCCCTGGCGTTCCAGGTGGGTCCACAGCCTTTGCAGACGGGGCAGCATATAACGGTATTGCGCCAGTTCCACCTGGGTCTTGGCGTTGGCGGTCTGCGCCCTCATGGCGAAGATGTCGAGGATGAGAGAGGTGCGGTCGAGGATTTTCACTTGCAGCACCTGCTCGATGTTGCGCAGCTGCTTGGCCGAGAGCTCGTCGTCGAAAATCACCATGCCCACCACGCGGTCGGCATCCTCCTCGGCCTTGATGTAGTCGCGTATCTCCTCGAGTTTGCCTTTGCCCACATAGGTCACCGACGACGGACCGTTCATCCGCTGTGTGAAGCGTTTCACGGTGACGGCACCGGCAGTGTCGGCGAGGAATTCCAGCTCGTCGAGATACTCTTTGGTCTTGGCCTCGTCTTGGTCTTTGGTGATCAAACCAACGAGAACGGCGGTTTCGGCTTGCGCCTCGGATATCACAAATTCTTTCATAGCATGTGTGTTGACATGGGCAGGGTGGGGTGAGGGGCGCATGAAGCACCAATTTCTGCTGCCTATTATCGTGCAAAAATACAAATTTTTCCATAAACGGCACAATCTTTCACCTTATTTCTATTGACGGGGTGAAAAGTTTTTGTATGTTTGGATTCGCGGCCGGTAGGGCAGTGCCGTTTGCAAAACGCCTTTGCCAACGTTCCAACGAAAACGTTTACGTTGATTTTCGACCCTAAAGATGCACCTTTTTTTGATTTAAATCAATTTTTGATTAACTTTGCACTCGTTAAAACGATTTTCAGAAAGATAACTACATAAGACAAACTGCTGAAACATTCAAGAATGAAAGTCCCCGACGCGACGTCGAGGACTTTTTTTGTTGGTTGTGGCGATGCGGGTTTGAAAGGCGGATTAACTCATTATCTATAAGGTGCGATTCTTCTTTTTTGTATTTTTTTTCTTCTCTTTTTGAACATTTTGTCGAAAAATATATATTTTTGCAGCGAAAAGAAACATTTTAAACAAAAGTAATATGAGATTAATCATCGAAAGCGACTATCAGAAAATGTCGAAGTGGGCTGCCGAGCATGTGATCAAGCGCATCAACGAGGCCAATCCCACAGCAGAGAAACCCTTCGTACTCGGACTTCCCACCGGTTCCTCGCCCGAAGGTATGTATGCCGAACTGGTGAAAGCCAACAAAGAGGGTAGGGTGTCGTTCAAGAACGTGCTCACCTTCAACATGGACGAGTATGTGAACTTGCCCGAAGACCATCCCGAGAGCTACCACTCATTCATGGCACGCAATCTTTTCGACCACATCGACTGCCCGAAAGAGAATATCCATATCCTCAATGGCAATGCCAAGGACCTGGCCGCAGAGTGCGCCCATTACGAGGAGATGATCAAGGAGGCCGGCGGCATCGACCTCTTCCTCGGCGGCATCGGTCCCGACGGACATATCGCATTCAACGAGCCTGGCTCGTCGCTGTCTTCCCGCACCCGTGTGAAGACCCTCACCACCGATACCATCATCGCCAACTCGCGTTTCTTCGACAACGACATCAACAAAGTGCCCAAACTGGCCCTCACCGTGGGTGTAGGCACCGTGATGGATGCCCGCGAGGTGATGATTCTGGTCAATGGTCACCACAAGGCCCGTGCCTTGCAGGCTGCCGTTGAGGGAAGCGTGAACCACATGTGGACCATCAGCGCGCTGCAGATGCACCAGCATGGCATCATCGTGTGCGACGAGGCTGCCACCGACGAACTGAAGGTGGGCACCTACAAGTATTTCAAGGACATTGAGAAAGACAATCTCATCTGATTGCCTCTTCATCAAGATACCACAGCGGTGACGTCGAAACGACGCCACCGTTTTTTTGCATCCTGTACGTCGCCCCAATCCGCTACTTGGAAAGAAAAGGTCGAATTAATTTGTTTTTTCTATCGCTTAATCGTAACTTTGTCGCCTAATCGAATAAAAAAACAAATCGCCTATTCAAACTCGAGACGGAGTGGCGCCAGATGAGCCATGCCACCTGTTTCACGAGTATGGGCCGTATCGAATACCGCCGGCATTTGGCTTGATTTTTAAAAGATAAAGTACATATATGAGAAAGACGATTTTATTGATGACAATGGCAATGGTGGCTTTTGTGCAAGCCATGGGCCATGCCAACGACGCTTCTTGCACCGTAGCCTCGCCCGACGGCAGGCTGGTGGTAGAGGTGAAAGCCGACGATGGCCATGCCCGCTACCAAGTGACCTATGGCGGAAAACTGATGGTGCTGCCTTCGGCCCTCGGTCTGAAAGCCGACATCGGTGACTTCACCACCGGCCTCAAAATCACCGGCAGCCGTAACGACAAGGTGGAGAAGACCTACACCATGCAGCAGGCCAAGGTCTCCAACATCCATTATGTGGCGAACAGCATGGACGTGGACTTCGTGAATGCCAACGGACAGCGCATGACGGCCACCTTCCTCGTGTCGGACAACGACATAGCCTTCCGCTACACCATTCCCCGGCAGAAGAACGACAATCCCAAGTGCGCCCTTATCTATAACGAGGCCACCGCTTTCCGCTTCGCCGACGGCACCACCACTTTCCTCTGTCCGCAGATAGGACCCAAGACAGGATGGGAGCGCACCAAGCCCTCCTATGAGGAGGATTATGAGGCCGACATGCCCATGGCTACCAAGTCGAAGTTCGGCCTGGGCTACACCTTCCCCTGCCTCTTCCGCCTCGGCGATGATGGTTGGGCGCTCGTGGGCGAGACCGGCGTGTCGAGCGCCTACTGTGGCTCACGCCTGAGCGACTACGACCCTGCGAAGGGCTATACCATCGCCTTCCCCGAGAAAGGAGAGTTCAACGGCGTCGGCAGCGAGTTTGCAGGCATCCCCCTCCCCGGCAGCACGCCTTGGCGCACCATCACCCTGGGCACCACACTGAAACCCATTGTGGAGACCACGGTGATGTACGATGTGGTAGACCCGCTCTACGAGGCTACCCAACCTTTCCAGTCGGGCCGCTACACCTGGAGTTGGCTCATCTGGCAAGACGAGTCGATCAACTACGACGATCAGGTGCGGTTCATCGACCTGGCCTCGGCCATGGGTTTCGAGTTCTGCCTCGTCGACAACTGGTGGGACAAGAACATCGGGCGTGAGCGGATGGCCGAACTCTCGCGGTATGCCCAGCAGCGGGGCGTGAGGCTCATGCTGTGGTACAACTCCAACGGATTCTGGAACGACGCGCCGCAGACACCACGCGACTGCATGTCGACATCCTTTGCCCGTGAGCGCGAGATGCGATGGCTCAAGAGCATCGGCGTGGCCGGCATCAAGGTCGACTTCTTCGGCAGCGACAAGCAGGAGACGATGCGCCTCTACGAGGACATCCTCAGCGATGCCAACCGGTATGGTCTGCAAGTGGTGTTCCACGGCTGCACCATGCCCCGTGGATGGGAGCGCATGTATCCCAACTATGTGGCGAGCGAGGCCGCCCTGGCATCCGAGAACCTCATGTTCTCGCAGCACCATTGCGACAAGGAGGGATTCGAACTCACCATGCACCCCTTCTCACGCAATGCCATGGGCGCCTTCGACTGGGGAGGCATCATCATGAACCGGCGCATGAGCCGCGACAACAAGAGCCGCAACTACCGCCGCTCTTCCGACACGTTCGAGATGGCCACGGGCATCGTGCTGCAGACCGCCGTCAACTGCGTGGCCATGCAGCCCAACAACCTCAACGAACTGCCACAGTTCGAGCTCGACTTCCTGCGCGCCCTGCCCACCACCTGGGACGAGACGCGTTTTGTAGACGGCTATCCCACACGCTATGCCATCCTGGCACGCCGGCATGGCAACGACTGGTATGTGGCGGGCATCAACGGCACCGACCAGCCCATCACCCTCACCCTCGACCTGCCGATGTTTGCCGCTCAGACCGTGCGTTACTACACCGACCGTCAGGCCTCGAAGGCCGAGAACGCCATCGCCGAGGCTGAGCTCCGCCAGCTGAAGGTCGACAAGAAGGGACGTGCCAAGGTCACGCTCCAACCCATGGGAGGTATTATACTGGTGAAGTAAGCATCAAAGTATGAGCGTAGGCGAACAAGAGGCACGACTGCTGAGATTTCTCAAGGAATGGACATTGCCGGTGGCGATGCTCACCGGAACGCTCATCTACCTGGTGTTCGCCTTCACGCCCCAGCTCGACGAGGCGGGAGAGTTCTGCGAGCCCATCATCGATGCCATCTTCCCCATGTTCATGTTCCTCATCCTCTTCGTCACCTTCTGCAAGGTCGATTTCCACAAGCTCCGGCCCGTGGGGTGGCATCTCTGGGTGGGTGTGTTCCAGGTGGCCTTCGTCGTAATGGTGGTGAGCGCCGTGCTCATCTTCCACATCAAGGGCGACAACCTCATTCTGCTCGAGGCGCTGCTCACCTGCATAATCGGTCCGTGCGCGGCGGCCGCTGCCGTGGTGACGGCCAAACTGGGAGGAAACCTGGAGGAGATGACCACCTATACGTTTCTCTCCAATTTCCTCACCGCCCTCCTCGTACCGGTGTGCTTCCCACTCATCGACCCCTCCGTCGACATGGGATTCTGGACGGCGTTCTTCATCATCCTCTACAAGGTGTGCCTCGTGCTCCTCGTGCCCATGGTGCTGGCCTATATCGTGAAGCATTTCATGCACCGCCTGCACCAGCGCATCATCAGCATCAAAGACCTGTCGTTCTACCTCTGGGGGTGCTCGCTCACCATCGTCACGGGCACCACGGTGAAGAACATCGTGCATGCCGAGTCGTCGGTGGCCTTTATCGTGGTCATCGCCCTCTCCGCACTCATGGTCTGTCTCCTTCAGTTCGCCGTTGGAAGGTATGTGGGACATTTTTTCCATCGCACCCAGGAGGCCGGACAGGCGCTCGGACAGAAAAATACGGCCTTCGCCATTTGGATAGCCTATACCTATCTCAACCCCCTTTCCTCGGTGGGACCAGGATGCTACATCCTCTGGCAGAACATCATCAACAGCATCGAGCTGTGGGAGTATGAGCGGCATGGCCACCACGAATAACAATAACCACGGCCACGTCGCGTGGCCTCATCAAAAACGATTGATATGAGAAAAAAGATTTTTGTAATCCTGTCTGTTTTCAGCATCACGCTCGCCGCATGGGCACAGTCGATCGACAGCCTCGACTTCGTGGTCGACAAGGTGCTGGCAGGCGAACCCGTAGACAACATCGAGACTACGGTTGAAACCGATACTTGCCGCCATCGTGTCCTTATCATTGGCGACTCCACCCTGGATGGGGTGTCGCGCCGTTTTGCCGACTATGCGTACCAGAACGGATACACCATCTTCTCCTCGGTGTGGTATGGCGCTACGGTGAAGTGCTGGGCCTATACCACCGAGTTGCCCCGGCTCATCAAGAAAGTGAATCCCACGTTCATCATCATCTCGTTGGGAACCAACGACTTGGGGTATCACGATATCGCTGCGCGGGGTGAGGCCGTGAGAGAAATTATGCGCGAGATAGGCAACATCCCCTTTATCTGGATTGGTCCCATCAGCTTGAAGGCCGTAGCCAAAGACCCCGGCATCGTGAACATGATTCGCGAGAATGTGGGGGCCGACAGGTTCTACGACAGTTACCACCTGAAACTGCAGCGGTTTGCCGATGGCATCCATCCCACATTCGAGGCCAGCGCCCATTGGATAGACGGTGTGGCAAGGTGGATGAGCGGTCCGGAGGCCCGTCACCCCATCGTCATGGAGTATCCCAAGACCAAGTTGCCGCAGTTCAAGCACAATGAGCGCCACCAGACCAAATACAAGGGCACTAACAAGACAACGGGGAAAACCAATACCCTGAGATAGCATGGGGAAGGCTGAACGGCGCCTACCGTCGTTCGGCTTCCCTTGAAAACCTTTTTAATCAATCCTTAATCATCATGGAGAACAAGCCAAAAGCAAAAAAGGGCAGGAAACACCTGAAACCATCCATTGCCCTGGAGAAACAACTCAGCAAGCAGATCTACAACGCCCTCCAAGGGGCGGTGGTAGAGGCCGTGCTCAAGAAAATCAAGACCTCGGGCACCGATACCTACTGGCGAAGCAGTATGGAGGGACACAGTCTGAAAGTGCAGCAAGACCTGCTGCCCGACTTCTACCGACTGTGCCATGAGGTGAAAGACAAACTGCATTTCGAAGAGCCCGTCGATTTCTATATCACTGGCGACTCGTCGGTGAACGCCTTCTCGGTGGCAGCGGAAGACGAGGGCGAGCCTAATATCGTGAATGTCAACTCCGCACTCTTCGATTTGATGACAGAGGATGAGCTGCGCTTCGTCATCGGACACGAGCTGGGACATCTCATCAACAAGGACACACGGCTCACACGTCTCGTGCGCTTCGTGTTTCCTCCAGAGGCGGCAGTGCCCGTCGCGTTGCAATACAAAATCCGTCTGCACGAGCAGTTGGCCGAACTGGTGGCCGACCGCTACGGGTATATGGCCACCGACGACCTGGGCGTGTGTGTCACGGCATTCTTCAAACTCGCCTCGGGCCTTGACCTGGTGAAGATGAACGTGAGCCTCGATGCACTGATCGCCGACAACAACCGCCGGCTCAACTACTTCCTCAAGGACAAGGGCATCAGCCGTGCTACCCATCCCGTTAACCCCATTCGTGTGCAGGCACTCAACCTCTTCTCTACGATGACCACGCAGAAGGAACTCAACGATGGGATGGAAGAGCTCATCTCCATCCTGCTCAAGGTGGGCAACAGCGAGCTCGACGAGTTCATGGCACGGTTCATTGTCTCGGCAGGAATCCTCGTGGCCAATATCGACAAGGCCCTCAACCTGGAAGAATACCATGCCATCATCGAGAACCTGGCCGACCTGAAGATCTTCCCACGGAAATTTGTCGAGGAGGTGATGGCTGGCGATATCGTGAAGACCTTCAACGATTCGGTGGAGAATATTCTCAAGGTGAATCCCGGCATGCGTGAGGACATGCTCGACTACATGATACTGATTGTGCTGTCGGACAAGGCTATCTCGAACGAGGAGCTCAACATGCTCTACGACTTCGGGCGCAACGTGGGACTGAGCGACATGGAAGTGGCCACGGCCATTGCCGTAGCCATCCAGAAAAGCTATGTGCCCAGTATGGAGGCGATATCGTAGCTCAGGCCATCTCATCAAGACAATTACTCAACTTTAGCAAGTTGAGAGGAGTTCAGAAGTTCAGGAGTTCAGGAGTTCAGACATTACTCCAACTCACCACCGTTGAACATGATGAGGTGAAATCGGGCTATTGTCTGAACTCCTGTAACTCTTGAACTACAAAAAGTTGAGCGAATGCGAAACTTCAAATAATTATTTTCCCCCAAAAAAGAATGTGTACCGGCATCCCGATACACATTTTTTTTTCTCAAACATCGTGCAAAGCATGATAAATCTCAAACCTCAACTCTTCTTCACCTTCGTAGCCCAAACGAAGAAGAGGATAAGCAGGATGTAGGCCATCAGGGAGTAGACCTCGGAGAGATGGTTGTCGAGCCATGCCTCGTTGATGAAGTTGAGACCGGCGAAACGCAGGATGGCGCTCACCACACCCATCAGGGCACCTCCGGCGATGAAGCCGCTGGCTATCAGCGTGCCCTTCTCGCCACGGGCCTCGTTCACGGCCTTGTCCTTGCTGCGTGTGGTCACAAACCAGTTGATGGCGCCACCTATGAGCAGCGGGGTGTTGAGTTCGATGGGGATGAACATGCCCAGGGCGAAGGCCAGGGCTGGAATCTTGCATACCGTGAGGATGATGGCGATGACGGCACCGATGGCATAGAGCAGCCAGGGCGCACCCACACCATTCATCAGTGGGTCGATGACGGCGGCCATGGCATTGGCCTGGGGAGCAGCCAGGTTGCCGCTGGCGAATCCGTAGGTTTCGTTGAGCAGGATCATCACGCCACCCACGGTAGCGGCCGACACCAGCGTGCCGAGGAATTTCCATGTCTCCTGCTTCTTGGGAGTAGTGCCCAGCCAGTAGCCCACCTTCAGGTCGGTGATGAATGCGCCGGCCATTGAGAGGGCGGTGCACACCACGCCTCCCATAATGAGGGCGGCCACCATACCGGCAGTGCCTTTCAGGCCCACGGCCACCATCACCACCGATGCCAGGATGAGTGTCATGAGCGTCATGCCCGACACCGGGTTGCTGCCCACGATGGCGATGGCATTGGCGGCCACAGTGGTGAAGAGGAAGGCGATGACCGTCACGAGCAGGATGCCCATCACGGCGAAGAGCAGGTTGCCCTTCATCACGCCAAGCCAGAAGAAGACGAAGGTGATGAGGATAGTGACGATGCTGCCGATGGCGATGACCTTGAAGGAGATGTCGCGGCTGGTGCGCTCCACTTCCTCGATGCTGCCGCCCTTGCCCTTCATTTCCTTGGCGGCCAGCGACACGGCGCTCTTGATGATGCCCCACGAACGGATGATGCCGATGATGCCGGCCATGGCGATGCCGCCGATGCCGATGCTCTTGCCGTAGCTCTTGAAAATCATCTCCGGACTCATCTCACTCACGGGCACATTGATGGAGGGGTCCCAGGCGTTGAGCACCTGGTCGCCATAGAAGAGAGCGATGCAGGGCACGATGAGCCACCACACGGCCAGCGAACCGAGGCAGATGATGAAGGCATATTTCAGTCCCACGATATAGCCAAGGCCCATCACGGCGGCTCCGGTGTTCACCTTGAACACCAGTTTGGCCTTGTCGGCCAGTTGCTCACCGATGCCCAGAATGCGGCTCGTGCAGTTCTCGTTCCACCAACCGAAGGTGGCCACCACGAAATCGTAGAGACCGCCCACCAGTCCGGCCATGAGCAGCGGCTTGGCCTGGTTGCCGCCCTTGGCGCCGCTCACCAGCACCTGGGTGGTGGCGGTGGCTTCGGGGAAGGGATACTTGCCGTGCATCTCCTTGACGAAATACTTGCGGAAGGGAATGAGGAACAGGATGCCGATGATGCCACCCAGAAGCGACGAGAGGAATACCTTGTAGAACGAGGCGGTCATCTCAGGGTCGTCGGGATACTTGGCCTGGAGGATATAGATGGCTGGCAGGGTGAAGATGGCACCGGCCACCACGGCTCCCGAACAGGCGCCGATGCTCTGGATGATGACGTTCTCGCCAAGGGCGTTCTTGCGCTTGGCAGCCGTCGAGGCACCCACTGCGATGATGGCGATGGGGATGGCAGCCTCGAACACCTGGCCCACCTTCAGACCGAGATAGGCAGCGGCGGCCGAGAACAGCATGGCCATGATGATGCCCAAAGTCACCGACCAGGCATTCACTTCGGGATAAGAACGGTTGGGGTTCATCACGGGCTTGTAGCTCTCGCCCTCTTTCAGCTCCCGGAACGCGTTCTCGGGCAACTGGATGATGTCTTTTTCTTCCATTGTAGTTATAGAGTTAATGTTTCTTCCTCAGGTATTTCCACCACGAGTACATCTTGCGGTGCTTCAGGTAGTCGAGGTCGTGCTCGTGCAGGTAGGCCTCGCGCTCAAACGAGATGCGGTAGTAGGCCCTGCCGGGGGTGGGCAGTTTCACCAACCACTCCACAAAGTACCATATATAGAAAAACACGATGCCCATCTCTAGGAGTTGTGCCGTGTGGATGCGCTCGTGGTTGATGAGCCGCGGCGTGACGAGGGTGTCGTGGTGACAGAAGAGCAACCCGAAGAGGTTGATGGCCGTGTAGCCGCGTGATGGCAGGTATTTGTTGCGGATGATGATCATCAGGGCAAAATTACAATAATAATTCGGATTTGCCAAATTATCGGCTCTTCGTTTGCTGAATGGGTGTTTTTTTGCTAATTTTGCACAAATGAAACAGGAAGCATGGCTTTTTGCCGCCCGTCTGGCGGTGGTATTCCTCTTGATGGTGACGTGTGTGGGCGGTGCCTGCGCGCAGTCGTTCCTCACTACGCACACCATGACGTTGAACAAGGCGGAATGGAGCGCCTCTGTGGAGTTCCCCACCGGAGGCGACAAGGCCGTGGTGGAGCATGTGCTTCGCTGGATAGCCGACGTGCTCGATATCGAATACAAGAGAAATGCGCCTTTCGCCTCACAGTTGCAGGAGTCGTGCGACAGTTTTCTGGCCTCGCGGCAGACGTTCAAGCGCTCGGTGGAGGTGGAGCGGGCATACGAGGACGAGGGATGTGTCACCTTCGAGGCCATGGTCACCGACACTGGTACGGAGAAGTGGCGGTGGGCCGACTGTGCCTCATTCAGCAAGCGCGATGGTCACCGTATCAAACTGAATGAGATTTTCAAGTGCGACACCCTCGATATCTGCCGGCTGATGTGGAAATACCACGGTGAGCTGCCCCTTGATGCCGAAAGCCCCTACGACCTGGTGCCAGTGAATGCCGGCTTCGTGGATGGATGGGTGGTGGTCATCGGTCCGGCAATGAACTACACCGGTGCGCCCTTCCGCCTACGCTACGAGGAGATTCTCCCTTATCTGCGCACCTCCGAGAACGGCTATTTCACTTGGTAGGAGAACAGGTGAAATGGCTCATGTCTAGAAGCTGAAGAAATCGAAGAAATAGATGATGGCAGCCCATTTGCGGTTGGCCATATATCTCACCGTACCGATATTGCGCCCGTCTTTGTAGATGTCGCCGTTGGAGCGCACCTCGCCGATTTTCCTTCCATTCTCGTATACCTCGCCATTCGAGTTGACGTTGCCTATTTTCCTGCCGCTTTTGTAGATGTCGCCATTCTGGTTGATTTGTCCGGCGTTGCGCCCACTGACGTAGATCTCGCCATTCTGCCGGGCTGTTCCCACCTGTCGGCCTTGGATGTAGACGGTGCCGTCGGGCTGGATGAATCCCACCTGCCGGCCACCATACCACAGTTCCATGTTGTGCTGGGGCGAGGTTGTGGTCGATGTGGAGGAAGGTGCGCTGCTGATGGAGAAACCAGAGTTTCCAGAAGAGCTGTTGGCTTTGGTGGTGTTGGAAGAACTGTTGGCTTTGGCTGTACTTGAGGAACTGGTGGTTGAGGAAGAACTTGTCGTGCTTGAAGTAGTCCCCGTATTTCCTGACGAAGCGGTAGTCCCGGCATTTCCTGATGAAGGCGAGGTGCTTACCGCACGGCCTACTGTACTGGCGACACCTATCACGCTGCCCACCGCTCCGGCAGTTCTCAGCACGCTGCCCACGGTGCCTGAGGCCCCTGCTATGCTGCCGATGGTGCTGCCCACGCCCGTGACGGCACCTACCGTACTGCCCACATTGTAGATGTTACCCATCGACCCACAGCCTGTGAGGGTTGCTGCGGTCAGTATCACTACCCAAAAACTCTTTTCTGTCTTTTTCATGTCTTTGATGTTTTGGGGTGAGGCCTGTCGGACATGCCTTTTCAGTCGCGTCCTGACAGGCTCTCACCAAGTTAGCCGTATCTTAGTTTTTGTTTATTTTTCCATTTTCAGCACCTCGCCGCTGGTCTTCACCTTTACGATGTAGATGCCCTTGGGTAGATGTCTGGTGGCATGCAGGCCCTCGGCCACGATGGCCCCGCCGGTGCTGTAGACGGTCACCTCCTGACGGTCGGCATCGGCCACGGAGATGGCCTTGATGGCGGTCGATGCGGAGGCCACGTTGCTCAGTTCCGACTCAAGTCCCTCGCCATACCGCACTGTCATCTGTACTTGGTGCAGTCCGTCGTCAAGCGGACCGATGTCGCAGGCTGTGCGCTGTCCGTCGATGGTGGTGTGGAGATTGCCGTCCACATACACATTGTAGCCGCAGATCTCCATGTTGTTTTCGCCGAGTGAGGTGAAGGTGGCGTCGTCGACCATCAGCATGAATGCGTCCTCGTC
Organism: uncultured Prevotellaceae bacterium; assembly: GCA_900317305.1. Classification (GTDB taxonomy): domain Bacteria; phylum Bacteroidota; class Bacteroidia; order Bacteroidales; family Bacteroidaceae; genus Prevotella. Next base: position 13,541 of record ONGG01000016.1, on the reverse strand, counting down.
TGAGGTGATGTCGCGGAGGGCGAAGTGAGTGGTGCCCATCGGCAGTGTCACCTGTATCTTGGTCCATTCGTTCACGTCGCTGACGAGGAAGGTCTCTCCGATCTTGTTGAAGCAATCCTGAGTGGTGCCTGTGGTGGAGTACCACATCTCAACCTGTGCGTTGGGGTAGGAGGTGTTCATGGTCTTCACGTAGAGGGTGATGGTCTGCGGGATGCCGGGAAGCAGGGGCGAGATGAGCCAGTTGTCCTGACCGAGCACATAGTTGGTGGTGGGGTCTACGCTGTAGATGGCTGTGGCATATTGGTTGCCCGACCTCGGGGTGAGCTGGGGTATCTGCTGGGTGGCCTTTCCGGTGATGTTGTTGGGGTTGAAGATGATGAATGAGAAGGCCGTGCCTTGCTTGGGATAGCTGGCCCCGCTGAAGATGGCACCCGTCAGTCCGCCGTCGTCGTCGATGCAGGTCCAAGGCTCAAACTCGGTGAGCCATGGCTCATAGCCCTCAAAGTCGTCGGTGGTGGTGAGGATGGCTCTCACCTGCTCTTGTGGATTGGTCCAACTGAGGTGCAGGTTGGGACCGCTCTCCGCTGCTGCCAGGTCGTTGATGGCGGTGGTGGGGTAGTTGCCCACGATGATGCTCTTCGTCACGCTGTTGTTGTTGGATTGCTGGTCGGCCGCATAGTCGAGTTGTGCGGTCAGAGGCATCTCGCCCTTCATGGTGATGTCGGGGTCGAAGCCAAACACAAACTCCTTGCTGCCGCCGGCCTCGAGGCCCGTGTCGGACACCTCGCCCAACTTCTTGCCATTGAGGGTGAGGAGCACGGTGTATTGGCTTGAGGTGAGCGTGCCCAGGTTCCTCACGTCAACTTTGATGTCGGCATGCTGTCCGGCAAGCAGGGTGGGAGGCACGTCGGCCACGATCTCCAGGTCCTCGGCCAGGAAGTCACCCAGTCGGAAGTCGTCGAATCCCACCGAGACACCGGCGTCGGGTGCTGAGGCCACGAAGCGGATGATGATGTATTTCTCTGCGGCGTAGTTGCTCAGGTCGACAGAGGCTTGTTGCCATCCTCCCTCGGTATTCACCGTGGCCATATCGTAGGTGGCCACCTCGTCGATCAGTCCCCGCTGTCCGCGGTCAACCTGCAGGGTGAGGTTGCCGGTGCTGGCAGGCGAGCTGTAGTATTTGAAGTAGAGTTTTGCTCCGACGCTGCCCTGAAGCGTGATCTTGCGGGTTCCCACGACGGCCTTGTCGCCGGCGGTTTTCGTGGTGAACATCATCGAGCCTCTGTCGCCGTCGGCACTGGAGGAACTGAGTCCCCAGTTGGCCGCGCCCTCGAGCGGTGTGCCCCACCAGAAACGTGAATCGTGGATTTGCTGGTTGGCAAACGACTCCTCGATGGGGATGCCTGCGGGTGTGCCCTTGATGAGTCGTCCGAGGGTGGCCTCGCTCACCTCGGTGTTGTCGCCTTTGGCAGTGACACCGATATAGAACCATGCGGGGTCGCCTTCCATGTTGGCGGTGTAGGTATACGTGCTCTTGCCCGTGAGCGAGACGATCTTGCCGGTGAGCTGGTTGTTCTCCACCTTGTATAGGTTGTTCTCCACCTTGGTCACGTCTACAAAACCGCCGTGCTTGCCGATGGTGGCGTTCTGCCAACTGATGGTCACGGTGCCATTGCCGTTGTCGGAGAGCGTTACGCTGACAGGATTGACGGGCTCGTCGAATCCGATGTATACGTTGGCCGAGGCTGTGGCTCCTACGCCTGCGGCATTCACTGCGCGCACGCTGTATGCGGTGGAGCCCATCTCGGTCACGGTGTTGTCGGTGAATGAGAGTGCCTGTCCGGGGGCCACGTCTTGGTCGACAGTGCCGATGAGTGTGCCCTCACGGAAAATCTGCACGCAGTCGAGTTGGGTGAGTGGAGCGCCGTTGAGCGTCTGTGTGGGTGTGGTGAAACTGATGGTGGCTCCGAGCGCACCCTCGGGGGCTGCTGTCACGGTGAGGGCGGTGGGAGCGGCAGGGGCGTCGAATCCTACACCGTCGCTGATGCTGAAGCGGTAGAGTTCGGTGTAGATGCCCGAGGAGGCCATCTCTTGCAGTCCTATGCGGTAGGCACCTGTCTGCTCTACGGTGAGCAGGGCGGAGTAGGTGGTGGGCACATCAGGCGCGATGGGTGTGGTGCCCAGCAGCTGGGTGTAGTGTGATGGGTTGGTCTGGCTCACGGGGCCATAGGCCATGCACATTTTGCCACCGTAGGCCGTGCTGGCGTCGAACTCCACGGTGTATTGCTTGCCCGCCTCGAGGTAGAGGGGAGGCGAGAGCATCCAGTCGTCGTTGCCACGCAAGCCCATGGGGATGCGCATCAGTTTGTATACGTCCTCGAATGTCCAGGTATTGGCATCGTGGTTGGCATCGACGATGGTCCAGTAGGTGTCGATTTTCTCGATGTCGTCGAAGGTCACCTCGTAGGCAGGTGTGATATGCTCGCCGAGTGCGGCCTTGTTCGAGTAGGTTTTCTCGGATGGGGTGGGGAAGTCGTCGGTGAAGGCATCGATGGCGAAGTAGAGGTATCTGAGGTTTTCGGGGGTGTAGTGGGTGGTGAAGGTGGTGGCGTCGGTGGTGGCCACCAGCTCATCGCCTGGCTCGAGGTATACATGGTAGCGCACGCTGCCGGGGCACACGTAGCCACCGTGCTTGCCCTGGGTGCTCGCAGTCCAGGAGAGCGACACGTTGCCCTCGGCATCGACGTCGAGGTGTGCATCGCTGGGGGCTGCGGGGGTGTCGAATCCTGCCCAGGCATCGACATACGACTGGCCTCCCTCGCCCACGTTGTTGGCGGCGCAGACGCCGAGTCGCAACGACTGGCTCAGGGGCAGTCCGTCGACGGTGATCGTGACGTGCTCACCAGGGGCGGCCTTTCCGCTGGTTATCTCGCTGTCGCTGAGTTTCACCACATACCTCAGGTCGTCGCCCAACTGCTGTATGGCATTGTTGGTGAGTACGGGCATGGTGAAGCTCAGGTCGAGCAGGTTGGGGTTGTCGGCGTTGTAGGTCCAGCTGAGGTCCTCGACCATGCTCGGCGCGTAGTCGTCGACCCCGGAGGCCGTGAGGTAGAGGTCGCCAAACTGCACGGTGTTATCGAACTCGAAGCACTTGAAGGCATCGGCATTGTGGATGTCGACCTCGGCTATTCCCGAGGTGAGGTCCTCTTCAAGGAAAGCCCAGTAGAGCTTGCCCTGCCGGCTGTCGATGGCTGCCGCCTGGTGGTAGTTGCTCGGTATGAGACCCGTGTTGCCCACGAGGGTCTCCTGTCCGTTGCTCTTGTTGATTTTGTAGAGGTCGCCCTTCGAGTCGATGCCATAGAGTTGTCCGTCGGCCTCGTCGATGGCCAGCACCATGAACAGCACGTTGGGAGTGGAAATCTTGGTGCGGGTGAGCGTGGTGTAGTCCATCTTGCAGAACTCCACCGACTGTCCGTCGGAGGTGTAGAAATAGCCATAGGCGCGCTGGGTGACCTTGTCGTAGGGTGTGTTGGTCCACGACAGGTAGCAGTAGTCTTGGTTGGGGATGATTTCCGAACTGGCCGCGTCCCACTTCATCTTCGCCAGGTCGAACACATATTTCACGTAGATGGTGCCATAGCCACCGAAGTCGTAGCCGATGACCATATAGTAGGTGGTGCCGATGATGGCACTTCCGTATTCGGCATACATGATGCCCTCGGTGTCCTGATAGATGCAGTTGAGGTCGGGCGATGTGCTCGTCACCTCATAGATGCCGTATTTGGGGTTGTTGGCAGGCCAGGAGAAGTCGGCCAGCAGCGTGCCTTGGAAGGTTGCTCCCGCCGATGTGGTGGCTATCTTCCGCTGGCCGGATGGCAAGGTGCTCCGTGGAATCTGCACCTGTCCGCCTCGCAGTCCAGCGATGAGTTGGCGCTGCATGGCCTCTCGGTGTGCAAAGAGACTGTTGTCCACAGGGCGTGAGTCGTGCTCACGGTGGGCGACGATGCCGAGGGGCAGTTGGGCTTGGACGCCCAGCGACATCAGGAGCATCAGGATGATGCACGAAAGTGTTGAGGTAATCGTCTTTGACATTAGCTTGGATTGATTAGGTTTGGTTGAAGTTTATGTTCAGTTAAACAGGCAATTATGTAGCCTTTAAATGCAAAAATAGTGATTTCCCTCGTTTCCCCAATCAATTTTTCCCAAAAAAGTTGCGGATGGTTCCTTTTTTGGTAACAGGCGCTGTGAAGTTTCCCTATTATGCCTTTTCCCTGCAATTTACAAAAAATCCCCGTTCCATGTCGTTGGAACGGGGATTTTGTTGCTGTCTTGGGCCAAAGTCATGATGATAGCCCTGTCTTTACTCCTTGCGGTGCTGTTTGCGACGTGTGGGTTTGCCGTTAGTTCCTGAACACCAACTCGTTTCCGAAGGAGTCGATGATGATGGGCTTGTCGCGGCTCACCTCCTCGGCCAGGATGCGGCGTGAGAGGTCGTTGAGCACGTATCGCTGGATGGCACGCTTCACGGGGCGGGCGCCAAACTCAGGGTCGTAGCCCATCTCGGCCAGGTAGTCGATGGCGTGAGGTGTCACCTCGAGCTCGAACCCTTGTGGGGCGAGCATCCTCTTCACCGCGTCGATTTGCAGGCACACCACGTCGGCTATCTCGCTCTTGGTGAGCGGCAGGAACATGATGGTCTCGTCGATACGGTTGAGGAACTCGGGCCTGATGGTCTTCTTCAGCATCTCCATCACCTGCGCCTTGGTCTCCTCGATGAGCGAGGTGCGGTTGCTGTCGTCGAGTTTCTCGAACTGCGACTGGATGTACTGGCTGCCTAGGTTCGATGTCATGATGATGATGGTGTTCTTGAAGTTCACCGTGCGGCCCTTGTTGTCGGTGAGCCGGCCATCGTCGAGCACTTGCAGCAGGATGTTGAACACATCGGGGTGGGCTTTCTCTATTTCGTCGAAGAGCACCACGGAGTAGGGCTTGCGGCGAACGGCCTCGGTGAGTTGGCCTCCCTCATCGTAGCCCACGTATCCCGGAGGGGCACCGATGAGGCGCGACACACTGTATTTCTCCATATACTCGCTCATGTCGATACGCGTCATCATACTCTCGTCGTTGAAGAGGTATTCGGCGAGTGCCTTGGCCAGTTCGGTCTTGCCCACGCCTGTCGTTCCCATGAAGATGAACGAGGCGATGGGGCGCTTGGGGTCTTGCAGTCCGGCACGCGACCGCCTTACGGCGTCGCTCACGGCAGTGATGGCCTCCTCCTGTCCGATGACCCGCTTGTGCAGTTCCTCTTCCAGATGGAGCAGTTTCTCGCGCTCGCTCTGCATCATCCTGGTCACGGGGATGCCTGTCCAGCGGCTCACCACCTCGGCGATGTCGTCGGCCGTCACCTCCTCGCGCACCATCGAGTCGCCACCTTGCGTCTCCTTCAGTTGGCTCATGGTGTTCTCAATTTCCTGCTCCAGGGCCTGCAGTTTGCCGTAGCGTATCTCGGCCACGCGGCCGTAGTTGCCCTCGCGCTCGGCCTTGTCGGCCTCAAACTTCAGCTGCTCCATCTGCTGCTTGTTCTGCTGGATGCGGTCTACGAGGGCTTTCTCGCCTTCCCATTTGGCCTTGAAGGCGGCCTCTTGGTCGTGCAGTTCGGCGATGTCCTTGTCGAGTTGTGCCAGTTTGGGCTGGTCGTCCTCGCGCTTGATGGCCTCGCGTTCTATCTCGAGCTGTTTCAGTTTGCGGGTGATCTCGTCGAGTTCCTCGGGCACGGAGTCGCGCTCCATACGCAGTTTGGCGGCGGCCTCGTCCATCAGGTCGATGGCCTTGTCGGGCAGGAACCGGTCGCTGATGTATCGCTCCGAGAGTTTCACGGCGGCGATGCAGGCATCGTCTTGGATACGCACCTTGTGGTGGTTTTCGTAGCGCTCTTTCAGTCCGCGGAGGATACTGATGGCGCTGGCCTCGTCGGGTTCGTCCACCATCACGGTCTGGAAGCGTCGCTCCAGTGCCTTGTCTTTCTCGAAGTATTTCTGGTATTCGTTGAGTGTGGTGGCACCGATGGCCCTCAGTTCGCCACGGGCGAGAGCAGGCTTGAGGATGTTGGCGGCGTCCATGGCGCCCTCGCTGGCCCCAGCCCCCACGAGCGTGTGTATCTCGTCGATGAAGAGGATGATGTTGCCGTCGCTCTTCACCACCTCGTTGATGACGCTCTTCAGTCGCTCCTCGAACTCGCCTTTGTATTTCGCACCGGCGATGAGCTGTCCCATGTCGAGCGAGTAGATTTGCTTGTCTTTCAGGTTCTCGGGCACGTCGCCGCGCACGATACGTCCGGCCAGGCCCTCCACGATGGCGGTCTTTCCGGTTCCGGGCTCACCGATGAGCACGGGGTTGTTCTTCGTGCGGCGCGAGAGGATTTGCAGCAACCGGCGTATCTCATCGTCGCGGCCAATCACGGGGTCGAGTTTTCCGGCTCGGGCGGCCTCCACCAGGTTCTTGGCGTATTTCGACAGGCTCTGGTAGTTGTCCTCGGCCGATTGCGACCTCACGTTGCTGCCCTGACGCAGTTCGTTGATGGCGGCGCGCAGGTCGTTCTCGCCGACGCCGGCATCGCGCAGGATGCGGCTGGCGGTAGACTGTACGGTGAGCAGTGCGATGAGCATGGGCTCTATCGACACGAACTCGTCGCCCATTTTCTGTGAGATGTCGAGGGTGCGTTGTAGCACGGTGTTGGTGGTGCTGCTGAAATAGGGCTCTCCGCCTTGCACGCGGGTGAGGTGTGCGATTTCGCTGTCGGTCACCTTTTCCACTTGTGCGGCGTTGGCTCCCAGTTTTTGGAAAATGTAGTTGCAGATGTCTTTGCCTTTTACCAATATGCCTTTGAGCAGGTGCTCAGGCTCTATGGCTTGTTGGCCATTGCGCTCGGCCGTGCTCACTGCTTCTTGCACGGCCTCTTGTGCTTTGATGGTGAATTTGTCGAATGTCATGTTTTTCTCCTTTCTTTATTTTTGTTTTCTGCCCCAAGAGCGCAAAATCCATTCCATTTGAGAAAAACATGACAAAATGGCAGATGGGGTGGGCATGATGGGCATGGTGGGCATGGTGGGCACGGTGGGCGTGATGGGCGTGATGGGCACGATGGGCATGGTGGGCATGATGGGCATGATGGGCGTGATGGGCGTGATGGGCACGGTGGGCATGGTGGGCATGGTGGGCATGGTGGGCATGATGGGCATGGTGGGCGTGATGGGCACGATGGGCATGATGGGCATGATGGGCCTGATGGGCATGGTGGGCCTGATGGGCACGATGTGCACGGTGGGCGTGATGGGCATGGTGGCTTTGAAAGCTTGCCCATTATGCCCATTGAGCCCATTATGCCCATAAAGCTTTCATCTGTTTTTATTCATCCATTCTTTTCGTGCCCGATACATTTCTTCTTTGATTCCACCATTTTCCTTGAAGTTTTGTTTCATCCATTCGATGAGCCCACGAATGAGTACGTCGCACTGATGAATGAGTGTGATGGCTATATTGGCAATGGTCTCATCAGATCGTGTCTTGATTTTTTCCCGGTAGATAGCGGAATCCAGATGGCTCATGCAGAATTTCCTTGCCTGAATGCAGCGGGGATCATCGTTACCCCATTGTTCTAATCCTCTAACACGAAGATAGTCCTCGTAGTCGAGAAGCAGTTCGTGTAGCGAGGCTCTATTTACGTTGGTTAGTTTGATTTCCATTTCACGAGATGTCACCCCATCAATGTTTCCTTCTGCTAAATTCTGCTTCCCCGACCGCGCTGCTTGAATCATTTGGTCTATAGTCCGGTCGCCAGGTTGAAGAAATTGATGGGCAAAGTAGTATGTCACATCATATATGCATTCTGCTTTTTGGAATGCTTTCAGCGTACGGTAGTTTTTGCCCTGACGGAGAAACTCGTTGCTTTCCATGATGAATGTTTTTTTTGTTGGTGATATTAGTGATGATTGTGAGTAATATTGTTATTTGATGGGCACGATGGGCTCAATGGGCACGATGGGCTCAATGGGCATGATGGGCATGATGGGCTCAATGGGCATGGTGGGCATGATGGCTGTGAAGGCTTACCCATAGTGCCCATTATGCCCATTATGCCCATTATGCCCATTATGCCCATTCCTCATACCTTTCTCATTATGCCCATTCTTCATACCTTTTCCATTCATTCTTTCTCCAGGAAAGCCTTGATGTCGGCTATCACGGCTTCTCCTTTCTTGCGGCCCTCATCGTAGACGGCTTGCATCTCGGCGGGGTTGTGCGAGATATGGCCTATGCGGAGCGCGCTGTCGGGGCGAATGACGTAGGCGGCACCGGCTTGCTCGCGCTGTGCCACATACTCCAACTCCTTATTATACATGATGTGCCGCTGGTCGAGTGCGCGCACCATGTTGGGGTAGTGGCGTAGGCTCATCCGCATGAGGGGCATCAGGCGGTTGTGCCCCTTCTGATAGCCAGCGGGCTGGGTGAGAATCACCACATTGCGGTCGTATCCCTCGTGTTCGAAGAACGCCAGCGGGATGGAGTCGGCCACTCCGCCGTCGAGCAGCAATCGGCCGTCTAAAGGCACCACGCGCGACACCATCGGCATCGACGCCGAGGCCCGCACCCAATCGAAGAAAGTGTGCCCTCCCTTCTCGCAGCGCTGGTACACCGCCTCGCCGGTCTCCACATCGGTACACACCACGTAGAATGCCGTGGGGTTGGCCTCGAACGCCTCGTTGTCGAAAATGTCGTGACGGGTGGGCACCTCATGGTAGGCGAACTGCGCGCCGAAGAGGTCGCCGGTCTTCAGCCATGACCTGATGCTGCAGTAGCGCCAGTCCTTGGCCATCATCTTGTTGTATCGGATGGACCTTCCTTTCTGGCGCGACACGTAGTTGCAGCCAAACGCCGCCCCTGCCGATACGCCCACGATGCCGTCGAACTCGATGCCATGCTTCATCATCACATCCATCACACCTGCGGAGAACAAACCACGCATTGCTCCGCCCTCGAGCACTAGTCCTTTTCTCATAATCGTTGTTTTTAGCGGCTAAAGGTAAACATTTTCTTACAATTGGGCAAATCTTTTTACCATATTCCGGCATCGCAGTTGATGTCGTGCCTGGGCTTTGCATTTTCCACGAACCTTGGAAGGGGCATCTCATGGAAGCAGATGTGCAAGCCGATGGCGCGGGTCATCAGCAGGTCGTCGTGCTTGCCGTCAACGGCGCCATAACTGCCGTTCTGCCGTCTCACATAGGTGGTGTATTCGTCGAGGCATCGCGCGTCGCGCTCCACATACAGTCCCTCCCTCACGGTCTCAATCAGTGTGGAGATGATTTCGGGCTTGGTCTTCACGTTGGTGTGGAACCCATATTTCACGGGTGCCCGCCGGCGGATGTCCTCGGCGCTCTGCTTGCGTGCATAGAGATGGGGATAGACATCGCGGATGGCATTGAGGATGTACGACGACTGGTCGCCGCCCTCCAGCCACCGGTCGTCATCGTGGGTCTCGAGCGTGTTCGACTCGATGACGAGCAGGGCATCGTCGTAGTAGTGGGCCACCTGCACGGCTTTCCACGCCAGCAGGTCCATGTCGATATGCCCATACCACTGGGCGCATACCTCCGGCCGCTCTCCCTCCATCATCCAGTAGCGGTCGATGACACAGACGACCGACCAGTCGGCCTTCGCGCTGCGTCCGCCGATGTCCACCACCACGAGATAGCGGTCGCTCACCCTGCCGTCGGCAAAGGTCTCGGGCGGTGTCCATATCCACAGTTGTCCGTCGGCGCTCTCGTCGAATCGAAGCGAGGCGAGCGCCCCGGCTCCTTTCTTTGCCTGTGCCGACAGGTCGCCCCTCTGGCGTGGCAAGCGGCAGTTGTGTCTGAGTGAATGGATGTGGTAGGGGTCGAACACATGGGCTCCCGACTGTTGGAAAGCCTCGATGTCGTCGGAAGGGAACTCGGCGGCCATGTTGCCATGGTCGTTGTATTTCCGGCGTTCGTTCACATACCAGTTGATGGCCTCGAGCGTGGCCCCCATCTCCCATAGGCGCCACAGATAGCGGCCCGGCTCTCGGCGGTCGCTGTCGGTGGCGCTCTCCTCGCGGTGCAGCCATAGCGTGGTGGCCAGCGCCGTGGCATCGTCGGTGGCCAGCGCATATTGCTCAATCTGCCACCATGCCACGAAGAGCGCCTCGAACTGCGACTCTCCCTGTTTGGCGGCATCGTATTCGCGTTGGAAGAAATTGCCGGTGCCGTTGGCCGTCGACTCATACACAATCATCGTGTAGGGGCGGAAGGAGGCACCGGCACAGGCCGAGCGGATGATGTCCTCAGGGGTCTTGTTGTCGGTCTTGCGCCAGAAGGCCACCTCGGTGCAATGCACCAGGGCGGAGTCGCCACCACGGGCGGAGTTGGGCGTCTCGGCCGACCCCACCTTGATCTTGCAGTTGCGGAGGGGGATGTAGCGCAGCAGACGGGTGTTGCGGTCGCCCATGATTTTGGTGCCGGCCTTCTTGTCAAGCCTTGTTGATTTGGGGCTGCCCTCCGACTCGTCGTCGAGGTCGAACACCTCGCTGCACACTGCGTCAGAAGGGATATGCTGATGGTTTGGCTCCTTTTCCTCGCAAAGTGTGGAACAGCCTAGCAGGCGGATGGGGTAGCGCTCTATCACTTTGTCGAACATGCTGCTCACCTCGGCCGACGCGGTCTTCACATGGCCCACAATCAGCGAGTTGAGGCCTTTCAGATGAACGAGTTGCAGCCATGCCATGTAGATCTGCGTCACCGTCGACCCTCCCCATTGCCTGGCTTTCAGCACGATGACGCGGATGGGCCGTCCTTCCAACCGCTGCCGCTCGAAAACCTCCACAAGGCGGCGCTGCGGGCGGTTGAGCGTGAATGGGATGTCGTCGCCTCCGTCTTTGGGTTTGATGCGCACATACCGCCATGCCCAGTAGAAGAAGTCGTGTCGGCAGCGCAGGGCCTCGAACTCTTCCATGGCCTCGTCGTGACTTTGCCACGACAAGCGGGCATACCGGTCGATGTCGCCACACACCACCAGTCTGCTCACACGCTCGTCGTCCATCATCGTGTTGGGGATATGTATGGGAGAGGGCAGATAGCCACCAATCCTCACACAGGTGCGTGGCAGAGGCACCCCCTCTCCGGTAGCGGGAATAAATGGTTGGGCTATGGCTTTGTTGCGGCGGTCGTTCTCGGCAAGGATATGTTGGATGGCCGACTGGGTGTTGTTCATGGGCATTTCTCTGTCTTAAAAATGCAAAAATAGCACACGGATAGCCATCTTTCGTGCCATTTTGCCCATGACAACGAAGCCGAAAAGAAATAAGGTGACTGGGTGAGGTCAAAAAAAACCAGCCTTTAGGCTGGTTGGATATGTGAAAAACAATTTTTACCGACAAGAAATGGCTTCTTATCGGTAAAAAAATTTCTTATCTTAATTGATTAGTGTGGTTATTCGTCCCAGACAGAATGGCTGTTGCCCAACACCTCTTCGCTGCCCTTGATAACATCGCTTTCTACTGTAGAAGGATTGTCTTCATTGAAAATAGGCAGGCTGTTGTCCAAGAAGTCTTCGGCATCAATTGCTTGAAGCCTAATTGCTGGGGTCGTGTAAGATCTTTTCATGTAAGTAAGTTTATTTAGATATTGTTTTTATTCTATTAATGCAGGACAAAATTACACTTTAAAATCGAAATACTCTACAATCGAAGGGGTTTTCTCTTACGAATTAACATTTTTTAAATAATCCATATTCCTTCAGTGATGGCATACTCGTCTCTCATTTCCCCGCTCCCAAATAGATTTCCTATCGGCCGCGCTCAGTCCGCCGATGACGTTTGCTGGTGGGGTGGGGCGAGAGGGAGCCGACGAACTGCCCAGTTGTCTCACTTCCTCAGCATTGCGGTGCTCGATGAGATATTCCTCTATCCTGTAGTTTCTGCCCTTGATTTCTCCTTGGCGGAAAGCGTCTTGGATATCGCGTTCGTAATTGATGGCCTGGCGGAGGCTCCGGAGCGTCTGTTCGCTGAATGCTCCTTTGTCACGCTCTTCAAACACGGTTTTCAGCAGGGATGACACTCCGGCTTTCTCACGTTCATCGGGCAGGAGGCAAGCCGTCAGCTGTTCGATGTTCTCGGAAAGGGATACGGTCTCAGGCTCGGGGGTGTCGATCAGATGTTCGGCCTCAGTTTTGGTATCGGTACCGGGACCGATCACGGTCCCCGTTTTCGAAGGGGTGGGGCAGTTCTCCCTCTCGGTATCTGCAACTGCGATGTTGTCTGCCACTTCACTTTCATCTGTCGTGGCCAGGTCATCTGCTTCATTATCCTTGACTGCGACCAGGTGCTCCACTTCATTTTCCGTGGTTGTTACCTGACCGTCGGCCTCTTTCTCTGGTGTGTTCAGGCCGCCCTCAGCGAGGATGGTCTCTGCCTCGTTCACTGTCGTGCACTCGATGGGTGTGGTGCCGATGCTCTGACTGTTCTTTTTCTTTCTCATTATCTTCGCATGTTGATGGTTTCGCGATGCAAAGATAGCGGGAAGCAGGACTATGAACGTGTCATTTTCGTATGGACGAGCCTATTCGATTTCCAGTTCGTTGAGGAGTCCTTGCCAGAGTTCGGGCAGTTTTGTGGATGAAGCCTGCGAGGAAATCTCCACTTGGTTGGCATTGCGAAGGGTGAACTTGTTCTGCACTTCGTATTCGCCATATTGCTCAGGGTCGTTGACGATGATGAGTTCCTCTTGCATCACGATCTTGCCATCCTTCCAGATGTTCTTGTTGTATGACTCGCAGCACCATGAGTTGCTGCCACCCTCGAACAAGGTTTTGGTTGCAGGGTGCAGCATGAGATTCTGCAGAGAGGGGTCGCCAAGTGTGCCCAGGCGGAAGAATTGTTTCGCACTGTCGTCCCAGACCAGCAGCGTGCTGTATGTGCGCGACTCACACGGACCGATGATGATATCGGCAAAGCCATCGAAGTTGGCGTCGATGAAATGAATCAGGTTCTCGTCGCCATCGGTGACCAGTGGGTCTTCGTCGTCGGTCAGGGTCTGGATGAGCTCATTGTCGTAATAGATGGTTGCGGTGGTCCGGTCCTCGTTCAGTTCCACCCTGAGGCGTGGGTCGGTGGTGGGACATTGTTTCAAACTGATAAATCCATTGGCATTCGGAGCGATGTCGGGCGCCTTCATATAGGTGGTTACGGTGTCAGTAGGCTCCTCGGCTACGGATTGCTCCTCAACAGAGGTGGTGTCCTCATTCTCATTGACTGCGGGAACGGTGTTGACGTTTTTCGTGCACCCTACAAAGATGAGGCCAATAACCAGTGTCATGCATTTCATCAAAATAGTTGTTCTTTTCATATCTAGTCGGTGATTTTATATTATTACTAAAGTTTCGCAAGTGTTTTGACACCTGCATAATTTAACATAAAATAGGAATAAATAAAGCTTCGAAGTTTGCTCAACTCATTGGAAATGAGTAAC
>ONGG01000028.1 GCA_900317305.1 uncultured Prevotellaceae bacterium | reverse complement strand
GTACCGAAGAGATACTCCAGACCACCACCCCAGGATCCGCCAATCCACCAGTCGCGTTTCATCACTCCCTGGAAGAAGGCCGAGATGTCGAATCCCTTCCATGCGGCGTTGAGGTTCAAGCCCACGAGATAGCGTGGAGTGGAGTTGCCAATCACCTTCAGGTCGCCATGGTCGTCGAGGGTCTGTGCGCCACGTGTGATCTGGTGGTCGCCATTGAGGTCGCGGTACATGATGTCGCCGGCAGCCCAGTTGCTGCCCAGTGAACTCTGGTCGGCATTGGCGAGATGGCTGTTCATCTCTTCATCGCTCTTGGCGATGCCGATGGTCTCGAAGCCCCATATCTCGTTGAGGTAACGGCCCTCGATGTAGTTGTTGATAGAGTTGGTGGGGTTGTTCGGGTAGCGGGTGATCTTTGTGCGTGCGTCGGAGATGTTGAAGGTGGCTCCGTATGACAATCCGTTCTTGAGCACGTCGCGCCAACTGATCTGGAACTCCCATCCTGTAGTACGAAGGTCGGTGTTGTTGGTCACGGGCACGTTGGTGCCGAGGATGGCGGGGAGTTCGGGTGCGTTGCCCACCATGTCGAGGGTGTTGCGCACATAGAAATCGAAGGTTGCGGTCAGACGGTTGTTGAGGGCGCCGACATCAAAACCTATATCATAGCTTTCCACTTTCTCCCATGTCAGGAGAGCGGAGACGAGACCTGGTGCGCTGGTGGTGTTGGGCTTCGCACCATTCTGCAGCCAGGTGCCGGCCACGGAGTTGTAGGCGATGGTCTGGTAGGTCTGATACCAGTTGTCAATATTCTGGTTGCCAAGCGAACCGTATGAGGCTCTCAGCTTGAGGGTGTTGACCTTGCCGACGAGATTCTCCCAGAACTTCTCGCGTGCGATGTTCCAGCCCAGCGACACAGAGGGGAACAGTTTCCACATCTTGTCTGTGCGGAAGCGTGAGGTGCCATCATAACGAAGGTTGGCCTCGAAGAGGTATTTCTCCTCGTAGTTGTAGTTGAAACGTCCGAAGAAACCGGCTGTCTGCCATTGGTTGCGTGCGCCGTTGACTGAGGGCACGATGCTTTGTCCCGAATAGCTCAGTCCGTTGGTCAGGTCTACCTCTGGCTTGCTGGGGTCGAGGATACCGTCACGCTGCAGGCCAAAGGCCAGCCGCTTCAGTTGCTCGGTCTGGAAACCTCCCATCAGATGGAAGTTGTGCTTCTCTGCCAGCGACCATGTGTATTCTGTGTAAGCCTGGAAGTTCAGGTAGTTGTCCTTGGCCTCGTCCTCATGCACGTTGGAGCCCTGGTTGTAGATCACAGCCTCGCCAGCCACATTGTGGTTGTAAGTGCGCTGGCTGTCCCAGTGTCTCACGGCGTTGTCTATCTTGTAGTTGAAGTCGATGTGGGTCACCCAGTTCTTGATCGGCTCCAGCACAAATCCAACCTGGTGGTTGATGACATCTCTCTCGGTAGTGTCTGTTCCGCCAGTTGCCAGGCCTAATGCAGGCGAGGGCGACGAGTAGAGGTATCCGTTGCGGTCGTAGAGGGGCAGCATAGGCCATCCCTGACGGGCCATGTCATTGTAGAGGCCATAACCCAAGGTGGCCGGACGGTGATAGTTGGTGCGCGTGAAACGCATGTTGTAGTTCATGCGGATCCATTTGGCCAGCTCGATATTCATCTTGGCAGTGCCATTGTAGCGTTTGTAACCATCGCTACCCATATTCATGAAGCCGTCCTGGTCGAGATAGCCCACGGAGGCGTAGAAACTGAATTTGTCGCTGCCGCCGTTGACACTGGCATTATGCTCCTGAGAGAAGGCAGAGCCTTTGTACACCACGTCGTACCAGTCCACGTCGTCGATACCATGTCCGTAGCCGTCATCCCATGTCACGCCATTCTGCGACCCAATGGCATAGACAGTTCTGCCGTCGGCGGTGAGTCGGGTGCCCGGGCCAATGGGCTTGGCGTCATGATATTCCTTGATGGCTGCCATGCGTTCGGCATCGAAGAACACCGACTGTCCCTGGTTGGTCTTCGCGTCGTTGAGCCATGAGGCATAGTCTACGGAATTCATCATGTGCTTGCCACGAATCAGACTGCTGAAGCGGAAACTGTTGTTGTAGTTCACTTTCAGGCGGCTGTCTTTGCTGCCGCTCTTGGTGGTGACAAGAATCACACCGAAAGGTGCGCGGCTACCGTAGATGCTCGATGCGGCGGCATCTTTCAGCACGGAGATACTCTCGATGTCCTGAGGGTTGATGGTGTTGAGGTCGCCCTCCATTCCGTCGATGAGGATGAGAGGTGAACCGCTCGAGCCCTCGCCGATGGTGGCCGTACCACGCACATTGATGGATGGGGCAGAGTCGAGCGTTCCGCTGGTTGACGCGATTTGCAAACCTGGCACGACACCTTGCAGCGCCTGGGTGGCGTTGGCCACGGGGCGCTGGGCCAGTTCATCACCATCTACAACGGAGACGGCTCCGGTCAGGTTGACTTTCTTCTGCACGCCAAAGCCCACAACGACCACTTCGCTCAGTGCCTTGGAATCTTCGAGCAGCTTGACCTCAACATAGCTGCCTTTCACTTTTACGGCTTGTGTCTTATATCCGATATACGACACTTCCAGCTCGGAGCCTTTTTCTGCTTCGACAGTGAAATTTCCATCCAAGTCAGAGACAGCACCCACGTTGCTTCCCTTAACTTTTACTGTGGCTCCGATAATCGGTTCGCCGTTCACTTCCACGATTTTACCAGTAATCTTGCTCTGTGCCATTGCCACCGTTGAAGAGATAGCAAGCAACGCAAGAACTGTTAGTCTTCGCATTTTGTTTTTCATCATTGTTGGTTAGTTTTAGGTTGGAAAATACGCATATAAATATGCTTGAAAGAATAGTTGTCTGTTGCTTAGTTTAATGATACCTGTTGGAATGGTTAAGTCTTAGTCGGTCCTCTATTGCATTTTCGGTGTCTATTCATAGATTGATGTCGCACCGGTTTTCTGCTCTGTGCCTTCTTCTTGCAGCAGGCTGTGCAACTGTGTGGGCGTGAGAGTGGTCGTGGGGTGGAACTCATGGCCCAGCATGTATCTTACAAGAGAGTAGCGCAACTGTCGGATTTCAGGCAATTGGCTGTCTGTCAGCAGGTCGATGGCCGAAAAGATGAGCTGCCCCTTTCCCACTTGGGCCTCAAAGACCAATGCCAACCGCCGGTTGTTGACAAAATTGTCTACGCTCTCGACAATAGGGCTCATTTGTGGCAGGCTGTCAAGCACCATCACACGGCTGCGTTTCACCAGATTCCACCACTGCCAGTCGCTGTGCATGTCGGTGGGGAAATCTTTGAGGGCAGGATGCTTGGGATTGCACAGCAGTCCCATGGTACCTGCCTGTTTGGGAAAGTGAACAGGACTCCAGAAGACGGGAAGGAATTTCCCCTCTAATCCATTGACAATGGATGTCTTGGGAGAGAATAGGACTTTTTTACCCTTTCTCAACGCACGGAGTGCCTGACTGATGTCGGCGGTGACGAGAAGGTGCCGGTCTTGGGGCATTTCCACGTCAGGATATACCCATATATTCCAGCGGTTCCGCCAAGGGGAATCCTTAATGGTGGCAAGCAGTTCGAGCCGTTGGGCCTTTTCCACCCTGTCAAGGGCCACATCCACTTGGTTGCCAGCGCCTTCAGCGTATACACGCCCCGTCTCGTCGGTCAGCTGCCAGTTGATTTCTTTTGCCTTTTTGTCTTCCGAGTAATCTGCCACTTCTATGGTGGCAGAGAATCGCTCATGGGCATGCCATACGGCTTTCTCGTATCGTGCCAACGGCACGACTGGCGCACAGAATTCCCTGAAGCGTTGCGGCTGGATGAGGCCTTTTGAGTCCCAAAACGCATCGAGCAGCCCCACAAGGGCTGTGCCCTGACCCGGGAAGTCGTGAAGGTCGAGCAGTTGGAACCCACTCTGCTGTGGGGTTTTCAAGGCCCGCTCGATTTCCTCCTTGTAGAGGATGGCGGCGAACCGTCCAGAGGCCAGGAGGTAATCATCCGCACGATGGAGCAGCCTCTTCTGCCTGAGGTCGTCACGTATCGCCTTGAAATTGAGGGGGTCGAGCACACCAGTGTATTTTTCTATCTCCCGGATATTGGGATAGACACTATACTGGCCTATCTCATGCGAGATGAGTGGCACCGTAATGTCTTGGGCGGCAGCACGATAGTCGCTTTTGAAATCGGGCACATGCTCGTCGAAGACGCCCTGTCCTCTCACCCATCCCTTGTCGGTCCATTGCGTGACGAAGATGTCGTCCTCTGGCTCCTGCCTTACACCGTGCCCTTTCTCGAAAGTGAAGGTCGACGTGAGATAGAGATGCCGCGGATCGCATGACTTCATATAGTGTGTCAGCTTGTTGAGAAAGTCGAAGTCGGGTTGCAGTTCATTGCCACAGCTGATGATGCAGAGCGAGGGGTGATTGCCGTAATGACGGGCGATATGGTCAAACTCATCGTAGAGGAACTGGGCGGTGGCAGTGTCTTTGTTGACAGTCAGCGACCAGTTAGGCAGCTCCACCTGACAATAGAAGCCCATCTTGTCGGCGACACGGAAAGCTGCCTCGGGTGGGCACCATGAGTGGAAACGCAAATGGTTGAGTCCGTACTCACGGGCGGTTGTAAACACTTTCATCCATCCCCGTTCATCCATTGGCGGTGTTCCTGTCAGCGGGAATACACAGCATTCCAAGGTACCTCTGAGGAACGTAGGGCGATTGTTGATGAGCAACCGGTTGCCTTCGGCCGAGAATTTCCTCATACCGAAACTAACGGTCTTGGTCTGTCCGCCTGCTGTCACGCAGAGGGTGTAAAGATGAGGCGAAAACTCACTCCACAGTCTCATATCGTTGATGGGCAGCACATACATACCGTCCTCTTTCTTCAGCGGACTGACGGCATTCCCGTCGAGCGCAAACTGGGCATCGGCAGCACCTACCACCTTGATTTGTATCTCACGCCGGTCAATGTCAGGGTATACCTGCACTTCACTTATCAAAGGGGCGGCACATAGCTTCATTTCTCCCAGCACTCCGTTCCACATAATCTGTGTGTCGTTGGTGTAGGAATGGGCGAGATGGTCAACGGAGATGTCGTGCTGTTGTTGGTTGTCGATGGTGAGGGTAAGCAAGTGCCTTCCCTCTGAGAGACCTTTCTCTATATAGAAAAGATGTGGCGATACAAGGCTTTCCTGCATTTGTCCCAGGTCATGTCCATCGATGGCAAGCCGGCTTCTCCACATCACTCTTTCGAGCGAGAGCTGAAGGGGCTTTCCTGCCAAGGACTGAGGGATGGTCACTTCACGTTGATAGATGGCTACGCCAATATAAGAGTGCTTTCGGGTGAGCCGGGACAGTTGAGGCTTCTGCAATAGGGGCTGGAGCTGATTCTCTTGTCCTATGTTGGCACCATCGAGCGTATTGGGCAACACGATGGAGGAACGCTCTTGGCCGGCGACGACACTCCACGTTCCACTCAAATCCAATTCTTGTTGCGCGCCTGCCTGAAAGGACAATGAGCACAACAAAATTGCTGTAAAAAAAATTCTCATATGTTGGTTATTTCCCTTAGTTTAGATAGCTCTGTCAGGTTAAGTCGATAGCCTTTTCTTGGGGGCAAAAATACATTTTTTTCACTTACAACAAAGTTTTTTCCTCCCTTTTTTAAAAAATCTTTTTGTGTTTTATTGCATAATCTGCTATTTGTTGCCATTTTCAGAGGCCGCAGCACTCGTTTGCGGACTCCATGTATTGTCATGGTATGATAAGAACCGTGGATTCCCAATATTGTTTCTTTTCATTGCAACAGTCAAAAAAAAAGAAGGACCATCAGAGAACGCCCGGCTGATGTGGTGCTGTGTCAGGCGTTGTCAAATAAGGGAAAATGATTGTTGCCCGAAAACCAATTGATGCTATGGATGAGAAAACTCCCACCTGAGGCAATCTGTCTCTCATCAATTTGACTTATGCGATAAAACAGGCCTTAAAGGTTAAGCATGGCAGATATGGTCCTGTTTCGGATAACCTTAGTTTCTGATTCAATCTGTTTTTGTCGTCGGCCTCGCTGGCGGCCTCACATCCACGCATTTATCGTCCTTAAAATCAAAATAATGGGCAATTTATTCGTTTATTCCACTATTATTGAGTAACTTTGCCCGATTTATTTTTTAGATGTACAAAATACAGACTTTTATTTTAGATGAACGTAATTACGAAAACAGTATCATTGCCTGATGGAAGAACCATCAGCATTGAGACCGGGAAAGTGGCAAAACAGGCCGATCCTCGCCACTGTTTGTGCCGCAAAAGATGCAGTTCCCGGAACCGATTTTATGCCTTTACAGGTCGACTACAGAGAATTGTATGCCTCGGCAGGACGCTTTCCGGGAGGATTCACCAAGCGTGAGGGAAAACCCGGCGACAACGAGATTCTCACCTCCAGGTTGGTAGACCGTGTGCTCCGACCCCTCTTCCCTTCCAACTACCATGCCGAAGTGTATGTCAACATCCTGCTCTTCTCTGCCGACGGTGTCGACCAGCCTGATGCATTGGCCGGTTTTGCAGCATCCGCCGCACTGGCTTGCTCAGATATACCGTTCGAGTGCCCGATTTCGGAAGTGCGTGTGGCACGCGTGAATGGAGAGTATGTCATCAACCCCACCTTCGAGCAGATGAAGGAGGCCGACATGGACCTCATGGTAGGTGCCTCGGCCGAGAACATCATGATGGTAGAGGGCGAGATGAAAGAGGTGAGCGAGCAAGACTTGCTCGGTGCCCTCAAGGCTGCCATGGACGCCATCCGTCCGATGTGCGAGCTGCAGACCGAACTGTCGAAGGAACTCGGCAAGGACGTGAAACGTGAGTACGACCACGAGGTGAACGACGAGGAACTGCGCGAGCAGATCTCGAAGGAACTCTACCAGCCGGCTTACGACGTCACCAAGCAGGCGCTCGAGAAGCAGGCACGTGCCGAGGCTTTCGAGAAAATCATCACCGACTTCAAAGAGGCTTATGCTGCCGCTCACACCGACCTCACCGAGGATGAGCTGGCCGAGAAGAACGAGCTGATGGACCGCTACTACCACGACGTGGAGCGCGACGCCATGCGCCGCTGCATCCTCGACGAGGGCATCCGTCTCGACGGCCGCAAGACCGACGAGATCCGTCCTATCTGGTGCGAGACATCGCCACTGCCCATGCCTCACGGCAGCGCTATCTTCACCCGTGGCGAGACTCAGTCGCTCACCACTTGTACACTGGGTACCAAACTCGATGAGAAACTCGTCGACGATGTGCTCGACCGCAGCTACATGCGATTCCTTCTCCACTACAACTTCCCGCCATTCTGCACCGGCGAGGCCAAGGCCCAGCGCTCGGTAGGTCGCCGCGAGATTGGTCACGGCCATCTGGCATGGCGCGCACTGAAAGACCAGATTCCTGAGGACTTCCCCTATACCGTGCGCATCGTGAGCGAGATTCTCGAGAGCAATGGCTCGTCGTCGATGGCTACCGTCTGTGCCGGAACACTGGCCATGATGGATGCCGGCGTGCCAATGAAGAAGCCTGTGAGCGGTATAGCCATGGGTCTCATCAAGAACCCCGGTGAGGACAAGTATGCCGTGCTCAGCGACATCCTCGGCGATGAGGACCACCTGGGCGATATGGACTTCAAGACCACAGGTACGAAAGACGGTCTCACCGCCACACAGATGGATATCAAGTGCGACGGACTGAGTTTCGATATCCTCGAGAAAGCCCTCATGCAGGCCAAGGCCGGTCGTGAGTATATCCTCGGCAAGATCACCGAGACCATCGCTGAGCCTCGCGCCGAACTCAAGCCGCATGTGCCGCGCATCGTGGCTTTCGACATTCCGAAGGAGTTCATCGGTGCCGTCATTGGCCCGGGCGGAAAGATTATCCAGCAGATGCAGGAAGACACTGGCTCCACCATCACCATCGACGAGGTCGACGGCGTGGGCAAGGTGCAGGTGAGCGCTCCCGACAAGGACAGCATCGATGCTGCCGTGGCCAAGATCAAGGCTATCGTGGCTATCCCCGAGGTGGGCGAGGTCTACGAGGGCACCGTGCGCTCCATCATGCCTTATGGCTGCTTCGTGGAAATCATGCCTGGAAAGGATGGTCTGCTCCATATCTCCGAGATTGAGTGGAAACGTCTCGAGACCGTAGAGGACGCCGGCATCAAGGAAGGCGACAAGATCAAGGTGAAACTCATGGAAATCGACCCCAAGACGGGCAAGTACAAACTCTCGCACCGCGTGCTGGAGCCCAAACCCGAGGGATATGTCGACCGTGAGCGCCGCCAACGTCCAGAGCGTGGCGCAAGGCAGAATGGTGGTGCCAATGCCAACCGTCAGGGTGGGAACAACAACCGCCAGGGAGGCAACCGCAACAATCACCAGGGCCGTCGCAACGACTTCCGTGACCCTCTGGCCGAGCGTGAGCCGAGAGACTTCAACGACAGTCTCGACCACGACGACTTCTAAGTAGGCAACAGTTGTTCAGACGACTGAAATGATAGGCAAATTGGCGGTGACCGGATTCTTCCTCTCACCGCCAATTTCTTTAACCCAGTCTGTTAGGATTTAAGGGAGTTACAGGAGTTCAGACATTGCTCATGGAATCCATAACATGAAAAAGCGAAAGAAAAAAATGCATAAAGCCGCATACATCTTACTGGCAAGTCTGATTGGAAGTCTTGCCTTGGCCGCCCTTTCGGTATGGAGCGGGCATCATGGCGACGAATGTCATTATAGGGAGGTGCAGTATCGCACACCCAATTTCGACGAGAACAAGGTGAACGAGGTGAAAGGGGTCATCCTGCACCACACCGCTGAGCCAACAGTGCAAAAGGCGCTTGAGACACTCACCTCCGTGAAGAGAGGGGTTGGCACACACGTGGTCATCGACACCGATGGCACGAGATACATCATGTGCGAACCCGAACTGGTGACTTTCCATGCGGGCAAATCGGTGCTCAATGGGCGTGAGGCCTGCAACGATTTCACCATCGGCATAGAGTTTCAGGGCAACACGTTGGAGCGGCCGCTTACCGACGACCAAATCAAGAGTGCCATCGAATACCTGAGGCCTCTCATCGCCAAATACGAGATTCCTATCCAAAACATTGTCACCCACGAGATGGTGCGCCAAGCTTATAAGCGGAAATATCCCCACCAAAGATGCTATGGGAAGGTAGACATTACCCAGAAAGAATACCACCGTTTCATGAGTGCCCTCCGCCAGGCCCTATAAGGCAGAATAGGCCTAACTCTCCAACTCCACAAAGGTTATGTCTGAATCCCAGAACGGTAATGTCTGAATCCCAGAACGGTTATGTCTGAATCCCTGAATGGTAATGTCTGAACTCCTGAACTCCTGAACTTCTGAACTCCTGAAAAACTATCGATGCCTCTCCTGTCCAGTCCATTTCCTCATCCGTCGGGAGGCAGACTGCCAGATGTTCTTGAACTGTCCGTAGCGTAGGTTCAGCCACAGTTCCTCGGCCGAGCGGCACACCTTAATCCAGGGGTGTCCCCATGCGTTGGTCTTATAAAGCCGCTCCTTGTAGTCCACATTCTCTATCACATATTTCGGATGACGGAGTGGAAACGTTATCTCATGGCGCTTCATGGTGAAAATCTTACGGTAGGCACGAGGTGTGGTCTTGATGCTGCCTGAGAAATGGGTGCTGTCGGCAGAGAGACCCAGGTTGTTGATCATGTTCTTCGTGGGCATGATGGCCAATCCCGAGTGGAGCAGGTTGCTCGCCCAGAAGATGCTCTCATAGTATTCCTTGCCGCTGTCGCGGTGCTGTCGGCACATCTTGATGAAGTCGCTGCGGTAGCGCCGCTGACCAACCAACGACTCCAGTTGGCGCATGTTGTAGTCGTCGTCGAGAAAGGCGTAGTCGCCTTCCCATTGGTCTACCACACGGCGCCACGATGCCCATCCCCAGATGGCGAACACCGAAGTGAAGAAGTAACTGTCGGGCACACCGGGCGACACCTCGTCTTCGTTGAATCCAGAAATCATCCGCACGCGTTCGTCGTGCTCGTAGCGGTCGAGCATCTCCTTGCAGAAGGGGAAGAACGACTGCGAGGGCACGTCGTCGTCCTCAAGTACGATGCATTTGTCGGTCAGCGAGAAAGCCCATTTCTGCGACAGGTATTCTGAAGGGTCGCAACCGTAGTTACGCTCCTGGTATTTGCGGTGCACCTCACATTCCCAGTCGATATCCTCCACCACTTTCCGGCAGGCCTCGATGCCGGCCATGTCGCGTTCGCCTCGCGGACCGTCCTGATAGAGAAACAGACGGGCGGGACGGGCTTTGCGCACCTCGGCAAACACCTGCGACAGGTGGTCGGGGCGGTTGAAGAAGAGTATCAGTACGGAAACGTCTATTTTGGCGGGTTGTTTCATGGCTTGATTTTTTACATTTTCTGATTACTCTGATTACTCTGAGTATTCTGATTACTCTGAGTATTCTGATTACTCTGATTACTCCGATTATTCCGATTATTCCGATTATTCCGATTCTCCCTCTAGCTCTTCCATCATGAAGATGGCGTGGATGTGGCGTTGCTCAGGTGGCGGGACTTGCATATAGTCGCCGTAGAGCACACGCAGATACTCATCGATGTTGCCGGGGGCAGAGAATTCCTTGCCCTCAAACTTCACCGTGGTGAGGGGGAAGATGCTCTCGCGACGGTGCATCACTCCATATCCGTTGTTGAGCAGCGTGAACGAGAGATACTGGCCATGGCCACGGAATGTAGAGGCGCACCACCAGGCCAGGCGGCTCAACAACTGCTGACCGCCAAACCAGCACCATTCGGCCGCCGCTCGCAGTCCATAGCGGTGGGGCTTGTGCAGGATGGCATGGCTACGCGAGTACATCTTGCCAAAACGCTTGCAGAACGCCCTCGAGACCGAGGGGTAGCCGACAAAGGGAAAGATGTCGACGAACAGTCCCTTTGGATAATCGGCCGAGAAGTCGTCGCCTGGCTCGATGTAGAGCGAGTTGGTGTCGCGCACCTTCACGATGGGCTCCTTGGAGTCGGGAACGGTCTCGGGCGACTGCAGCATCATCGTGGATGGCAGTTCCCCAGGAGCCACTTCCTTGAAACGCTCAAGGTCGCCCTCCAGCATCGCGATGTCGATGTCATCATCCCAGGGGATGAACCCACCGTGGCGTATGGCGCCGAGAAGGGTGCCGCTCTCCAGCCAGTAGTCGATATGGTGCTTCTTGCAGATGCGGTCGATCTCTTCGAGGATGGAGAGTTGCTTCAGTTGGCAGGCACGCAGGTGATGCTCTTTGTGCCGCTCGATATAGTCGTTATATGACATAGTCTTATCCGTTTTTTCTCCGCTTGTTCCGGTTCGCTCGGCATTTACGGTTATGATATTTTCTTGTGTATCAGAAAGTCTGCGCTCTCCCGGAGGATAGTGCTGCCCAAGAGCCAGAGCACACCCAAATAGGGGATGGCAACCACCAGTACCTTCATCCCAAACCGCAGGTAGATGTTGCCGATTCCTCCGCAGGCGAAATGGGCGATGAGGCACAACGCCACCGACAACAGCAGGTAGGGTGAGATGTCGCGCAGAAACTCATAGGCCGTGATGCTCACCTCTCTACGGGCAAGCCACAACCAGACTCCCGTCCACAGAATGGTGACCGCTACAAAGGCCATCACCATCACATGGATGCCGAAGGGCGAGGCGGCCATCGCCACCACGATTCCGGCCACACATTGTGCCACTGATGTCCACATATAGGCCTTGGAGTGCCCACGGCTGATGATGAGGTTGGAGAAGAGCGCCGAGATGGGGATGAACGCGCCGGCCACGCAGAGTATCTGCAAGATGCCGGCACTCACCAGCCACTTTTCGGTGATGAGGATGACGATGAACTCCTTGGCCACCAACGACAGGCCCAGCATCAGGGGAAAGGTGATGAAGGCGGTGAAGCGCAGCAACTTGCGCAGCACGGCCTTCTGGCGGTCGCGGTCTTCCTCCACCTTGGTGAACACGGGCTGGGCGATGCCGTAGATGATGTTCGAGATGAGCGATGAGCCCATCGTGTTCCATTTGTTGGCTTGGGTGTAGTTGCCCACATCGGGCGTGGTGTAGAACTTTCCGAGCAGCACCGAGAAGAAATTCAGGTTCACGATGTTCACCACGTTGGTGATGATGAGCCGGCTACTGAAGCCTATCATCTCGCGCACCGGACGCAGGTCAATCCTCATGCTGGGACGCCAGCCCGAGAAATGGTAACTCAGCAGGGTGACCATGCTGATGTAGACAATGTTCTGCGTGGCGATACCCCAGTAGGCCATGCCTGCGAAGGCCATGGCAACGGCCACGATGCCCGAGACAGCCAGACTGATGATGGTCATGATCGAGGTCTCGCGCACCATCATGTTGCGGAAGAGCCATGCACGGGGGGCCGTGCTCAGACTAGAGATGAGGAAACTCAGGCAAATGTAGCGGGTGAGTGGGGTGAGCGAGGGCACACCATAGAAATTGGAGATGAGCGGGGCGCAGACGAACATGAGGATGTAAAACGCAAGACCGATGCCCAGACTGGTCCAGAACACGGCATTGAAGTCGTTGTGCGTGGCGCCCTTGCGCTTGTTGAGCGCAGCAATGAAACCGCCTTCCTGCAGACAGGCGCCGATGGCCGTGAAGATGGTGATCATCCCCACCATACCCCAGTCGTTCTCGTCGAGCAAGCGACCCAGGAATATGCCAATCACCACGTTGAGCAACTGCTGGATGCTGTTGCTCAGGCTGCCCCAGAGCAGCCCACGGGCTGTCTTCTCTTTCAGACTCTCCATGCTATAGGGGAATATGCACTTTCGCTCCGTCTTTTTTCACGATGAAGGCAGGATTGCCGACCACCGTGCACCCTGCCGGCACGTCTTTGCGCACCACGGCACCTGCACCTATCACGGCATTGTCGCCTATCGTGATGCCACCATACACGATGGCACCGGTATAGATGCTTACGCCGTTGCCTATCGTCGGCCTGCCGCCACGGCCATTGCCCAAAGTCACGTTCTGTAGGCAATAGAAATCACGGCCTATATGCTCGGCATTCAGATAGGTGGCGTAGTTGTGCTCGAAATGGGCACCAGGACCAATCTCCGGACACCAGATGTGGAGCGTGGACTCGGGGGGCAACAGCCATTTGATGAATACCGAACGGTAGTCGCCCATGCGGTAGTAGAAAAGATTACGGTACACGCGCTCGCGCGTACATACTTTTATAAAATTCACCACACTGCCACGCTGGTCCTGGTATTTCTCCAAGTCGGCGTCTATCTCCTTGCGGTGAAGCAGGTAGAGCGCGATATGGGGGAGCATGCGGAGCGTGCTGGCCGATAATAGGGCAAACTGGGTGTATCTGTTCATCTTTTCTTGCTTTGAATAGCAAAAATAAACAATTCATTCCGATTAACCAAATATACGAGCCAACAAAGTGGAAGAAGATAGGGTGTGGTAAAATAAGTGTACAAAGTACACAAAACATCATTGGAGACCCTTGAGTGGTACTTTTTTGCCCATAAAGCCCTCTTTTTTTTGCTTTTTTCCAAAAAGTATCAAAATTTGTCAAAATAGTATTATATCTTTAAAAAGAATTTAAATAACTTTGCAAATTGAAAGATAAGGTCAAAGCTACTAATAAATACACCTAAAAACCGCAATTTGTCGTTGATGACAAACACAGCCTAATTCGCTTTAAAAAAGCCCTTCTTCGTATCAAGGTTTGAGCTATGTTGTTGTGTGATATGGTGTGGAAATGGATATGAAAATACTTTATTTAACCTACTAATATACTTAAGTATGAATTTGAATTTCAGAAAGACAGTGCTGCTAATGGGCGCTTGCATCGGATTGGGGTATTTCTCCCCGGCCTTTGCCGAATCGTCTAGTGTGGCCGCTGCAGCGGTTCAGCAGTCAAAGAAAGTCAGTGGTGTCGTTACCGACGCGATGGGACCCGTCATCGGAGCTACCATCATGGAGAAAGGCACCAGCAACGGAACGGTTACCGACCTTGATGGTAACTTCACTCTCGATGTTCAGCCAGGGGCTGTGCTTGTGATTTCCTACATTGGTTACACCACACAGGAGATTCCTGTGGGCAACCAAACCTCTTTCGCCGTTAAACTTTCCGAGGATTCCGACGTGCTCGACGAGGTCGTAGTCGTGGGTTACGGTGTGCAGAAGAAAAAACTCGTCACCGGTGCCACTTTGGAAGTGAAAGGTGAGAACATCGCCAAACTCAACACCACACAGGTGCTCGGCGCTCTCCAGAGCCAGGCTCCTGGTGT
The DNA here is from genome assembly GCA_900317305.1 of uncultured Prevotellaceae bacterium. Taxonomy (GTDB): domain Bacteria; phylum Bacteroidota; class Bacteroidia; order Bacteroidales; family Bacteroidaceae; genus Prevotella. The sequence goes on along the minus strand of ONGG01000028.1, from coordinate 32,852 downwards.
GACCATCCAGGCCAATTCGGGTCAGCCGGGCGACGGATTCAAAATCAACATCCGTGGTGCTGGTACCAATAGCAGCACCAATCCTATCTACGTCATCGACGGTGTGGCTGGCGGCGACATCAACGCCCTCAACCCTGCCGACATCGAGCGTATCGACGTGCTGAAGGATGCTGCATCGGCTGCCATCTACGGTTCATCGGCTGCCAATGGTGTGATCCTCATCACCACCAAGCAGGGTAAGGAAGGAAAGATAGAGGTGAGCTACGATGGCAACGTCGGTTGGCAGAACGTCTACAAGATGCCCGAGCCCCTCAACGCCAAACAGTATATGGAAGTGATGGACCTGGTGAACCACAATGCCGGTGGCGCTCCCTACGACTGGTCAAGGTATATTGATGCCGACCTCCTTCAGGCTTATCGCAATGGGTCGAACAAAGGCACCAACTGGGTAGAGGAGTTCCGTCACAAGAATTCCATCGTGACCAACCACTCCCTCAACCTCGCCGGTGGTGGTGAGGTGTCGAGATTCTCCACGGGTGTGGGTTACCAATATCAGGATGGTGTGTTTGGCGGTCCGGTGAAGTCCGACTTCCGCCGCTTTACCTTCCGTCTGAATTCAGAGCATATCATCTACAGAATCGGCGACAGGGATGTTGTCAAGATTGGTGAGAACCTGTACTTCCAGCATCGTCAGAGCCAGGGTATCCAGATTGGCAACCAATATTCCAACGACCTCTCCAACATGCTGCGCGCCAATCCTTGCGTTCCCGTGTATAATGCCGATGGCGACTATTTCATGTGGAACGATATCAACACCTCGGGTACCAATGGCTGGTTCCCCTACAACAACTTCACCAGCAACCCCATTGCCGCAGTGGTTTACAACCAGGCTGGCAACAACAAGAGCAAGAGCTTCAATCTCAATGCCGTGGGGTATATCGAGGTGCAGCCCATCAAGAACCTCACCTATCGCGGACAGGTGTCCTACAAGCAGTGGTCGAACAGCTGGTGGTGCTACCTCCCGGTATTCCGTATCCATGACAACTCGGGTGGCTTCCGCAATACCGACCAGACCACCGACAACCTCTCTCTCGGATGGAACTGGAACCTGGTCAACACTTTGAACTACCGCTTCGATTTGGGCTTGAACCACTTCGACATCATGGGCGGTATGGAGTACTCGAAGTCACGTCCACACTATGGTGAGTCGGTGAACGCCACCGCATCGGGCAATATCTTCGGTGATGCCGCACATGCCTACATGCACAACATGACTGGCCGCACATCGGCTGTCGTCGACGGTTATCCCAGTGGTTACGATGCCAAACTGTCCTACTTCGGACGTCTGAACTATGACTACAATGAGACTTATCTGTTCACGGCCATCATCCGTGCCGATGGTTCCTCGAAGTTCGCTCCCGGAAACCAGTGGGGCTACTTCCCCTCTGTATCAGCAGGTTGGGTCATCTCGAATGAGAAATTCATGGAGAGCTCCAAGAGCTGGCTGTCGTTCTTGAAACTGCGTGCCGGTTGGGGACAGAATGGTAACGATAACATCGGTTCCGTGCTGTGGAAGTCCAATTTCGATTTCGGTGACTACGGCCAGTATTCCTTCGGCAACACGAAGGACACTTATACACAGGGTGCTTATCCTGCCAACATCGAGAATCCCGACCTGATTTGGGAGACCTCTCAGCAGACCAACGTGGGTCTCGACGCACGCTTCCTCGGCGGTCGCCTCTCCACCACCCTCGAGTGGTACAACAAAGAGACCAAGGACCTTCTGCTCTGGGTGCCCCTGTGGGGTATTGTCGGACAGGGTGGTTACACCGCCAATGCCGGTACTGTGAAGAACACCGGTATTGAGGCTGCCATCGGATGGCAAGACAACATCGGCGATTTCAAATATGGCATCAATGTCAACTTCGCCAAGAACAAGAACGAGGTGACCGAGGTGAATAATGCCAACCACTTCGTGGAAGGCGGCAACGACCTCATCGCCCAGAACACTGGCTACATGGCCCGTATGGAGGAAGGACATCCCATCGGCTATTTCTATGGCTACAAGACAGAAGGTGTTGTCCAGAACGAGAGCGACCTGCAGTCATACCTCAGCAAGAATTGTAAAGGCAATGCCGCCAATTCTCTTCAGGGTGCAAGCATCCAGCCGGGCGACCTGAAGTTCGTCGATGTCAACGGCGATGGTATCATCAATGCCGATGACAAGACCGAGTTGGGCAGCCCGCATCCCGATTTCACCCTGGGTGCCTCCCTCAACTTGGCATATAAAGGTTTCGACTTCTCTGTAACCACTTACGGTTCCTTCGGCAACGAGGTGGTGCGCTCATGGCGTAAGAACACCGACTCACAGTTTGAGAACTACACCACAGAGGTCTTCAACTACTGGCATGGCGAGGGTACCTCGAACAAGTATCCTATGCTGAAACCGGGTAACATCGGTGTGAACTGGCAGCAGGTGTCCGACATTTATGTGGAGGACGCTACCTACTTCCGTATTCAGAACGTTACCCTGGGCTACGACTTCGCAAGTCTGCTCAAGAGCACCAGCCCCTTCAGCCAACTCCGTGTCTACTTCGCAGCACAGAACCTCTTCACCTTCACCAATTATAAAGGTATGGATCCTGAGAATGGTATCGCCATCGGCGGTGAGCCTTGGGTTACCGGAGTGGATGTCGGCAACTATCCGCAGCCACGCACCTATATGGTGGGTGTGAACCTGAAGTTCAAGGACAAGAGAGAGAAGAAGGCTGCCGCTCCTGTCGTGCAGACCAAGATTGAGTATGTGACCGACAACAGCGAGATCGACCGCCTCAATGGTGAGGTCAACCGCCTGCGTGCCGACAACGAGCGCCTGAAGAACCAGAAACCCACCAACACCACAACCGTCATCACCGACGAGAAGGTGGTCACCTATCCCTACTTCGTCAACTTCGAGATCAACAAGACCGACATCGCCAACCGCGAGCGCGTCAACCTGAGCACCATCGCCCAGATGATCAAGCAGAATCCTGGCAAGAAGTACAACGTGATGGGTTATGCCGACAAGGCTACTGGTACAGCCGACCGCAACGCTTGGCTGGCCGAGAACCGCGCCAAGAATGTCTACGACCTCCTCATCAAGGAATATGGCGTGCCCGCAAGCAGCCTCGTACTCGATTCAAAGGGCGGTGTGGAGAACCTTTACTTCAACGATCCTCAGATGAGCCGCTCGGTGATCATCTCAGAGGTTAAATAATCGCTGGACAGTTAATATCAATCATTTAGATTTATCGAAAACATGAAAAAAATAGCATATTTATTAAGCGCAGCACTTTTCGCAGGCACCTTGGCTTCCTGTGATCTGGACTCGATGAGTATGACTTCGAAGGACACTTCCAACTTCCCTGTCAATGCTGAGGATGCCGCTCAGGCCCTGGCCGGTATTTATCAGAACCTGAATGCTGTGAATGCCAATCCACAGGAGACTTGGCATTATTACGCAATGCTGGCCAGCGACGACCAATATGGTGGTGGCGGTACAAACGACAAACTGATGCAGGCCATGGACCTGATTCTCAACTACAACGTGGATATGACCCGTGACTTCTGGCAGCAGCGCTATCAGGGCATCAACCGTGCCAACACCTTGCTCGAAGCACTCGAGAAAGTGGATTTCGACCCCGTGGAGAAAGCACAGACCAGGGGAGAGGCCCTCTTCATGAGAGCATTCTTCTACTATGAACTGGCTTCGATGTACGGAAACGTGCCTCTCCTCGTCACCGCAAAACGTCCCGATGAGGTCGTTCCACCTACAGCAGCACAGTTGTGGGGACAAATCCTTCAGGACCTGCGCGACGCCAGCGACATCATGCCCAAGGTGCGTAAGACTGACGGACATGTCGACAAATATTGCGCAGAGGCTCTGCTCGGCCGCTGCTGGCTGTTCTACACCGGCTTCTATTGCAATGGCGAGAAGATTGCCGACTTGGTAAGCACCAACTACAGCCCGCTTACCTCAGTGGAACTGCCCGACGGCACCACTCTGACCAAGGACCAGGTCATTGCCTATATCGACGACTGCGTCAACAACTCTGGCTATTCTCTGGTTCCCGACTTCCGCAACCTCTGGGCTTATACCAACCGCTGCACAGTTGAGGATTACGACTACACCAAAGGACAAGGCCTGAAGTGGGTGGAGGATGACAATGGGGTCAACCCAGAGGCAATGTTCGCCGTGAAGTTCAACAAAATGGCTTCCTGGCAGACCACCATCGGTTACGCCAATGGCTACTCCCTGCACTTCGGTGTGCGTGGCGGACAGGCCTATGCCAATACCTTCCCCTTCGGGCAGGGATGGGGTGCCGGCCCTGTGGCTACCAACCTCGTGACCGACTGGAAGAACGCCGAGCCGCGTGACCTCCGCTTCGATGCTACCGTCCTTAACTTGAACGATCTTCCTGCCTACACCAAGGGTGGTTGGGATGACTTCGTACAGGAGACCGACTATTATGGCAAGAAACTCTCGCCCATCACTTCGAAGAAGGAGAACGGCGACTACTGGTGCACATTCGAGAACCAGATGTATCCTGGCAACTGGGAAATCTCTGGCGAGGAGAACTTCCAGTTGGGCAACATACACGACATGGTGCTCATCCGCTTTGCCGAGGTGCTGCTCATGCAGAGCGAGTTGAAGGGCGACGTGAGCGGCATCAACAAACTCCGCGCACGTGCCGGACTGGCAGATATCCCATCCTACAGCCTTGAAGCCCTGCAGAGGGAGCGCCGCTGGGAGTTGGCCTTCGAAGGCTTGCGGTTCAATGATATCCGCCGCTGGCATATCGCTGCCGCTGCTTTGGAGAAACAGACCGACCAGGCTTGCTACTACTGCGGTCGTCCGTCTACCAACTTCGCCCACAATGGCGGATATGCTGCACGCTACAACGCTACTGCTGGATTCCAGAAATTCCCCGAGACCGAGATCATCCTCTCCGAAGGTGCTTTGAAGCAGAACGAAGGATGGACGACGTCGGATAGTGAATATACCGACTGGAACAACTAATGCATCTGCCATATAAACTATTAAACTGAATGAAAATGAAAAAGATATTATTTGGACTATGTGCTGCCGTTGGATTGCTCACCGCTTGCGATCCCTCTGTAGACAGTATCAGCGCACCTGCTTCTTCGCTGACCAATCAGGTGGTGGAGAACGAGTTCTCCTTCCGCCAGTGTGCGCAGAATGAGGATGGTACCTTTACCGAAGCTGCCGACGGAAACTTTTTCTTCTATAATGTGAGTGCACCCTATTATTCAGTGGTGGTCTACAATTTCGACGCCGATGGCAATGAGAACATCCTGGCCAATGGCTTCAGCGGCAATTTCAAGATTCAGCCGAAGCGTGGTGGCAACCCCAACCAGTCGTTCTACGTACGTGCCCTCGATAAAGATGGCACCAAGGTGGAAATCAAGAAAGATGTCGTTGTATATGTGCCCACCGAACTCTCTTCGGATATGAAGTTCCTCTGCAGTGCTTCAGGCACGAAGGTGTGGAAATGGGATACCGACTTCCGTGCCGATGGTGCCGTATGGGGCAACCTGGGATATGCTCCCGGTGATGGTAACAGTTTTGTCAACGATGGCAACGGCATCTGGTGGGGCGCCAAACCTGAGGAACTCACTGGTCAGCTCGGCCACTCCGATACAGGTGTGGCTACAGGCGAGGAAGACTCGAATGCCTATATGGTGCTCGATGAGGATGGCAACGTGAAGTGCTTCGCTGCTGATGGCGTGCAGATCCGTTCGGGTAAGTTCCGCGTCACCGCATGGGACAATGGCAACCGCTCGTTCGCCTCTATTGATGGCTCACAGGCTGCTTGGTCGCTCGGTACACTGCATACCGATGCCGGTAGCATCCTCTTCCCGTTCAAGATCAATGGCGGTGGTGAGAAACCCACCGACTTCGAGATCATGCAACTCGATGGTGGCAACATGAAGCTTATCTATGCCGCTCCTGGCACAGGCAGCTGGTCGGAGGCTACATGGTGGGCATTCAAGAGTGAGAGTGATGGCGAAGGCTCGCTCACCAATTATGGTGAGAAATCATGGACTTGGGACACCGAGTTCCGTGGCGATGGTGCCGTTTGGGGTAACCTCGGCTACGCTCCCGGCGATGGTAACAGTTTCGCCAACGATGGCAACGGCATCTGGTGGGGCGCCAAACCCGAGGAACTCACCGGTCAGCTCGCCCACTCCGACACAGGTGTTGCCACAGGTGAGGAAGACGCTGGTGCCTACATGACGTTCAACTACGACAAGGGCACAGTGGCCTCTTTCGCTGCCAATGGCACTCAAATCCGTTCGGGTAAGTTCGAGATCACAGCTTGGAGCAATGGCGCACGCACATTCCCATCTGTCGATGGCTCACAGGCTGCTTGGGCAATGGGTACGTTGCATACCGATGCCGGTAGCATCCTCTTCCCGTTCAAGATCAATGGCGGTGGTGAGAAACCTACCGACTTCGAGATCATGCAACTCGATGGCAGCCACATGAAACTGATCTATGCCGCTCCTGGCACAGGTGGTTGGTCGGAGGCCACATGGTGGGCATTCAAGAAAAAGTAAACACAAGTTTTCAAATAAAAAACCGCTCCGAAAGCACGGGGCGGTTTTTTTCACTTTTCCAACCATGGTTTTTGCCTGAATGGCTGAATATTGTTAACTTTGCACGATAATGGGAACAATCACTTCTGGATATGCGAAAACAACGGCGAGCGCACTTTTGGGTGTGCTGGTTTTCCTGTTTTGGTGGTTTTTTTATCCCCATGCGCTCTCTTACCAGGAGCAGTACCAGATGTTCCTGTTCACCAACGATTATTTCACGCAACGGGTGATGGTACCTGGCGGACTGGCCGACTATCTGGGTGAGTTTCTTGTGCAGTTCTATTACCTGAAATGGGCAGGGGCCTTGGTGTTGGCTGCCTTGTATGTGCTGCTGCAGTGGCTCACATGGCAACTGATGCGGTTGCAGGCCAACAGTCTGTCGTCGTGGTGCTATCCGCTGAGTTTCATCCCGCCGATGCTCTTGCTCTGGCTGATGGGCGACGAGAGTGTGCTGTTGTCTTATGTCGTGGCACTGCTCATGGCCATGGCGGCAGCATGGGCAAGCCGATGCTGGGAACGATACCGCCTTTCGTGGCCCGACCTTGTGGTGGTGCCTCTGCTCTTTGCCGTGGCAGGGCCGTTGGCATGGGTGTATGTGGTGCTGAGGGCGCTGAGCGCTCCCCGGCGGTGTTGGTGGATGCCGGTGTGGATGGCCTTGGTGCATGGGGCATCGGCTTTCGTTCTCTTGCAATGGCCGTTGAAGTCTGTCGCCCTCGGGCTCAACTACTACCGCATACCCTTGCATTACCATGTGCTGCAGGCCATTCTTCCGTTGGCGGTGGTTGCTCTCACTGCCCTCGGCCGCTGGCTGCCAGGTGCCTCACGACGCCAATCGATGATGGCATCGGCAAAGATCTGGGGTGGGGTGTCGACATTATGCGTCTTCATCCTGGCTTTCCTTGCCATCCCTGTAGGCTACGACAAGGATAAGTATGAACTCCTGCGGCAGGATTACCTCGTGCGGCAGGAGCGTTGGGACGAGATTGTCGGCAGGGCCGACCACTATCAGGTGGAGAATGCTTTCTCGTGCAACTGCGTCAACCTTGCCCTTGCCAAGCAGCGTCGGCTGGCCGACGGCATGTTCGACTACTACCAGAGTGGCGAGGATGCGCTCCTGATGCCGATGGTACGCGACCTTACATCCAACATCCCAACGGCAGAGGCGTTCTGGCATCTGGGTATGGTCAACTCGGCCTACCGATATATGCACGACCTGCAGGAGTCGATTCTCAATGCGCGCAAGAGCGGGCGTTTCACAAAGCGTATGGTGGAATGCCTGGTCGTAAACGGAAAGTATGCCTTGGCGGCCAAGCATTTGGCATTGCTCCAGCATACGCTCTTCTACCGTGGGTGGGCCAACGAGATGTGCCAACTGCTATATCAGGACGCCAAGGTCGACAGGCATCCATTATATGGAAAAAAACGGAAGATGAGATTCAAGAACGATTTTCTCTATAGTTACGATGAGATACACAAAATGCTGGGACTGCTTTTCATCGATAATGCCGAGAACACCATGGCGCTCGATTACTTCATGGGCGAACTGTTGCTCAAGGGAATGCCACAGGAGTTCATGCAGTATATGTCGTGGGTACAGCAGTATGGCGGCTATCAGTATATGCCCCGTGGCTACCAGGATGCCATGAGGTTCATTCAGTCGAATGGCACCGATAAGACTTCGGCCTACGGGAAGTATGTGAGGAAAATGATGGGAGGAAACTGACATGAGACAACCACACTTCATCATCATTGCCTGGCTCCTTTCCTTGCTGACGGCCTGCTCCAATTCTCCCGACAATCCCCAGATGGTCGGCCAACTCCCCACTATATATCCCGATTATGTGGGGGTGACGGTGCCTGCGGGCATCGCCCCGCTCAACTTCAATATGGCCGATACCCGTTTCGACCGTATGGATGTGAAGGTCATCGGAAGCCGTGGAGGCGAACTGCATGTCAATGGCAAGTGGGCCGATTTTGATATAGAAGAATGGCACGAATTGACCCGTCAGAATGTGGGCGGACAACTCACTGTCACGGTGTGTGCGAGAGCCGGAGGACAATGGACACAATACCTTGACTTCACCATCAATGTGAGTCCGTATGCCCTCGATGATTATGGACTTACCTATCGGCGCATCCCACCAGGGTACGAGGTAGGTGGAAATATCGGCATCTACCAGCGCGACATCCATACCTTCGAGGAGTCTCCACTCGTTCAGGAGACGGCATTGCCAGGGAGATGCTTCAACTGCCATACACCCAACCGCACCGACCCCCGCTGGCTGACGATGCAGATCCGTGGCGAGGGGGGCGGAACAATGGTGCAGATTGACGGCCGGCAGAGTTGGCTCAACACCAAGACCGACTCCACCAAGGCGGCAGGCAGTTATGCCTACTGGCACCCCTCGGGCAACTATTGTGCCTATGCGGTGAACACGGTGCATCAGAGTTTCTTCACGGGGGCGAAGAGCAACCTCGAGGTGTATCACCGCTTCAGCGACATCGTCATTCTGGATGTCAGGACCAACCAGTTGGTCTTGTCGCCTCTGCTCCAGACCGAGGATCTGGAGATCTTCCCCGCTTTTTCAAGCGACGGCAAGACGCTCTATTACAGTTCGTCGAAACCTTGCAATGTGCCTGCTGAATATGAGAAGGTGAAATGCTCTTTGGTGGCATTGCCATTCAATGCCGCCACAGGTACTTTCGGAACAGATGCCGACACGTTGCTCAATGGGCAGCGCGACGACAGGAGTTATACCCTCGTTCGGCCTTCATACGATGGACGGTGGCTGATGTATTGCGTGTCGGGCCGCAGCAATTTTCCTGTGGCACAGCGTGATGCTGACCTCTGGCTGATGAATCTCGAGACGCATGAGACGAGAAACCTGAAGGAGGTGAACAGTGACCAGACCGAGAGTTATCACAACTGGGCATCGGGGAGCCATTGGTTTGTCTTCTCTTCCAAAAGAGAAGACGGGGCTTTTACCAAACTCTATCTCGCCTGTGTCGACGATGAAGGGCGCGTGAGCAAGCCTTTCCTGCTGCCTCAGCGCAATCCACGCAGCTATTATGCCGGGATGTTCGATGCCTACAATGTGCCCGATTTCACCAAGAGCAAGGTGCGCCTTGATATCCGTGAGATGCAACGGCAGGTGACCTCGGAAGAGAGAATACAAGTGAAAATAAAATAGATATGAAGAGACAGTACATGGGGCTGTGTGCCCTCATCACGGTGGCCTTGATGGCTGCTTGCAATTCAGCACCTCAGGGTAGTTGCCGCATTCATGGTGTGGTGGATGATGAACGTCTGAACGGAAAGCAGATCTTCCTCGTTCCTTTGGAGGACGATTCGGCCGAGGCCGTGGATTCCGTCTATATCAAGGATGGAAAGTTTGAGTTTGCCACCGATACTTGCCACATGGCACAGATTGTCATGGACTATCATTTCCGTGATGGCGTGGAACGCTTGCTGGTGGTCACCGAACCGGGCGACCTGAACGTCACTATCGGACGTGTGAGCAGTTCGTCGGGCACGCCAGGCAACGACTCGCTGGAGGTGTGGAAGAAGGCCACCATCAATCATACGCGTGAGATGGCAACGCTGAAAAAAGCCGCACAGGAAATGGCCAAGACCGACACCGTGAGGGCAAAGCAACTGTTGGCACAGGCCGACAGTGTGCATGTGCAATACAAACGCTATACCCGGCAGCTGGCATCATCCCTCCAGGAGGGAGCCTTGCGTGAGTTCCTCAGTGGCCTGTATCCCACCAGTTATCCCAAGCGTATGCCCGATGGCACGGTGGTGACGGTGCATGAGGAGGAGTAAGACCTGATAGAGATTTGGTAAAAGATGGCTTGAAACCATATGACTATGAGATTGATAGCGAAATATTGGAAAATGCTGCTCTCCGTGCTCTTTGGCGTGGTGGTAGCGTTGTTCTGGGCAATACCCTACATGTCGGTGCTGTCGTTCCAGGAACAATATCAGTTGTTTCTGTTCGATTGGCATTATTTCCTCGATAGGGTGGCCGTGCCGGGTGGTCTGGCTTGCTATGTGGCCGAATTCATCACCCAGTTCAACTACATTCCGGTGCTGGGTGCTTGTCTGCTGGCATTCATCTATGTGCTCGTGCAGCGCATGGTATGGGTCTTGATGCGACGTCATGCGACAGCCGATATCTATTATCCGCTCAGTTTCATTCCCTCGCTGATATTATGGGCCCATGCTGGTGACGAGAATGTGATGCTCGGATTTTTTATCGCCATCCTGGCCTCTCTTTGTGCCATGTTGCTCTATCATGTGGTGAGCAACGACGATTTTTTCCCCAAGCGCAAATGGTGGAAAATCGCTTTCATCCTTGTTGTCTTGCCGCTGATGTATTGGTGCTTCGGTCCTTGTGTGCTGATGGTGCCGCTGTATATTTTGCTTTTCGAGACCTTCAAGGGGCGCTCTCTGCAAGGGCTGGCTTTGGGAGTGGGAGCCGTTATCTTCTCCATTGCTGCCATCCTCCTGATTGCCAGAGGCCTTCAGTATCCTTGGTTCAACCTGTTCGTGGGCATTGAGTATTATCGCTATCCTGTTTACCAGCCTGTCATGCAGACGGCTATCGAGGTGGTGACGGTCTTGCTGCCGTTGGTGGCACCGTTGTTGCCGCAAATGCGCAAGAAGTCTTTGCTGGCATGGTCGCAGTGTGTGGTGCTGGTCGTTGGGGGATGGTTTTTCATCGGCCATGCTTACGATACCTTGAAATACGACCTCATCACGTACGACTTCCTCGTCAGGACCCGTCAATGGGACAAGATTATCGAGAAAGCGGAGAAGAAACAGCCATCGAAACCTTTCGATGTGGCATGCGTGAACCTGGCTCTCGCCATGAACGGTCAACTGAGTGACCGGTTGTTTGAGTTCTTCCAGAATGGGGCAGAGGGACTGTTCCCTTCGTTCCAGCGTGATATGACCTCGCCATTGCCTCCGGGAGAGACATTCTATTGGCTCGGTATGGTGAACGATGCCGAGCGCTATGCTTTCGAGGCCCAGGAGGCCATACCCAATCACTGCAAGAGCGGGCGGCTCACGAAGCGCATCACGGAGTGCAATATCATCAATGGCCACTACGAGGTGGCGATGAAATATCTCAGGATTTTGGAGAAATCGTTGTTCTACCGCAAGTGGGCAAAAGAGCAGAAAACGATGATCAGGGAAGGGAAAGTGAACGACGACCCGGTCTATGGCAAACTGAGGGCCTATAGGCAGAAGAAACAGGATTTCCTCTTCAGCGATACCGAGATGGACCAGATGCTCGGCCTTCTCTTCGTGCAGAATTACGACAACCGCATGGCTTACGAATACCTGATGTGCTACGAATTGCTGCAGCGCGACCTGGAGCGGTTCAACGAGTATTATCCCTTGGGGAAATATGCCAAGTTCAGCCGCATCCCCAATGCCTACCAGCAGGCCCTGGTGATGCAATGGACACAGCAGCACGGCAGCTTCGAGGGGATGCCGTGGAGCATAGAACCTGCCACATGCAACCTGCTCACGCAGTTTGTCAATCTCTATATGAAGAACCCGAGCGATCCTTCGCTGTCGATGCCGCCGCTGGCCAACACCTTCTGGTCGTATATGTTGGTGAGCCAAGAGGGCAAGGAGAAGAAAGGAAAGCAACAAATGAAGGAGATTTATTGACATGAGAACGAGAAAGAACAATAACCTTTTGGCCTGGGGCATGATGATTTGCTTGGCAACGTGGATGATGGTGTCGTGTGGCTCGATGCCTGAGAATCCCACGGTCGTGGAGCAACTGCCGCCCATATTCCCCGACTATGCAGGTGTCACCATCCCAGCAGAGATTGCTCCTCTCAATTTCAATTGTTATGGGGAAAACCAGGCTGTGGACGTGGTGGTGCGTGGCGAAAAAGGTGGCGAGCTGCATGTCAATGGCGAGTATGCCGACTTCGATATTGACGAATGGCATCGGCTGACCTCGCAGAACAAGGGGGCTGCACTCACGTTTACCGTATGCGTGAAAAACAATGGTGAATGGGTCCAATACCAGGATTTCAAGGTTGAGGTGAGTGGCGACAGCCTTGAGGAATGGGGACTCACATACCGCCGTATACCACCAGGATATGAGGTATATGGGAAGATGGGGATTTACCAGCGCGAGCTGTCCACCTTCAGCGAGATGGCTATTCTTGAGAATACGGCAGCGCCGGGAGCTTGCCTCAACTGCCATGTCGCCAACCATACCGACCCCAATAGTTTCACGTTCCATATCCGTGGTGAACATGGGGCTACGCTGATTCATCATGGAGGAACTACCGAACTGCTCAAAGCCAAGAACGACAGTCTTGGAGGGTCGATGGTTTATCCTTATTGGCATCCATCGGGCCGTTTCGTGGCCTATTCCACCAACAAGACCAACCAGTCGTTCCATGCCGTGGCGGCCGAGCGGATAGAGGTGTTCGACCACGCCTCCGACGTTTTGGTCTATTCGCCCGATAAGCATGAGATATTGTTCGACTCGCTCGTGGCTACGAAATCGCATTATGAGAATTATCCGGTCTTCTCTCCCGATGGAAAGACGCTTTATTTCTGCGCTGCGGAGTCGAGGATGATTCCCTCCGAATACAAGGATATCAAGTATAATTTGTGCAAAATCGGATTCGACCCCGACAAGGGCGTCTTCACAGGCGAGGTGGATACGATTTTCAATGCCCGGATGATGGGCAAGAGTGCCAATCATCCCCGTCCTTCCTACGACGGGCGGTTCCTGCTTTTCACGATGTCCGACTATGGTTGCTTCCCTATCTGGCACAAAGAGGCCGACCAATGGTTGCTCGACTTGCAGACGGGTGAGGCACGGCCTTTGGACGAGGTGAACAGCGACGATACCGACAGTTACCACAACTGGAGTAAGAACTCACGGTGGATCGTGTTTACGTCGCGTAGGGGGAATGGCTATTACACCCATCTTTATCTGGCACATGTCGACAAGGATGGCCGGATGGGGAAACCCTTCTTGTTGCCACAGCGCAACCCATGGGCGTATTACGACGAGACGCTCTTCTCTTTCAATACACCGGATTTCACCAGTGAACCAGTGAGGCTCGATGCACGGGCTGTGGCCCGCGACATCATGTCCGACAAGCGCGTGGAAACCAAAATCAGATAGTCTGGCCATGTCGTTCATCCCTATCTTTGTGCTTATCGCCCTTGTCACGTGCTGTGTTGCCGTCTTCGGCAACGCCACGCTCGATGGTGCCAGCCAGGTGTCGCTGCTGGTGGCATCGGCGGTCTCGGTGATGATAGGAGAACTCACGAAGAAACTGACGTGGAAGGACTTGGAGCAGGAGATTACCAACAAGGTGGCAAGTTGCACGCCGGCCATCATCATTCTCTTGCTCATTGGCGCCATCAGTGGCACATGGATGGTGTCGGGCATCGTGCCCACGATGATTTATTATGGCGTGCAGATTATCCGTCCCGAGGTGTTTCTCATCAGCAGCAGTGTGCTGTGCGCCATGGTCAGTCTGCTTATCGGTTCGTCGTGGACCACCGTGGCCACCATAGGCGTGGCGCTCATGGGAATAGGAAAAGCGCATGGCTTCGACGACGGGTGGATAGCAGGCTCTATCATCACTGGGGCGTATTTTGGCGACAAACTATCACCGATCTCCGATACCACGGTACTGGCCTCCAGCGTTTCAGGAACACCGCTTTTCACGCATATCAAGTATATGATGAACACCACAGTGCCGGCATTCATCATCTCCTTGAGCATATTCTTCGTGGCAGGACTCATGGTGGAGGTGTCGCATGAGGGCAATGCGCTCCAGTTCATGGAGGCGCTGAACCGTAGCTTTGTGATTTCGCCATGGCTGTTGGTCGTCCCTGTGGTCACTGGCATTATGATTGCCCGGCGGTGGCCGTCACTGGTGGTGCTGTTCCTGGCGGTGTTTATCGCTGCCATCGTGGCATTGCTGGCACAGCCTGCACTTATCAGGCGCATCGCCGTGGCCGATGGCATTTCCATACACGACGTGCTGCTGCCCTATAAGGGCATCATGCAGGTGTGCTATGGCAGCACAAATATCGACACTGGGGCGGCAGAGGTCAACCAGCTGGTGGCTACAAGCGGCATGGCGGGCATGATGCCTACCATCTGGCTCATCATCTGTGCCCAGACTTTCGGAGGTGTGTTCACGGCAACAGGACAGTTGCGCGATGTCATCGGTGTCATCCTGCGTTTCGTACGTGGCACCACGTCATTGGTGGCGTCTACGGTAGGCATGAGCCTATTCTTCAATATCGCCATGGCCGACCAGTATCTGGCCATCATGTTGTCGAGCAGCATGTTCCGCGATACTTATAAGGAGAAAGGATATGAATCGAGGCTTCTCAGCCGTTCGTGCGAGGATGGTGGAACGGTGACTTCCGTGCTGGTGCCGTGGAACACTTGCGGACTCACCCAAAGCACGGTCCTGGGGGTGTCTACGCTCACTTATCTGCCTTATTGCTTCTTCAATATCCTCTCGCCTGTGGTCAGTATCCTTGTTGCGGCATTGGGATGGAAAATCTATCGCAAGAAGAAGTAAAGTGGCTTGAATTCACCTCATTTGGTTCAATGGTCGCTAGTTGTGGTAATGTCTGAACTCCTGAACTTCTGTAACTTCTGAACTCCTTCCAACTTGTTGAGTGTTAGTTCTTGAAATCCATGGCTTGCCCTTCCAACGCATCCTTCACGTCCTTGGCATCGAAGGGCAGACGGCCGTTCCCTAACTCGGGAGCATTGAACGACTTCAGGTTGTAGTCGTAGAAATGGGGGTCTTCTTGGGGCAACACGAAGGGCTTATGTGCCTTCCCCAACCGATCTACATAACAGAAATAGGGCTTGCCGTAGAGACCGTCATCACGTTTCGAGGCAAATACCAACCAACGGCTGTTCGACGACCAACTGTGGTAGGTGTCGCTCTTCGCACTGTTCACTAATCGCATTTCGTCGGTCTCTCCTGTCTGCAGATTCAGCATTCGCAGGTCGGATTCCTGGTGCCAGATGGGGAAAGTACCGTAGTCGGCTACAGTGAACACCAGATGACGCCCATCGGGACTTACCCGTGGATGGCACACCGAAAGACCTTTCTCCCTAGCATTGAAAAGGGTATCCACCTCAGTGCCTATCGTTCCCGTGTTCTCGTCGAAGGCGATGCGGCAAAGGCTGTAGCGCATCTCCTTGAGTCCGTCGGGCAACTTCGTGGGTGGGGCCGAGCAGAAATAGATGTATTTGCCGTCGGGCGAGAAGGTGGGGAAGGTCTCGAAAGCCAGCGAGTCGCTGAGCTGCGCACTGCTGATGATGGTGTTGGTCTCAAGGTCGGCCACATACACATCGGAGGTGCGGTCGAACACCTCCAGCCGCTTACTGGGCATGGCGTGGAAGGCGGGGATGATGACATTGGTAGAGAAGGTGATGTAGCGGCCGCTCTTGCTGAATCCGAAATACACGCTGCCCGACACCATGCCGTCGGTCTTGATGTTGAGTTTGGTCAGTTGCCCGTTGCGGTTCAGGATGGCACCGCCGCCCTCGCCACGCACATAGAGCATCGAGAGTCCGGGCTGGCGGTTGGCATAGGTGTGGCAGTTCATGCAGCGGTTGCCCACCAGTCCGTAGTGCGAGATCGACCGCTCGTCGAAGTTCTCCAAGCAGCGTTCCTGCAAAGTCAGGTTTTGGTAAATCTCATAGTCGGGCTCTATCAGGCGGTAGGTGAGATGACTGTCAATGCTGTCGGTCACCACGTCCCATCCAAAGGAGCGGTAGGTGGTCCATCGGCCGTTTTTCAGTGCCGTCACGCTCACTTTCACTTGGTTTCCGGTGGCTTTCAGCATCAGTGCCTTCCATTTGTCTTGGTCGAAACATACCGCATCGCCCTTGGCATTGACCACCAATTCCTCGCCCTGGCAGCTGACCTTTGCTTCCACGGCCTCCACCTCGCCACGCACCACGAAGTTGAGGGGCGCGATGTTGCAGGGAATGGTGATTTCGGTATAGTCGGGGTAGATGGGTGGCAGACTGTTGCTCTGCGTGGCGTTCTCGGGTGTGGGGGTGCAGCCGGTGAGCATGGCGGTGAGTACGGCGACGACCGCCATCATGCTATATATAATGGGGCGGTGCTTCATAGTTCTGGTTTTTTTGCGGTGTCGAAATAATACCAGTAGGTGTCGCTGAAACGCGAGTCGCCGCGATGCTGGTTGTACTCACCGAACCGGTGCAGGAGACTTTGGTCTACGATGTATTTCTTCCATTCCTCCTCAGGGGCGTTGGTGCCGGCCAGGTAGATCATCAGGGCTTGCTGGTAGAGGGGTTTCAGGCGGGGACGTCCAGTCGACAGGCAGTAGCGGTCGTAGTCGCGCTTGAAGTTGTCCATGTCTTTCAGCAGCAGCGTGCTGCAGAGAATATAGTCGAGGGCAACCGTGTTGTCGGGGTTGGAGTCAAGCAACTCCATCATTACCATATGCAGGTTGTCGGTCAGACGGATGGTGTCGGCCTTGTTCACGAATTGCTGCTTCTCTTTGAAATAGTGCCATGCCTTGGGCTCGTGGCGCATGATAAGGTCGGCCCAATCCCCATATACCCATGTGTGCTTCAGGATGCGCAGGTATTTGTTGGCCGCCAGCGTGTCGCCGCTCACCAGGTTGCATTCGGCCAGACGTTTCATCATCCGCACGTTGCGGTTGTCGGGAGCAAACACGTTGGTCATCATGGCGGCACGCTCGGTGAGGGTCATGTCGCCCAAGGCCCAATAGAGCTCATTCATGTTGTTGATGATGAGTAATGGGGTCTCGGGCCCTATTTTGTAGAACGTGCCCAACTGATTGGGGGTGTACCGCAACAGGTGGTCGGGCAATTCGCCTTTCTGGGCTTTCACCAGGTTGTAGAAAAACAGTTGCATCTCGTTGGGACGCTCCTCGCTCTCCACCAGTTGCTCCACTTTCTTCCAGTTGCCGAAATGATACTCATTGTCAACGGCGAAAACTTTCTCCAACTGGAAATCGGGCTGGCTGAATTTTCCTATCCCGGGATAGGTGAGGACCTTGCCCGCTGTAAGGTAGTAGTTGCTCAGTCTGCCATTCCCAATGTATACGAGAAGGGGGAAGAGCAACAGGGGGAAGAGGCGCACGAACAAATATCGGAGAAAATCCTTTCGCACGGTATGGCAGATAGCGTCGACAAGCACCAACAGGGCAAGCGCCCATACACCATACCCAAATAGCCAATAGGTGAGAAGGGTACCGACAAGTAGTGTAAGGATAATCATCACCCAGCCTCGCTTCAGACAGCTGCTCAGCAACAGATAGGATGCCAGTCCGCCGCCCAAGGCGATCACCGACGACAGGCGGTAGGTGGTCTTGAGGCAGAAAACGGCCTCAATGGTCATCAGCACGATGGCCACACCGAAAGCCCACCAGCGCGACAAGCCTGCACGCTCAAGTGCCCGGCGGGCCAGGTCGCCAACGGTGAGCAGAGCCAGAGTGAGGATGATGGGACCCACCCAAAGGTAATAGTAGAACTGGGTGAGGAAGTCGCCTGCAAGGCATGCCAACCAAGCGGGACGGTGCAGGTAGGAGGCCATATGTCCTCCCGTGAGCAGGAAAATCTGGTTCTGCTCCTGATAGAAGAAATGATAATGGTAGAAGCCTTGGAAAAACACCATGCATGCCACTCCCCAGAGCAAGATGATGCAAGCCTGGACGATGGCGGTGCGATGAAGGGTAGGCTTTTTCGGCATTTTCTCAGTTGTTCTTGCATGCCACACATTCCATCTCTACCAACCATTCAGGACGGCAGACCTTGCCTTGGAGCAACACGTGTGGGATGTCGGGATAGGCTTTCTGCAAAAGGGCCTCTACCTCGTCGCGGTCGGAGGGGTCGCGCAGATAGACGTAGAAATACTGCACGTCGCGCATCGTGGCACCACCGTCGTGGAGCAACGCGCTGATGTTCTCGAGCAGACGGCCGGTCTGATGGTGGATGTCGCCCACATAGAGGGCCTTGCCATGTTTGTCGATGCTGGCGGTGCCCGAGATGAAGAAGGTGTGGCCTTGTGTGGTCTGAAGGCGGGTGCCACGCTCGAACGACACCCCATATTCATGGGTGGGGTTCAGGTGGTCGAGGGCCTGTAGGTATTTCTTGTCGCTCTCCTTGATTTTGGGATAGGTGAGGAAGTCGATGGCTACCGACTCGCTGCGGGTCTGCGAGAAACCGCCGATGCCCGTACTGGCGATGAAATGGGTCTCAGGGGTGAGCCCCTGGTTGCGGAAGATGTCATTGCGCGCACGCACCATCCCTTCATAGTTCACGTCGATGTCGGCCACGTAGATCCATGTCCGCACGCAGTGCTCCTTGAGCGTGAGTCCCAACTCCTTCATCTTCTCCAGGTATTTGTTGAAAATGAGCATCGTCTGGATATACGAGTTGGCACCACGGGTCTCTTCCTCGCTCAGACGGATGCTGTGGAAGAGGAAGGGCATCTCCTCGGTCGAGGTCTTCAGCAAGATGGAAATCTTCGAACCGTCGAGAGGGGGTTGCTCGATGATGGAGGTAGGAACATGAGTGAGGATTTCGGCAAAGAGGGCCGACTCCGTCAGGTCCTTGTATTGGTTCTGGGCATCGCTGAGGAATATCTTGGCAAAGCGCAACTGCCGACCCTCGGCGCGCTCCTGGTCAAGGTAACGGCCGATGGTGAGATATAGTTCGCCAAGGCGCTCTATGAAGTGACCTCTGCCCTTGGGGGCAAAGATGTTGTATTTATACATGATGAGTGTGATTGTAAGATGGGTTTCGAAACCGCCTGCAAAGATACTCTAAGTTTGCGACATTAAAGAGGAAAGTGCAAAATATTTTTGGCTCTTTTTACCATGTAGAGGCAATGTGTGAAACGACAAAAGATGGCTGGGCATGGTTGCACAGCCATCTTGTTAAGCATTGTCAGAACGCCTTGAATTACTGAAGAGTCTTTGTGCTGAACTTCTGAACTTCAAAAACTTCTGAATTCTCCAAAAACCGGTGTCTTTCAGTCGCGCTCTACGTCTATCACGGCCTTCACCCTCGCCAGGTACTCGCGTAGATGGTTTTTCACCCGCCAATAGAGGAAGGGGGAGTCGGGGGCATTATATCCTATGGCGTCGAGCCCTACGTGCTCTGCTTGGTAGATGGCGCGGTTGTTGTGGAATAACTGCGAGATGATGATGCAGGAGTCCACACCGAAGGTCTTCTTGGCACGCTCTATGGAGAGAATGGTGCGGTCGCCTTTCTCGTCGAGAATCATGATGCTGTCGGGAATACCTTGCTCTATCAGGTCGGCACGCATCGAAAGCGGTTCGTTATACCCTTCTTTGTCGCCCGCGCCACTCACAATCAACTTGTCGTATTTCCCGGCCTTGTAGAGTTCCACCGCGGCTTGGATGCGCCCAGTATAGAATGAGTTGGGGCGCCCGCTCTTCGCCTTGGGGTTGGTGCCCAACAAGAGGGCCACCTTGCGGTGGGGAATCTCCGTAAGTTCGGAATAGGTCTTGCCATCGGCGGCCTTGTTGACGATATGGTTGCTGTAGAAAATGGCGACAAGGCAAAGCACTATGGGCAGGATAAGCCATTTCAGGGCCTTGCCGATGAATTTTCTCAGGCGACTTCTCCTTTTCCTTCTTCTTCTGCTACTCATGGTTATAGGTCTTCAAGTACACGTTTGAGCACAGTCTCGGCCGAAATCTCGCGGTTGGCGGCCTCGGGGATGACGAGCGAGTGGTCGCTCTCTATCACATCGTCGGTCACGATAAGTCCGCGGCGAACAGGCAGACAGTGCAGGAAATAGCCATTGTCGGTCCACGACATATGCTCGCTGTCGATGGTCCAACTCATATCGCGGCTCAGAATCTTTCCATAGTCGGAGGGACAGGTCACACCCGGACAACTCCAGTTCTTGGCATAGACGAAATGGGCGCCTTCAAGGGCTTTGCGCTGGTCGTACTCCACACGGGCGTCACCCACGAACTTGGGGTCGAGCTCATAGCCCTCGGGATGGGTGACCACCAGGTCGACGTCGGCGGCGTTCATCCATTGGGCGAACGAGTTGGGCACGGCCTGGGGGAGGGCACGGCAGTGGGGAGCCCAAGTGAGCACTACCTTCGGACGGGCCACAGGCTTGTGCTCCTCGATGGTGATGAGGTCGGCGAAGGCTTGCAGGGGGTGCACCGTGGCGGTCTCCATGGCTACCACCGGACGGCCACTGTATCTCACAAACTGTCCTACAATGGTCTCGGCATAGTCGAACTCACGGTCGGTGAGGCCGGCGAAGGAGCGCACGGCGATGATGTCGCAGTAGGAACCCATCACTGGGATGGCCTCAAGCAGGTGCTCGCTCTTGTCGCCATCCATGATCACGCCTCGCTCGGTCTCCAGTTTCCATGCACCGGCATTCACGTCGAGCACGATGACGTTCATGCCCAAGTTGGTGGCGGCCTTCTGGGTCGACAGGCGGGTGCGCAGGCTGTTGTTGAAGAAGATCATCAGCAAGGTCTTGTTCTTGCCAAGATGCTGGAATGCGTAGCGGTCGCGCTTCACCTCTTGTGCCTCGGCGAGCGCGGCGCGCAGGTCGCCAAGGTCTTCTACGTTGAAAAATGTACGAAACTTATTGCTCATGATGGTTGTCTGATTAGTTAAAATGGGGTGATGTCAGCATCACCCCACAAAATTACGCAAAAAAATCGGAAAGAGCGACGCTCAACCTTTTTTTTCGTATGTATGACAATAAAATGAGAACGATTAGGCTCTCACTTGTCCATGTCCCTCGATGAGCCATTTGTAGGTGGTCATCTCGTCGAGAGCCATCGGACCACGCGGCCCCAGTTTCTGGGTGCTGATGCCTATCTCTGCTCCAAGACCGAACTGGGCTCCGTCGGTGAAACTCGTGGGGGCATTCACATACACGCAGGCGGCGTCGACTTGAGACTGGAACTTCTTGGCGGCTTGGGTGTTTTCGGTGATGATACACTCGCTATGGCCGCTGCCGTAAGTGCTGATATGCTTGATTGCAGCCTCGAGGGTGGGCACGGTGCGGATGGCCATCACATAGTCCATGAACTCGGTGCCGAAACTCTCGGCGGTGGCATGATGGAGCAGTTCGGCGGGATATTTGCCCTGCAGGGCATCAAAGGCTTGCTCGTCGGCATAGATGACCACATTGCTGATGATGAGCGGTGCGATGAGTTCGCTGAGGTCTTTCAGACGCGACTCATGCACGATCAGGCAGTCGAGGGCATTGCACACGCTCACCCGGCGTGTCTTGGCATTGTTCACGATCAGCTTGCCAATGCCCAGGTCGGCGTCGGCGTCGAAGTAGGTGTTCACCACGCCTGCGCCAGTCTCGATGACGGGCACACGGGCATTGTCGCGCACAAACTCGATGAGGCGCTTGCCGCCACGGGGTATGCAGAGGTCAATATATCCCACGGCATTGAGCATCTCGCCCGTGGCCTCGTGGGTGGCGGGCAACAACTGCACCACGTCGGGGTTGAAGCCTTGTTGGACCAGGATGTCGTGGATGAGGGCAACGATGGCTTTGTTGGAGTCGTCGGCGTCGCGGCCTCCTTTCAGCACGCAGGCATTACCGCTCTTGAAACAGAGCGAGAAGACATCGAAACTCACGTTCGGGCGGGCCTCGTAAATGATGCCGATGACACCAAAGGGCACGCTCACCCTGCGCAGATGAAGGCCATTGTCGAGGGTCCTCTCAAGCAGGGTCTTGCCAAGGGGGGTGGGGAGGGCGGCCACATGGCGCATGTCGCTGGCAATGCCGGCAAGTCGCTTCTCATCGAGAAGCAGACGGTCGTAAAGGGGATTGCTGCGGTCCATCCGGGCCAGGTCGAGGGCATTGGCCTCGAGAATGGCGTCCTTGGCCTCGAGAATGGCGTCGGCAAGCTGATTGAGCAGGCTGCTCTTGCGTTGGTCGTCGATAAGTGCCAACTCGCGCGATGCGGCCTTGGCGTTCTCGAACATCTCTTGTAATGTCTTGTCCATATTCTTTGTCTCCTATTCCATGTAAAGATAATCGTAGTGTATGATGGGTTTCTGGTCGTGCTGGCCGATGAGCTCGCGGGCGGTGGCGCTGTCGTAGGCCGAACGGCCAACGGCGATTTTCGTGCCCTGGGGGTCGACAATGCTCACCAGGTCGCCTTCCTCGAAGTCGCCTTCCACATCGGTCACGCCTACCAGGAGCAGACTCACGGCGCGCTGACCTTGGAGCGCCTCGCAGGCACGGGCATTCACCCGTAGCACTCCCTTGGCGAAACTGTCGCTGTGGGCTATCCATTTCTTGATGCCCGACACGTTCTCCTGCAAGGGCTCAAACTCGGTGTGGAGGGTCGTCTCGGGACGCTCCACCAGGTCGATGAGGATGTTGTCGCGCTTGCCGTTGGCGATAATCACTCGAATGCCCTCATCGGCCACCTTGCGGGCAATGTTGCATTTCGTGATCATGCCCCCACGGCCAAAGCCGCTCCTTCCTGCCTGGATATACTCGCTCAGGTCGGTGCCACTCTTCACCTGGCGGATGACCTGCGACTGGGGCAAGGTGAGCGGACCATCGTAGATGCCGTCGACATTGCTGAGGATGACGAGGGTCTCGGCGTCCATCATCGAGGCGATGAGGCCAGAGAGTTCGTCGTTGTCGGTGAACATCAGTTCGGTGACGCTCACCGTGTCGTTCTCGTTGACGATGGGCACCACACCGTTCTCGAGCATCACGGTCATGCAGGCACGTTGGTTGAGGTACTCGCGGCGGGTAGAGAAACTTTCTTTCATCGTCAGCACCTGGCCTACGGGGATATGGTACTCGCGAAACAGGTCGTAGTAGAGATTGATGAGCTTGGCCTGACCGAGGGCGGAGAACAACTGCCGCTGGGCCACGCTGTCGAGGCGGCGTGACACCTTGATCTCGCCACGGCCACTGGCCATGGCACCACTCGATACAAGAATCACCTCGTAGTCGTGCCGACGAAGCCAGGCGGTCTGGTCGACGAGGGCGGAGATGCGTGTGATGTCGAGTTTGCCGTCGTCACGGGTCAGCACGTTGCTGCCTATCTTCACTACGATTCTTTTCTTGCTCATGGCGTCATTTCTTTTGGTTGTCGTTGGCGCGAATCTCCACCCGGCGTATCTTGCCGCTGATGGTCTTCGGCAACTCGTCAACAAACTCTATGATGCGGGGATATTTGTAGGGGGCAGTCACGTGCTTCACGTGGTTTTGCAACTCCTTGACGAGGGCATCTGAAGCCTTGTCCTTCCATTCGGCACCAAGCACCACGGTGGCTTTCACCACCATTCCGCGTATATCGTCGGGCACACCGGTGATGGCGCATTCCACTACGGCGGGATGGGTCATCAGCGCACTCTCTACCTCGAACGGGCCGATGCGGTAGCCGCTGCTCTTGATCACATCGTCGATACGACCCTCAAACCAGTAGTAGCCGTCTTCGTCGCGCCAGGCCACGTCGCCGGTGTGGTAGACGCCATCATGCCAGGCTTTATGCGTGAGTTCATCGTCGCGGTAGTAACCCTTGAAGAGCCCAATGGGCTTGCCATTGCGGGTGCTCACCACAATCTCGCCCTTCTCACCATCCTCGCAGGGTGTTCCGTCGGGACGCACCAGGTCGATGTCGTACTGGGGGTTGGGGATGCCCATGCTGCCGGGCTTCGGGTCCATCCATGGCATGGTGCCAAGGGTCATGGTGGTCTCTGTCTGGCCGAATCCTTCCATCAGGCGGATACCGGTTAGCTCATAGAACTTGTCGTAGACGGCGGGGTTCAGGGCCTCGCCGGCAGTGCAACAGTAGCGCAGGGCGCTGAGGTCGTATTGGCTGAAGTCCTCGCGGATGAGGAAACGGTATACGGTGGGTGGGGCACAGAATGAGGTGACGCGGTATTTCGCCATCTGCCTCAGCATGCTGTCGGCGGTGAATTTCTCGTGGTCGTAGACAAACACGACGGCACCGGCAAACCACTGACCATAGAATTTTCCCCATACGGCCTTGCCCCATCCGGTGTCGGCTACGGTGAGGTGAATGCTGTCTTCCGACAGGTTGTGCCAGAACACTCCGGTAGTGAGATGGCCAAGGGCATAGAGATAGTCGTGGGCCACCATCTTGGGCTCACCGCTCGTGCCACTGGTGAAATACATCAGCATGGTGTCGGAGTTGCTGTTCACATGGTCGGGGCGCACAAACTGGGGCGCATGGCCAATCTCAGCCTTCCAGTCGTGGAAACCCTCGGGCACGATGGGACCGATGCTGATGAGGGTCTTCACCGTCGGACTGTCGGGCATCGCGGCGGCCACCTGACTCAGCACGTATTCCTCGCCCACGCAGATGATGCCTTTCACCGAGGCGCGCGTGTTGCGGTAAACGATGTCTTTCTTGGTGAGCATGTGGGTGGCGGGGATGGCCACGGCTCCCAACTTGCAGAGGGCAAGCATCGAGATCCACCACTCCAGGCGGCGCTTCTCGATGAGCATCACCATGTCGCCATGGCCGATGCCCAGCGATTGCAGGTAAGCGGCGGCCTGGTCGCTTTCGCGTTTCAAGTCGGCAAAGGTGAGACGTATCTCCACTCCTTTGTCATTGGTCCAAAGCAAGGCCAGTTTGTCGGGTTGTTCTGCCGCCCAGGCGTCCATCACGTCGTAGGCGAAGTTGAAGTTCTCCTTGATGATAAAACGCAGGTTGCTCTTGAAGTCTTCCACCGAAGAGAAAGAGGTCTGCTCTAAAAATCTTTCTACCATTGTGTCGTATCGTTAGAAAATGATGGCTAAAAACCTTACGGGCTTGTCGTTGAGCGTGCGCATGCCATGGGGCTGGGTGGCGTCGAAGTAGACGGAGTCGCCCTCCTGAAGGGTGAGCACTTTCGGTCCGATGGTGAGTTCCATTGAACCCTCGAGCACCATGTTGAATTCCTGACCGCTGTGCGAGTTCATCTCCTTCGGCGTGTCGATGGGCTTGGGCTCCACTGTGACGATGAAGGGGTCGGCTTTTCTGCCGCGGAAACCGCTGGCCAGACTCTCGTAGTTGTAGGCGCTGCGGCGCTCCACACTCATGCCGTGTCCCTTGCGGGTGAGGAAATAACTGCTCATTTTGGGCTCCTCGCCAAACATCAGCACGTCGAGCGACACGCCATACTGCTTGGCTATCTTCTGTAGGTTGGCCACGGAGAGCTCGCTCTCGCCTTTCTCCATGGCAAGGTAATTCTCGAGCGAGATGCCACAAAGCGTCGCCATCTCGCTGGCTTCGATGTCGAGCACGTCGCGCAGACCGCGCAGACGCTCTCCTATCTGTCTCAGTTGTTCGTCCATAATATTGTTGATAAGGGTTGGTTGACTTATTTCATACCGGCTTTCAGACCGCGGATCACGGCACTGGTGAAACCGGCGTTCTCCATCTCGTTGAGACCTTTGATGGTGACGCCGCCTGGGGTGGTCACCTTGTCAATCTCGGTCTCGGGATGGTTGCCTGTGGCTTGTAGGAGAGAGACGGCGCCTCTCACCGTCTGCAGCACGATCTGTTGGGCGTCTGAGGCTCGGAAACCTATCTCCACGCCGCCTTCCACAGAAGCACGCACATAGCGCATGGCATAGGCGATGCCGCACGAGGCAAGGGTGGTGCCAGAGGCCAGCAGGCGCTCCTCGGTGACGATGCACTGGCCGAGTTCGTCGAACAGCCGCAGCACGGTGTCGGTCTCCTCGCTGTTGGCAGTCACGGGCACAAGGAAGGTCATCGACTCTTTCACGGCAATGGCGGTATTGGGGATGGCCAGGAACAGCTTGGGCTGCACGAGGTCGCCTTTGTCAAGCCAGGTGAGAATGCTCTCGGAGGGCACGCCGGCGGCGATGACGACAATGATTTGCCGTTGGTAGTTGAGGGTGGGCTTGATGCCTTTCAGCACGCTCTCCACCAGCCATGGCTTCACCACCACCATCAGGATGTCGGCCTCGCGGGCGGCGGCATTGTTGTTGGTGGTGATGCTGGCTCCTGATTTGGAGAAGCGGTTGAGGGCGGCCTCGCTGGGGTCGGCGATGGTGATGTCGGAGGGGACGATGGCCTCGCTTTGCATAAGGCCCTCGGCAAGGGCACCGCCCATGGCGCCCGCTCCAATGATGGATATCTTCATGATAATGCGTTTGTTAGTTTCTCGATAAAGGCATCGGCTTCGGCACGGCCGATGCACAATGGCGGCAGCAGGCGCAAGGTGGTGGTGCCCGAACTGCCCACGAAGCAATGTTGTTCGTAGACCAGCCGCTCGCGAACGGCTTTCTGGGGGATGTCGAGCTCGATGCCTATCATCAGGCCGCGTCCGCGCACTTCCACAATGTGGGGCTGGCTTTTCTGAAGGGCTCGTAGGCGTTCCATCAGGTAGTCGCCCGTCTCGCGGGCATTGTCGATGAGGTGTTCCTCCTCGATGGTGTCGAGCACGGCGAGGGCGGCGGCGCAGGCCAGGTGGTTGCCGCCAAAGGTGGTACCGAGCTGACCGTAAACTGGGGTGAATGCAGGTGAGATGAGCACGGCCGACATGGGGAAACCGTTGGCGATGCCCTTGGCCACGGTGATGAGGTCGGGACGGATGTCCAGCCACTGATGGGCGAAGAACTTGCCGCTGCGTCCGTAGCCGCACTGTATCTCGTCGCAGATGAGCACGGTGCCGTGGGCCTTGCAGGCCTGGCTCAGGCGCTGGGCGAACTCACGCTCCACCATGCGGATGCCACCCACTCCTTGAATACACTCCAACAGACAGGCACACACATCGCCCTTGGCAATCTCGGCTTCCCAGGCACTGATGTCGTTCAGCGGCAGATAGGTCACATGGTTGTTGGCATTGACAGGGGCGATAATCTTGGGATTGTCGGTGGCTTCCACTGCCAGTGAGGTGCGGCCATGGAAGGCTTTCTGCGACACCAGGATGCGGGTGCGGCCCGTGTGGAACGAGGCGAGTTTCAAGGCGTTCTCATTGGCCTCGGCTCCGCTGTTCACCAAAAACAGCTGGTAGTCGTCATAGCCGCTAACCTCACCCAGACGGGTGGCCAACTGCCGTTGCAGGGTATTGATTACGGAGTTGGAGTAGAAGCCCAGTTGGCTGACCTGGCGGCTGACGGCCTCCACGTAGTTCTTGTGGCTATGACCGATGCTGATGACGGCATGGCCGCCATAGAGGTCGAGATACTCGGTGCCTTGGTCATCGAACACCTTACAGCCTTCGCCTCGCACGATGTTCACGTTGAGCAGGGGATATACGTCGTAGAGTTTCATTGTGGTTTCTGGGTTTAAAATGCACTTGGCTTGAGGCGCAGACCGGCCGTCTCGTCAAGACCAAACATGATGTTCATATTCTGAAGGGCTTGTCCTACAGCCCCTTTGAGCAGGTTGTCGATGCACGAGGTGATGAGCAGTTTGTCGCCGTATTTCTCGCAGTGCACCAGACATTTGTTGGTGTTCACCACTTGTTTCAGGTCGATGGCCTTGTCCACATAGTGGGTGAAGGGCGCGTCGGCGTAGAAGGCCTTGTAGGCGGCCACGATGTCGGCGATGGGGGCATCGGTCCTCACCACCTCGGTGGCGAAAATGCCACGGGCGAAGTCACCACGGTAGGGGATAAAGTCGATGTGGGCCTCAAGGTGGCCCTGCACCTGGCGCAGACTCTGCTCTATCTCGGGCACATGCTGATGGCTGAAGGGCTTGTAGATGCTCATGTTGTTGTTGCGCCAGGAGAAATGGGTGGTGCCTGTGGGCTTCTGTCCGGCTCCGGTACTGCCGGTGATGGCGTTCACCGACACGTCGTTTTGGATGATATCCATCTTCGCGGCGGGCAACAGACCGAGTTGGATGCAGGTGGCAAAACAGCCTGGGTTGGCCACGTGCTTGGCTTGGGCGATGCGGTCGCGGTTGATTTCGGGCAGTCCATAGACGAAGTCGTTGCCAGGGGCGGCCAACCTGAAGTCCTGGGCAAGGTCGATGATACGCATGCCCTCAGGCACGTCGTGCTGGGCAAGGAAGGTCTCGCTCTTGCCATGGCCGAAGCAGAGGAAGAGCACGTCGGCCTGACCGAAGGGCATCTCGTCGGTGAACACCAGGTCGGTCTCTCCATAGAGTCCTTCGTGCACGTCGGTGATACGGTTGCCGGCATTGCTCTCACTGTGGATAAAGGCTATCTCGGCTTCAGGATGGTTGAGAAGGAGGCGGATGAGCTCACCGGCGGTGTAGCCGGCTCCTCCAAGTATTCCTATCTTGATCATGGGCAGATGACTTTTGGTCAATGGTGGCTGTTATCGCTTTTCGTCGGGATGGATGCCGTAGTATACGCGCAAGGGGGTGCTGAGCACCTTGATGAAGCCTTTGGCCTCGTCAGAGGTCCAGCCGTGCTGCATCTCGCCGTATTCGCCGAGCTTCGACTTGAGCAGGTCGTCGGCGGAGTCTACACCCACGGTCTCGAAGCCGAGTGGACGGAGACGGAGGATGGCGGTGCCGTTGACATGGCGCTGCGAACTAGTGAGCATGGCCTCGATGTCGGGCATCACGGGCTCCAGATACTGGCTCTCGTGCAGGAACATGCCATACCAGTTGGCCACCTGGTCTTTCCAGTATTGTTGCCATTTGCTCAGCGTGTATTTCTCGAGCATGCGATGGGCCTCGATGATGAGTTTGGGAGCGGCGGCCTCGAATCCCACACGACCCTTGATGCCGATGATGGTGTCGCCCACGTTGCAGTCGCGGCCGATGCCATAGGCGGCGCCAATCTCCTCGATGCGCTGGATGGCTTTTACCTTGTCGGCGAAAGGCTCGTCATCGACAGCCACAATCTCACCTTTCTCGAAGGTGATGCGGAGGGTAGTCTCTTCTTCTCGGGTCACATGTTTCAGGAAAGCTTCCTCGGGCAGACCCTGGGCGGAGTCGAGAATCTCGCCACCGCAGATGCTGGTGCCCCAGATGCCTACGTTGTAGGAGTACTTGAGTTTGGCGAAATCTGCCGAGAAACCATGCTCGTTCAGGTAGTCCACCTCTTCTTGGCGCGAGAGTTTCTGGTCGCGGGTGAGGGTGATGATCTCCACGCCGGGGGCCATCACCAGGAAAGTCATGTCGAAGCGTATCTGGTCGTTGCCGGCTCCGGTGGAGCCATGGGCGATGGCGTCGGCACCTATCTCCTTGGCATAGCGGGCAATGGCGATGGCCTGGAAGATGCGCTCCGAGGAGACGGAGATGGGGTAG
Source organism: uncultured Prevotellaceae bacterium (assembly GCA_900317305.1). Classification (GTDB taxonomy): domain Bacteria; phylum Bacteroidota; class Bacteroidia; order Bacteroidales; family Bacteroidaceae; genus Prevotella. The sequence goes on along the minus strand of ONGG01000028.1, from coordinate 2,902 downwards.
CAGTTGTTGCGGAGCACATTGCCGAAAATCATGTATTTCAACGATTTTTCATAATACTCCTGGGTGACGTCAAGGGTGACGTATTGGGTGGCGCCAAGGGCATAGGCGTTCTCCTCGTTCTTTTTCAGTTGCTCGTCGCTGAATCCGCCGGTATTGGCACAGGCGGCATAAACGTCGTAGCCTTCATTGGCAAGGCGCATCACGGTGTAAGAGGTGTCGAGACCGCCCGAGAAGGCTACTACTACTTTTTTCTTTGTCATGACTAATGGGTTTTATTGTGGGATGGTGTCCCGTCTTTGTTGATATGGATTGTTGCGCTTGGGGCGATTATTGGTCGAGTTGCTTGATGCGCTCAAGCACCTCGTTGGGAATCTTGGCGGGCAGGTGCTCCTCTGGGTCGTAGAGCATCGCAGTGCAGATGCAATACTTGCGGTTGGTGCGTTTCAGTATGTCAACGTTCACGCATCCCTCGCAACCACGCCAGAAGGCCTCGTCGTCGGTGAGGTTGTCAAAGGTCACGGGCTGATAGCCCAACTTGGTGTTCATGGCCATCACAGCGGCACCGCTGGTGAGGCTGAATATTTTGGCATGGGGCCAACGGGTGCGCGCCAGAGAGAAGGTCATCTCCTTGATGCGCCGGGCTATGCCACGTCCACGGTAGTCGGGGTGTACAATCAGTCCCGATGTGGTGACATAGTGCTTGTTGCCCCAGGTCTCGATGTAACTGAATCCGGCAAACTTGTCGCCGTCGAGGGCTATGACAGCCTTCGCCTCGCGCATCTTCGTCACCAGATACTCATGTGTGCGGCGGGCGATGCCAGTGCCTCTCACCTTGGCGGCTTCGGAAATCGTCGACAAAATGGTATCAACATATTTCTCGTGTGAGGCATCGGCCACCACAACTTTAATATCTTCCATTTTCTTGCGTTGGGTTTTGCTTTTTCTAAATGGGGTGGTTTAGCGGATGTTGGGGATAATTACACTCAAGTCTTCTATCACGGCATCGATGGGAGAACCTTCCTTGATCACAATGAATATCGTGTCGTCGCCGGCTATCGTACCAATGATGTTCGGACTGTCGCTGTTGTCGATGTTGTAGGCAATACTGCTGGCATAGCCCGGACGGGTCTTGATCACTCCCATGTTGCCTGAAAAACTGATCGACACAAAACCTGAGGTCTGGAGCATCTCCATTGCCGTGCGGGGCTTGGTGATGCGCTTGTACATCGTGTCGTTGGGCAACACATAGACGTATTTGCCATTCATACTCGCGGCTTTGGCTACCTTCAGTTGCTTCAGGTCGCGGCTCAGGGTGGCCTGAGTGAGTTTGAACCCTTCTTTCTCCAATGCCTGGAGCACTTCTTCCTGACTGCCTAATTCCATGCTCGAAATCAGCATCTTCAGGGCTTCCATTCTGCTGTTCTTGATTTTCATACGCGCATAAATATTCTTTCGGGGTGCAAAATTATGCAATATTAAGAACTTCGCAAAATAATTATGCGTGAAAATGCATATTAAATGGAAAAAAATGGATAGAACATGCCTTTTTGAGTGTGATAATACACGATAAGCCTCCCGTGGGACCAAAAATGATGGGCGACAAATCGTCGCCCATCTGTAGTCTTTTCTCGTTTTCTGGTTTTCCCGACCTCTCTCGAAAAATCAGTTTCTCTTTCCCAGGATGCTGAGCAGATGGATAAAGAGGTTGATGAAATCGAGATAGAGGGTGAGCGAGCCGAGCAATGCCAGTTTCTGGGCATTGGTGTCGGCATAATCGAAACTCATGCACATCTGCTTGATCTTCTGGGTGTCGTAAGCGGTGAGACCCACGAAAATCAGCACGCCAAGATAACTCACTACCGTGGTCACCATGCTGTTGTGGAAGAACAGGTTCACCAACGTGGCGATAATGATGCCGATAAGGCCCATGAACAGGTATTTGCCAAGCGAGGTAAGGTCGGTCTTCGTGGTGTAGCCAATTAAGGCCATCACGGCAAACGTGCCAGCGGTGATGAAGAACACTTGCGTGATGGATTCCTGTGTGTAGATGAGGAAGATGCTCGCCAGCGTGAGACCATTGATGATAGAGTAGACAACGAACATCAGCGTGGCGGCGGTGAGCGACAACTTTCGTATGGCGGCGCTCAGACCGATTACCAATGCCAGTTCGGCAATGATCAGACCCCACATCAGTGCCGAGTTCGAAACCAATGTGAAGATGAAGTTGGAGTGGGCAACGTAATATGCGGTGAAGCCTGTGATGACAAGGGCAAGCGTCATCCATACATATACCTTGCGCATGAGGGTGGAGAATGCCGTGGGCATGTACCTTTCCCTCTCGCGTGCGTTGATGCCGCTTTCCTGCTCCCTGATGATTGATGCTAAATCTTTTTCGTTCATTTTTATAGATGTTAAGATGGTTCAACTAAATTTCTCGCAAAAAAGATGCCAAATCCTGCGTCGGCTCTCTTTGGGCGCAAAAATAAGGAGAAACGATGAAATAAAAGAAAAATCATTGTTTTTTTTCATTTATTTAATGAAACCACGGCATATACTTGACATTTGTTGGCGCTTGTTTTTTGTATACCTTATATTAATATATTTATCACGCTGCATTTGCTGTCAAGAAACCGATGATAGGCAGACGAAATATGGATTCTGCCTCTCGAAAACGTGGAGAATAGGCATTTCCCTGTTTCAAAACCATCTTTTTTCTCGCCAATCTCTTGATGTATGTCAAGAAACGCGAAAAAGTTTCATTTTCCGTGAAAAATTTCCCTTTAAAATTTGGTTGGTTGGCGATGAATGCGTACCTTTGCATCCGCTTTTGGGGCTTGCGCCCCGACGAGCGTCAAGAAGAAGCGTTCTTTGGAAGATTTACATAGAAGACAAGTAGTACAAG
>ONGG01000009.1 GCA_900317305.1 uncultured Prevotellaceae bacterium | reverse complement strand
TTGTTGTTTTGTTGTTTTCACTCCGACAGGCGGGCTGTCTTTGTTGTTTCTGATGCAAAGATATGGCGGTTTTCATCCCCCGCAATAGTTTTCGGCGAATTCTTGCCGAAGTGCATAAGACACAACTCCGAATTTGCGACAAACAAGATAAATCGATGAAAAATCTGTCGCAAAACTGATAAATTGACACGAAAACCATGGTTTTTGATACGAATGTCATTCCCTCCCCCCTCATGCGAAGAGGGGGAGCCCGCAGGGCGGGGGCGTAGATCCACTCAAGCAGGTGTATCCACTCAAGCAAGTGTATCCACTCAAACAGGTGCATCCACTCAAGCAGGTGTATCCACTCAAGCAGGTGTATCCACACGACTTTGTCATCAACACCCCCTAATCTCAAGGTGGAAGTAGATACCAAGACTGAAGAAGGCATTATATATATGGAGTAACTCCCTCCCCCTCATGCGAAGAGGGGGAAGCCCGCAGGGCGGGGGCGTAGATCCACTCAAACAGGTGCATCCACTCAAACAGGTGCATCCACTCAAACAGGTGCATCCATTCAAGCAAGTGTATCCACTCAAGCAGGTGTATCCACACGACTTTGTCATCAACACCCCCTAATCTCAAGGTGGAAGTAGATACCAAGACTAAAGAAGGCATTATATATAAGGAGTAACTCCCTCCCCCTCATGCGAAGAGGGGGAAGCCCGCAGGGCGGGGGCGTAGACACTCAAAGCCCATCCTTCGAAGTTCCCCCCTCCTTTTAGGAGGGGCCGGGGGAGGTCACACCCGAAGCAAGGCAAGATATAAGGTAGATGAATAGCACTGATATCACCATACTTATCTGTTAAAATGTCTTTCAAAGCAGTATGCAACCGTAAATAAACGTTAAATTATACTTATAAATGCGTAATTATTACGCAATATATTTGGAACATTGACAATTAAATAATATATTTGCGTTAAAATTACGCAATAAGTAATTCTGAATCATTTTGAATAAACACATATCACCAAAAAAAATAAGAATATGGAAGGAAAAGCAAAAATCTTCAACTTGATTATAGTTGATGAAAGTGGCTCAATGAGCTACCTGAGAAAAGCAACATTGTCTGGTATCAACGAAACCATCAATTCCATTCGTAGTGCACAGGAGGAGTTTGCTACCACACAAGAGCACACCCTGACACTCGTCACGTTCGACTCCGGTGCCAACAGGCCTGACGTGAGGACCATGATCGACAATCAGCCTATCGCCCAAATCACGGAGTTCAACGACTATAAGCCACAAGGATGCACTCCACTTTATGACGCAATGGGCAAGTCGCTCACCACGCTTCACAATAGGATTAAGGGCGACAAGGATGCTTCGGCTGTCGTGACCGTTCTCACCGACGGTCTTGAAAACGCCTCGAGAGAATGGAATGTGTCCTCGCTGCGCCGTCTGATTGAGCAATTGAAAGAAGAGGGATGGTCTTTCTCATACATGGGATCGGCCCACAACGTCAAGGAAGTTTCTGACTTGCTTTCCATCGAGAATGTCGTTGAATTCAGTCACGACGATCAGGGGGTTGACAACACCTGGGCCCGTGAACGTTCTTCCAGGAAGGCATATTATCAGAAGATGAACTTGATGTACAGCGAGGGAACATTTGCATCAAGAGAAGAGATGATGGAGAGGAAGCGCCAGTTTGCCAGAGAGTATTATGGTCAAAGAGTGACTCCCGAGTACGTGAGAAATCTTGAGGAGAATGAGATCTTCGTTTTCGGAAGCAACCCCTCTGGTTTCCATGGTGGAGGTTCCGCCGCATTCGCCATGCACCACTTCGGAGCCGTTTGGGGACAGGGAGAAGGCCTGCAGGGACAAAGTTATGCCATACCAACCATGGAGCAACTTTCTGACTTGGCCGAAGCTGTCAACCGTTTTACGAAATTTGCGGAAGACCATCCTGAATTGCGTTTCCTCGTCACCCGCATAGGCTGTGGAAATGCCGGCTATACAGCCGACCAAATCGCTCCTTTGTTCAAGGGATGTATCCACCTGGAGAACGTCACTCTTCCCAATGACTTCTGGGATGTGCTTGGACTGAAGATGGGATTATAATATCAGGGGGCTAATCTCCTCAAAAAGAACGAATATTTGGACAAAGGATATGTAACTTACTAAATATCATATACAGCGAATTGTCACCGAGAGAAGAAAGGCTTTCGGTGACTTTTTTGTGATTAGGCAAGAAAATAGTTGATTGGAAAGATTCAGCAATCAGAGATTGAGAAAAAAAATCCGAAAAAAGCCTTGGCTTCCGGTTGTTCGGAAAATCAGAATGATGTGTTTTTACGGTATAAATATTGTTGTGCTTCTGATACGATGATGGGGAATTTGTTGTATCTTTGCGACAAAAACAACACATCATGAGACGGATATTATTTCTCCTTTTTCTCCTTTCCTTCGGTATGGTAGTCCGTGCTCAAGAGGTCAAACTTGACTCAGCCTCGTATGCTTATGGAGACAAGATTATTCGTTCTGTTGCAGAAAACCAAGACTCCATTTTTCCTCAATTAGGGCTTGACAAAAAGAGCATGGCCGAGTTGATTCGCGGTTTGGAAGATGTTCTTGGCCTAATGAAGTATACGCAGGACTCCATCAAGAAGATTTCTTTTGGTTTGGGTGGAATGCAAGGTACGTTCATGTCAGATGGTTTCCAATCCAAAATGGATGCCATACCATTCGATTGCCTCTTGGCGGGTTTGATGAAAGTGGTCAATCACGAGCTGACGTTGCCTCAAGACACCATCATAATCAATGAATATATGAAAAGTCTGCCCGTTGACATGAAACCTGAAGATATGTCAGATGAGGATAAATGCAGATTTTTCACCAATTATGGCATGATGAAAGGATTGCAGCCGGGATTACAGGGATATATCTATGAGACGACGGGAAAAAACGAAAATGAAGTCCCTGCCGATTATGAGGCTTATGCTGCAGGTATGGCCATGGTTGTGAGATTCATGTCATTGGAAGCAAAGCAAGGATTCGGACAAGACCCTTATTCTTATGGGGTTTTGATAGGATGTTCGATAGCCATGCAATCCTTGCCATTTCATTTCACGGAATCTGATTTCCTCGATGGGTGTCGTGCTGCCGCTGGCCTGAATGAACGCAAGATAACTGTGGAGGAGTCAGACCAGATTATTTCAACGTCCTTTCCAGAAACAGAAGCACCAACGATCATTCAAAAATTGAAATGAAGTGGACCGCATAATGGCTATGCCCCGTCACGCTTACGGTATAGGGCCATTATCCCCAAAAATCTATTTTGAGAGAAAGGTATAACTCAACTATATCACTGCCGCGGGTCACCCTGACGTTAGCCCGCGGCAGTTGTCTATATAGTCAACTATCAGCCATTACCTTACCATAATTCATTCTATCTCCCATTATTGAAAATGTTAGGAATTCATTTTTATTATTTTCCGAATTAAGAACATTCTGTTCGAACTTTTTCCTTATCTTTGCAATCAGCAAATATAGACCTATGCCTAGTAATAAAAACGCACTTACAAGATATAAATATTTGGATGAGATGTTATCTGACAGGCGTCACTACTATGACATTAATGACCTGACAGAGAAGTGTAATGAGAAACTGGCAGATGCTGGTTTCCCCGAGGTTACACGTAGATGTATAGAAAAAGATCTTCACTACTTGGAATACGATCCTTTTTTTGCTGAGTTAGAGAGGTTTCGGGTATGCGGTAAAAATTGTGTAAGATATGTTAATCCATCATTTTCAATATTTCAAAAAGAATTAAGCGACGAGGAAAGTAATCTAATCTTGGAGGTGCTTAATACCATTGGGCAGTTTGACGGTCTTGCCCATTTCGAATGGCTAGACAGGTTCAAGATAGGACTAGGCTTAAAAGAGCGTCCAAAGATAATCAGCTTCAGCAACAACCCGTACTTGCAGAACTCCAACCTTTTGGGCTCTCTGTTTGATAATGCGTCCAATCAGGTTGTGGTGGAATTGGAATATCATACATTTTCCGACCCCAAAAAGAGATCCATCATCTTCCATCCATATTTGTTGAAACAATATAACAGTAGGTGGTATATCATTGGTGCTGCTGACGTGGACGGCAAGATTTTGAATTTTGCCTTAGACCGTATCGACAAAGTTACACCTATGCCTGAAGTAAAATATTCTCCATGTGAAGTTGACTTGTCAGAACGTTTTGAGGATATCGTTGGGGTTACATTATACGAAAATCGTGCTATTGAGCATATTGTTTTCTGGGTTGGCGACAAGTCCAAAGACTATATCATTACAAAACCCATCCACGAGTCTCAAAAGACCATAAAAGGTGATGCAGATGGTAATCTTAGAATGAAATATACCCAATTCAAAAACGGAATCTTCTTTTCTATTGACTGTATTCCAAACTATGAACTGATAAGAGAACTTTGCTCGTTTGGGAAGGAACTATTAGTGCTAGAACCAACATCCGTTCAAGAGGATGTTTTTAGCCGAATACAACAGATGTACAATGATTATAACTCTTTGCGAACATAGCGTTCGTTCCGGTGCTTTATATTTGCAGCAGAATTTAAAAAGCAAATATGATACACAGGAAAAACGCACCAATAATGTTTGTATTCGACTTAGACAACACATTGATTATGACAGACGATGCTAACAATCTGGCTTATGCCGACGCTGTACAAACGGTTGTTGGTGTGAAGCCACAATTAGCAACAAGCACTAGATATACAAGGAATGACCTGAGAACATCATTTCCTCAATTAACTGACGACCAATTCGACAGAATAATTGAAACGAAACAGGGCTTGTTCGGTTCATATATCGACAAGACCGTCTTGAATGTTAACCTTGCAAGGATTCTGAGAATGCTATCTCAAAATGGAAACGAAACCATCCTATTGACCAGTTGTCATCGCAAAAGAGCGATACAGCTTTGCAAGCACTATGATATTCATCAATTCTTCAGTCATCATTATTATTACGAAGACTGTCAATATGACAAATACTCTTTCCTTAGGAGTGAGGGCTTTGACCTACAGTCTGTTGTCTTGTTTGAGAATGATCAGATTTCCTCGAATGAAGCCGTACAAAAAGGCATTGTCAAAGATAACATAATCATGGTTAGTTTCTAAACCAATCCAATATGAAGCAATTCGTTATACAATCAAGTTGTAGCACATGCCGCAGTATGGATGGCGGTGTCGGAAGATGCCTCGAACAAGATGTGAAGGCATTTTACAATAGTGATTATCAGGGTGGCGGTAACTGGCGTGTCACTGGAACAATCGAGAATCTTATCTGCACTTTTAAGAATGACATTACGCCATATCCTCAGGCGACATTAGATTATGCCAGATTTAGGCTATCTCAAATTCTGAGAAAGGACTTGCCGGAAATTCTTCGTATTTGTGGGAAAAGCAATCTTCGGGTTTGCGTTATTCCAAGAGCGAAGAGTGAACTCACGTATCGTCCTAATCAGTTGTATTTTAGAAGTACTATTCAAGACGTGGTCCAACAACTTCATGGCTTTGAAGATGGGACGCACGATATCATTAGGCACACGAATACGTCAACGACGCACCTAGCACGCAGGGGAAACGGTGGTGAAGGTGAGCAGCCTTATATTGGCATCACTAAGGATACCTGCAACATTTCAAATAATATTATCGGCAAGGACATTTTGTTAATCGATGACCTCTACACGAAAACAGTCAATATTGACGAGGATTGTCTCCAGACCCTAATTGACAAAGGTGCGAGAAGTGTAATGTTTTATTCTATCGGCAAAACAAAATCAAGGTATTAACTATAATATATAATTATGGAATTTTCAGAAAATGCTTTGAATATATTGACGGTTCGAACATATCCCCAAAAGGGACCGGCTTGGATTGACAAGCATTTACGGGGAAATGAAGAAGCTGATGTATTATGCAGCCTTCTCGAAACTCATGAATATGAATTCATGAAAAAAAGAGAAATAGTCAAAACTGCCATAAACCGACTCGAAAGTAGTGTTGATGGCATTGTCGCAATTGGTGATCCCTTGTTCCCATACCTAAGGGGAAAGGTAAAACCAGCTGATAAACCATTTGCCCTTTTTTATAGGGGAGATATCAGCCTATTAAGTAAAGATAACCTTAATATTGCGGTCATTGGTGTGTTGAATCCGGATGAAAAGATAGAAATCACAGAGAAGGTGGTTACGTCTGAAATATTAAAGTATAAAGCCACAATAGTCAGTGGCCTTGCTTTAGGTTGTGATACTATTGCCCACAGAACCGCTTTGGATAATTTGGGAAAAACTATCGCTATATTACCAAGCCCACTTGATTGTATAATTCCCAAGGAAAATGTGGAATTGGCTGAACGCATTGTCCAAAATGGTGGATTATTAATCAGTGAATACTATGATAATCCTAAAAGCCGTAATGATATGATTAGTCGATTCGTTGTTAGAGATCGGTTACAAGCCATGCTTTCTGATGCGGTATTGCTCGCTGCAAGTTATGCCCCAAACAATTTGGGAAATGACTGTGGGTCGAGACATGCTATGGAGAAAGCAAGAGTATATGGAATTAAAAGGGGTGTTATTTACAATGATAACAAACATCATGGCAACCCGATGTATGATTTGAATAGACAGATTCTTCGTGATGACCGAACTGTTATCCGTATAGACTCCGCAAATATGAAAGAGGCTGTTCAAAAACTGGTAACGAAAACCTCTGAGCAATTGTTATTTTAATTTCTCATCTTTTAATCAAATAATAATAAACATGACACAGAAAAAAGCAAACACCCATTATTGGGAAAAGAATAAATGGTCCCATGATTGTAGCCTCTGCTATTCACAGTCAAAAGGATTGTATTCTTCAAATTTTACTACATCACCAGATGTCATTTATCGAGCACATGGTTATGAAGGGTTCCACTATGATATTGTAGAGGTAAATGGCTTGAAAATAAGGTTTGATTCCAATTTTGGATATGGTAAGAGTTCATACTTACGTGCAACTATTGAAAAGAATGGGCAAAGACTTCTGGATTTTGACACTTCCAAATCATTTGTACTCAATCGTTGCAGTGTTGCCACATTTGACGTCAAGCCTTATGACTGGACTTCTTTATTCGATAAAATTATTGAGGCTTCCCAAATTTTTAACCCAGAATCATGTTCATCCCAATCAACTGCATACATTGAACAATTAAGAGATATTTTAAATTCTGATAGCATCAGAATCAGGGGGTCGCTTGTGGATGAAAAAGAAGTGTTATGGGAAGGTGGCTTCATAGTTGCCCTTTTTGTATCAGATAAGACAAAAGATCTCCTAGACGGATTAAAGTTGTCACAAATAACTGATAAGAATACAATAGATAATACGCTAAAACTATGTAAGGAACTATTAGCTAAATTCCATATAATTGATGCTGACATTGCTGACTCCAGAACGAAGAGATTATCAGATACGTTGTTCCTAATTCATGAATTTATGTTTGAGAATGAAAGTGGTCTTGATTTTTTTAGTTCATTTGTAGGGAAAAGAAGAAATATCATAGATACGCGAACATAGATTACGCATTTAGTTAGTATCTTTGCATCAGCAAAAACAAAAAAGCGTTCTTTGGCATACCCGAAAGGTGGTGAACTTTTGATAACCGTCTGCTACATTGAAGCAGATGTCCTTTTAAAATAAGGATAAACAACGTTTGATATTTAACAATGTATCATTCTTGAAGAATATAATAAATTATATTTGTAGAAAACGAGCAGAAATATACATAAAGAAAACAATCCGTCTGGAGGGAATGCCAAGAACCTTTTTAAAGATGAAATATGGATAGACAAGAGATAAAAGGAAAAATGATGACAATGAAGTCCCGCATGGAACTTCTGGACCTTCTCAATAATTTAAAATTTGAGGAGGAAGGGGATTCTTCTCGTCCTTTTACCTTGGCACAATTATCCTATTTTTGTAATCCAAAGAATCCAAAACGTTTCAAGGTTTTTACTATTCCTAAAAAAACAGGTGGAGAGCGGGAAATTTCTGCACCAGTAAAGGTGTTAAGAAGTATGCTCCATTATTTGAATGTAATTCTTTCGAGCATGTATAATCCAAAGAATTGCGTTACAGGATTTGTAGAGAACAAGAGTGTTGTAGATAATGCACGAATTCATATAAGACAAAACTATATACTGAATATAGACCTCTCTGATTTTTTCCCTAGCATAGAACAAGCCCGCGTATGGAAGCGATTGCAAGTAAAGCCATACAATCTTTCTCGTAATATCTCTAGTGCTATAGCTGGTTTGTGCTCAATAGAGTATAGAAATTTAGATGGGAGCGTCAAATATGTGTTGCCCCAGGGGGCACCTACCTCTCCTTTGTTGAGCAATATGATATGTGAACGATTAGACTACAAACTAACCAAGGTAGCCAAAGATTTTGGTTTAAACTATAGCCGATATGCAGACGATATGACATTCTCCAGTATGCATAATGTATATCAAAAGGAAGGAGAGTTCATGAATGTTCTGAAACGCATTATTGAGGAAGAGAATTTCAAAATGAATGAAAGGAAGACTCGTCTTCAGAAAAGGGGTGGACATCAAGAGGTGACAGGACTTAACGTAGCCTCTCATGTTAACATTACAAGAAAATACGTCAACTGGATTCGTACGATTCTTCATATATGGGAAAAATACGGTTATCAGGAGGCTTACTCTAACTTCTATCCAAATTATAAACGAGAATCTGGACATAAACATAAAGGGGAGCCAGATTTGGTAAATGTTATGTCAGGCAAGTTGATGTATATGAAAATGGTAAAAGGCGAATCTGATAGTACCTATACTAAGTTAAAAGATCGTTTTGATGTCCTTGTTGAAGCCATTGGGCCAACTCCTCCTGATATAAATAGCATTAAATACAAGTTTTCATACACGTTGTGGGCATTTGAAAAAAAATATTGCACCCTTATAGAGCTGAACCAAGATGGGGAAAAGTTTTTTTTCGGATTTAGTATTGAGGGCAAATGGCAAACAGTGGAAATTTCCAAAGAAATAGACCCTGACAAATTGCAAGTCTATCTAAAGAAATTGCATAGCCGCACAAAAGGCCAGAAGGTAAAAGGGCACTATTACATATCATTATGTAGCGGAAAAGACTTACATCTCAACAAAAATAATCACTTCTGGTTAATTACTAACATCAAACCAAAAGTGATTGAGGGTGTTACAAATATTAGCACTGGAAAGTTATTGAGCGTATATAAAAAAGAAGGTGTTAATGCCGCTATGGCCTTACTGAGTGAGCAAAGGAAGATAAATACTGATAACTATGCTAATGATAAGAATCACACACCTCATGCGATGGTATCAGCATTGTATAAATTCAGCCAGCATAATATAATCAAGTGGTTTACTCATAGACCTGATAGTAATTCAATAGATGTAAAAACTCTACTTGACATGACTAAGAAGGCTTTGTATGGAGAATTGTTAACAGGTGACCGTCATGAGATTATTAATAAATTGACATGGAATAATATCAAATACTTTGTGTTGCATGAAAATGATTCATGTCGACCAGTTAGTGCATACAATAAGCCGATATGTCTGGCTTGGGGTGATGATGCTGTTCGTAAGTGGTGTGATGAACATCCTGGAGAACACCCTTATCGTGCCATTATAGATGGAAAACTATTCATGTCATCAATACTTGAATTCAAGCACGCAATTGAGTTTAGAACAGATATGGATGACATGACCTTCAGGATGCGTATAAAGGAGTGGGTCGATCATTTAGCAGACAAAGGTGGATTGGACGTTGAATATCAAGATCGTTTCATAGAATTAGAGCCGGTTCAACTTTTTACAGATGTTCGACTCATCTTCGCTTCAATTAGGAAAATCATGACTTGGATTGCGGAAAATAGAAACAAGGGGAACTGTGTGTCAGTTGATGTGGATAATCAAGATGAATACGTGGAACTCATAATAACTCATATTGGAAGCCACTTGTCTATGGAAGGGAAGAAACGTGATGGGCTAGATGGCGACTTTGAAGAACTTCGCTTAATGTTGCTTTCGGTGGCAGACTTGCGGATGGAAGCAGACCACTGTGATGGTAAAAGCTATTCGATTATCTGTTTGGATAAAGGGTATCAGGCAAAAAACTATAATATTTCAAAAAATGTGGCTGCTCATATGAAAACCCCGTGTAAATGGACGGAATTAGACGGAAAAGTTGGCGGCGTATTGTATTTTATTAAAATGTATAAGAATATTTGACTATGATATATTTGTTAGAAGACAGACGAGATCGCCTTGAGCAACAACTCAAGGTAAAACTTAATGAAAAACTCATTAAGACTGATGCAACAATGTCATGTACAAAAGAAGAAGTTGATGAGTATATTGTTGAGCATTTTCCAGATGCAAAATTGATATTGTTACACAGGTCCTATGAATTTGTAGACAATGAGATTACCCCAGAATATCTACAATCGGTATTTAATGCTCATGGCGTTTCGGTTGTAGTGTTCAGCGGAGATAATTCCTCTAATGTCAGCAAAAATAACGGAACTATTAAAAGCGATGATTTATACGCCAATCTACCGTGGTTTGTCACACAAAATGATGAGACTAATATTTCTAAGCTTATTTTCGGAGAGAGATATTTAATCAATATACTATTAGCCTTCCAGGTCAACGTATATGATAAGCTTTTCAGTATCTCGGATTCAGATGAACTTGCCAAAAAGGAAATTGGTGAATTGAAATTTTTATTACCAAATTTAAAAGCGCCAGAATTGGCCCAAATAAAAGAAGATTTAAAGGGGTTGCTATCTCGAGATGAACCCGTTACTGCGGGATTCTTTAAGGATTATATTCAACAAGTAATAGATAAGCAGTAAGTCATGAAAAACATATTAATCTCAAATGGAAAGAATAGCAGTCGATATGAGTTTATTGACAAGAATCTTGCTATAATAGCGAATCAAGAAATCACGGATGTGAGGAGTTTTGTTAATGAGTATCTTAATCAGAAAGACCAATATGTGATTTATGTACTAACGACAAGGAACACAGAGAGCGCTTTGTCATATAGTGGCGTGGAACTGGCTCTGTGGATTTATTTGATTATGGTTTTAGAGGGAAGGCTTCAATTTCACATTGTTCTTCTTGGTACAGAAACAAAAGGTGCCTTTTTTGAACACTGTAGATATGCAAATCTAATATTGGCACCCAATGTGCACTATGTACTGAATTCAAAGCAAGCAATAGAATGTTTTCTTGAAAACACTGATACAACTCGCCACGCGAACAAAGACATTCTTGTACAAGCACTGAAAGGTATTACTGTCGAGCCTCCTGCTGCCTTCAAAAATGTTCACACAATAACTAATGAATGGTGTGTCTATCGGTGGAGCAAAGCACTTGGAATAACTGGAATTGATAATGAGGTGGACAAATCACTTTATTTCACTTATCTTAAAACGATTTTATCTATTAGCGAGGCACCTATAGTACTCAACACTTGTACATCTAACAATAAAGTGCTTGTTATAGATGATGAAATGGATAAAGGTTGGAGGCCTTTTTTTGAATCGTTATTGTCTGGCCATGTACAATGCATGGGTGAAGATTTTAAAAGAGCAAAAACGAGAGATGAAATTATTCAGCAAGTGAAGGCTAAAGTCATGGAATACAATCCCGATACAATAATTTTGGATTTGCGCCTGCATGATTCTGACCACAATAACATTGACCCGAATGTAAAACTTACTGGCGTTAAGGTTCTCGAGGAAGTAAAAAGAATAAATAAAGGTATTCAGGTGATAGGCTTTACTGCTTCAAACAAGGTATGGAACCTATTATCATGGCAACAGTTAGGCATTGACAATTTTATCATTAAAGAATCTCCATCCAAAAGTGTAGAAGAAGGATACACAGAAAGGTCAATAAAGCAGCTTATTGATGCAATAGAACAAGCCGCGTCCAAAGCATATTTAAAAAATATCTATAAAGTCAATCATGACGTGATGGAAAAATTACGCAAATTAAGCAATAAAAAGACCCGTTTAATTAGTAAGGAAATGGCGAATGCTATTATAGGTTATATAAAATTGGCGCAAAGCTCTCTTTTTGCAGCCAAGCCTAATCATGACACTGCGTTTATGTACTACTTTCTAATACTTGAAGCATTTGCCAAGCAGATGATAGATGAAAATGGAATTGAAGGAAAAGATGGACTTTATTATTTCCAGTTCCGTCGCGACCAAACATACCTGATGATATTTAACGAGAAAACTGGAAAAAAAACGCATAATAAACTATATTGTGGAAAAAAAACCGAAAATAGTCATAGTAGGATACCGTATGCTCAAAAATTATATAATGTAATTGAACATGTTGGCCTTACAGACATAGATCCTGTTAGTCTTGTGAAAATTCGGAATGATTTCAATCACCCTGATTTTATAGACTCCAAGCCTGTCGTTCTGGACTATCAGAATGTGCTTGATATAATGAATGTCGTGTGCTCTTTGATTAATAACTATAGATAATATGTTATGGCCGATAAAAACCTAGTTTTTTTTCAGACATTGTTAAATGATCCTTCAGTTACTCCATTACAAAGAAAAGAAATACTCAAACTGAAGAAACAATATATGTCTTTAGGCAAAAAGTTCAAAGATTCAAAATCAGGAGAAGAAATCTCTATTGAGGATACATTCACACAACCTGCGAATGTATCACGATTGCTGTCAAAATTTGGCGAGGGTAAGTCATATGGTATCATTTTATTCCCGGACAAAGCCGATGAGTCTGCCTTCGCAAAATCTATTGTTTCTATTCAGAAACAATTAATAGAAGAGGTCAGGACAACATCAATCCCCAAGACATTAAAAGCCCTTCTTTTTCTATTTGTTCTTGGGAAATATGGTACTTACAAAGAATGGATTGGTGCAGAAGGCAAAAAGTATAGTCTTACTTGTTCCTCAAAACAAGTAAAAGAACTATGTCAACATAAACATCCACTACACATAGAGGAGACTGCAAATGAGTTTGAACAGTTTGGGAAAGCCATAAAAGTCGATGGGCATTTTATGAATACATTTCTTGACATAGTTGAGGATGAATACTGTAAGCCTATTTCCCTTTCTGATGATGGGTGTGACCAAATTACCGAAGTAATTTCAAAGGATCTACAAAGACCATTAGACCTTGAGAAGCCTTTGTCAGAGCAACCAATCCAGAGAATGATGGTACGCGCAAATTTAGATAATGTGAGTTTTTATACGAATGTGAATATTTTTAGAACCGCACTCACTTGGTTCTTTAATATTATTATAAGTAGACTACCACTTGATGGGAAAATATATGTAAACTATGAAGAGAGTGAAGAGAAGTGTTCTATAATTGTTTGGCATGATTGTAAAATAGAAGATGACGACTCTGGGAAGATGATGGAGATTGTTGAGGTAATGAAACGTATGGAGTCCATTCTTAAAGGTTATGCAGAAGTAACAGTTGAAAGTGATTTCAGGTATTTAATTAATGGTAAAGTAATTGGGCGTCGGAGGTTTTACCTTGTAAAAGAATCTCAACTAAAAAATGAAATCCTTGACAATGTTGACGACGGAATAACATATCGTTTTAACTTCCATAAGCTTACGAATGAAGAGAAATAAATGAATAAATCAAGCTAAGTACCTCGACCGGTGGGACCATTTGATAATATGATGTTTTTCTTGCCCATGATTTCGAATATCGTCTTAGCTGCCCATTCTCCATCTGCTCGACCTGCTCATTAACAAACATGAAAAGTCAGTTGAGCATGGTTGTCATATTTTTTTCGAGGGGGAAATGTATCTTGGGGGCATTTTAGAGGATTCCTCCATCTAGATTTTTAATATATCGAATTTGGCTCTGCAATAATACATGGTGTTATTGAACTACTTCAACTCCTCGCTGTTAACTCCATCGAGTGTCTTCCTCTTCAATACCATCGTTAAAAAACAAATCGGAAGCGGCTAAGTGGCCGCTTCCGATTTGTCGATATGGATTCTCGTCAAAAGTAGATTATTGATATCCTACCAAATATGCGCGCGCTTCTTCTTTGCCAGGAAGAGCTTGGCGCCTTTCTTGATATTGAAGGCGTCGTACCAGGCGTCGATGTGGGGCAGGGCGGCGTTGACGCGGGCCTTGTTGGGCGAGTGGGTGTCGACGGTGATGAGATACTCCACGTATTCGGGGCGCATGTTGGAGGCCCAGACGCGGGCCCAGGAGAGGAAGAAACGCTGCTCGGGGGTGAAGCCGTCGATTATGCCGAGGGGAGTCTTCTTCATCGCGTTCTGCAGGGCACGGAAGGCGATGTTGATGCCGCCGTTGTCGCCGATGTTCTCGCCGAGGGTCTGCTTGCCGTTGATGAACTTGCCGGGAACGGCCTCCACGGTGCTGAAGTAGTCCTCGAGCACCTTCGTGCGTGCGTCGTAGTTCTTCTTGTCGAGGTCGGTCCACCAGTTGTGCTGGTTGCCGGTCTTGTCGAACTGGCTGCCCTGGTCGTCGAAGCCATGGCTCATCTCGTGTCCGATCACGCCGCCGATGGCACCGTAGTTGATGGCGTCGTCGGCATTGGCGTCAAAGAATGGGGGCTGCAGGATGGCAGCGGGGAAGCAGATCTCGTTGGTGGTGGGGTTGTAGTAGGCATTGATGGTCTGGGGCGTCATCAACCACTCGTCCTTGTCGACGGGCTTGTTCACCTTGCGGTTGATCTGGTCCTGCACCAGGAAGGCGGAGATGTTGCCCAGGTTCTCGTAGAGCGAGAGGCTCTCGTCTACCTGCAGGCCGCTGTAGTCCTTCCATTTGTCGGGATAGCCGATTTTCACGATGAAGTTGCTCAGTTTGTCCTTGGCCTGCAGTTTCGTCTCGGGACTCATCCATGTGGCCTCGTCGATGCGCTGTGAGAGGGCCTCCTGCAGGTTGGCCACGAGCTGGAGCATGCGCTGCTTGCTGCTCTCGGGGAAATGCTTCTCGACATAGAGCTTGCCCACGGCCTCGCCCATGACACTGCTCACGAGCGACACGGCACGTTTCCAGCGCGGACGGTCTTGCTGCACACCGTTCATGATGCTGCTGAGTTTGAAGGCCTCGGCGCGGAAGTCGTCGCTCAGTTGGCTGGCGGCACCGGCGATGACCTTGATCTCGGCGTATGCCTTCAGGTCGTCGAGGGGTGTCTCGGCCAGGATTTTCTCCACCTCATGGATAGGCTCGGGCTGCCCCACGTCCACGGCGTCGAAGCGGGGGAATCCAGAGGCGAGGAACACGTTGCCCCAGTCGATGCCGGGGAAGTCGGTCACCAGCTGGTTGTAACTCATCTTGTGGTAGTTGGCGTCGATGTCGCGCAGTTGCACTCGGCTGTAGCTGGCTTTGGCGATGCGGGTCTCGATGGCCATCACTGCCTGCATCTTCTTTTCGGCCGTGTCGTCGTCGTTGCCCACCATCTTGAAGAGGTTGCGCATAAAGGTCTTGTAGGCCTCGCGAATGCGCACCGTCTGCTCGTCGTCGTTCAGATAGTAGTCGCGTGTGCCCAGTCCGATGCCACCCTGGCCTACGCCCACGATGTTCTGGCTGGCATTGCGCTGGTCGGCTCCCACGCCGATGCCATACATCATGGTGTTCTCGCCCTTGTAGTCGAGCAGTGCGGTGACGAGTTGGTATTCGCGGCGGTCCTTGATGGCGGCTATCTGCTCAAGGGTGGGGCGCAGGGGCTGCCATCCCTCACGGTTCAGTCGCACGCTGTCCATCATCAGGTTGTAGAGTGAGCCGATTTTCTGGCCCAGGGTGCCTTTCTGCTGCGGGGTGTTGGCATATTGCAGGATGAGTTCCTGGATGTCGACCTGACTTTTCTCATACAGGTCGGTGAAAGCTCCGTTGTCGGTGTGCTCGTCGTCGAGGGGGTGGCTGCGCAGCCATCCGCCGGCGGCATACTGGTAGAAGTCGTCGCCAGGCTTTATGCTGGTGTCGAGGTTGGCTGTGTCGAAGCCTTTGTTCTGTGCGCTGGCACCGAGCATGGCAATAGCCGTGAAGGCCAGAAGGATAGTTCTTCTCATTGTAGTATTTCCGAAATTATAACAGGTTAAACATTAATTGTCTGAATAGTCGCGATTATGAATCGTTAGTTGTGGTGCAAAGATAGTGCAAACCGAGCGCAAAGCAAAACAAAACACGAAGTTTTTGTTTTGATTTGCGAGGTGCAGCCTATCTTCGGCCGAAGGTCAAAATTAGTTTTTTTTTTCATAGATAAGCGCATTTTCCTGACTTTTTTCTATCAAGCGGCCTCGACGTTGATGGCCGGGGTGAGCGCGACGGGGTGGGGCGGGGGATGGCCATCGGCCAAAAACAGTCATCCCACAAACGGCCAGATACCATTTGTGGGATGAATTACAGGAGTTCAGAAGTTCAGACATTTGCTGGGCTTCGGGGATTGTTGCTGACGTAAATTTAGTTGGTGTTTCTACGCCCCCAGCCCCTTCGGGGCCACCCCCTCTTCGCATGAGGGGGACGAAGTTACCTTGTGCTTCAGGAGCCACAGGAATTCAGGCAATAGTCCGAATTCACCCTTGCTGCTATACCAGATGTGCGATGAGGCTCTCGCGGTCGCCGGGGAGCATGTCGATCACCGGCACCTCAATCATGGTGTAGCAGCCTGGCTGCTGGCGCAGCGAGGCGCGGGCCACGTTGACCAGCACCTGACCGGTGAGGGCGGGGTTGTTGATGCTCATGTTGAACTCCAGGCGCTGGTTCTGTGTCTTTCCGCTCACACCCTTGCGCACCAGGTTCACGCCATGTCCCATGTCGCGCACCTCGTCGACGGAGGGCACCTCGAACACGTGGGTCTCGTCGTTGGCGAAGTAGGGGTCGGCCTTGATGGCGGCGGTCACCTCATCAAGTTTGGCGCCCTCTTCCAGTTCCACATACACCATGCGGCGGTGGATGCCCTCGCCCTTGGGGATGGTCATCGAGAGGGCGTTCTTCACGCCGGCCTTCGAGCGCACACACACCGAGTGGCCCATCGACATGCCCGGACCGAAGTTGGTGTACGAGAGGCCCTTTGGTGCCAGGCTCTGCATCAGGGTGCGCACGATGCTGTCGCTGCCCGGATCCCATCCGGCGGCGATGATCGACACCGCATTGTTGGCCTTGCACACGGGCATGAGGGCTGCGCGGTAGTCGAGTATGCTGGTATGGATGTCGAAACTGTCGACAGTGTTGATGCCCAGGGGCAGGATTTTCTTGGCATACTCCTCGCAACTGCGGGTGGGAGTGGCGAGGATGGCCACGTCTACATCTTTCAGTTCGCTGATGTCTTTCACTACCTCGTATCCTGCCAGTTCGGCCGGACGGTTGGCGTCGCCATTGCGGCGAACGATGCCGGCTACCTCAAAGTCTTCGGCGGCCTCGAGGGCCTGGAGCGCGTACTTGCCGATATTGCCGTAACCCACTACGGCTGCTCTGATCTTCTTCATAGAGTTGTAATATTTGGTTGTTAAAAATTCCAATAGTTGTAAAAATTTCAAATCAGTTTGCAAAATTACATCATTTCTGCGAAAACAATGACTAAATGGCAGAAAAATTGCAAAAATCCTCATTTATTGGTAATGGGAGGGGTGGGGAATCTTTTGCTTTGGGTGCGATTTCTTCGTCCGAAGCATGATTTTCCCAAATATTATGGTTAATTTCGCAGCCAGAAACCAAAAGTGCTCCAGAATTCCAAGAAACAGAGCTATTGCTAATCTTATAATAATCATGAATATGAGACGTATCGTTTTTTCCTGTGTCCTGATGGCCGCCTGCGTGCTCACCGGCGCTGCCCAGGAGGTGGACAAGCAGATGAACATGCCACTGTTCCAGACCAAGTACACCGCCGACCCCGCGCCCCTCGTGGTGGGCGACACCCTCTTCGTATACACCTCGCACGACTCCTCGCCCGAAGATATCGTCGACGAGAACGAGCAGGGCTCGGCCGGATTCTTCATGTACGACTGGCTGCTGTGGACCACCACCGATATGGCCAACTGGACCGAGCATGGTGCCGTGGCCTCGCTGAAAGACTTCAAGTGGCGCTCGCGCGAGAATGGCGCATGGGCCATACAGACCGTGGAGCGCAACGGCAAATACTACCTCTACGCACCCCTCCACGGACATGGCATCGGTGTGCTCGTGAGCGACTCGCCCTACGGCCCCTTCAAAGACCCCCTCGGCAAACCCATCGTGTGGGACCAGAGCAACTGGTATGACATCGACCCCACCGTCTTCACCGATGCCGACGGACAGGCTTATATGTACTGGGGCAACCCTTATACCTTCTACGCCCGACTGAATGACGACATGATATCGCTCCGCGACAGCGTGGTGCGCCTGCCCTATCACATCGAGCACTACCAGGAGGGACCGTGGTTCTACAAGCGTGGCGGCCACTACTACCTGGCCTATGCCACCACCTGCTGCCCCGAGGCGCTGGGCTATGCCATGAGCGACTCGCCCACCGGTCCGTGGGAGCCCAAGGGCTACATCATGCGGCCCACCGACCGCAACCGTGGCAACCATCCCGGCATCGTCGACTATAAGGGCCATTCCTACTGCTTCGGTCAGGACTACGACCTGATGCACCTCGAGACCTATGTGCACCATGAGCGCCGCAGCGTGTCGTGCATGGAGATCACCTACAATGCCGACGGCACCATCCGTGAGGAACCCTACTGGCTCGACCAGAAACCGATGAAGCAGCTCCACTGGCTCAACCCTTACCAGCGCGTGGAGGCCGAGACCATGGCTTGGGGCTACGGACTGAAGACCGCCAAGATGGGCATCCCCAACACAGGCGTGGTGGCGAAGATGCCTGAGTCGACTGGCCGCCGCAATATGTATGTCTACCATATCGACAACGGCGAGTATATCCGCCTCCGGGGCGTCGACTTCGCCAAGCGGGCCAAGCGCTTCGCGATGACGGCGGCCGCCACGGGCGGTTGTACCGTCACCCTGCGCATCGATGCCGTCGACGGTCCCGTCATTGGTCAGGTGGTGGTGGGCAATACAGGGTCGGTTGACACCTACAAGGCCTTCAACACTAAGGTGAAGGGGGCATCGGGTGTGCACGACCTCTACCTCTGCTTCGGCAATGTGAGCGGCGACATCCATCTGGATTGGTGGCAGTTTAAATAATATTTTGAACTGCTGCAACTCCAGAGCAAAAAGAGTAATGTCTGAACTCCTGAACTTCTGCAACTCCTGAACTCCTTAACTATAAAAATGAAACAGATTTTTCTTACTTTCTTTGCCCTCTTCATCGCCTTGGGCGGCCATGCCCAGAGCAGTCAGCTTTTGGAAGCCGATGAGGACAGCACCATCTCGGTGGTGGCCTATTTCTCAAAGGGCGATTCGTTGGTTTACGACTACACCCACCAGAAAGAGCGCATCAAGGATGGAGGCGACACCCTCACCACCGTGGATGTCACTACCCGCTTCCTGGTGACCGTCACCGACTCCACCAGCGAGGGCTACAAGATGCTCCTCGTGCCCCAGGAACAGGTGAAGGGGAACACCATCTACGACGAGAGCGCAGTGTCGTTCGAAGACCTCCTCTCCATGCCCCTCGGCGTGGCTTGCCGCTTCTCTACCGACGAGATGGGCTCTATCCAGCGTATCGACAACTGGATGGAGATACGCGACAGTCTGAAAGCCAACTACAAGCGAATCTTCGACGATGTCTATACCCGCCATCCTGAGCTCGACAGCGTCCTCTTGCGTCAGCGCATGGAGAGCACGTTCCTGCTCCGCTGCTCCTCGGAGAATGGCATCATGCAGATTTACGAGCCGCTGACGATGCTCTTCAATGCCCATGGCGCCGCCTTCTCGATGAAGAAAGAGCGCCTGGAGACGAAAAACGAGCTGGGCTATCCCGCACAGATCGACATCGAGGCCTTCTACACCGTGCCCAAGGAAGATACCGACAACGAGGGCGACTATGGCGTGGTGGCCGAGACCACTACCGATATGACGGGCTCCGACTTGATGGACTTCGTGGGCGGCAGCGTGGGCATGATCGTGAACGATTCGATTGCCGGCAAACTGAACGAGTCGCTGAAGAGCGACGAGTTCACCAAGATGAAGGTGCAGGGCGTGAACCATGAGATCTATCTCTATTTCTTCAATGGATGGCCCAAGGCGATGGTCAGCGAGAAACGGGTGAGGGTCGATGGCAAGGACGGCCTGATAGAGAGCCGTGTCCTGGAATGGGTGACCTCGCACTGGAACGTGTACGAGGAAGAGGAGGACGACAGCCAGAAACAAGGCATGTAAGCCAAAAATACACCACTCATTACCCTGAAAACGGCCTTCGGATGCAATAAACCATCCAGAAGGCCGTTATATTATCGTATATATACACAAAAATTGGATTCTAAATGATAGAATATATCAGGGGCGAACTCGCTGATGTCACCCCGACGCTGGCCGTTGTCGAAGCGGCCGGGGTGGGCTATGCGCTGAATATTTCGCTCAATACGTTTACGGCCATACAGGAAAAGAAAGAGGTGAAGCTCTTCGTCCATGAGGCCATTGTCACAGGAGGGCGCGACGATTCGTTCACCCTCTACGGTTTCGCCACGCGCCAGGAGCGCGAACTCTACCGCCTGCTCATCTCGGTCTCGGGAGTGGGTGCCAATACGGCCAGGATGATCCTGTCGTCGTACTCGCCTAGCGAACTGTGCTCGGCCATCGCCAATGGCGACGAGCGGTCGCTCAAGAGCGTGAAGGGCATCGGCCTGCGCACCGCCCAGCGCATCATCGTCGACCTGAAAGACAAGATTGCCACCAGCGACCTGTCGCAGCAGGTGCCACAGGCCCCCGGTGTGCAGCACGACGCCGTGAACCGCCAGGTGAAAGACGAGGCCGTGAGCGCTCTCGCCATGCTCGGCTTCTCGCCGGCACCCTCGGCCAAAGTGGTGACCGAAATACTCAAACAGCAGCCCGACCTGCACGTGGAGCAGGTGGTGAAACTGGCACTCAAACAGATAAAATAGGAAATGAGAGGACAAACGCGGACAGCCTTGCTTATGCTCATCTGGTTCGCCATCAGTGTGGTGGCGGGCTATGCCCTGTCCGTGCCTCAAGACGACCGTACCCGCCAGCGCACCCAGCAGGGCAACCGCCAGCGGCCAGAAAACCAGGACGACCGCACCCGCAACCAAGGTGCCCGCAACCGTAACCAGGACACCCGCACGCAAGGTCAGGGCCCCACAGGCAATATCGCCAGGGGCGACGACAAGAACAAGGACGTGAAGGCCCAGCCCATCATCGACGATGATGCCGAGATACCCGACTCATTGCTCAACCCCCGCTGGAAGATTCAGCGCACCATCCCCATCACCGAGGACGACCTGGAGCAAGGCTCTGCCGACCTGCAGCGGCCCGAGAACATGAAGCAGACGGTGGAATACAACGACACCATCGACCGCTACATCATCGGCAACAAGATTGGCGGCACCTATGTGGGCGCCCCCATCATGATGGACTATAGCCAATACTTCAAATGGAGCGAGCGCCAGCTCATGCAAGACTTCTGGCGGAGCAAGAACGAGGAGGTGGTGAAGACGAAGGGCAAGGAGAAGTTCGACTTCACCGACATGCACTTCGACCTGGGACCGGCCGAGAAAATCTTCGGTCCGGGTGGTGTGCGCATCAAGACGCAGGGAACGGCCGAACTCAAGTTTGGCGCTACCCTGAAGAACATCGACAACCCCTCGCTGCCCATCCGCAACCGCAAGACCACCACGATGGACTTCGACGAGAAGATCAACCTCAACGTGAACGGAAAGGTGGGCGACAAGGTGAACATGAACCTCAACTACAACACCGACGCCACCTTCGACTTCGATGCCCAGAGCATGAAACTCAAGTATGAGGGCAAGGAAGACGAGATCATTAAACTCGTGGAGGGTGGCAACGTGTCGTTCCCAGCCAACTCGTCGCTCGTCACCGGAGCCAGTTCGCTCTTCGGTCTGCGCACCGACATGCAGTTCGGCAAACTCAAACTCCAGACGGTCATCTCGCAGAAGAAATCGGCGTCGGCAAGTGTGTCGTCGAAAGGAGGCGCACAGTATACGCCCTTCGAGATCGATGCCGCCAACTACGAGGAGAACCGCCACTTCTTCCTCTCGCACTATTTCCGCGCTAGGTATGACGCCTCGATGAAGACGCTGCCCAACATCACGTCGGGCATCACCATCAACCGCATCGAGATCTGGGTCACCAACAAGAGCGGTGTGCAGAACAACACCCGAAACATCGTGGCTCTGCCCGACTTGGGCGAGGGCGGCGAGGATGCACCCCCGGCCAACTCGAACAACAACCTTTATTCCGAGATGAACACCACCTACGTCGACGCACGCGACATCGACCAGACGTCGAGCGTGCTCGACACCCGTTTCGTGGGAGGCACCGACTATGAGAAACTGGAGAGTGCCCGACTGCTCAACTCATCGGAATACACCCTGAACAGCAGCCTGGGATACGTGTCGCTCAAGACCTCGCTGCAGACCGACCAGGTGCTGGCAGTGGCCTACGAGTATACCTATGGCGGCGTGACCTATCAGGTGGGCGAGTTTGCCAGCGACGTCACCGACGTGAAGAAATGCCTCTTCGTGAAGTCGCTCAAGAACACCAGCAACAACCCCTCGCAGAGCAACTGGAGACTCATGATGAAAAACGTCTACTACCTCGCCTCTTCCGTGCAGGAGCAGAAGTTCCGCCTCGACATCAAGTTCCAGAGCGACACCGCCGGCGTCTACCTCACCTACATTCCCGAACCACAGGTGAAGAACCAGTCGATTGTCAAGGATATCGACGCCGACCGCCTCGACGACAACAAGAAACTGCACTCCAATGGCTATTTCGACTTCGTAGAGGGCTACACGGTGAGCAACGGCCGCGTGTTCCTGCCCAAGACCGAGCCCTTCGGCTCCTACCTCTACGGCTTCCTCGTGTCGAAGGGCGTCGCCCCCGAGACCGCTGCCAAATACAGCTATACCGAACTTTACGACTCTACCAAGACCGTGGCCAAGCAGATAGCCGAGAAAGACAAGTATATCCTCACCGGACAATTCCGCGGCACCTCGGCCAACGTCATCTCGCTGGGGGCATACAACGTGCCCCAGGGGTCGGTGCATGTCACCGCCGGCGGTGTGGAGCTCACCGAGGGCTCCGACTATACTGTCGACTATTCGGCCGGCGAGGTGACCATCATCAACCAGAGCATCCTCGACGCACAGACCGACGTGAGGGCAACCTATGAGAGCAACACCGACTACGGACAGTCGAGGAAGACCATGTTCGGCATCAACTGGGAGTACGACTTCAGCAAGAATTTCCAGATGAGCGGTACGCTGCGCCATCTCTCCGAGCAGGCGCTCACCACCAAGGTGGCCATGGGAGCCGAACCGCTCAACAACACCCTCTGGGGCGTGAACCTGAACTGGAAGAAGGAGAGCCAGTGGCTCACCAACCTGCTCAACAAGGTGCCGCTGCTCCATGTCACCCAGCCGTCGAACATACAACTCTCGGCCGAGTTCGCACAACTCATCGCCGGACAGGCACGTGGCACGCAGGACAACGCCTCGTATCTCGACGACTTCGAGAACACGAAGAACACCATCGACGTGTCGGCTCCCACCTCGTGGATCATCTCGAGCGTGCCCACCATGTTTGGCGAGCATAAGGACAAGACCGGACTCTCAAGCGGCTTCAACCGCAGTCTGCTGGCCTGGTACAACATCGACCCGCTCTTCACCAGGCGCAGTTCGTCGCTCACCCCGGGTCACATCAAGAGCGACCTCGAACAACTCTCCAACCACTATGTGCGCGAGGTGTACGTGCGCGAGCTCTATCCCAACCGCGACCAGAGCAGTTACAGCGGTGCCACCTCCACGCTGCCGGTGCTCAACCTGGCCTACTATCCCAACGAGCGCGGTCCCTATAACTTCAATCCCGACCTCAACTCCGACGGAACCCTCACCAACCCCACCAGCAAATGGGGCGGCATGATGCGCAAACTCGACACCAACGACTTCGAGACCGCCAATATCGAGTACATCGAGTTCTGGATGCTCGACCCGTTCGTCTATACCAAAGAGCAGGGCGATGCCAACGAATATGGCGGCGACTTCTACATCAACCTGGGCGAGGTGAGCGAGGATGTGCTGCACGACGGAAAGAAATTCTTCGAGAGCGGAATGCCGGTAAACGGGGCCACCACCTATTCGCTCACGCAGTGGGGAAAGGTGCCCAACCAGTCGAACGAACCCTATGCCTTTGTCACCACCTCGGGCTCGAGGGCGCTGCAGGATGTGGGCTTCAACGGACTCACCGACCAGGAGGAGCAGACCTACGACTACTACCGCGACTTCCTCAGCAGCGTGCAGTCGAAGGTGAGCCCCGAGGTCTACGACAGCATCTTCAGCGACCCCGCCAACGACGACTACCACTATTTCCGCGGCAGCGACTACGACCAGATTCAGGCCTCTATCCTCCGCCGCTACAAGTATATCAACAACCCGCAAGGCAACTCGCCCGACTCCGACACACGAAGCGAGTCGTACGACACGTCGTACAAGACCACCCCCGATGTGGAGGACATCAATCAGGACTACACCCTCAACGAGTATGAGAAATACTACCAATACCATGTGTCGATTCGTCCCGAGGACCTCGTGGTGGGCCACAACTTCATCGTCGACAGCCGTGAGGGTTCGGGCACGCTGCGCAATGGCGAGCCCTACAAAGTGACATGGTATCAGTTCCGCATCCCCATCGACAGGTATGAGCAGCGCGTGGGCGCCATCAGCGACTTCACCTCCATCCGCTTCATGCGTATGTTCCTCACCAACTTCAAGAAGCCCATCGTGCTCCGATTCGGCAGCCTCGACCTGGTGAGGGGCGAATGGCGCGTGTATACCCAGAACCTCACGCCCAGTGCCTCGAATTCGGGCTATATGGCCGTGAGTGCCGTCAACATCGAGGAGAATAACGACAAGACCCCCGTCAACTACATTCTGCCTCCGGGCATCTCGCGTGTGCAAGACCCCACACAGCCGCAGCTGGTGGAGAACAACGAGCAGGCCCTCGACATGATACTCACCGACCTGGGAACAGGCGAGTCGAAGTGCGTGTATAAGAACACCAACCTCGACCTGCGCCAGTATCGCAGACTGCAGATGTTCGTGCATGCCAACTCGCTCAACGAGAATGTCACCAGCCTCACCGACAACCAGTTGGCCCTCTTCGTGCGACTCGG
Organism: uncultured Prevotellaceae bacterium; assembly: GCA_900317305.1. Taxonomy (GTDB): domain Bacteria; phylum Bacteroidota; class Bacteroidia; order Bacteroidales; family Bacteroidaceae; genus Prevotella. Next base: position 56,839 of record ONGG01000009.1, on the reverse strand, counting down.
CAGCGACTACAAGAGCAACTACTACGAGTATGAGATTCCGCTCAAACTCACTCCTGCCGGCCACTACGACAAATACTCCGCCACCGACAAGCGCATCGTGTGGCCCGAGGACAATATGCTCGACGTGCCGCTCTCTATCTTCACCGCTCTCAAGAAGCAGCGCAACATCGCGAAGGGCGAGGGGGCTGCCTCGTTCAACCAACTCTATACGGCCTACGATGAGGACAAGCCGGCCAACAAGGTGAGCATCATGGGTAACCCCTCGCTCGGCGAGGTGAAGACCATGATCATCGGTGTGAGAAACCTCTCGGGCGAAGTCAAGTCGGGCGAGGTGTGGGTGAACGAGCTCCGACTCAAGGAGTATAACAACGAGGGTGGATGGGCCGCACAGGGCAACCTCAACGTGCAACTCTCCGACTTCGGTACGGTGGCGCTCACCGGACGCTACACCACCGAGGGATTCGGAGGACTAGAGGACGGCGTGGCCGCCAGGTCGCAGGACAACTACCAGAACTTCTCGTTCACCACGCAACTCGAACTGGGTAAGTTCTTCCCCGACAAGGCCAAGGTGTCGGCTCCGCTCTACTACCATGTGAGCAAGGAGAAGACCAAGCCCAAATACAACCCGCTCGACACCGACATGCTGCTCGACGACGCGCTCGATGCCACGGAGTCGAAGCAAGAGCGCGACTCCATCGAGTCGATTGTCGTGACCAATGTCACCAACACCAACTTCTCGCTCTCCAATGTCAGGGTGGGCATCGCCAACAAGCGGCACCCCATGCCCTACGACCCCGCCAACTTCTCGTTCTCCTACAGCCATTCGCACGACCACACCACGGGCAACACCACCGTCTATGAGAACGACGACACGTGGAAGGCGGCGATGGCCTATAGCTGGACGCCGGTGTTCAAGGCCTGGGAACCTTTCAAGAAACTCATCAAGTCGAAGTCGAAATGGTTTGAGATAGCCAAGCGCTTCAGCCTCAACTACCTGCCGCAGAACGTGTCGTTCAACACCAACCTCACCCGTCACTACTACGAGCTGCAGGAGCGCGACATGGAGAATCTCTCGTCCACGTCGCTGCCCATCAAGTTCAATGAGCAGTTCCAGTGGCACAGGGATTTCTCGCTCAGGTGGGACCTCACCAAGAACCTGCACATGAACTTCCAGAGTGCCACTCTGGCCGAGATTGAGGAGCCGTATACACCCATCAACAAGGACTATTACCCCGACGCCTACACGGCTTGGAAAGACTCTGTCATCACCTCAATCAAGAACCTGGGCACACCGCTCGACTACAACCAGAGCTTCTCGGCATCCTATCATGTGCCGCTCAACCTCATACCCATTCTCGACTGGCTGAACAGCGACGTGACCTACAACTCCTCCTACAGGTGGGTGCGTGGTACCGATACCGCCGAGGGAAACTCGCTGGGCAACCAGATCTCCAACAACAGCACCTTCAAGATCAACGGCTCGCTCAACCTGCAGAAATTCTACGACCATATCCCATTCCTGAAGAAGGCCAATGAGCGGTTCAACAAGGCGCTCACCAACAACAAGAAAGACACGAAGGGCAAGGATGCGAAGGCCGACAAGAACGCCAAGGTGAAGAAAGAGGGCGAGGCTACCGACGACGACAAGAAGAAGGCTGCCCTGCCCAAGAACAAGAACACCTTCGAGAAGGAGATCGTGGTGAAGGGCGACACCTCGCTGGTGGTGGCACACAACAAGAAGAGCCGCAGGCTCATCGTCACGGCAAAGAACGAGGAGGGCAAGACCATACCCGTGAAATACAAGGTGGTGGACGACAACAAGATCAAGGTCATCAACAAGAACGATTCGGCGGTGAAGATGAAAATCACGGTCACCGCCAAACCGCCGCTCGATGACAAGACATGGTATAAGACCGCACAGGTCATCGCCCGCGGACTGATGATGGTGCGCTCCATCAACTTCACCTACACCACCAACCGGATGATGTCGATTCCGGGATTCATGCCCAACATCGGCGATGCCTTCGGACAGCGCAGGGGCGACGTGCTCAGTCCGGGTCTCGATTTCGCCTTCGGCTTCAATGGCGACGACTATGTGGAGAAAGCACGCCGCAACGACTGGCTGTTCATCAGCGAAAGCGTGGCCACACCGGCCTCTACCAGCCTCACCCGCGACGTGCAGCTCAAGATGACGCTTGAGCCGGCACGCGACCTGAAGATCGACCTCAATGCCAGCCACACCGAGACCAAGGCGCAGCGCATCCAGTTCATGTACGAGGGCAACCCCACCACACGGTCGGGCAACCTCACCCTCACCACCATATCGATCGGCTCGGCTTTCGAGAGTATGGGCGATGCCAACAACGGATACCATTCGGCCACGTTCGACAAGTTCTGTGCCTCGCTCGAGGGATTCAGACAGCGTGTGGAGGCCAAGTACGAAGGGTCGGTCTACCCCCGTGGCTCACAGTTGGCAGGCAAGACGTTCGACCCGGCCAACGGTGGGGTGGGACTCTACAGCGCCGATGTGATGATACCGGCCTTCCTCGCCTCCTACACCAGCATGGGCGGCAAGTCGCTCGATATCTTCCCCTCCATCTCCAGGATGCTGCCCAACTGGTCGGTGCGCTACTCCGGACTGGGCAAGCTCTCGCCTTTCAAGGAACTCTTCAAGAGCGTCAACCTCAGTCATTCCTACAAGAGCATCTTCGCCGTGGGCTCCTACGCCAGTTTCAGCACATGGCAGGAATTCATGAACGGTCTGGGATTCGTCACCGATGCCACTACGGGCAACCCGGTGCCCAGCAGCATGTTCAACATCTCCACGGTGAGCATCAACGAGAACTTCTCGCCGCTCCTCGGCCTCGAGGTCACCTTGCACAACAATCTCTCCTGCAAGGTGGAGTACAAGACCACACGCGTGCTGACGCTCAGCACCACCAGCGTGCAGCTGCAGGAGGCCACCAGCAACGACTGGGTCATCGGCATGGGATACAAGATCAATGACTTCAAACTCTTCGGTGGAAGCAACCATCGCAAGGTGAAAGGCAAAAAAGGCAATGAAGGCGATGGCAAGGGCAACGAGAACGATAAGAACAGCAATAACAGGGACAGCAGCAGTAGCCGGTCGTCATCCTCATCGTCGTCGAAGAATTTCAACCACGACCTGAACCTGCGCTTCGACTTCTCTTATCGCAAGCAGGCCAACATCCTGCGCGACATCGCTACGATGACGAGCAACGCGTCGAACGGCAACACGGCCCTGAAGTTCTCGTTCAAGGCCGACTATACCATCTCGAAATTGATGACCATGACCTTCTACTACGACCAGCAGGTGAACACCCCGCTGCTCTCGGCCAACAGCTATCCCACCACCACCCGCGACTTCGGCCTGAGCCTGAAGTTCTCGCTCACAAGGTGATGCCGCTCACAAGGTGAGATGGCTGAACTCCTGTAACTCCCGAACTCCCGAACTACTAGAAGTTGAGCGAATGCGAAACTTCAATAACATAATTATAAAGCTTCCGAAACACCCTAAAAAAACATCGTTTCGGAAGCATTATAATTTATAATCCATCCGAAACGCCTTAAAAATCATCGTTTCGGATGGATTATAAAGCCATTTTTCCCTTAGGAAATGGAGACCATCTCGCCCTCAATCATCACCTTGCTCACGATGTCGCGGGTATAGGCATAGGGGATGTATGCTAGTGATGGGATGGGCTTGGTGATTTGTAGGTTGGCCCTCTTGCCCACGGCTATGGAACCGTAGTCGTGGCTCAGGCCCATGGCGTAGGCGGCATTCAGGGTGGCTGCATTCAGGGCCTCGGCAGGCTCGAGCCGCATCTTGATACAGGCCAGCGACACCACAAACTTCATGTCGGCCGAGGGGGTGCTGCCAGGGTTGCAGTCGGTGGCGAGGGCGATGGCCAGTCCGCGATCGATGAGTTGGCGGCCACGGGCATAGGGCATATTGAGGAAGAACGAGGTGCCGGGAAGCAAGGTGGGCATGGCGGGGGAATGGGCCAGCAGGTCGAGGTCGTGGTCGCTGGCGCTCTCCAGATGGTCTATCGACAATGCGTCGTGGGCCACTCCCACCTCCACACCGCCCGACGACTTCAGTTCGCAGGCATGAATCTTGGGGCGCATGCCATAGCGGTCGCCGGCCTCAAGAATGCGGGCGGTCTCGTCGGGGGTGAAGAAACCCTCGTCGCAGAATACGTCGATGTAGTCGGCCAACTGCTCTTCGGCCACGGCCGGAATCATCTCGTTGATGACCAGGTCCACATATTCGGCTTGCCGTCCGGTGTAGGCCCTGCCCACGGCATGGGCACCGAGGAAGGTGGCGACGATGCGCATGGGCGTCAGCTCCTTCAGCCGCCGTACCACGCGCAGCATCTTCAGTTCGTCGGCGGTGTTCAGGCCATATCCGCTCTTGATTTCCACGCATCCCGTGCCGTGGCCCATCATCTCGTTGAGCCGCTGCAGGGTGGCTTCCACCAGCTCGTCTTCGCTCATCTCGTGCAGGCGGTCGGCAGAGTTGAGGATGCCACCGCCACGACGGGCAATCTCGGCATACGACAGTCCGCGAATCTTATCCTCAAACTCCCCCTCGCGGCTGCCCGCATACACCAGGTGGGTGTGGGGGTCGCACCAGCAGGGCAGCACCGTACCGCCCCTGGCGTCGATGGTGAGGGTGGGCGAGGCGTCGAGGGCATCGAGTTGGTCCATGCCGCCGAAGGCGGCGATGCGGTTGTCGTCGGTGAGCAGCCAGGCATCGTGGATGACGCCCAGGTGCTTCATCTCCTGGCCCGAGAGGCGCAGCGTCTCACGAGGGTGGATGCCCGCCAGGGTGCCGATATGTGTGATGAGGGTTTTTGACATTTTTTTCTAGGGCTCCTAGTCTTCTATAGTGTGTATTCTCTTAAGAATTTCACGGTTTGGGCGATGTGAGGATACATCACCACATCGTGGTCGATGAAGGGCACCACCTGGCGGTAGGCCTCGTGCAACCGCTCGATGACGGGCGATGAGCGCAGCGGGCGGCGGAAGTCGAGGGCCTGGGCGGCAGTGAAGAGTTCGATGGCGAGCACCCGCTCGGTGTTGTCGGTCACGCGCAGCAGTTTGGTGCCCGAGTTGGCTCCCATGCTCACATGGTCTTCCTGTCCCTGCGAGGTGGGGATGCTGTCGGCCGAGGAGGGCATGCAGAGCGTCTTGCTCTGGCTCACGATAGAGGCCGCGGTGTATTGGGCAATCATGAACCCGCTGTTGAGTCCTGGCTCGGCCACGAGGAAACTGGGCAGTCCGCGCTTGCCCGACACCAGTTTGTAGGTGCGCCGTTCCGAGATGTTGCCCAGTTCGCTCATGGCGATGCAGAGGAAGTCCATGGGCAGGGCGATGGGCTCGCCGTGGAAGTTGCCCGCCGAGATGATGAGGTCGTCGTCGGGACAGACGGTGGGGTTGTCGGTGGCGGCGTTGATCTCGATGTCGACCACCGATTTCACGTACGAGAGCGTGTCTTTCACCGCGCCATGCACCTGTGGGATGCAGCGGAAAGAGTAGGGGTCTTGCACATTCACCTTGGGCTGTGCAATCATCTGGCTGCCTTTGAGCAACTTGTTCATGTTCACGGCGGTGGCTATCTGTCCCTTGTGCGAGCGCACCAGGTGTACCGCCACGTTGAAGGGCTCCATGCGCCCGTCGAAAGCCTCGAGCGACATGGCGGCAATGGTGTCGGCCCAGGCCACGAGGCGCTTGGCCTTGATGAGCGACCATACGGCCAGCGCGCTCATGTTCTGTGTGCCGTTGAGGAGGGCGAGGCCCTCTTTTGAACCCAGGCGGATGGGCTCCCATCCCATGCGGTGCAGGATTTCGGCACCCGTCATGCGTTCGCCTTTCCATTCCACCTCGCCCAGACCCACCAGCGGCAGGCAGAGGTGTGCTAAGGGCACGAGGTCGCCTGAGGCGCCCACCGAACCCTGTTGGTAGACGATGGGGTAGATGTCGTTGTTGAAGAAGTCGATGAGCCGCTCCACGGTGTCGAGTTTGATGCCGGAGTAGCCGTAACTGAGCGACTGCACCTTGAGCAGCAGCATGATTTTCACGATTTCGTTGGGCATGCGCTCACCGATGCCGCAGGCGTGCGACATCATCAGGTTGATTTGCAGTTCGGCCATCTGGTCGGCATCGATGTTGATGTCGCAGAGCGACCCGAATCCGGTGGTGACGCCATAGATGGGCTTGTCGGCCTCGGCAATCTTGCGGTCGAGGTATTCGCGGCAGCGCACGATACGTTGGCGTGAGTCGTCACCCAGTTGCAACTTGTAGCCGTGGGTGATGATGTCGTCGATCATGTCTTGTGTCAGATGACCGGCACTGATTTGGTGTATCATATGTTGGCTTTTAAGGTCTTTAAGGTCTTTCGGGACTTTAAGGTCTTTAAGGACTTTAGGGTCTTTAGGGGTTTAGGATGTCGTCGTTCACCAGGTGGGGTAGGGTGACCACCAGTTGGGGGGTGCGTTCCATCTCGCGGCGGATGGCGTCGAGCGCGCCGGTGTTGCGGGCCCAGCCTCGGCGTGCGATGCCGTTGTTCACGTCCCAGAAGAGCATCTCGCGTATCTTGGCGTCGCTGGCCTCACTGCCGTCGATCACCATGCCGAAACCGCCGTTGATGACTTCGCCCCAGCCTACGCCGCCGCCGTTGTGCAGCGACACCCAGGTGGCTCCACGGAAGGCGTCGCCGATGACGTTTTGCACCGCCATGTCGGCACAGAAGCGCGATCCGTCGTAGATGTTGCTGGTCTCGCGGAAGGGCGAGTCGGTGCCCGACACGTCGTGGTGGTCGCGGCCGAGCACCACGGGGGCCTTGAGCCTGCCCTCGCGGATGGCGCGGTTGAACGCCAGTGCGATGGCCGTGCGCCCCTGGGCATCGGCATAGAGGATGCGGGCCTGCGAACCCACCACCAGGTGGTTGCGCCCGGCCTCCTTGATCCAATGGATATTGTCGTCGAGCTGACCGCGAATGTCGTCGGTAGCCGTCTTGCGGATTTCCTCCAGGGCCTCGGCGGCCAACTGGTCGGTAAGGGCCAGGTCGTCGGGGTCGCACGAGGTGCATACCCAACGGAACGGACCGAATCCGTAGTCGAAGAAGAGCGGTCCCATGATGTCCTGAACGTAGGAGGGGTATCTGAAGTTGCCGTTGTCGAGCAGAATGTCGGCTCCGGCACGGCTCGACTCCAGAAGGAAGGCGTTGCCATAGTCGAAGAAGTACATGCCCTTGGCGGTGAGCCGGTTGATGGCGGCCACCTGCCGGCGGAGCGACTCGCGCACTTTCTCCTTGAAGGCCTCGGGCTGCTCGGCCATCATCTGTTTCGACTCCTCCAGGGTGAGTCCCACGGGATAGTAGCCGCCGGCCCACGGATTGTGGAGCGAGGTCTGGTCGCTGCCCAGGTCTACCTTGATGTCTTCGTTGGCGAGCCGTTCCCATAGGTCCACCACGTTGCCCACATAGGCCATCGACACCACGCGGCGCTCGCTCACCGCCTTGCGGATGGCGGGAATCAGTTCGTCGAGTTGGTCGTGCAGTTCGTCTACCCATCCTTGCTCGTAGCGCTTGTAGGCGGCCTTGGGATTGATTTCGGCCACCACGCTCACCACTCCGGCGATGTTGCCTGCCTTGGGTTGTGCGCCCGACATACCGCCAAGTCCCGACGACACGAAGAGCATGCCCTTGGCGTCGGTCTGGCCGGGTGCGAACTTCCGGCGTGCGGCATTGAGCACGGTGATGGTGGTGCCGTGCACGATGCCTTGCGGTCCGATATACATATACGAGCCTGCCGTCATCTGCCCATACTGGCTCACGCCGAGGGCGTTCATCCGCTCCCAGTCGTCGGGCTTCGAGTAGTTGGGTATCACCATGCCGTTGGTCACCACCACGCGGGGCGCGCTCTTGTGCGAGGGGAAGAGTCCCAACGGGTGTCCGGAGTACATCACCAGGGTCTGCTCGTCGGTCATCTCGCTCAGGTATTTCATCACGAGTCGGTACTGGGCCCAGTTCTGGAAAATGGCGCCGTTGCCGCCATAGATGATGAGTTCGTGGGGATGCTGTGCCACGCGGGGGTCGAGGTTATTTTGTATCATCAGCATGATGGCAGCGGCCTCGCGCGACCGGTGTGGATAGTCGTCGATGGGACGGGCGTGGATGTCGTAGTCGGGCCGGTAGCGGTACATATAGATGCGTCCGTAGCGGCGCAGCTCGTCGGCGAACTCCTTGGCCAGGGTGGCGTGCAGGTGCTGGGGGAAGTAGCGCAGGGCATTGCGCAGGGCCAGCCGTTTCTCTTCGGGTGTGAGGATGTCTTTCCGCTTCGGGGCGTGGTTGATGTCGGGGTCGTAGGCCTTGGGTGCGGGCAACTGGTCGGGGATGCCTGCACGTATCTCGTTTCTGAATTGTTCGTTGGTCATGATATTGATGTTTGAGGTTGGTTGATGATTTTTTATAGTTTCTATAGTTTCTATAGTTTCTATAGTTTCTATAGTTTTTATAGTTTTTATAGTATTGAATTTCCAGAAAGCAGGGCTATTGTCTGAACTCCTGAACTCCTAAATAAAATTAGATTTTTCCTTCCACGATTTCCATGATTTTGTGCTCGGCTTTGTTGGCCTCGTCGATGAGAGCCTGTGCCTCATGGATGAGTGCCTCGGCTTTCTCGCGGTCGTGCAGCGAGGCGGCGTTGATCTTCACGTTGAGTCCGGCACCCAACACGGCGGCCCTTGCGGCCAGGGCTCCCACACCGGCGTCCGACACGCTGTTGGGATTGCCTTCGGTGGCCATCAGCCGGCAGAGGGGCATCACCCTGATGGCTGCCTTCATCGTGCGCAGGGGCACCTCGGAGGCATAGAGCGTGGCCGTCTGTATGGCCTCGGTGCGTGCCGCTTTCTCTTGGTCGGTGGTCTTGGGCATGCCGAAGGCCGCCATGATGCGGTTGAAGGCCTCAGTGTCCTCGTCGGTGAGGTGGAGCAGTTCGGCCATGATGGCCTGTCCCTCTTCGGCGCTCTGGCTGAACTCCTGCCAGCGGTCGTCCCATCCGGCCTTATGGGCAGAGAGGTTGGCCACCATTGCTCCTAGAGCGGCACCCAGCGCACCCATATAGGCCGAGATGGTGCCGCCGCCAGGAGCGGGCGACTCACGCGATGTCTCCTCGGCGAATCCCTTCACCGTGAGGTCGGTGAGGCGGGACTTCTGGTTGGCGTCCTCGAGCAGGTATTCGATGACTTTCTCCCTGGGGTTGAACGGACGGAGGTCGTCGAGTCCCATCGAGTGGATGGCGATTTTCACGATATCGTCTTCGGGAATGCCCGTGGAGCGATGTTGCTTCTCCAAAAAATACTTGCCGGCCTCGATGAGCGTGCGCTTGGGCACCAGGCCCACGATTTCGGTGCCGGTGACGCGGATGCCCCGTGCCTGGGCGCAGCGGCACACCTCGTCGAATGCCTTGTGCAGCGGCGTGACGTTGATGTCGGTGATGTTCATCGACACCTGTGCGATGCCATACTCATCGATGAACCATCCTATGGCCTTGGTTTTCTTCAGCGAACCGGGAATCATGATGGTGTTGCCCTCGGCATCCTTCATGGGCTTGCCCACGATGGGGTTGCCCTCGCGTCGGGGTCGTCCTTTCTCCCTCACGTCGAAGGCGATGGCGTTGGCCCGACGGGTGGAGGTGGTGTTCAGGTTGAAGTTCACGGCGATGAGGAAGTCGCGGGCGCCCACCACGGTGCATCCCGTACGGGCGATGTCGTCGTCGTAGGGACGGCTGCCGAAGTCGGGCTCCTTGCCCGGCGTGGAGAGTTTCTTGGCGATGCCCTCATACTCGCCGGCGCGGCATACGGCCAGGTTGCGCCGCTCCTCGGAATAGGCGGCGGCCTCGTAGCAATAGCATGGTATGCGCAGTTCGTCGGCAATGCGCTTGGCCAGTTGGCGTGCCAGTTCGGCGCACTCCTCCAGGGTGATGCCGCTCACGGGGATGAGGGGCAGTACGTCGGTGGCGCCGATACGCGGGTGTGCCCCGTGGTGCTGGCGCATGTCGATCACTTGAGCGGCTTTGCGCACGGCGCGGAATGCGGCTTCCACCACGGTGTCGGGGTCGCCCACGAAGGTGATGACGGTGCGGTTGGTGGCCTCGCCCGGGTCGACGTTGAGCAGTCGTACGCCTTTGGTCTGTTCTATCTCTTGTGAAATCTGCCTGATGGCATCCATGTTGCGTCCCTCACTGAAATTGGGCACGCATTCCACTATTCTTCTCTCCATAGCCATGGTTTTAAGATGAGTAAAAAAATGATGTAGTGTGTTTTTTCATTGTCAGATGTGATTATCATCACTTCCGCTTGCAAATATAGTGAAAGCCGAGAGAAAAGCAAAATAAATCGAAGATTTATTTTGCTTTTCCGAGGCGCATCCTATATTCGCCGCGCAGCGGCAAATATAGTGAAAGGCGAAGACAAAGCAAAACAAAATCTCAGCATATTCCGTAGTTTTTTATAACTCCGGATTATCATTTTTCTCCGTGGTTGAGAACTTCGGCCATAATCATCTGTTCAGAAGCCAGGCAAATCCTTTGGCCATGCGCAGGCCCGCATCTTTGAAGTGGTTTCCGGGGTTCCACTCCAGCGTAGTGTGGATGCCCTGCGAGATGAGTAATTCGTGTTGTCTTCGGATGCAATCGCCCACTCGTGCCATTCTGGGGTTCCGAGCCTTCTCCTCCTTGTCACCCAGACTCAGGTAGATGGATGGTACAAGAGGATGGCGTGAGGCGGCATAGTCCATCCAATTGTCGTACCAAACCGAGGGCGAGGCGGCCACGATACCGTCGAACCGTGCCAACCGATATCCAGCCCAAAGGGCGAACAGCCCGGCCAAGGAGTAACCTCCAAGACCAAGCCGCATCGTGGCCAGGTCGGCCAAGCCTAATGCCTGCAATGCCGGCAGCAGGTGGTCGGTGATGAACGACAAGGTGGCTTCGGCCCCGTCGCCAAAGGGCGTTTTCCCGAAGGCAGGTGGCGCCGCCCATGGCGTGAGGTCGGCCTGCCAGTCGTTCACCTCGAAGGCCACCAACAGGAATGGCTTGTCGCTGAGCGACTGTATTGTTTCCACTTCGAGGTCGAGTTCCTCCCTGTCGTGTTCGTCGACGGGTTGTAACATCAGCATTTCGGCGTGAGGGCTGTTGTAGGCAATGCACTGTCTGCCAGTTTCTTGAAAGGTCAGCTTCTCCATGGCATTTGTTGGTTAGTTGACAACTACGGTTTCATTGATATGGCAAAGATAGTTGTTTATGTGTAAATATGAAAAAAACAATTGAAGATTCGCATTCGCTCTACTTCTGCGCTCCTTTCAAATGGGCGACTGCTTGCAGATGAGCAAAACGAATAAAAAGTGGAGTATGGGATAATAACAAAAGCAATCCGGCCTCCCTTTGGGAAGTCGGATTGCTTGGTTATGGTCGGTACGACCGGGCGTTTCCTTGGTATGCTTAGAATTTGAATCCTATGCTTCCCATGACAACATGTCCGTCGCCCAGGATTCCCGGCTGATATTTGTACTCGCCGGCAAGGAACCAATTGTCGTTTAAATTGTATTGTAAGCCTAAACCAAGTTGGATACCGCCATCGGTGTCGTTTTCGCTATCATGGACAATTTCCCGAACAGTTTCTCCTTTTGTTGAGGAGATTGTATAGTCTTCACTGTGAACAAAGGCTAAAGCATAACCAACCGAAGGATAGATCTTAAATGCATCGCTAAGATGGAACAGATAGTGCACATTCAGTCCTACAGTGATGTCGGATACGTGGTCCTTCATAGGATGGTAGATACCTTCCAATTCAAGACGCCAATTGTCGGACAGACTATATTGGCCGAATGCGCCAATGCCAAAGTTCGTGACACTCTCTTCTATATCCGTAACTTTAATCTTAGTGATATTTACACCACTGCGTAAACCTACTGCAACATCACCTTTCTCCTGAGCTAGTGCGCTCATGCTGAGCAAAGCCACACACGTTGCTAAAATAATTTTTTTCATTCGTCTTTTTTGATTAAACAAAACTGTATTTATATATGCCATCTTGTCAAGTCGGCATTCTTGTCACTCTATTTCGGCAGAATGATGGCCGTTTTCCGCTGCAAAAGTAGTGAAAGCCAAGGACATTGCAAAACAAATGATGAAGTTTTTTGTTTTCACCGTGTCAGGCGCACACTATGTTCAACCCACAACGGCAAATTGGACTATCGTGTGGTATCATTAGTCACTTTTTTTTCCTAATTTTGCATAACATTGAAGCATTCTTCTAAAAAAATGCTTTCCAGGGGTGATGATTCTTCATACTCGGCTGTATATAGGATAAAACAGCGAACAAAAGATGCAAGACAGAGAACGACAGTTTGAACGACTATTCCATTCGGAATACGGCAGGATGTACAGGGCGGCCCACATTCTGCTGGGCGATGACGACGATGCCAAGGATGCCGTACAGGACGTGTTCGCACGTCTCTGGGATGGCAGCGTGACTCTTCGTGAGGAGTCGCAAAGGGCGTTCCTGCTTACCTGCGTCAGAAACCGCTGCCTCAACATCATTGCACAACGGCAAAGACAACTGGAAACCACGACGACGAAACTCGCAACTGAACCCGCTGTGGGCGAAACGGAGACATGGCAGGACAAGTCTGACGAAGAACTGACAACGATGGTGCAACAATACATCGACGAAAGGCTCACACTGCAGACAGGACGCGTCATCCGCATGCGCTTCGACGACGAGAAGTCATACAACGACATCTCTCATTCCCTCGGCATCAGCCTCTCTGCCGTCAACAAACACATCGTGCAAGGACTGAGGAAACTGCGTCAACAATTCAATCAACGAGAAGTATGAAGAACAAAGACCGAATCCGAATGCTGCTCCACCCAGAGCAATACACCGACGAGCAACTCGACCAGATGCTCGACGAGACTTCCATCCCCGTCCCCGACGTGGAGGAGGAGTGGCAACAATTCAAGGCGAGACACCAGCGCCACCGACGCCAAAACCCAATGATGCGGTGGGCCGCCATCATCGTCACCGTGGCTGCGCTCTCTGGTATCACCTACGCTGCCATCCAGCATTTCGCGAAGACAAACGACGTGAAGGAGAATACGCCTGCCGCAGCATCCCAGCAAAAGCCGGAAGTGCAGGAGATGGAACAACAAGGGACCGAATACGACGTGGCACCGATTGTGGTAAGGAATGACTCCGTCAGGAAAGACCAGCAGTTCAACAATGTGGAACTGCAACAAATCATGCAGCAACTCAGCCGTGACTACGGAGTGAGGGTGGTGTTCAAGAACGAAGCCACACGCACACTGCGATTCTACCTGAAATGGGAGGCCAACGACTCCATCCAAGACATCCTCAACCGCATCAACCATTTCGAGAAAGTGCACCTCACGCTTTCCGAGGAAACCATCACCATCGAATAGACCATCATCATGAGACATTTTTTCATCATCATATTGTGCCTCGCCGCCACGACGGCAGGGGCGCAGCATCTCACTCACGATTTCAGGAACACCTCACTCTCCGAGGCGCTCATCTGGATTGACAAAGCGCAAAGCAGTTACAAAATCAATTTCATCTTCGACGAACTGGAGGATTTCACCGTCACCACATCGCTGAGAAACGCCTCGGTCAAGGATGCCGTCAGACAGGTAGTGGGCTTCTATCCCATGCGTGTGACCTCAGAGGACAGAGACATATATGTGGAATGCGTGCAGAAGGCAGAGACCAAGTTGAGAGGACGCGTCGTCGATGAACACGGAAAGCCACTGCCTTACGTCAACGTGTCGCTCCTCGCACCAAAGGACTCCGCCTTCATCACCGGAGGCGTGAGCAACGAGAACGGCGACTTCGTCATCCCTTGCCAACCACGGCAACTCATTGTCAAACTCACCTATATCGGCTATAAGACCGTGACAAGGAACGCAAAGGTGGGACGTCTCGGCACCATCGCCATGCAGCCGGATTCTTATTTGATGCAAGGGGTCACCGTCAAGGGCGAGGTCCCGCAATACAAAATGACCTCGGGGGGCATGACCGTCGTGGTGCAGCACTCACTGCTCCACGACATCGGCACTGCCGACGACGTGCTCTCGATGATGCCCATGGTGCAGGGGCGCGATGGCAAGTTCGAGGTGCTGGCCAAAGGGGAGCCGGAAATCTACATCAACAACAAGAAGGTGAACAACGCCCAGGAACTGAAGCAGTTGAAGTCCTTGGACATCAAGAGTGTGGACATCATCACCGCCCCGGGGGCACAGTACAACGCCGAGGTGAATGCCGTCATCCGTATCAAGACGCTCAAGACACAGGGCGACGGACTGAGTGTGATGGCCACCATGGATACAAAGCAGAACAACAAGTTGAGCAACTACGACGACCTGACCGTGAAATACCGCCAGGGAGGACTGGAGGCATTCGCCAACGTGGCACTCGACAACGGTCATTACAGCAACGATCAGGACCTCGACCAAGAGTTGCACATCAGCAAGGATATGTTCAATTGCAATGCGGACGTGCTGTTGAGAAGTTGCTGGACGAACTTTCTGTACAATGCAGGCATAAGTTATGACTTCAACACCGACCATTCCTTAGGACTGAGTTGCTCGTCGCAGCATTTGCTTGATAATCGTTACTTCTCAGATATGAGGCAACATTATCTGAAAAACGGGGCCTTTTATGGCGATGTGCATTTGAAAACGGATATCAACGAAAAAGACAAACCCGTCTGGGAACTGAACGCATACTATGTGGGCAAGGTGGGGAAACTGGGTGTTGACCTGAATGCCACCATGCTGCGACGAGAATCGGAAGACCATATCATCGGACATGAGACGAGTAAGGAATTGGGCGACCGAACCATCACTACCCATAACAATGAAGACCGAAGGATGGTGGCAGGCAAGTTGGTGCTGACTTATCCCATCTGGAAAGGTATGCTGAGCGGCGGCTCGGAGATAACAAGCACGGAGAGCCATGGACGCAACCAAAACGACGAGCAAATCATACCCACGGCCGACAATGAGATGGACGAAAAGAATATCGCCGGCTTCGCCCAATACGAGTTGCAACTGGGACAATGGCGCCTGAATGCAGGCCTGCGCTATGAGCATGTGTCGACGGATTACAGTTCGTTCGGCATCAAGCAGCCTGAGCCCAGCCGTACCTATAACGACTGGTTTCCCAACCTCTCAGTCGTATGGCAGAAGGGCAAGTGGGGGGCGCAACTGAGTTATGGCAAGCGCATCACCCGACCACCATATAATATGTTGAGCTCTATCGTGATTTACGACAGCCGTATGCTTTACGAAGGTGGTAATCCGCTGCTGCGTCCCTCGGTTCGCCAGAGCATCGACTTCAACCTCACCTATTCGTGGCTCAACTTCATGGCAGGTTTCACCCGCGAGAACGACATCTTCACCCATGTCGGCAATGTGTATGACGAGGAGAAAGAGATAGGCATTTTCCAGCCCGACAACTTCGACCACCAGGACCGTGTCTATGCCACACTCGTCGCCTCACCAAAGTTGGGATTCTGGCAGCCATCTGCCACGCTGCACTACTATCAACAGATGTTCGATGCCGAGAAGTATGGTGCGCCGAAGAAACTGAACAAGCCTGAATTCAGTTTCGATCTGAAATCCTGGTTCGTCTTTGGAGAGACGACGAAAGCACTGCTGCAAGTCAGTTATACCGGCAGCAACCATTGGGCGTTCATGTATCGAGGCAGCAACTTCGAGGTGAATGCCCGACTGCAAAAGAGTTTCCTGCAAGGACGACTGACAGGAACTGTGTTTGCCAACGATATTTTCCGCACAGCCAGGACAAATGTGACCACTTACTATGCTATCGGCAAGACGGCCCAGGATGTCTATACTTATACACAGTGCGTGGGGGTGACCCTGAACTACAATTTCAACGCCACCCGCTCGAAATACAAGGGCACCGGTGCCGGAAACGAAGAGAAGACTCGTCTGTGACGGGCCTTCTCTTTTTGTCTTTCGTAAGCGTGAGTCAGGAGTCTGCAGTGATGTATCCTCCAGATCGTTTTTGTTGGCTCTAAGTTCTCCTCATGGTGAACTATTTGCTAACTCAACAATAGCGAGTTGAAAGGAGTTCGGAAGTTGAGCGAATGCGAAACTTCGATTCGCTAATGCTGATTCCGTTCAAAGACCATTGAAATAGGTCTTCAGCGTTTCAACATACTTGCGCATCGCCTCACGGCCTGCATCAGTCATTTTGCAGATGGTCCGTGGTTTGGGTCCCGAACCGTCTGTTCTTTTTGAGATATAGCCAGCCGATGAGAGCTTTTCCAATTGTACGCTTAGATTGCCCGCAGTCGATTCTGTCTTCTCCTTCAGGTAGACGAAGTCGGCTTCCTCAAGGCTCAGCAGGATGGACATGACTGCCAACCGCAACTGACTGTGCAGCAAAGGGTCAAGTTCTTTCATACAGCACAACTCTTGTTTCTTTTAAGAGAAACTCCCAAGGTTGTGACGGTGAAAGCGGCAACGATTGCCAGGACTGCCATGGCACAACCAAATTCGAATATGGGTGATACTTCAAAGTTGACCATTAACACCACCAACGGTATACTTGCTCCTAATAATCCGGACATCGGTGAAAGTGACATTCCAAGCAACTGTCGGCTTATCATACACCCCACAATGAGCAAAATGGATTGAATCAATGGAACAGTCCAATAGTGTGACAACATCGTCGAATAGGAGCCTGAAGAAAAAAGGAGCCCGATCATAATCATCAAAGGAATGGCAAAGCCAATACCACAAATTGTGTCCCACGTGATCTTCAGCATGTTGTCTGTATAACTCAGCGAATCACCGTTTCTTTTAATAGCCTTGCGCACGAAAAACCATGCACAGATATTCCATATAACAAGCAACGACATGCTGACAACGGCAAACCAATGGTTTTCTGTCAGCAAAGTAAATATCCCTGCCAACAGCGACAAAACCATCAGCGATAGACCTATGTAGATGAAATTGTTGCCATCAACCACATTGCGCCTCGTCTTTTGTATCATCTGGGTGATGATCTCCAGACTCTCTTTCTCAGAAATTCTTTTGTCTTCCATTTTCTTTCCCGTTTGTCTACTATCAAGTGAAGGTAGGAGGTTTAACACTCAGTTTATTTTTTAAACCATCTCGGTGAAAAGAGAAGCAAGGAGGTCGACTCTCGCTTGCTTGAACTGGCATCATTCTCTTCTCACACCAATGATTCCAGACGCAAAAGTAGTACGGTTTATTTTTTAAACCAAATGTTTCGGAAGGAAATTGCCAAATTTTAACATTGGTTTACAAAATTAACCAACATGTACATTAATCAAGTAGGAAATGATTTTTTTATTATTCCATGTGTGTCTGTGTCAAAAATCAAACTTTTCATATCAATTTTTATGGTTTTACGACAGAATTTCCATCGATTTTGCCTATTTGTCGCATATTTGGCTTTGTGTCTTATCATCTTCGGCAAGAATTGGCCGAAAACTATTGCGGGTGATGAAAACCGACCTATCTTTGCAACAGAAACAACAAAGACAGCCCGCCTGTCGGAGTGAAAACAACAAGAATAAAAAAACAAAAAAATATACGATTATGAAGACAATGAATGTAACCCCGATGACAGTTGCCCAGTATGAGAGCAGTGCAACAGTAGTGAAAATGATGAAGGCCGTGAAGAAAGGTCTTGCCAGTACGGTCAAGTTTCTCATGTTCATCAGCCCTGTTTACCCACAGTGCACCCAGGGGATGCGATAAATAAAGGAGGTAGCCTATAGCATAGGCAGAGAGAAGTAAATGTTCGCCTATCCGCTTCCCCCAGGGTTTGGTCAGACCCGGCGCCGAAGAGTAGGGACGAACGAGTAGGAAACCCCAAAAAGCAACGACCATGAACACAGAAAAAGCAGAACCAGATTACTTTGAACCTCAAAAGTTTTTCGACTTTTGAGGTTCTTTTTTGGTATGCTCGGCATTGTTTTTTGAACTACGGAGAAATCTGAGAATTCTGATGGGTGTCAGGGATGCCAAAAATGGGGTATACGGATTACACCCCAGTGAGCCGTATGGCACTCCCCGCCTGCCCTCTAAGGCCTTGAAGTGTAGGGGGCCGCAGGGTGGGGTGGGGAGTCCCTGGATGAGGGAGTAGCGGAATCTTATGCGGCAGCGGACAGATCTTTAAAATCTGCCCCGTCTATCATCTCCTCCTTTATTCTCATCAAAACTTTCTTCTTCCTACTCTTCACACTATTTCCATTCTTATATCCAACCCTCTTTGCAATCTCTTCCATCTTACATCCATCCACATAATAACTTTCCAATATCATCCTATCCACTTCCTTCAACTTACCCCAAACTCTTTCCAACTTCTCATATTTCTCTTCCTCAGCCATCTTTCCTTCAATCACATTAAACATCTGCTCAATTCCTTCTTCATTATTACTCGCCCCAAATCCTCTTTCCATAATCCTATCCAAACTCTCACCATCCTCATTCACCTTCCTCATATAATGCATCCCAATATTCCAACAAATCTTCTTCAAATACCCCACCATACTCTTCTCCCTCAACTTAAACATCTTATCCATCATCTTTTCCCACAACACCAAACATCCATCATCATAAACCTCCTCCAATTCTCCATACCTCAACTTCTTAAATTTCCCCTTCAACCACATCAACACATTTTCCCTCTCATTTTCCACCACCTTATCAAAAATAAGGTTACTCACGCACAGAAGTTCACTCTTTTCCTCCTTCAGAGTCAACTTCTTCTCACTCTCTTCAAAACCACTTACTTTAACCCTTACTATCATACACCAAATTATAAATTGCGTAAAAATTACGCTGCAAAGCGTAATGTCTTTTTTTCAAACCTCCAAATTTTTATGCGTATTTTTTACGCGATAGTTTACTTTTTTCTTTTTTTGGCAATATATTATGCCTGATGTTGGGTGGTTTTTAAAATATAGTAGGTGTTTTTATGATGAAAATTAGTTTTTATTCAGGGGAAATTGGTAATTTCGCTTCAAATTTCAAGAAGCCTATGATTATTATTGAGTCAAAGAAAAAATCCATTGAGTCGCTGAAGGCTAAATATCCTGATGCGATAATCATCGACGTGACGAGCAAGGCCGAGGACGACTTCGTCATGTTCAGTCCCTTCTTTCCCCATGGCGGTATCCCCATCCCGTTTTCTGAGGGTTGGGGGGCAGCGTCTGTTGAGGGAATCTGGCAAGGCTTGAAGGTTTTCGAGAAAGGTGACGTGGACAAGACATTCTTCATTAAGCGCGACATGAAGAACCTGAAGCGCACGACTCGAAAATATGGCAGCTGTCTTGGGCATCGCAAAGGCGTTCATGGAGAGGAGCTGCTTGGCTATATCGAGGCTCGCAAGCAAATCTATCTGCCTTGCTATAAGTGGGTGCTGGAGAACAAACTCCAGAGACTGGTAACGGCTGTCCGCATTATTTCGAAGAACAAAACCGTGGTGCTGCTCGATTACGAAACCAATGCTGACGTCAACAATACCAAGTCGGCTCTCTCGCATGCTTCGCTGATAAAGGCCTATATCGAAGGAAACTATCCGGAGTGTGGCTCGTTGACCAAAGCCGAGGCGGATAATCAGGCGTGACCTGATTCTCATTGTTAGTTTAATGGTTGTTGGCAGTGGTAAGGTCAGGACCTTTGTAACTTTCTGATATTAATTTTACTTGCAAAAATAGAGGCAGGGACTTTTCTCCAAAACGGAGATGAAGTCCCTGCCTTTTTATTTTTCCTCTAATGGCTAAACGTATCTTCCTCTTAATCGTGGAATGCCGCTTAATAGGGGGTGTACATACCCAGATCCATGTCGCAGCCTGGGTCGAGCTGGTCGTACATGATGCTGCTCGAGGCAATGTTCTTTGTCGAGTCTTGCTCCTGGCTGATGCAGGCGAGGTAGACCACCGACGAGAGCGTGAAAAACATGATGGCTGCCGTAGCCTTCAGAATGTCGAGGATAATATCTTTAGTAATCATAGTTGTATGTTTTTTTATTTGTTTAAATTGTTTTTGTTTGAACTCTGATGCAAAGATAGGACGAGTCTGTATAGAATAAAAGTATCTGAACGTTTTTCTTCCTAAGTAGATACGACAGACAACATGAAACAAGACAAAAAGAAGAAAGAGCCAAAAAAGCTGTCCGAAATATGCGTTTCAAGTATCACATTCCCCCCTTTTTTCAGGAGTTCAGAAGTACAGGAGTTCAGTTCAGACATTACCACGGCTAGCATCTATAGCAACTATAAAATCTATAGCAACTATAAAATCTATAGCAACTATATCATCTATCGCATCTATATCATCTATCGCATCTATAATATCTATAGCATCAACATGAGAAAAATGTGAAATATATTTGGTTTTGTTTGGCTTTTCGCTCGTCAAGCAGTAACTTTGTAGCCCAAAACGTGTCAATGCTTTCGAAATGATGTTTTTTGGCACATGAAAACTAACAAAACAAAAGAAATAGGAAAAATGAGAGTAGCAATTGTAGGTGCCAGCGGAGCCGTAGGACAAGAATTCCTGCGCGTGCTCGACGAGCGTAACTTCCCCCTTGACGACCTTGTACTTTTCGGGTCGGAACGTAGTGCCGGACGTAAATATTCCTTCCGTGGTAAGGATTATGAGGTGAAACTCCTTCAGCACAACGACGACTTCAAGGACGTGGACATCGCATTCACATCGGCAGGAGCCGGTACCTCCAAGGAATTTGCCGACACCATCACTAAATATGGTGCGGTGATGATCGACAACTCGAGTGCTTTCCGTATGGATGACGACGTGCCCTTGGTGGTGCCAGAGTGCAACGCTAGCGACGCGCTCAACCGCCCACGGGGCATCATCGCCAACCCCAACTGCACCACAATCATGATGGTGGTGGTGCTGCAACCCCTCGAGCAACTGTCGCACATCCGCCGCATCCGTGTGTCGAGCTACCAGAGCGCCAGTGGCGCCGGAGCAGCAGCCATGGCCGAACTCGAGCAGCAGTACCGTGAGATTGTGGAGCAGAAACCCGTGACGGTGAAGAAGTTTCCCCATCAGTTGGCTTATAACGTCATACCACAGATAGATGTCTTCCAGCCCAATGGCTATACCAAGGAAGAGATGAAGATGTTTAACGAGACCCGCAAGATCATGCATTCCGACGTCCGTTGCTCGGCCACCTGCGTGAGGGTGTCATCGCTCAGGTCGCACTCCGAGAGTGTGTGGATAGAGACTGAGCGTCCTCTCTCGGTAGAGGAGGCACAGAACGCCATCGCCAATGCCGCTGGATGCACGCTCTGCGACGATCCGGCCAACCTGGTTTACCCCATGCCGCTCGACACCGCCGGAAAAGACGACATCTTCGTGGGCCGCGTGCGTAAGGACCTTGCAGAGGACTGCGGTCTCACCCTGTGGCTCAGCGGCGACCAAATCAGGAAAGGTGCTGCCCTCAATGCTGTGCAGATAGCAGAGTATCTCATCAAGGTAGGCAATGTAAAATAGTCTCACTCCACCATCGGCCATGCACGCCATGGCCGTTAGTTGAAGATTTTTGGCAGTTGGCTGAATGTTCCCTCGCGGGATATACGATTCGCCATGTCTTTGCGTTATCATCATAGGCAAGCGAGAGGCTGGCTTCGAATCTTCAACCATAGGCAGAATCATGGAGCGCATCATCCGACAATTTGATCCGATCACACTCGACGAGATGAGTGGCATACGGCTCATGAACCGTATCGACACCAAGTTTGTCACCACCATGCCGGTGTTGGCACGACTTCTCGTGATGGCCCAGGAAGAATACCTGGCCCAGGAAATCAAGGGCGAGCGCAACATGCTGTATGAGACTACCTATTTCGATACTACCCATTACGACATGTTTTATACCCATCAGTATGGGCATGCCAACCGGCAGAAAATCCGTTTCCGCACCTACGTGGCCTCCGACCTGCAGTTTCTCGAGGTGAAAACCAAGAACAACCATGGTCGCACCAAGAAAAAGCGGATGCAGGTGACCGACATGCTGATCAATGATGCCCTCAAGATGGATTTCATCGACAAGCACCTGCGCTATGGTCACGAAGGACTGATGCCCGCACTGCAAAACCGTTTCCGGCGCCTCACTCTTGTCAACAAGGCACGCACCGAGCGGCTCACCATCGACACCGACCTTGAGTTCCACAACCTGGTGACAGGCACCGACCGCAAGATGGCTCCGCTAGTGATTGTAGAACTCAAGCGCGATGGCCTCTGTTTCTCGCCTGTGCTCGAGATGCTCAGGCAGCTCAGGGTGTTTCCTCATGGTTTCAGCAAATATTGTATGGGCTCGGCACTCACCAACGACACGTTGCGGATGAACCGTTTCAAACCCAAACTCATTGATATCAGAAAAATCGCCAACGAATCAAACTCTTTTGTCTTATGAACGAATTGTTGTTCTCCGTCTCGTCGGAATTCATGCACATGCTGGTGCGCTTTATCATTTGCGTGGCAGTGAACTGGGTGATTGTCGACCTGCTCTACTACAAGAAGAGCAAGCGCCGCGACTTCTTCTTCACTTTTATGCTCATCGGCGTGGCTATCTTCTTCATCGTATTCTTCATGATTTTCGTGCTCGAGGATATGAAGGGGAAGACCGGCATAGGTGTGGGTATCGGTATGTTCGGCATCTTCAGCATCATGCGCTACCGCACCGATGCCATGCCCGTACGCGAGATGACCTACCTTTTCATCATTCTCTGCCTGTCGGTGGTCAATGCACTGGCTTCCACTATGCCGCTGGCCGAACTCCTCATCACCAATATGCTCATCGTGGTGGTGGTGTGGCTCTGCGAGAGCCTGCTCAAGGTGGTTCCCTACAAACTGATCCAGTACGACCGCATCGAACTGACCAAGCCTGAGCGTCACGACGACCTCATCGCCGATATCCGCGAGCGCACGGGCCTCGACGTGATCAATGTAGAGGTGGGTGGCATCGATATGCTGCGCGACATGGCGGTGATCAAAGTGTTCTACAACAGTCACGACAACACCGTGAGCAACAGCGTGGACGAGAAGATGAAGCTGAAAACCACAGAATTTACAGAAAATTAATACTTCACCCCTAACACCTAAAACAATGAAAGGAAAAATCCTGCTGCTGGCCTTGGCCTTGATTCCCGCCTTTGGCTTCGCACAAGACGACTTCGGGACGATTCTCTCCGTGGAGGCAGAGAAGAAAATCAACAAGAAGTTCACGCTGGGGCTCGATGCCGAGATGCGCACCCGCGACGACGTGAAGGAAGTGGACCGCTGGTCGGGAGGCGTCAGCGTCAGTTACAAACTGCTGTCGTGGCTGAAGGTCTCGGCTGGCTATGTGTTCATCTACGACAACAACGAACGCATCTCCTATTACGATGACGATGACAAGAAGGTGATCAATGGGGTGGTGAATGCTGGCGATCCCAAGAAATGCGCCCAATACTGGGGACCGCGCCATCGCTTCAATGTCTCGCTCACCGGAAGTTACAAACTGGGGCAGTTCGGATTCTCGCTCCGCGAGCGGTGGCAGTATACCTATCGTCCTGAGCACACCGTCGACCAGCGGTGGAGTTACTACGATGAAGACTGGGATGGTGATGAGCACACCTATTCGGCCAAGGGCAAGAACGTGCTGCGTAGCCGCTTTCAGGTCACCTACAAAATCAACGATTTCCCCGCCACTCCATTTGCCAACGTGGAGCTTTTCAATGAGATGAAACTCGATAAAGTGCGCTACAATGTGGGCGCGGAATGGAAAATCAACAAGAAAAACGCGGTGACGATGTTCTACCGCTACCAGAAAGTGAACGATAAGGACGACAACGAGAACAACCGTCACTACGTAGGACTGGGCTATACGCTCAAGTTCTAATTCAGAAGAGCACACGTTACCAGGCTATAAAGCCAATAGCATCTATAGTATCTATAGCATCTATAGTATCTATAGCATCTACATAGCCCATCATGCCCATTAAGCCCATCGAGCCCATCATGCCCATTATGCCCATCAAGTTGATTCCGGGCTATGTCTTTTATTTTCCGAGGAATTTCTTGTCAAGGTAGTTGTTGAAAGCCTCGCGGTAGAGATCTCCGATGGGGATATAGGTGTCGGCGTCCATGATGACCCGGCTTTTGTTCACCTCCTGTATTTTTCTCAAATTGATGATATAAGAGCGGTGCACGCGCATGAAACTGGCGCTGGGCAACCGCTCTTCCATTTTCTTCATGCTCAGCAACACGATAAGGGGCCGCTGCACTCCCTCGAGATAGATGCGCAGGTATTCGCTCATGCCCTCGATGTATCGTATCTTGTCGATGTCGACCCTCACCATGCGGTGCTCCGTTTTCAGGAAAATGGTGTTGTCGTTGTCGGTTGGTGTGGTCACCGTCGTGGTGGGGGTGGCGTTAAGCAGGTCGTAGCGGGTCTTCACTTTGTTGGCCGCCCGCTTCATGTCATCGAGTCCGAAGGGCTTGAGCAGGTAGTCCACGGCATCTACCTTGAATCCGTCGATGGCATACTCGGAGTAGGCGGTGGTGAAGACCACTAGCGGTGGTGCGGCCAGCGATTTCACGAAGTCCATGCCATTGAGGTCGGGCATGTTGATGTCGACGAAGATGGCGTCGATCATCTCTTCCTCCAAGATCTGTCGGGCCTCGAGGGCACTCTCGCAGGCTTTCACGAGTTGCAGGAACGGTATTTTCTGGATATAGGCGGCCAACTGACGGAGTGCCAGTGGCTCGTCGTCGATGGCAAGGCATCTTATCATAGTGCTGTCTGTTTTTATGGTTTGTCGTGTAGTTTCAATTCCAATGTCACCTCATAGGTATCCTCGCCGTCGTCGATGTCGAGTCGGTAGTCGTTGCCATAGATGAGGTCGAGCCGCTGGCGGGTGTTCTTCAGTCCCACGCCCCCCTCGAGGTCGGGCTCCTTGTCGGTCTTGCTGTTGCGGCACACGAACGCCAGGGTGTCGCCCGAGGTGGTGATGTGGATGTCGATGAACGACGGGTTGCGGTAACTCACGCCATGTTTGAACGCATTCTCCACGAAGGTGATGAGCAGCATAGGTGGCACCATCTTGTTGGTGATGTCGTCGGGCACGTCGAAGCGGATGCTCACCTTGTCGGTATAGCGCAACTTCATCAGCGTGACGTAGTTTCTCAGGAATTCGATGTCCTTCTGCAGGGGTACGCTGCTCTTGGCCCCCTCGTAGAGCACATAGCGCATCATCTTCGAGAGTTCCACGATGCTGTGCTTGGCCTCCTCGGGCTCGATGTCGACCAGTGCGTGGATGTTGTTGAGCGTGTTCATGAAGAAATGGGGGTTGATCTGGTATTTCAGGTATTCCAGTTGCTGCTCCAGGGTTTTCCGCTCCAGGTCTTGCAGGCGCTTGCGGTCGTTCAGCGACTTGTAATACTGTTTCACTCCCAGGTTGGCCGCTATCATCAGCAGCATCACGATGATGGCCATGATGTCGTGCTCACCTCTGAGGAAGGGAGGTTCGCCCATATGCCTGTCGAAAGGGGCTTTGCCGTCGAAATGGCCTGGGCGGTCTTCTCCCGGGTGCCTTGGTTCGGCCGCTGGGTGCCGCCCTAAGTCGGCCACCTCGTTGCTGTCGGCCGAATTGCGGGGCAGTGTCGGTAGGTCGGGGCGTTCATGCCTTCCACCATCGTGCATCCCCATCTTCCGATGACCTCTTTCAAAAGGAGGCCGGTGTTGGCATTGATAGGTTTGGAACACCGCGAGCACGCATAACGTGAGTGCCACATACAGCCATTTCTTCTTCTTGTAGATGAGCAGTGGCGCTATCATGTAGTTGTGCACCACAAACACGATGAGGAAGGGCAGGATGACCCTCCACTCGCGTATGATTGCCTCCCATCTGAATGTGAGTTGGCTGTCGTCTACCATGCGCACGCCCATGCTGATGATGGGGGTGAGCAGGAGCAGTAGCCAGACCGTGAGGTAGGCAAGGTTTTCTTTCAGTTCGTCTTTAGAGGTATTCATGTTTCATGCAGTATGCATTTGAAGGATGGAACATTGTAGGACAGTGAAACCTGTTTCAGAACGCAAAGATAATTGATTATGGTGTGTCTTTGAAAAAAAAATCAGCCAACCCCCGATTTTTATCTGTCAAACGGCGACAGGGGTTGGCTGTAGGGTTGGCGGGCTGCTTACTGGAATTTATACTCCACGAAAGCCTCCATGGCTTCGTAGCAGGCCAGGCCCAGGTCGTCGTAGAGTTCGGCGGTGGCGCGATTGCGGTCTTCGGCCCGCTGCCAGAACAGTCGTTCGTCGTTGCCCAGGAAGGGGGCACTCTCCATCTGGCTTTGGTGCTTGAGTATGGCGTTGCGCTTCTCGCGCAACTCCTCCGGACTCATGGGCACGCACATGTCGATGTCGGCCACGTCCCACTCGTCCCATGCGCCACGGTACATCCATATACGGCAGTCTTTGGTCCACTCGGCCTGGGCTTTCCGCTCCTCGTCGACGGCGGCCAGCACGGCATCGGTGCATTTGCGGTGGGTGCCGTGGGGGTCGGCCAAGTCGGCGGCCACGAAAATCTGGTGCGGCTTGATGCCGGCGATGAGTTGCTGTATGGGCAGAACGTCGCGCTCCGACATGGGCAGTTTCTCCACCCGTCCCGACTCATAGAAGGGCAGGTCGAGGAAGTGGATGTGGTCGGTGCCGATACCGTTGTAGGCGCATGCCAGGCGTGCCTCGCCACGGCGGATGAGGCCTTTGAGGGTGAGCAGGGCCTGGCGGTCGTCGTTGCTGCCTCTCTGCTCGTTGATGAGTTGCTTGATGGTTTGGTAACTCTTGCTGATGACCTGGTCGCTGCCACCGGCGAACAATTGGTTGAAGCCATTGACGAAGTGCATGAACCGCGACACCTCCTCGTCGTTCACGGCGATGTTGCCGCTCGTCTGGTAGGCGATGTGCACGTCGTGTCCCTGTTGCATGAGTCGGCGTATCGTGCCCCCCATCGAGATGACATCGTCGTCGGGGTGTGGCGAGAACACCACCACGCGCTTGGGGTAGGGGTTGGCCCGTTCGGGACGGTAGGTGTCGTCGGCGTCGGGCTTACCGCCCGGCCATCCGGTGATGGTGTGCTGCAGCTCGTTGAAGACGGCGATGTTCACCAGTCCGGCAGAGCCGTATTCCTCTACCCAGTGTCCCATGAAGTGGTCGATGTAGTCCTTGGTAGAGAGTTTGAGTACAGGTTTCCCCGTCTGTCGGCAGAGGGCCACGATTTCGCGGCGCAGTCGGTGCTCAGGCACCTTGATGGTGGAAGTGAGGTTCAGGTTCATGGTATTGTGTTTGAGGTCACCTCACCATGTCGATACACTCGGTGGGGAGTTCGATGGTTTTCAGAAGTTGACCTTTCGGTGTGTAGATGTAAAGGATGGGGGTGAAGTTCATGTGACTGAAGATGTCGAAATCCTCGGTGGGCTGGTAAGGGTCGTCGGAATTCACCGCCGAACCGGTGGTGATGAGGTAGCTTTGTGCCATATTCCATTCGGCCAGCATGAGCATGTTGGTGAGGGGGTAGAGCACTTTCACGGGCGTCTGGTGTTCCAGCAACTGTGTGTTCCCGGTACGTCCGTCTACAAGCAGGGTGGAGATGATGCCGTGGCCAGTGCCGTTGTAGAGTTGCACTTGCAGTGCGGCCACGGGATATCCGGTGCGCAGGTGGCGTGTGATGCGCTGGCGGGTCTTTTTGTCGGTATACACCGAGTCGCGCACGTTCACGTCGCCCATCATGTGGATGTCGAGGACGATGTGCTCACCGTAGTTGTTGGGATTTTGGTGGAAGATGCGGCGGGCGCGCTGGGTGGCGTCGTCGAAAATCCAGAGGTCCACAAAGCCGAAGTCTTGGTCGGCCTTCACGGGTTGGGGCACGATGAAGAAGAAAATGGTTGACTCGCCACCTTGTCCTTGGGCATCGGGCACCACAATGGAGCTTTCGTCTAGGCTGCCCTCACCGAATTGGCGCAGCGCCTCGGGAGACTCGAATTGGTGCTGGAAATAGTACTTGGCGGGGATGGCGTTGGTGGGCAGGCCTTTCGCCTGCATGGCTTTGAGTGCTTGGGTGCCCTGGGCATGAGTCATGCCCATGATAGCCAGCAATGCGCAAAGAATGAATAGTCGTCGCATGGTTTGTTTTTTGTGGTGTATAGGGTTAGTCTTTCAGTTTGATCTGGCAGTTGTCGAGCGACTCCACAATGGCCATCGACTCGATGCGGCTGATGCCCTCAGCCTGCAGCACTTCGCGGCCGTGCTGGAATTCTTTCTCGATGATGAATCCCATGCCCTCGATGGTGGCACCGGCCTGTTGGCACAGGTCGATAATGCCTTTCCCGGCATTGCCATAGGCCAGGAAATCGTCGATGAAGAGCACGTGGTCGTTGGCATTCAGGTATTCCTTGCTGATGACGATGTTGTAATCGCGCTGCTTGGTAAACGACGTCACCTTGGTGACATAGGCTTCGCTGGTGGTCGAGGCGGCCTTCTTCTTGGCATATACCACGGGGATGTTCAGCAGGTAGCCCAGCATCAGGGCGGGGGCAATGCCTGAAGCCTCGATGGTAAGAATCTTGTTCGCCTTGATGTCGGCAAAGCGGCGCAGGAACTCCACGGCTATCTGCTGCATGAGCAGAGGGTCGATGACATGGTTCACGAACATGTCTACTTTCAGTATGCCGCCCTCGAGGCATTTGCCATCGCGGAGGATGCGGTCGTGCAAGATATCAAGTGCCATAATCCAAAGTTTTCTGCGAATTTAGTCATTTTTTCCTCATTCGCAAAAAATGGGTGGATGTTTTCGCTTTCTTTCGTGTTTTTTTATTTTTCCCATGGTTGGCATGGTGTTCCTTTCTATGAGGCGGGAAAGCAAAATAATCATGGATTTCTTTTGCTTTCCACTCGGTTTGCACTACTTTGCCGCTTCGCGGCGAAGATAGGCGGCACCTATCATATAACAAAAATGTTCAAGAGGCGTGAGCAAGCTTTCGACTGAATGGCGGGCGAAGCCCGCATAAACAATCGCAACTCTGTTGCGTAAGGAATCTCACCGCGACTCTCTGATGGGTCGCGGATACCTTAATGTCCGAGCGACCGGATAGGGAGCGGTTGCATCCCTTCCCCTGGAGAGGGGAAGGGCCTTGGGATGGGGTTGAGGCCTCTCCTTATGAAGGAGAGGTGGGAGTGGTTGGAACATCCAAGCCGCAGGCTTGGTCACACGTTATTCGGGACTTCATTTTGTGTGTTGCCCAATTCGTTACTCAGGAAAGCAAAATATTCTTCGATTTCTTTTGCTTTCCACTCGGTTTGCACTACTTTGCCGCTTCGCGGCGAAGATAGGCTTCGGTTCGGAAAAACTCAAATATATTTGGTTTTTCACTCACCTTGCATTATCTTTGCCAACAAAACCACAAAACACCAAACACCAAACACCAAACATGTATAGTCTTAATTACAAGGTAACGACGAGCACCTGCGACAGCGAGGGGCGGCTCAGGCTTTTCTCTGCCCTGCAGATGATGCAGGACTGCTCGGAAATGTGGATAGACAGCGAACCCGTGGTGAAGGAATACTTCTCCACGCACCATATGGCGCAGTTGCTGGCCTCACGACAAGTAGAGGTCATCAGGGTGCCCCAGTACAAGGAGCAACTCACCGTCACTACCTCAGTGTACGACATGAAGCCTATGTTTGGCTTCCGCAACACTTTCATTTACGATGCCAACGGGGAACCGTGCTACCGCACCTGGAGCATGGGTGCTTTCGTTGACATGGCAACCGGGAAACTAAGTCGCGTCGATGAGGCCACCATCGCCTCGATGTGCCTCGAGGAGCAGTTGGAGATGAACTACAAAGACCGTCGCATCATCCCGCCCAAGGAGGGAGGCACACTGATGCCTCCTACCCAGGTGATGAGGGCTGATATCGACTATAACAAGCACATGAACAATGCTTGCTATGTGCGTCAGGCCATGGAACTGCTGCCCTACGACTTCGTGGTAAGAGGAATGAGGGTGGAATACCGCAAGCCGGCCAAACTGGGCGATGTGCTCACCCCCAAGATGTACGACACGGTGAATGGTGTCGTCGTGGTGCTCTCCATCGGCAACGAAGTTGGCGCCATCATCGAATTCGAATGAGTTTTTTTAGCAATCAATCCATTACAATATGAAAACCAATCACCTGAAGATGGCCGTCGCAGCCGCCTGCTGTATCTCGATGGCCGCCTGCTCGCCGCAGGCCGAGAACACGAAGAACGTGCTCACCACCGTGGGCAATCCCTATCTTCCAATGTGGGAGCATATCCCCGACGGAGAACCTTATGTGTTTGACGACCCCGACCAGCCCGGAAAACAACGGGTATATATCTATGGGTCGCACGACTCGCGCATTACCGACTACTGTGGGCGTGAGCTCGTGGTGTGGTCGGCTCCCGTCGAGGACCTGAACCACTGGCGCTATGATGGCGAGATTCTCAAGGTAGACAAGAATGCCAAGGGCGAACTCCTCGACTCGGCAGGCTTGGCCGACGTGCTTTTCGCTCCCGATGTGGCGCTGGTCATCGGTCCGAATGGCGAGAAGACCTACTACCTGTATCCCAACGACCAGGCGGGTGGGCGCAACGGACTGGTGGCGAAGAGCAACCGTCCCGACGGTCCGTTTGAGGTGTGCAACTGGAATGCCGACGACCCCAACAAGAACGATGGTGTGCTGGCTTTCGACCCTGCCGTGTTTGTCGACGACGACGGACGCGTTTATGGCTACTGGGGTTTCGAACGGTCGAATGGCGCCGAACTCGACCCTGCCACGATGGCTACGGTGAAACCGGGCACCTCGATGGTCGAGGACATGGTGTCGGGGAAAAACCAGCCGGGTGTCTTCCGCTTCTTCGAGGCGTCGTCCATCCGCAAGATCAAGGACAAATATGTGTTCATCTACAGCCGCTGGACGGAGAATGGCGAGTTTGGCCTGCCCGACACCAACTACACCCTGGCCTATGCCTATAGCGACCACCCGCTGGGACCATGGACCTATGGCGGCACGATTATCGATGGACGTGGACGTGAGGTGAACGAGCAGGGCGACACCATCGCCTCGGCCACCGTCTCAGGCAACACCCATGGCAGCATCTGCGAGATCAACGGACAGTGGTATGTGTTCTATCACCGCCAGTCGGGACTCAACGAGTTCGCTCGCCAGGCCATGGTGGCTCCCATCGAGGTGTCGGTGGAGGAAGGCGAAGGTGGCAAGGTCTCCATCTCCGAGGGTGAGTACAACTCCGAAGGCTTCTCGCTCGACGGCCTCGACCCGCTGGAGCGCCATTCGGCAGGCATCGCCTGCTGGTATACGGGTCCGAAGGTGGCTGTGCACGAGTGGCCCAATAATGTCTATTCTGGTTCGTATATCGCTTCCTCGTATGGCACCGACGACAAGATGGAGGCTCCCTACGACCTGCGCAACAACACCAACGAGGTGGTGAACAACACCGATGGCTCGATAGTGGGATACAAGTATTTCAATTTCACGTCCACCAACGGCAAGGACAATGTGCAATTGCTACTGCGGCTCGTTCCCGAGGGCATTGACGGCACCATCCAGGTGATGGCCGACAGCCCCTGGGCATCGCGTGGCGGAAAACTCCTTGGAACCATCGAACTGAAGGCCGATATGCCGGGCACGCCAACCGAACTCTCCGTGCCACTGCCCGAATTGGGCCAGTTCACCGGCAAGCATGCCCTCTATTTCACCTTCTCGTCGGCCACTAAGGAGAAGTCGCTCTGCCGTCTGCAAGACTTCGTCTTCAAATACTGATTTAAAAAGGAGTGCTGAAGTTTTCTCTTATACGTATATAATGGTTTGTTGAATAGAAAAAATACCATATCTTTGCCGATGAATTGGTTGAGCTGGCATGTCGTCCTATGGCAAAAGAAGCAGGCTTCTTGATGATGGCAAGTACAGATGACCATGGTATTTCACGAACAGTAACAAAGTATAACCATAAAAAAGAAAAACATGAAGTTGGCAGAAGCATTGAGCATCCGAAAGGATTTGCAGAAAAGAATTGAGCAGCTGGGGCAGCGCATACAGTACAATGTCAAGGTACAGGAGGGCGACGAGCCTTCCGAGCAGCCGGATGAACTGATGAAGGAACTTGATAACTGCCTTGTGCAGCTTGAGGACCTGGTGTGGCGTATCAACACCACGAACATGCAGACGAAAAATGCGGAGGGAAAGACCGTCACCCAGCTTATGGCTCAGAAAGAAGTGCTTACATTGCGCATCAACACGTTGCGAAACATTTTCGACAAGGCTTCCAAGGGTCTGGACCGTTATTCACGTTCTGAGATTAAGATGGTCACGGTCATTGACGTGAAGTCTCTTGGCAAACTTGTGGATGACTATTCTGCCCAACTCAGAAAGTTGGACATTGAGATACAGGCGTTGAACTTCACCACGGAACTGATATAGGAATACGGGGGTATCCGCATTGATAGGGCGAACCAAAAAGACCTCGATATTGATCAGATACCAATCTCGTTGTCCGGAGCCGACAGCATCCTAATAACATTTTCACGGCGCAGGCTCAGCACGTCCGCATTCGAATGCATGTTTCATGCTGCACTTTGCATTACCACTTGGTTGACTATGAATGTCGGATACCCTTTCATGATACAAGAATAACTGTTCACAGCGGCCCATCCATAAGGGATGAGCCACTGTTTCTTTGTCATATCCCGGCACGGCAGCCTGCCATGTGGCCGACCCTGATGGCCATCTGATAGAGATTGGCTCGTTTACCGAATAGCACAAATATGCGGATATGCTAATGAAGGAATGAGGACGGAGTATTCAATATTCGATTTTTCTAGATTTTGAATCCGATTTTTACGGATTATGAGCGAAGCGACCATTGATATGACCTTCATGTGGGATGGGCCAGGGACGTAAATTTAGGGAGAAAAATTTTGTGGATTATCCCTTTTTTCCTAATTTTGCCTAGTATAACGAAACGCAACTCTGCCAAACTGGTTCTTGGCGGAGCGAATTGGCATGTGAAATGGTAAACAACACATATAGCATACTCAATAAGATTCAGTCACCCAAGGACTTACGCAAGCTCAGCCTCGAGGAACTGCCTACACTCTGCGACGAGCTCAGGAGCGACATCATCGACGAGCTCTCGGTGAATCCCGGGCACCTGGCCTCGAGCCTCGGCGTGGTGGAACTCACCGTGGCATTGCATTATGTCTACAACACTCCCGAAGACCGCATCGTATGGGATGTGGGGCACCAGGCCTACGGACACAAAATACTCACCGGCAGGCGCGAGCAGTTCTGCACCAACCGCAAGCTCCATGGCATACGGCCCTTCCCATCGCCGATGGAGAGCGAATACGACACCTTTACCTGCGGACACGCCTCCAACTCGATCTCGGCTGCCGTAGGCATGGCCGTGGCTGCCAAACTCACCAAGCAGAAACGCAACGTGGTGGCAGTGATCGGCGACGGCGCGATGAGTGGCGGACTGGCGTTCGAAGGTCTCAACAACGTGTCGTCGAAACCCAACGACGTGCTCATCGTGCTCAACGACAACGATATGAGCATCGACCGCTCCGTGGGCGGCATGAAGCAATACTTGTTGGGCCTGAGCACCAACGAGACCTATAACAATGTGCGC
The DNA here is from genome assembly GCA_900317305.1 of uncultured Prevotellaceae bacterium. Classification (GTDB taxonomy): domain Bacteria; phylum Bacteroidota; class Bacteroidia; order Bacteroidales; family Bacteroidaceae; genus Prevotella. The sequence continues at coordinate 22,992 of ONGG01000009.1, read as the reverse complement.
TACCGCGTGTCGAAATGGCTGCGGTCGAAAGGCATGCTCAACGATGACCGCCGGCAAGGCATCATCCGCCTGAACAACGCGCTGAAGTCGGCCATCAGCCACCAGCAGAACGTGTTCGAGGGAATGAATATCCGCTATTTCGGACCTGTCGACGGACACGACGTGCTTAATTTGGTGCGCATCCTGCGCCAGTTGAAGAAGATGAAAGGGCCAAAGATGCTCCACCTGCACACCGTGAAAGGCAAGGGCTACAAACCCGCCGAGAAAGCCGCCACTATCTGGCACGCCCCGGGCAAGTTCGACGTGGACACTGGTGAGCGAATCGTGAGCGACACAGCCGGACAGCCCCCCAAGTTCCAGGATGTCTTCGGACACACCCTGCTCGAACTGGCCAAGCGCAACAAACGCATCGTGGGCGTGACACCAGCCATGCCATCGGGTTGCTCGCTCAACATCATGATGAAGGCCATGCCCGACCGTGCTTTCGACGTGGGCATCGCCGAGGGACATGCCGTCACCTTCTCGGCCGGAATGGCCAAGGACGGGCTGCTGCCCTTCTGCAATATCTACAGCGCTTTCTCACAACGCGCCTACGACAACATCATTCACGACGCTGCCATCCTCAACCTGCCCGTGGTGCTCTGTCTCGACCGCGCCGGACTCGTGGGCGAGGACGGTCCCACCCACCATGGCGCTTTCGACCTGGCATTCCTCCGCCCCATTCCCAATATCACCATCGCCTCGCCCATGGACGAGCATGAGCTGCGCCACCTGATGTACACCGCACAGTTGCCCGGTATGGGCACCTTCGTGATACGCTACCCGCGTGGCAAGGGCGTGTGCCCCGACTGGCAATGCCCGATGAAGGAGATAGGCGTGGGCACCGGACGCCGGCTCAGAGAAGGCACCGATGTGGCGGTGCTCAGTATCGGTCCGTTGGGCAACAGCGTGGCGAAGGCCATCGACGAGTTGGAGGCCGAGGGCGCCAAGGTATCGGTAGCCCACTACGACATGCGCTTCGTGAAACCCCTCGATGAGCAGCTCCTCGACGAGGTGGCCACCCGGTTCCACCGCATCGTGACCATCGAGGACGGCTGTATCATGGGCGGCTTCGGGTCGGCTGTGACCGAATGGATGGCCGACCACGACAAGAAGCCCACCATCCGCCGGCTCGGACTGCCCGACACTTTTGTGGAGCACGGTACGGTGGGCGAGTTGCAGCAAATCACGGGGATCGACGTGGAAAACATCAAAAAAACCATTCTAAGCCTATGAAAATCATTATCGCCGGGGCGTCGGCCATCGGTTCTCACCTGGCCCGCCTGCTCTCACGAAGCAACCAGGACATCGTGCTTATCGACGAGGATGCCGACAAGCTGGGCGACATCAGCAGCAACTACGACCTGATGACGCTGGTGGGCGAGGCCACCAACCCCAAGACGCTGCGCAGCGCGGGAGTGTCGTCGGCCAACCTCTTCATTGCCGTCACCCCCGACGAGAATGTGAACACCACCTGCTGCGTGATGGCCAAAGCCATGGGCGCGCAGAAGACCGTGGCCCAGATCGACAGGCCCGAATACATGACCAATGAGAACAAGGCGCTCTTCAAGCGCATGGGCATCGACGAACTCATCTATCCCGAGATGCTCGCTGCCAGGGATATCGTGAACGGACTGAAGATGAGCTGGGTGCGCCAGCGGTGGGACGTGCACGACGGGTCGCTGGTGATGTTGGGCATCAAACTGCGCGAGAGCTGCGAGATACTCAACCAGCCCCTGCGCCAACTCTGCGGTCCGCAAGACCCCTATCATGTGGTGGCCATCAAGCGCAATGGTGATACTATCATCCCAGGTGGTGACGACGAGCTGAAGCTCTTCGATATCGTCTATTTCATGACCACCAAGAACCATATCCCCTATATCCGGAAAATCGTGGGTAAGGAGCACTATGCCGACGTGAAGAACGTGATGATCATGGGCGGCGGAAAGACAGCCATACGCGCCGTGCTCTCGATGCCTGAGTACATGAGCACCAAGATCATCGAGATCAACGAGCGTCAGTGCGAGCTCATCAACGAGGCTCTCGACGACACCAAGGCTATGGTGATCAATGGCGATGCCCGCGACCTGAACCTGCTCATCGACGAGAACATCCGAAACACGCAGGGATTCGTGGCCCTCACGGGCAATGCCGAGGCCAATATCCTGGCCTGTCTCACCGCCAAGAAACTGGGCGTGAGGAAGACCATCGCCATGGTGGAGAACAGCAACTATGCCAGCATGGCCGAGAGCCTCGATATCGGAACCATCATCAACAAGAAGGTGCTGGCGGCCGGAAACATCTACCAGATGATGCTCGACGCCGACGTGCAGAACATCCGCTTCCTGATGTCGGCCAACGCCGATGTGGCCGAGTTCACCGCCCAGCGCGGGTCGAAGGTCACAAGGAAGAAGGTGTATGAGCTCGGACTGCCCAGGGGCATGACCATTGGCGGTCTGGTGCGCGGCAAGGAGGGCATGCTTGTCTCGGGTGGCACGCAGATAGAGGCGGGCGATGCCGTGGTGGTGATCTGCCACGACGTGAACATGAAGAACATCGAGAAATTTTTCAATAACTGATGGTCAACCTGAAACTCATAAGCAAGGTCATTGGCTCGCTGCTCCTGCTCGAGGCAGGGTTCATGCTGCTGAGCCTTGGGGTTGCCCTCATCTATGGCACCAGTGACCTCATCCCATTCATCATCTCGATGGCCATCACCCTGGCCGCCGGAGTGGGACTGCTGAGGATGGGCTACGACGCGCCCACGATGATGACGCGGCGCGACTCGTATGCCGTGGTGACGCTCACCTGGCTGTCGTTCAGTATCTTCGGGGCCCTGCCCTATATGTTCAGTGGCATCATCCTCAATCCCACCGATGCCTTCTTCGAGACCATGTCGGGATTCACCACTACAGGAGCCTCTGTGCTCGACGATGTGGAGCAACAGCTCAACTCACACCATGCCATGCTCTTCTGGCGCTCGCTGTCGCAGTGGATAGGCGGATTGGGAATCGTGTTCTTCACCATCGCCGTGCTTCCCTCGATGGGCAGCGGCTCCATGCGCGTGTTCTCGGCCGAGGCCACCGGACCCATCCGCTCGAAGATGCATCCACGGCTCAGCACCAACGCCAAGTGGATTTGGAGCGTATACCTGGCGCTCACCGTGGGATGTATCCTTTGCTACTTTGTGGCAGGCATGGACTGGTTCAGCGCCATCAATTACGGCATGACCACCACCGCCACCGGAGGCTTCTCCATCCATAACGACAGCCTGGCTCATTTCCACTCACCGGCTATAGAGTATATCGGACTGGCGTTCCAGTTCGTGGCGGGCATCAATTTCACGATGCTCTACTTGCTCATCATCAAACGCCAGTTCAAGACTTTCCTCAAAAACTCCGAGTTGCGGTTCTACATCACGCTGGTGGTGGCATGCACGGCGGTTATCGCCCTGCTGCTGATTACGGAGAACGGCTATGCGCTGGAGCACGCCTTCCGCAGTGCCTGCTTCCAGGTGGTGTCGTTCATGACCACCACGGGCATCTTCTGCGACCATGTGGGCACGTGGCCGCATATCACGTGGATGATACTGGCGGTGCTGATGTTCATCGGTGCCTGCGCGGGGTCGACGAGTGGCGGATTCAAGAGCATTCGTGCCTATATGATATTCAAGGTGATGAGAAACGAGTTTGTGAGGCTGCTGCACCCCAGGGCCGTACTGCCCGTGAAGGTAGACGGTCATGCCATGCCTTCGTCGGTGGTGCAGAACTTGCTGGCTTTCTTCTCTATCTACATCATCGTGTGCATGGCCACCACCGGACTGATGATGGCCATCGACATCGATGTCACCAACTCGGCCGTCATCTCGCTCAGTTGTGTGAACAACGTGGGGCTGCCGCTCAACGAGTTGGGGCCCGACATGACGTGGGCCGACATGCACTGGGCCACGAAATGGCTGTGCTCGGGGCTGATGCTCATGGGACGTCTCGAAATCCTGAACGTGCTCATCCTGCTCACCCCCTCTTATTGGAAAGACAATTAATCATTTGATAACGCAATGTTGAAATTCGAACCTTTACTCAAGTCCACCATCTGGGGTGGAGAAAAAATCATTCCTTTCAAGCAAATCAGAAGTTCACAGACCCAGGTAGGCGAGAGTTGGGAACTCTCTGGCGTGCCGGGCTGCGAGACCGTGGTGAGCGAGGGCGAGCACCAGGGCAAGCCGCTCAACCAGTTGGTGAGCGAGGAGCGCGAGCGCCTTTTGGGAGCCGACAATTACCGCCGCTTCGGCAATGAGTTCCCGCTGCTCATCAAGTTCATCGACGCCAAGCGCGACCTGTCGATTCAGGTGCATCCCAATGAAGAGACAGCACACAAACTGGGAAAAGAGCATGGCAAGACCGAGATGTGGTATGTCCTGGAGTCGGACAAAGGCGCACATCTCTACAACGGACTGAAAAAACAGATTACCCCCGAGGAGTATAAGCATATGGTGGAGGATGACACCATATGTGATGCCTTGGCACGCTATGAGGTGAGCGAGGGCGACGTGTTCTTCATCCCTGCGGGCCGCATCCATTCCATCGGAAAAGGATGCTTCGTGGCCGAGATTCAGCAGACGAGCGATGTCACCTACCGCATCTACGACTTCAAGCGCAAGGACAAGGACGGCCACTACCGCGAGCTGCACACCAAGGAGGCTGCCCTGAGCATCGACTATCAGGTGATGCCCGACTACCGCACCCACTACGTGACGAAGAAGAACGAGGGTGTGCAGGTAGTGTCGTGCCCGTATTTCACCACTGCCGTCTACGACCTCGACGAGCCGATGACGCTCGACTATTCCGACCTCGACAGTTTCGTGGTGCTCATCGGTGTGAAGGGAGCCGCCACGCTGGTCGACGACGAGGGTAATGCCACGTCGCTCCGTGCTGGCGAGACGGTGCTCGTTCCCGCCACGACAAAGGAAATCAGGGTAGAAGGAAAGATAAAGTTGCTGGAGACGTATGTGTGAACGGCCCTACATCGAGCGCAGGGCCTTCAGTATGCCCGCCTCGAGTGCCCGCTCATACGACCGGTATTTGCCGGTCTCGCTCATCACGCCGTCGCGCAGACGGATGATCTTGGCATAGTATTTACCCACTTTACCGCAGAAATACTCACGGTCGACAAGTACGTCGAAGTGTTTCTTCTCACGCACCCACTGTTGCGCCAATGGCAAATCGGGTGCGGCATACACCTTATGCCGTGGACTCTGGTCATAGGCAGGACTGTTCCAACTTATGGGTTCGGCGCCTGACGTGCCTTCGCACAACCGGCCATAAACGTCGTAATGAGAGGGCACAGGCTCGTTGAACCTGCGCTTGCGCAGCCATTTGGCGGTTTCGAGCGCCACGGTTTTATTCTTCATCTTTTTGTGGTTGTTCTGTATTGGGTTGATGTGTTGCCCTGGGCTGTGGTAGTCCTGCTGCGGTCGGCTGTCCGGCCGTCTCCTTCATGCCGCTGGCCTCATCGCCAGTTTCCGGCTTGCCGCTGTCGTTCAGTTCGGGTGGCACCCTGAGGTCCGACCGGTGCTTCATATAGTACTCGATGTCGGCCCTCAGCCATTGATATTGGGGCGAGCGGATGTATCCCGTGTTTTTCTTGAGCATCGACCCCACGTTCTCGATGCTGTGCTCATAGCACGACAGTTCGTTGCGCATCTGTGTGTTGTGCATGGCCTTGCGGTGTATCTCGGTCTCGCGCTCGCGGCGCAGCTTGTCGCACACCTTCGACACCATTGGCGTCGTCACGTTGTCGTAGAGATGGTGGCCCTGAATGTAGAGGTAGGTGGTCTCGGGCGTCACGCCCAGCGCCTTCAGCTCGTCTTTCAGTGCCAGGTACGACTCCTTGGCATCGGGGTTGAGACGCTGCAGCTGCATCACCTTGCGGCCCACTTTGTGCCTCACGTTGGCGATGCCGTTGGCCGCGTTCTGCATGGTGAAATGCCCGGTCTCGATGGTCTTGTTGAAGTCGGAGATGGAGAATTCGGCGTAGTTGGGCGTGCGGTAGTACCAGATGCTCCACACGAAGAGGGGGAAGATGGCCAGCGAGTATTGCTTCATGTATTCCTCAAAGTCGAACACATGGTGGTCGTTGAGCGTCACCATCACACACACGTCGTGCAGCGAGGGCGCGTAACTCTGGTAGTTCTCGATGGCATAGACGTAGGTGTGGAAGACGTAGGGGTTGCCCACGATGTTCTCCGATGTCTTTGTGGCCCCTTGCATGAGGAAGTCGTAGTCGGCATCCACGCAGGCTATCATGTCCTCGCCCACCTTGTCGCCCACGAGGTTCATGAGCACTTGTTTCTTGCCCTTGGCCAGGCTCACCTTCGAGGGCAGCATCACCTCGAAGTAGTGCTTGTCGTCCTCAAACTCGCGCAGCACCGTGCGCCAGAAGAACACGTCGTCGTAACTCTCCACATAGGCCACGATGCGCTTGCGCGCGGTCTTGCTGTGCATGCAGTTGACCGCGCTGAAGTAATCGGAGTTGAGGTTGTCGCGCAAACGTTTTGCCATGGCCGGTGGGGTAGGGCAGCTATTCTTTGTCGGTGATGTCGGAGACCTCGGTCACGTGGTCCATCCACCCGTTCATGATGACGGCGGGCGAATGGGTGGTGAGAATCACCTGCACGTTGGGGTTGAGCTCGATGACGAGGTCGATGAGTCGTTTCTGCCATTCCACGTGCAGGCTCACCTCGGGCTCGTCCATGAAGAGCACGTAGTTGTTGTTGTCTTCCACGAGCACGGTGAGCAGGATGACGAGCATCTGCTTCTCGCCGCTCGAGAGCAGGTAGGGCACCAGGGTCTCGCCTATCTGCGTGAAGAAGATCTCGTTTTCCGAGCGCAAGATTTTCTTCCCCGTGTCGGAGAAGAGGTCGTCGATCATGTCCTGGAAGCGCTTCTTGGGGGCCGAGAGGGCCTGTGCCTTCTGGGCGGCGTCGGGCTCCCCGCTCTGCAGCACCTCGATGATGCGGTTGCCGATGTTCACTTGGTAGTCAAGGTATTTGCGCTGTAGCTGGAATAGCTGCCAGTCGAGCTCGGTGGCGAGACTCATGTTCATCTTGGCCAGTGTGTCGAGGTTCATCAGGGGCCGGTCGAACGACCTGATGACGTCGTACCTGATCCATTTGGCCTCTTCGGGGTAGACCTTGAGCCTCACTCCCTTGAGCAGGTGGCTGGGGAATTCGCCTCCGGCGGCCAGTCCTTTCACCACCTTGTTGATGATGGTGCTCTTGCCTTGTCCGTTGGTGCCGCTGAGAATGTTCACCTGCCGGTCGAGGTTCCATTTGATGTGTCGTCGGCCGCTCCATAGCGAGTCGATCTCTATCTGCTTGATGTAGTCGGCGTATTTTTGCATGCTGTCTGGATTTTAGGGTGATAGGGCAAAGATAGGTATTTTTTTCTGAATCTGGTGCTCCAGAGGAGTGATTTTTACCATGCCACGCTCATTTCGCCTCCTTGGTAGTCCACCTCGTGTGTCTTGTCGCTGCCCACGAGGCGCACATGGAACTGGCGCTGGGTGAGCATGCCGGGGAATTGTCCTTGGCGCTGGCCGATGGTGAGCGTCTTCCGGGCGTCGTCCCACTGCATGGTGATGGTGGCGTAGGCGCCGTGCTCGTAGTTGTAATTGTCGCCCTCGTCCTCATAGAGGGTGAAGGTGGCGTCGGCACCGGGGTAGACGACGATTTCAAGCGAGTCCCAGGGGCGCTCCGAGGCCCACTGCATCACGGGAGCGAGGGGGAGAATGCTGCCTGCTCTGACGAACATCGGAGCGCGGTCGATGCTGGTCTCCAGGGTCACGTCTTGTCCGCCACGGTAGCGCTGATTGGTGTAGAAATCATACCAGTCGGTGCCCTTGGGCAGGTATTTCGTGGCCGTCTTCTTGGCCGTGAAGTCCACCTCGGCAGTCTCTTCGGCTTTGGCCTCCTTCTTGTCCCATCCCGTCATGGCATCCTCTTTCACCACCTGCTCCTTGGTGTATTGTGGCGAGGTGATGGGGGCAGCGAGGATGCTGCGGCCAAACATGAACTCGTCGGGCATGTCCCACACGCGGCGGTCGTTGGCGAAGTCGTAGACCAGGGCACGCAGGTAACTGCCATTCTGGCTCGTCACCTGCCATGCCGTGCTGTAAAGGTAGGGCAGCAGTCGGTAGCGGAGCCTGATCTGAGCCTCGATGGCATCGAAGATGGGCTCGCCGCGCTTGCCAAACTGGTAGATCTCGCGTGGAGCGTCGGCGCCGTGGCTCCTGAACACCGGACAGAAAAGCCCATACTGCATCCAGCGCACGTAGAGTTCCTGGTATTGCTTGTTGCGCGGTGCACTGCCGCTCCCCTTGGTGTTGTAGCTGCCGCAGAAGAATCCGCCGATGTCGGTATTGAAGTTGGGACATCCCGTCATCGTGTAGTTGAGTCCGGCGGGAATCTGCTTGCGCAGCATGTCCCACGACGAGGCCACGTCGCCGCTCCACAGTCCCGATCCATAGCGCTGCTGTCCGGCGAAGGCCGACCGTGTCATGATAAACACGCGCTTGTCGCTTGTGGTGGCGCGCTGCCCCTCATACACACCACTCACGGTGCACAGCGGGAATGCGTTGCGCATGCGCCGCCAGGTGCCCATTGTGGTCATGTGGTCGTAGTCGCTGTCTTCGGGATAGAAGAAGTCGGGGTCGGTGGAGTCCATCCACCAGGCGTCGCAGCCATAGTTGTAGAGCGTCTTCAGGTTCTGCCAGTAGATGTCGCGGGCATCAGGACTGAAGGCATCGTAGATTTTCACGGGCGAGGGATAGTCCTGGCGTGGGGGCCATAGGGTGAGTCCGCTCTGTGGCCATGTCTTGAAGGGGAAAAGCAGCCCCTTCTCGTCGAGTTGCCTATAGGCCTTGGTGTGCATGCCGAAACTGGCCCAGATGCTGATCATCAGGTGGGCATTCATGTCGTGCACCCTTTTTACCATCTGCCGGCCGTCGGCATACTCTTCGGCGAGGAAGTCCATCGCATTCCAGGTATAGTTGCTGCCCCAGTATTGCCAGTCTTGTATGATGCCGTCGATGGGCACCTGGTTCTGCCGGTGCCAGTTCACTACTTCGAGCACCTCGCGGGTCGACTTGTATCGCTCGCGGCACTGCCAGTAGCCGAAGGTCCAGAGGGGGAACATAGGTACCTGACCCGAGAGCTGGCGCATCTGTGCGTTCACGCCATCGGCATCACCGCCATACATGAAGTAATAGTCGAGGTTGTCGCCTACCTCGGCCGAGAAGGTCATGCCTTGTGCGTCGTCGTTGAAGTCGGCGCGCGAGTAGTTGTCCCAGAAGATGCCCCATCCCTTGATCGACTGTATCACATACTGGAAGTCCTCGAGGTTCGACTGCTCCAGCAACTTCCGTGTGGTGCCGCGGCGGTTGAGCTGCCCGTCCTGCAGCGTGCCCAGTCCGTAGATGGGCTCGTCCTTGTCGAGCAGGTAGGTCTGGGTCACCCGGTAGGCCCCTTTGTCGGGCCCATCGTTGCGCATCTCGAAGGCGTGGCCTTTCTCGCGCAGCAGGTTCTTGCCGGCATGCACAAACCGGATGTTTCCCGTGCGTTGGTCGATGATGACCGTGAGTTTCCCGGCTGTCATCGTGACGGTCTTGCCTGCCGTCTTCTTGCTCACCTGCAGGTCTTGCTGTGGCCGCATGGTCACCACCAGGCTCTTCTGCTGAGGCTCATGGGCAGTGGATGGCCATTTCGTAACCCTCACGATTTGTGGCGAATAGAAACTCACGCGGCAGTGGGTGCCGTCGTTGGTGGTAATCTCTGCCGTCTGTGCCATCGACACCATGGCCATGGTCATACAAGCGAAAAGGAGCAAAATTTTTTTCATTGGTTGTTTATATTTTTTTAGGGTTAGTGAGCATGACAGGATGTGAAATATTTTCACATTGCAAAAATAATCAAAAAATCCCGTGCAGCAAACTTCATCGGCAATTATCTTTCCATCAGACGCGCAATCACCAATTATCAGAAGAGAAAAAACTATCTCATCATCCTAAGTGTATCATATCATTTGAAAAATGAAAAGATAGTGAAAAAGCAGACTGCAAAAAAAACGGGCAAAGATTTTTGCCCGCTTGATTGTTGATGCCTTTGAAGACATTGTCATTCGGTGCCTGTAGCTATAGGCCATACCGTGAAAATCCATCCTTTTTTTGACTTTTGCACATCAGCGGTTTGCCCCCACTGTTCCGTTTTTCGCGAGAATGTTGTCCATTCTTTGTTTTGCTCTTCAATTATGCCAATTTCAAGCATCGACTGTTTGGCTGCATTACTGATGGAACTATCTACTTTGAATCCCATACGGTTCAAAGTTTCAAGAACCGCGTCGCGAGCGTTGGTATTGAACACCTCGATTGAAAGTGTAGCTCCTCCGCTGCCCATACTTTCCGAAATGCAGACAATACTTGACGTGCCTTTTTGAAAACCAAGCACATCACCTTGCTTATTACAAGTACAATTACGACACCAAGTCATCTGATAACCTCCACCAGCACCGTATGCTCCCACGTATTTATAATTTAGTGCGGCAAGGTGACTCTTGGCATCAATCTCATTGTCGACAAGTTTGAAAATATCGTCCAAAGGCAGGTCATCCAATGACTGAGGAGCGGCAGTATAGGCTGAAGTCGTCTCAGAGGAAGCATTGGCAAGATAATATAATTTTCCTTCAAAATACAAAGCTTTATCAGAGCCGACGTATGCCACGGCGAAATCATAGCCCCATAAATTCTTTTGGTCAACAAGCAATTTCCCATCTTCGCCATACGAAGATTTCACCCTATCGACTGCAGGAACATAAAATTTTGAAAGAATTCCCCTCAACATGATGTTTCCATTTTTCATTTCAACAGGTTCTTCGAACAACTTCTTCGAGGTGCCTTCCATATATTCCACACTGAGAACATAGCAATTGCTTAGATTTATACCCAGCGAATTGACATCTTCGTTTTTCTCATAGTGATGTCCATTCGCATCTGATTTGAAAATCCGAGCTTTCAATCCATCTCGAGAAACGAAATTGAGGCATTGCCCAACTTCCGAAACAGGCAGAGCGTTCATTTCATAGACTTTGACATCCACATTGGCTTTCGCCACACTGAATTCATTATCGGCAATGAGAGGGTCTACATAATAGTATGAACTACCTTTGTCCTCCATATGAAAGCCATCTTCATTACCAGCGACGAATCCTACCAACAGGTCTCCAGGCTTCACCCTGCCCAAAACGTCAATATTCATGGCTTTCTTGGCATAGTAAGCCTCCATTTTCCCCAACTTCTGCTGTGCACTCACGCCCACCGTCATAGTCAGCATGACGGTCAATGTCAATAATAATTTTTTCATGGTTGTGCTATTTTTGATTTTATTCATTCCTATTTCACGTCATCGAAGAGGAAGTCACCGGCTTCGGTTTTCACCAAGGTCACCAGGGCTTTGTGCGGATGTCCCATGTCGAGCATATCCACCTCATAGACCAGTCCGTCGCGTACACGTTTCACGGCCTTCACCTCGGAAGCGCCCGAACCCTCTTGCTCTCCGCTTCGGAAGTCCCAGATAGCATAGCCGCCGTCATCGAAATCGTAGTCTGCCTGGAGTTTTTTCAACAATTTTGGGGAACAGTATTTCTTGGCCACTGGGGCGAAATCTGCATCAGCCAGCACATAGGTCGTATAAAACGTGCGGATGAATTGCTCCGCCTTGGCATCCTCCTCGGCTTTACTGGCAGTGCTGGGGGTGTCGTCTCCGGCCGTTTCTTGCCCTTCGGCCACAGTGTCAAGATTGATGTCGTGAACTTTCAGATACTCGTCGAACTCATTTCCCGTAGCCTCGAAATACTTGGCGAAGAGTTGCTCGTCGGGGATAACAAAAGTCAACAGAGCCCCCGTGGGCCATGAGTTGCCCGCGTAGGAGAACTGTATGGTGGTGGAGCCATTGGCGGGAATGGTCTTGCCTTTCTGCTGATACGACCCGGAGCCGTGCTGCCCTTCAGCAAAAATATCGACCTTATAGTCGCTGCCGTCGATGGCCTTACTCATGGCATTGGAGACGGTGACAGCCCCCACGCCCTCATCGGCGGCAAACATCGGCAGTTGCACCTCGGGGTTGACGCGACCCGTCTTCACCTTCGCCTGCAATTCCTTGACGAACGAGAACACAAGGCTCTCCTTGAACTCTTTCACGCCCATGCGCCGTGATTGTTGCATATCGGTAAGTCCCTCTTTGTATTGTCCCACAATCTTGGCGAAAGCCAGGTCGTCGGCATTAAACGCCACGAGTCCGTGTGAACTGACGATGCTCAGTTTCCCGTCCTTGTCCTTTGCTATGACGAAATCCTTCCCGTTGCCCACGCTCACAGTGAACGTGCCTGCCTGTTCGTTGGCCTCCACACGCATGCTGTCGGCCACGAAGTTGAGGGCGAAAGAGTCGCATTCCGCAGCGTCGGGATAGACTGCACGGATGGAGTCGAGTTGGTTTTGTGCCACGTATGAGGCAAAACGGTTGGCGAAAGCGGTCACCTCGGCTTTGGGGTCACCCTGACCGCATGCGGCCATGCACATGAAGCAGAGAGCCGAAACAATTGACTTGATAATGGTTTTCATGTTGAATGGTTGTATGATTTGTTGAATATTTTCCAAAAGGGTTACTCAGCCCAACTACAGTCTTTGCTGATCCAGAGGGCACGTCCCTTGTATGAAATCTTATACCAATTGCCTTGCTCACCAAGGTATTTGAAAGTTTCGTCAAAGTCTACACGCAGTCCACTGTCCTTTCCGCCGGGGCTGAGACGCAGACGCACAGGCCCCTCTACCGATACTGTCACATAATCAGGCGTTTGTCGGCTGCTCCTTTTTGCGAACTGGCTGGTTATCCAAACCGTTTCTTCCCCGTATCTCACCTCATACCATCCATTCTTCTGACTGAACACCAAGAGGTGGTCTCCTTTATTATATCTGGCTCCCGTGTCCTGGAAATCTGTTCCCGGCCCCATACGCCCCCTGACGCCATTCCCTGTCACATCAACGTAAAAGCCACCACCTTTCCCAACTTGCTCAATTTCCAGGGTATTTGATGAAAGTGGTGTAAAAGACGCCGCAAAAAAGAGCACCATGGCTAGAACGGCTAATGATTGAAAAAAGTTCCTTTTCATATTTTGTCCATTTGATTAATCTGTTGATTATTGCTATGTTAAACAGAGTGAGTAGTTTTGCTTTTTGCAAAAAAGAGCGATGTCATTTTTTAACTCATGATTATTTCACAATTATCTTCCTTGCTGTCCCGTCACTCATCCTGAGCAACTTTTTGTTGCTCAGGGACTTGCCATGTCAGATTTTTCACTTACCTTAGTGTTGCAATTCAAGACAAGCAAAATCATCTATGGCATGGCAAATATAAGCAAAAAATGCGAACATTCCAAAAATAAGTACCAAATTCTGATATCATTGTGTCGTTGGACATTTATCGCCACAAATACACTTTCGTGATGTATTTTGGCTGATTATTTGCATAAGCAACTGCTACGGCGCGTGCTGCTGATATAGTTGCTTTGCGCTCGTCATGTCTAAAGGCTTGTTCTCTGTCTTGATAATTCCGCTCCCATTTTTCTATGGCTTCAATTTTGTTGGATATTTGATTGACGAATTGTCTTGCTGCTGCCGAAGATGAGCATGATGGTGGCATGTCGGCCATTATTTCAGCCACCTTAGCCGCACCCCGCTCATTGGGTTCTGCTGCCCAGGCTGCACGAGCCTCTGCAAGGACTTTCTCGCCAAACAAATCCTTTTCCCGTTCATAATACTGCTGAATCAAGGGAAGAATTTGAGTATTAAAGGAGGGGCACTCTTCGGGAACCTCAGCAAGAATAAATACCGCTTCTTCGAAATCACGCTGCACAGCAGCTTGTTTCGCCTTAGCCGCAATGGCTCCTATCTGCCTCTCATAATACTCGAAGACTTTGCTCTTGGCATCCTCACAAAAATGAGCGAATTCGGGCGTGTCGAGCCGTAGGGAGGACACCCCTTTAGCTATGGCATTTGACTTGTTGGTTCCTCGGCATTTTATTGTCTTTGAGAAAGCAGCGAAGACTATTCCACTATATGCGTCTTGGAGCGAGATGACAAATTCAAACTCCATGTCGCAAAACGCTGGAACAGTTGCTGTGGTATGTTCGTCAATAATTGCTATAGATGGCACCATAGCAAAGCGTGAAACCCCAGGTTCAGAACTTATCCCATATTTTGTGAGCGCACGTTGCAGTTTTGTTCTCACTTGTGTGTCGAGTTTATCCGGTACCTCGTAGTCGCATTGCAAATGAGCCGGAGCCACATTAAGAATTTGTGCCCCAACCATTATTGGCCATAGCATAAAAAACAAAATGAAAGTGCAATATATTCGTTTCATCGTCTTATTCTTATTGGTTATTCTATGATAAAATGTCCATCACCCAGTGTTCCACCTACAGAAAAAGAAGTATTCTTGCTTGCCACTTGTCTCGCATTGAGACCTTGGTTTTTCAGAACATTCAACAATGGTCGGTAAAAATTTCGGGCATCCAAGGATCTTGTTCCATTCGCATTATAAAGTGGCATCATGGCTTGAGATATCTGAATGATATTGTCTTCGATGTTGTCGGTGGAAAACGTCCCATTAACACAATTGGCCGCGAGCCATTCCTCCACAATGTCGATGAGGTCATCGGGCAAAGGTTCCTCTGACTCAATGGTCAGTCTTGATTCACGGCCAAACTGAGCCAAAGACTCAAAATAAATATCCAAGTCGGATGCAAATTTGTCAATCTTGTCAATCACCGCCTCTTGAAGCAAGTTGACTTTGGTTTCTCCGATGGCAGGCTTGCTTTGCCCGCTAGTGGCGGCCACTTGTTTGGAACTATATGCGTCTATGGCTGATAGTTCAAAATAGAGGATATCGCGAGGCCCCTGCTTGTTGATCTTGTAGTTGAGTTCCAGTCGAAGGTCGATTGTAATAGGAATATTCCGGCCTTGGGCATTCCGCAGTTGGGCTTCAAGCATAGTAAGAGGAAAGCCTCGGTCATTGAACATTTCAGAAATTTTCGAAATACAGGCTTTTAAATCTGTGTCAAGAAAAGCATTCTTGTAGTCTTGCACATAATTTACCTCACCCATATCATCGGTAGTTTGCAACAGTCCCATCTGGTTCATCAGAGCGTCTGAGGGAACGACTACTAACTGTGGTTTTTTAGCTTGACTGAAGGCCTGGATAGAAATCATCACCAGGCCAACAGCCAAGAGAAGGTTATGAATGTATTTCATTGTCTTGTTGTTATGATTGTTCTTTACCTTAGAAAATAGAGCCAAATTTCTTGATGACGCCCTCACTCTCAAGGTATTTTCTCAGGTCTGCTTTGTTTACAGAAACTATGATTCCAATTTTGTACAAATTGCCCACTTTGAGGCGGTCGTCTGACGAGACTGTGCCGTCGGAAGAGAGACTGACAAACTGCAGATATCTTCCGCTTTTGAAGAAATCATCGAAAAAGTCCTGGTTCATCTCTTTCTCCTCCGGCTTAACTATAGCAGGCTGTGCCGATGCACCATTGCCTCCAACCACTCCTTTGAACAGCACGCCATGCACTGCATTCTCTTTTGCCAATTCTATGGCGTCTTTCTCGTTTTTCGCATACGAATACACTTTGATCAGCAGTGAGCCCTGACTTCCTACGCCGACAGGAACTATCTCGTATCTATATTCCTTTTTCTTTCCACCAGCCACTATTGCAATATTGGCAGCCATGAAGAAAAGGAGCAGCAAACATAATGTTTTTTTCATGTTTTCAATTCATTTGTTAGAATCCGATTTTAATACCTCCACCAAGCCTTATAGCCATAGGATCTTTGGCTTTTTCATTATGTTCCTGAGCATACCAGTCACGCATGAATTTAAATTCATCTCCAAGAAGGTAAATATTATAACCCGCCTCTGCAAATATTTGAATATTCCGAGTCAAATAGTAGCCCAGTTTCACAGCACCCTCTATATAATATGATTCGATCGAGGCTTTATCCTCAAAACCATTCATCATACCATTTTTAATATTTAGTTTCTTCGCTCCAAGAGGCCATAAGATACCTCCCCCAATGCTCGGCGTAAAAGTGAACATTCGTCCGAAATTCAACTCAACACCTAATCCTAGTCCAGCTTTCAATATATTTACATCCTCTTCCTTATAACTGTTTTTATTTTTACTATCAGTTGCTTTTGTTACGGCACGTATTTTCATCATTTTATTATCTTCGTCGGCTATAGAGCCAACCTTTAGATATGCGAACGAACCTTTTGTGCCAAATATGCGAAAGGCCAAAGAGGCACTGATTTCCGAAATGTTATACTGGGCTTCAATAGACATCCCGAAGTCGGGATTCTCCACCAACGTCATACCCTCATGGACGGGGCTTCCTTTGATATAAAAGAAGCTTGACAAATCCTTTGTGTCACCTGTCGCCTTCATGTCGTTATCTGCCACATGACTTGCTCTGACTGTAGCTATTCTCCGGGAAATGATGCTGCCGTCCTCTTTCTGCTTGTTTTCCATAACCACATAGCGCTTTCCTGTCCTTACACCTTCTTTCTTACCGATTTTTGCACGAATGGGGTTAGTAGCCAATACTGGTACTTTGGCTTGAAAATCAGCGACCTTGCGTAACCGAGTAAATATTTCCTCATCATTCTCTTCAGTAAATGATGTTACATCATTGGGATCACCATCGTGTGCATTGGTAATGTATTTCATCGGAAAATCACACTGGTCGATACCATTTTCTACATTGTAGTAGTTTTCATAAAAATTGGTGCGAACAGTCTCATTGAAATCAAGCTTATATACATAAGGTATATATTTCACATATCTTGTCTGACTTTTTCTGTTCATTTCTGGTTGATCGACAACATAATAAAAAATGACATACGAACGGTCTATCAGTTGTTCACCCAATTCATACATGATACTTTGTCTTGCACTGGCATTCTGACGTAAAACATCGTTGTCCGTAGCAGCATATTGCCCTCGTTGCAAAAGTGTTTCGTATGAGTAACTGCCATCGGTGAATTCCGGGAACCACACCTTCATTACTTGATTTCCTATTTTCTTTTCTTTGATGATTTTCTCTGCCATTGCTTGCACCAACATATCACGCTCCGACCTTTTGGCACTTTCGGGTATGGGATCCATTCTGAACATGTTGCTTTCAATTTCGTTATTGTCAAACTTCATGTTCCTCTTTGCCACTGCTTCCATCGCTTTTGCACCTTCTATGGCATTCGAAGAGCCATCAACAAGATAGATTCTCGTGAGGGACGGACGTAAGTACTCTCTTTTGAGTGATGTTGCCCTTGTGGTGAGCATGTTGGTATCCTCCTGTGCCATGACTGACAAAAAGATGGAGAATAAGGTCATAATAACTATTGCTTTTTTCATAATAAAGATATTTGTAATAAATTTGTAGATGGTATTCCTTGGCCAAAGTGGCTTTAACCCACAATGAACCAGCGTTTTATTCATATTGGTTCATCATTCAGTTTGATTGTTACATATGGTTATTGCTTTTTTCGCAACACAAATAAAGTGTGAGCCTTCATGACATTCCTCGTCTGAAGGTTCTGGAATACCCGTGAAAGAAAGAATGAAAATCAGCTCACACCCGTAGATATGTACGTAAGCCGCATTCTTTGGAACACGGTCGTAAATACATGCTACAGGAGAAGCAGCCTTCAGTCTTTGCCCCTTTCACTTGAATATTGCCATAGGCCGCTCCTTTCGGTCTTGCCACAGACACCATCCAATAGAATTTTCCAGATTCTCAGACAGGTCAAAACTTATAGCTCTCCTCAATGTCGTGCCGCCCCTTTCTCAGGACAGCAATGCAAAGATAAAGAATTCTGACGAAACTGCCATCATCGTGAGCTGATTATTTTTGGTTTTTTTGTGTTTTCGCACACAGTGCGGGCATGGTTGCATAACATAGCGTCATTATCATTCCATACCATTTGCCAACTGCAAAATTACATCATTTTCGAATGGGCAGGAAATACTAACGCAAGAGAATGCAAAAGATGGACGAGATGGATGGATTATACTGTTCTGAAAAAGAATCAATGTCTCCATTCCACCTGACAGGCAACACCACCCTCAATGCCACCGGTGTAACTGCCAATATCGATGCCTTGGCGGATAAGGCGCTTTGCGATGAAAGGCTGTCCGACCACCACCATGGGCACATCGAGGAGGTCGCCGACCATGAGTTTGCCGCCGCTTACTTCCTCTACCCTGCAGAGACCACCTGTCACTACGTTCAGCACCACATGACGACAGGGGGCGTAATCGAGCGTGACAAGTGTGCCTTTAGGTAAGTCGGGAGGAAAGATGGCACCATTCTCACCATCGATTTCGGAATTCTTCCCCTCAATACTCTTGCAGAGCAGACGCCAACTGCCATAACCGAGATAACGAGCCACGGTATGTAGCGTAGCCTCGGTGGGCTTCACTTCAGGCAGGATGCCGAAAAGGCGCTTGAGGGTATTGATACCAATATGTTCGCCGGTGACATGCTCCATATCGAGGGCAAGGGCATCAAACTGCGAGGGGCGCGACAGGTCGCACGCCATGCGTTCACGGATAAGTTTTTGTATGTATGGGTCGAGGGTCATTGTTGAGATAATTTTTCAGTTTTCAGTTATTGGCTGAAGTTGTAGTTCGTAGCACGTGTCCGAAAGAGTGCGTCAATAGAAGTTATCTCTTGGTAGAGATAGTCGTCAATCGGGTCGTAGGGTTTGGGCTTACCATTGTACTTTGACCAATGTATCCGCGCCCAGAAATGATTGGGGTCTTTTCTCCCTTTATCCAGAGTGGCGGTTTTCAACGATTCGTATGCAGCCTTATAGGCTTTAAGGCTACCCGTCTTATACGGCATCCGTTCGTCGCTGACAAACTGCTTGAGGTCAGCAAGGACGGAATCGGCAACGGGTTTGAACATTTCCAATGCTTTTTGTCGGTTGTAGTTGAAACCTCGCTGTTCATTATCTGGCTTTGAAGCACCTACATTGTCGGGCTTGGCATCCTGCATTGGTGCGGCAGCACTATCGAAGGCCGTGACATAAACATTATTATCCAAAGGTGTTACATCATCCACCAATGGCATCTCGTCACGCATATGAATTAGAGATTCTTTCCCATCAGAAGCAATTTCTGATGTGGCGGCTATTACAGGTGAAAAAACATCTGCAGTATCCTTCTCTACACTCATCGCAGGAGATGCCGGGACCGATGGGGTATTCCTCCCCATCCGCCACCATGTCCCAACACCAAGCAACAGCAATAGCATGAGTGGCAGCAACAAATATTTCGTTGGAACATTCCTTTTACGCAATGCCGCCGCCAATTCGTCAACACTTTGGTATCTCTTGGCGGCATCGGCTTTCACGCACTTCTCTATCACAGCCTTACGCCCAATACCCAGTTCGCCGAAGATTCTGCCTAATGAATAGATATCGCTGGCAGGGGTATTCTCCTTGTCGGGTGCCGAATAGTGGGCCGTGCCACCCGTCGTAAACGGGTAGCCATCTTGATAGCAATAACCCAGGTCGACAAGTTTGACATGATGCCCAATACGCGTGAGCATGATATTGTCGGGCTTGAGGTCGAGGTGGAGTACCTGGTGCTGATGGAGGTAGGCCACGGCAGAGAGCAATTCTTCGGCAAATTGCCGGGCTTGTTTACGCTTACGGAAATAAGAAGGTGCGCACCGGATAAAGTCGGTCAGGGTCTCGCCATCTACATAGTCCATTAACAAGGCATCGCCATGAAACTCCAAGTAATGTGGGATGTGTGGATGGTCTAGCCGGAAACCCACCTCAAACTCCTTTTCCAAAGCCTGACGATAGCGTTCATTGTCGGCAAAGGAGGGCAGGAGTTGCTTCTTAAGCAACAAGCGTCCATGCCGCTGCAGCAGATAGCATGCGCAGGTGCTTCCGCTGGCCACAAAGCGCTCTTCGCCTATGGGAGATTCTTCGTGTGGCGTGATGGTCGACGAGATGTTCATATCTTCTTGCTTGACTGCCCTAAGACCCGTATATGCCTTGGCAAGCCAATGGATGTGTTCTGGCTACAAAGATACAACAAAGCAAATGCAATGCAAAATCTTTTTTCCATTCCCTAATCCCCCTCTGCCACAATGTCATATTTTTCTTGAAAATTGGCAGTTTGGCACACCATTTGTTGTATGTGTATCGAACCGCCACGACTTCGGCGGCACAAAGACTTGATTAATAACAAACAAAAACATAACAACAATGGGAAAAATTATAGGAATAGACTTAGGAACAACCAACTCGTGTGTGTCGGTGTTCGAGGGCAATGAGCCCGTAGTGATTGCTAACAGTGAGGGAAAGCGCACCACCCCGTCGGTGGTGGGATTCGTGAAAGACGGCGACCGCAAGGTGGGCGACCCTGCCAAGCGTCAGGCCATCACCAACCCTCAAAACACAGTGTACAGCATCAAGCGCTTCATGGGTGAGACTTACCAGCAGTGCAGCGCTGAGGTGAACCGTGTACCCTTCAAGGTGGTGAACGAAGGCGGATATCCCCGTGTGGAGATTGAGGGCCGCAAGTACACCCCGCAGGAGATCTCGGCCATGATTCTCCAGAAGATGAAAAAGACCGCTGAGGACTATCTGGGCGAAGAGGTGACCGAAGCCGTCATCACCGTGCCTGCCTACTTTAGCGACTCGCAGCGTCAGGCCACCAAAGAGGCCGGACAGATTGCCGGACTCGAAGTGAAGCGTATCGTGAACGAGCCTACAGCAGCCGCTCTGGCCTATGGTATCGACAAGGCCAACAAAGACATGAAGATTGCCGTCTTCGACCTTGGCGGTGGTACATTCGATATCTCCATCCTGGAATTCGGTGGCGGCGTGTTCGAGGTGCTCTCCACCAATGGTGACACCCACCTCGGTGGCGATGACTTCGACCAGGTGATCATCGACTGGCTGGTGCAGGAGTTCAAGAACGACGAGGGTGCCGACCTGAAGGCCGACCCGATGGCCATGCAGCGTCTGAAGGAGGCTGCCGAGAAGGCCAAGATCGAACTTTCGAGCAGCACTTCTACAGAGATCAACCTCCCCTATATCATGCCTGTGGGCGGTGTGCCCAAGCACCTGGTGAAGACACTCACCCGCGCTAAGTTCGAGCAGTTGGCACACAACCTCATCCAGGCTTGTCTCGCTCCTTGCCAGAAAGCCATCGCCGACGCCAAACTGAGCACCAGCGATATCGACGAGGTTATCCTCGTGGGCGGCTCGAGCCGTATCCCCGCTGTGCAGACATTGGTGAAGAACTACTTCGGCAAAGAGCCTTCGAAGGGTGTGAACCCTGACGAGGTGGTGGCCGTGGGTGCCAGCATCCAGGGTGCCATCCTCAACAAGGAAGGTGGAGTGGGCAACATCGTGCTGCTCGACGTTACGCCGCTGACCCTCGGTATCGAGACCCTCGGTGGTGTGATGACCAAGCTCATCGATGCTAACACCACTATACCTTGCAAGAAGAGCGAGGTGTTCTCTACCGCTGCCGACAACCAGACCGAGGTGACCATCCATGTGCTCCAGGGCGAGCGCCCAATGGCCGCTCAGAACAAGTCAATCGGTCAGTTCAACCTCACCGGCATCGCTCCCGCACGTCGTGGCATTCCTCAGATCGAGGTGACCTTCGACATCGATGCCAACGGTATCCTCAACGTGTCGGCCAAGGATAAGGCCACAGGCCGTGAGCAGGCTATCCGCATCGAGGCTTCTTCGGGACTGAGCAAAGAGGAAATCGACCGTATGAAGGCCGAGGCAGAGCAGAACGCCGAGAACGACAAGCGTGAGCGCGAGCGCATCGACAAGATGAACCAGGCCGACTCGATGATTTTCCAGACTGAGACCTTCCTCAACGAGAATGGTGACAAACTGGGTGCCGACAGGGCCAACGTGGAGGCTGCCGTACAGCAGTTGAAGGACGCTCACAAGAGCGGCGACGTGACCACCATCGACAATGCCATCAACAACCTCAACCAGGTGATGCAGGCTGCCAGCCAGAAGATGTACAGTCAGGCAGGCGCACAGCCCGGTGCCGGATTCGGTGGCCAAGAAGCCGGTTTCAACGGCGGCCAGCAGGCCGGCGGCCAGGAAACCAAGTCGGATGACAACATCCAGGATGCCGACTTCGAGGAGGTGAAGTAATTGAGCAGCGAGTGCAATGCCAAGCTTGTTTGAGTATTGCCGAGTCGTGAAATTATTCGACCAAAGGTCAAATAAGGTGCAAGGCGAGGGCAGAGTGGGATGAGCTTGCTCATCTCCTATGCCAAGCCGCCGCCCTTATTCGGTGAAGTCAAATGGGATACGATAAGAAACAATAAGAAAACCTATAGAAAGTGGTGTAACTCACGTAGTTGCACCACTTTTTTTGTATGCTCGGCATGAGCATTGTCTAACGGGTGCAAGTCCCGAGTGAGCCCTAATAGCGGGAATCACATAGCCAAGAGCAAGGGTGTCCGTCGTGAGGCGGAATCTGAAAGAAGCTGGCGGCAAACATCTGGCCTGACGAACAGAAACCACATACAAGGCACGGAGCCGTGGGTAAGGCTGCAAAACAAGCCAAAACCCGATAGCTATTCGGAACGGTGAGTGTAAATGTGGCAGGTATAAGGTGGAAAGACAATGCCCTTATCCGAGGAGGTCTTCGGGGCGATCCTTTTGGTAAGCAGCAACAGCGAACCCGTAGAAGTCAGCAGACGCCATAGTAGCCGAGGCCTTAAAGCTCGTTGGCCTTGGTGAAGGGCAGAACTTAACCAAACGAGCTACGACTTTAGATTACCCGA
>ONGG01000017.1 GCA_900317305.1 uncultured Prevotellaceae bacterium | reverse complement strand
GTCGTAACTCTTGTCCACTCCCAGGCCATAGACGTACAATCTTCCGAGGTTGGCATAGGCTTCAACAAATTCTTTGTCGGCGGCCATCTGGAACCATTTTGCGGCCTCGGGGTAGTTCTTCACCTTGCCGTTACGCCCTTCGTAGTAGTCCATACCCAGCTCGTTCATCTGGCTGGGTGTGAGTGTGGAGGCGTCCGTATTGTCGTTCACCACGCCCCGGGCGTTAGCCGCGTTGAACTGTGGCATAACTACGGTGAGGAGATAGGTGGTCTTCGACAGTAGGCTGTTGATGCCATAGCTACGGAATTCCACATCCAGCGGCAGGAATCCGGGCACAACCACGGTGAGCTTGTTGCTGCCCTTGGCCATGAACACCCAATATTCGCTGGCGTTGTGCTTCTGGGTTTTCAGTACCCATCCCTCAAACTCGGCGTCGGCTGCGGCCAGTCGCACCTTCACCAGTCCGCCATACTCTCCGTTTTGATCTTTATGCAGGTTCTCGGCCAGATTGGCCGTCTGGTCGATGGTTCGTGAGAAACTTCTCACCGAAAGGTCCTGGGCTGAAACGGAGAGGGTGGTGAGGATTGTGAAGATAACCAGTATGGTCCTTAGACTTCCTTTTGTCATGGCAAATTGTACGGTTTTTTCAATAATTATGAGAGCTAGGTTATTGTGTTATAAAATGAAGAATGTGCAATCACATGGCTAGGCGCAAGCCGATGTTATAGTATTTCTCTGCGGGCCTCTGGCAACGCCGCCTGGTGATGAAGCAAGTCTTTTCGTCGTGAGTGCAACCTCCTCCACGCAGGATTCGGAAGAACCCGAAGTCTTGCACTACCGGATTCACCTTAGACTCCGAGTCGTAGTCGCGATACAAGTCAAAACACCATTCTATCACATTCCCCGACATATCGTAGAGTCCCAATGCATTGGGCTTTTTCTGGGCCACGGGATGAGCTTGACATTTGTTCGACTTTACAAGCTTGTCACTACGCACCTGCGTAAGTTGTTTCTCTCCACTGTTGGCATAATACCACGCCACATCCTCGATGTTGTCGCTACCGGCAAAGTGAGTGTGAGGAGTGTTCACTCCGCCTCTTGCCGCGAGTTCCCATTCCGCCTCTGTGGGAAGTCGGAATTTTTTACCAGTCAGCTTGTTCAGTTTCTCTATAAATTCCATACACTCAAACCATGTGACCTGTTCCACGGGATTCTTCGGATTCTTGAACTTCGAGGGATTCCTTCCCATCACAGCCTGCCATAGTTCCTGCGTTACCTCGGTCTCGCCAATCATGTATTCTGACAAGGTCACTTGGTGGACCGGCTCGTTCATGCCATCCCCCTCTATTTCGTCAACGGGTCCCATTTTGAAGGTGCCACCCTTCACACGCACCATGTTAAAGGCCACCCCTTTCACCGTGAACGTCTCTTTCTCTATATTCTGGGGCGTGGCAGCCGAAGGGGTCGCCGCAGGAGGAGCAACCGATGCTTGCTGTTTGCTCTTTTCGAGGCTGCCTTTGAAGTCGGTCTGCTTGTTCTCGTTAACCATTATTCTTTCCACGACTGTATTGTATCCCTCACTTATGATTTTCACCGTATAGCCGCCAACCGCCAGGTTGCGGAATACCATCGGCGTGGTGCCCACTAATACCCTATTGATGTAAATCTGGGCGCCTTTCGGCTCGAAGTTGACATTCAAGTCCCCATGGGGGATATTCACTTTGGCAGGCACATCGGCTTGGGTGATGATTTTTGACAGCACGAGCCTGAAGCCTTGGTTGTAGTTGTTGCGATATGGGGATTGGTGGCGTGAGGTTACCCTGCTCTGAGCTGGTTTGTCCATCCATCCGCCGCCGCGCGACACATGCGAGGAGCCGGAAGAGGGACCCTGAGGGTTGGTTTGCGGCTCACTGGAGTATGGTCCATACCAATCCTGACACCACTCCCGGGCATTGCCCGTCATGTCGTAGAGCCCCAGTTCGTTGGCCTTCTTGGAGCGCACGATTTGAAAGTCGATGGTTGAACCTGCACACCATCCTACTAAATCGCTATTCCTGTCGCCTGAGAATTTTGTCCCTTCCGACCATAATCCACCACGTGCGGCGTATTCCCATTCCGCCTCTGTGGGCAATCTGAATGTGAGACCGGTCTGCTTGTTGAGTTCCTGGATGAATTTCTGGCAGTCTTCCCAACTCACCATGTCGACGGGTTTTCCCGCCGTTTTTTGATGGCGGTTGGGGATGGTGCCCATGATGGCATGCCACAGTCCCAATGTCACTTCGGTGTTGGCTATCATAAAGTCGGAGAGGGTGACCTGGTGAGGCACCAGCTCGTCATCACCGGCCTCGGCATCTTGCTGGCGGCTCGTACCCATAGTGAAGGTTCCCCCCTGCACTGGCACCAGCCTAATCGTCTGGTCGCCTACTTTCACATCCACGGAAGGCAGGAATTCGAGCATACCCGACAGCTCGCTCTGCTTGTTGAGCTGGATGACGACATTCTTCACCGCGCTCTTGTATCCCTTTCTTCTGATTTCCACCTTGTGCTCTCCCACATTGGGCTCAAGCACCACAAAAGCAGTATCCGACACTTTCTCATCATCGATCAACACAATGGCGTCGGCGGGCTGGAAATTGACTTTGAGACGACCCTTGTCTGCTTTCAGTTGAACATTCAGCGTCTTTCTTTCCTTGCCGATGTCGACGCTTCCCGACTTTGTGGCATAGCCCTTGGCTTCCACGCGGTAGGTATGCCGGCCTTTTCCAAGATATACCGATAATGCGCCATCGGTGAGTTGCTGTGGTTTCCCATCGATGGTGACGGTGGCATTGGCAGGTGTCACGCTCATAGACAGGAATTGTTTCCCGGCTTCCACCTTCCCGTCTTTTCCAACAGCGGGCACCTCGATGGTGAGGTCGTAGGTTGCCAGTGACTTCACCACACAGTCATAGTCGCGGAAATTGACGGCCAATGGCAAGAATCCTTCGATATAGACGGTCATCTTGTTGGCGTTTTTCGCCATGAACACCCAATATTCTCCTTCGGCATGTTTCCGTGTCTCAAAGATATAGCTGTCTTTGAAAGTCACTTTGTCGGCATTGACATGAACCTTCACCATGCCACCTTTGTTGCCATTATTGTCAATGTGCACATTCTCCTCAAGTGTGGCTGTATTGTCGTCGGCAGCATACAGCATGCTCTTCACCACTGGCTCCTGGGCCATGAAAGGCATGGAATACAGGAGCGTCAAAATAAGTAATAAAAAGGTTTGTTTCTTCATGGTAAGTAATGATTATATAGATTAGCCTACATGGCCAGTCGCAGCCCTGTAGTATCGTTCAGTTTATCCTGTGGCAGATACTGACGGTTGGATACCCTTCCCCTTACGTTATAGTGATACCAACTGCCTCCGCGTATCACGCGGTCTGATTTTGTAGAGGTGCCCACAGGGTTGGTCTTTGGGCTCTTGCCATATTTTGCGAATTTGTCCTGGCAAAATTCGCCCATCGTCCCACTCATGTCATACAGTCCCAGCTCGTTGGGTTTCTTTTGTTTCACGGGCTTCTTTTTTGAAGTATTGCTCTCGCTCCAGCCCACCTCGTCGGGGTCGTTGCTTCCTGCGTATTTGGTGCCTTTCGACCAGATGCCCCCTCGGGCGGCGAATTCCCATTCTGCCTCTGTGGGCAGACGGAAAGTCTTGCCCGTCATCTCGTTCAGTTTCTTTATAAAATCCTGACAGTCGTTCCACCTCACGTCTGCCTTGGGATACTCATCGTATTTCCCATTGTCTCTGTCATTGGAACCTGTACCCATCACGGCATTCCATAGTGCCTCGGTCACGGGTGTCTCGCCGATGACGAAGTCGGAGAGGGTGACTTGGTGCACTGGCAGTTCCCTGTCTTTAACCACATCCTCGCCTTGCTCTTCGGTGCCACCCATCATGAATGTGCCTCCCTCTACAGGAATCATGTTGAACGACACACCGTTCACGGTGAAGGTCATCGGTGTAGCTTCTGTCAGTTTCCCCTCTATGCTTTGCTGCTCATTCGGCTGCAGGGTCACCTCTATGGTCTGGGTCTTGTATCCGCTTTTGCGGATGGAGACATCGTGCTGTCCGACGACCAATTGGCTGAACACATTGGGCGAGGTGCCCAGTTTCTGATTGTCGAGATAAACGTCGGCATCAAGCGGCAGGTAATTGACCAGCAACTCGCCCGATGTGTTGCCAGAGTTCTGGATTTTGAGCGTGAGCACGTAGGTGGTCAGCGAGCTTACCACACAGTCGTATTCGCGAAAATCGATGGTGTGCGGGGCGCATCCTTCTACCTGGACGGTGAGTTTGTTGGCTTTATTGGCCATGAATACCCAGTATTCGCTCGTCTGGAATTGTTTGGTCTCCAAGATGCCATCGCCTTTAAACGTCACGTTATTGGCTGTGATGAGCACTTTCACCAGTCCGCCGTTCACGCCTTTCTTGTCTTTATGTAAATTCTCACTCAGGTTGGCGGTCATATCCATAGGTGACGAAAGCATAGATGTCACCACGATTTCCTGTGCCAATGACAGTAAAGGAAGGAAAATAAAGATGAACAATAGGTAGAAATTCAGTTTTCTCATAGTTGAATATGTCTAATTAAGGTTACGATGGCACAAAAATAGCAATTTTTATTGATATTTCAAAATTCTTCTAGCTCAATCACGTTTGTGTCGCGCGTCCATTAGGGCCGCTTCGCTACTATTCTTCCATCACCAGCCTGAAGCCAGTGGCGTTGTTAGCCGAACCGTCGCGTATCGCCACACGACCTGCCAAGGGCATCGGCATTCTTACCCATGATCCACCACGGATCATGATGTATACGGTCCTGTCGGTCATTCCGGCGGGATCGGGATACTTGGAGAATTTTGGATTTGTCTGAGGGTGGGGAAAGTATGGAACGATGTTGCGTAAGCTACAGTCTGAGCAAAACTCAAAAACATTGCCACTCATGTCGTAGAGACCCAGTTCGTTGCATACCTTTGATTTCACCTTGTGTGTCTTGTTGCCATTCTTCTCGGCATTCATCACTTCCATCTCGTCGACAATCGCCTTTTTCCCGCTGTTGGATAAGAACCATGCCACTTGTTCCGCATTGTCGCTTCCTGCGTATTTGGTGTTCTTCGACTTGTTGCCACCACGTGCGGCGAACTCCCACTCAGCCTCTGTAGGCAAGCGGAATGTCTTGCCTGTGAGCGTATTGAGCTTCTCTATGAAATCCAGGATTTCAGACATGATGATTGTTTCGACGGGCAGATTCTTACCTTTGAAAAAAGAAGGGTTCTTGCCCATAACAGCTTCCCACAGTTCCTGGGTCACTTCCGTCTCTCCAATAAAGAATGAGGACAGTGTCACCTCGTGCACAGGTTTCGCGTCGCTGTTATCAAGTCCTTGCTCAGGAGTGGCCCCCATTTTGAAGGAGCCACCCTCTACTTTTATCATTTTGAAAGACTGTCCTTGAACATTGATGGTTTCTGAGACGGCCTCCTGCCGTTGTGCCATGGCTAATGAGGTTACGGCAAAAGCAATGATGACGAGTGTTTTTATTCTCATTGTAAACATAAAAAAAGTTTTTCCTAATAAATAACAGAAATCATGTCTCACCACGAACCGACAAGCCGGAGACCTGTGTAGTTGTCAGAGAAGGACGGACTCTTGGCGTACCGGTCACAGACCCCAGAGCCTTCAGCTTTGCGGCTATAATTACCACCCCTTGACACCCGATAATTCGACTCCTTGGTGTTGCATGGATTGTCAGACGGTGAATGACTGTAATACATGTCGTCGTAGAAGTCCTCACACCATTCACTCACATTGCCCGTCATGTCGTAGAGACCTAGTTCGTTGGGTCGTTTTTGGGCCACGGCATATAATTTGAAATGACTGTTCTCATAGTGCCATGCAACAGCGTCGATGTCATTGCTTCCCGCAAATTGATATCCGCGCGAATATTTTCCTCCTCGTGCGGCATACTCCCATTCGGCTTCGGTGGGCAGTCGGAAAGTCTTGCCAGTAAGGGCGTTGAGCTTGGAGATGAATGCATGGCAATCATCCCACTTCACTTCGTTCACGGGCTTGTCGTCGCCCACTTGCTGTGAAGAAGGATTGTTGCCCATTACGGCCTCCCAAAGAGCCTGTGTTACCTCGGTCTGTCCGATGAAGAAACTTCTAAGACTGACTGGGTGTGGAGGGCGCTCATCGAGCTCTGCGACGCTGCTGTCGAACGGTGACCCCATAACGAACGTGCCACCCTCTACCTCGACCATAGTAAATGTCACCCCATTGACCGTGAATGACTCTGTCTTGTTTTGTATGGCAGAGAGAGAGGCCTTAACGTCCACTTTCGCATTCTCTTCGACGGAGACTCGTTGCGTGAAGGTAGCATACCCATCCATCTTGACCTCTACCATGTGACTGCCTACGGATATCTGATTAAACACTCCAGGGCAGGTGCCAATCAGCTGGCCATCAAGATACACCTCGGCACCTACAGGCCGGCAGTCCACATTCAAGTTCCCGTATGCCGATGATTGTGCGTGCTTGGCAGCTGAACCTCCTGTTTGGCTGGCAATAGTGAGGACGTATGTGTATCGCGACAACACCTCTTTGACGCCATAATCCTTGAAACGCACCTCCAAGGGTTCGCTGCCAGGTGTCAAGATCCTAAGACGGTCGCTTTTGTCGGCCACGAAAACCCAATACTCACCAGCACCGTGATGGCTTTGCTCCACCACATGGCCTTCGAACTTCACGTTGTCGGCGGCAATCCTCACCTTTACCAGGCCGGCATACACGCCTTTGTTGTCCTGCTTCATAAACTTGGAGTCGTTGGCCGTTTGATCGTTTGTGGCCACCATGCTCTCCACTGTCAGCTCTTGAGCCATGGCAGGCAGGGCAAATCCTATAGCCCAAACAATCAGCAGTATTTCTGTCAGTTTCTTCATCAACATATTGTTTGTTTCCCAATGCAAATTAATCGTTATAACAGCTACATGGCAATGCGCAATCCAAAGCAATTGCTTCCTAACAGCATGTCAGGAGAATGATAGTCTCTGGCCGAAACCCGAACTAAGTCTGCACGTATATAACCACCCCGGACGACACGTTGTGTGCCATTGTCAGCTCCTTTGGGATTCTCATCAGGAGAAGACTTGTAATACGAGCCTCTATACCAATCTTCACACCACTCACTCACATTGCCACTCATGTCGTAAAGGCCGAGTTCGTTGCCCTTTCTCGTTTTTACGGGTTGGATAAGATAGGCATAATCTTTTCCCAAGGAGGCATTGCTGAAAGTCCATGCCACCTCGTCGACATCGTCGCCACCACTATACTTATAACCCTTCGAAAGGTTCCCACCCCGGGCGGCAAACTCCCATTCCGCTTCAGTAGGCAGGCGGAATGTCTTGCCAGTGAGCGCGTTCAACCGTTTGATGAATCTCTGGCAGTCATCCCACGACACCTCTGAAACTGGGCAGTTGGGGTTGTCTTGCTGCTTCGACGGGTTGTCGCCCATCACCGCAGTCCATAGGGCTTGTGTCACTTCTGTCTCACCCAACATATACGTGTCGAGTGTCACCTGATGCACAGGGCGCTCGTTATCCTTTGGGTCTTCACCTTGCTCAGAGGTTCCGCCCATCATGAATGTTCCGCCATCCACCCTTATCATAACGAATGAAACCCCCTTGACGGTGAAAGTCTCCTTGGCTTGTGGATAGGCATCGGCCAATGATGTGGCAGCAAGTGTGCCCGAGACCTTGGTCTGTTCATTCTCCTTTACCGTAACTATTTTGGTAAGTTTCTGGTAGCCCGATTTCTTGATGTCAACGCGATGCTCTCCGACATGGATTTGTGCGAACGTATTGGGAGCGTTGCCGATTTTCTTGCCGTCGACGAAGACCTCGGCGCCCGACGGTTGGCAGTCGACATGTAGCCTTCCGGTAATCATCTCTAGTTGGGGCAGGGTGATGACGCGTGTCTCGCCCTCTTCCAGAGAAATATCCTGGCGATATGGTTTGTAGCCATCGAGCACCGACTCCACCATATAGTTACCCGGAACCATCTCTCCACTCCATGGAATATCGAGTGAGAGGCCATTGATTAGCATCTTTGCTCCTTTTGTTCCTCCTGCCACCTTAAGGGTGGCTTTCATCGATGCCAGGCTCACCTTCAGCACCTGAGATTCCTCGTCGATTTCAAACGAACCCTCTTCGCTCCGATATCCAGGAGCCGACACACTGTAGTTGTGCATGCCTTTGGCTAGAAGAATGGTCAATTCTCCGTTATCAAGAGGCTGTGGTTCTCCATCCACAAACACCAAACAATTTTCTGGTTCTACCATCATGGCCAAGTACCGCATGCCATCATCGTGCTGGGCTTGGACTGTCTGGGGTACTGCGATGAAAAGGTCGTACGTGACCAATGGCTCTATCATGGCAATTCCATGGTTTCGGAAATCAATGGGTAAAGGCAGGCATCCCGGAACCCTGACAAGCAGCCGGCTGCTATTCTTGGCCATAAATACCCAATATGTACCGTCGGTCTGCTGGCGCTGCTCCAACACCAATCCCTCAAATTCGGCACCATCGGCAGCCAAATGCACCCTCACTAGTCCGGCATAGTTATCATTGAGATCAACACGCCGATTTTCTGCCGACCTTGCGATAGTGTCGGCCGAAACAGTCATGTTTCTAACCGTCATTTTCTGGCCCATGGTATATGTGGCGGAGAAGAAGACTGCGAGAAGAAGGAAGACTGAACGGATAGTTTCCATCGAATGTTGGGTTGTGGAAGAAATAATGAATAAGGGCGTGATTTAACTGGTGTGAATAATTAGGAGTGGTCGTCAGACCACTCCTAATTAAGCATTTAGATAGCACGGAGCATCTTGACCAGTGCGTCGTTTTCCTTGG
Source organism: uncultured Prevotellaceae bacterium (assembly GCA_900317305.1). Lineage (GTDB taxonomy): Bacteria > Bacteroidota > Bacteroidia > Bacteroidales > Bacteroidaceae > Prevotella. The sequence goes on along the minus strand of ONGG01000017.1, from coordinate 42,518 downwards.
TGTTGGAGAGTTTCTGGATGCGCTCGGCGGCATCGCGGAGATCGGGCAGCGAGTTCACCTTGTTCTGGTAGCATTTTGCCAGACATTTGGCTCCCTCTACGGTGAGGCTATGCATGGCCTCGGCCCTGAGCAGGTAGCTTGCGGCCTTGGCATAGTCTTGCGACACACCCTCGCCCTTGAAGTACTTCATACCCAAGAGGCAGACAGCTTCGCCATTGCCCTTATCGGCAGCTTTCTCGAGCAGTTGCACGGCTTTCTTGGTGTCTTTGTCCACCAACTTTCCCTGGTCGTAGATACCGCCCAGTTTGCAAGCTGCCATGGCACTGCTCTCGGCAGCTTTCTCGAGCAGTTTCAAGCCCTTCTTGCTATTGTGCTTGTCGTAGTTGTCGTTGAGCAGACAGAGGGCCTGCATGGTGATACCCTCGGGATTCTTGGCTTTCTCGAGCTCTTTGAAGCTCTTCATGGCGGCTGCGAAATCCTTGTTCACGTAGTAGTCTTTCAGCCCCTTGAGATAGGTCTTGAAATTGGCCTGCCGTTTCTCGCTGAGCAGGTCGTTGAACTTGTCGGTATAGTCTTTGTGTGCGGCCACCTCGGCCAGCCAAGCGGCAGCATTGGCATAGTCGGTCTTCACGCCTTCGCCATTGAGGTAGCAGTTGCCGAGTATCCACTTGGCATCGGGCAGGAAGGCCGAGACTGCCGACTTTTCAAGATGGGCAATGGCTTTTGCCTCGTCTTTCTCTATACCGTCGCCCTCAAGATAGGCCTTGCCTAGGTAGTAGTTGGCATTGGGCATATTGAGATTGGCAGCCTTTTTCAGGTAGGAGATACCCTTGGCCTTGTCTTGTGCCACGCCCATTCCTTTGAAGGTGAGGTAACCCGTGTAGTAGATGCCCGTGGGGTGGTTCTTCTTCGCCAGTTTATCGAAAACGGCTGCTGCCTGGGTGAAGCTTTTGGAGTTCATGCATGCCAAACCATACTTCAGCTGCGCTTCGGTGGAGTTGGCATCGGCAGCATACTTCAGGTTGGTGAGCGCTGCTTTCTGGTCTTTCTCCACGCCTATGCCATTGTGGTAGATGTCGTAGAGGAGCATGCCGCTGAAGGCGCTGCCGCTCTTGGCCGACTTCTCATGCTGCTTGATGAGAGCCTTGTTGCCTTCTTTGATCGACTTCTGGTATAGTTTTACAGCCATGGCGGAGTCTTTTTTCAGACCGTGCCCGGTTTGGAAACACATGGCCATGTTGCCGATGGCCTGCACGTTGCCCTTGTCGGCTGCCTTGGTGAAGAGCGAGGCTGCCTGGGTGTAGTCCTGCTTCACGTTTTGTCCGGAGTAGTACCAGCTGCCCAGGATGTTCATGGCAGTGGCGTCGCCGGCATTCACACGTTCCTGTATGATGGTGAGCGTATCTTTCTTGGCCTGCACTTTCGAAGGCTTCCTCTGTTGTTTCTGAGCCTGTGCGCTGCAAGCTACCGACATCATGGCAATAGCCATCAAGATGAAATATATCTTTCTCATAGTTGTTTGTTTTTTTAAGGGTGCCCGGCACCCTGTTTGTAGTGGTGATAATAATAGAAATGAATGTTTACAGATTCTCCCAGAGTCTCTTGATTCTCGACCAGACCGATGTCTTGAGCACCGTTTCTCCTTGAGGGGCCACCTCCTGTATGGTGTCGTAGATGGGCTCCGTGGCATCCTCCACGCCACTCACCTCGATGAGGATGGCCGTGGCATTGTCGTCGGCATCGTCGCAGAGCGCTGCCAGACGGTTGGCCTTCGACTCACAGGTATCGTCGGCAAGGAGCAGCTCGCAAAGAGTGGCATCATCCACATCGTCGGTCACGCCGTCGGAGCAGAGCAGGAAGAGATCGCCTTTCCTCACGTCGTTGGTCGTGCGTACGGTGGCCCTGTCGTGTGTCCTTCCGCTCAGGGGCTGCAAGCACCGGGTGATGACGTTGCGGTCGGGGTGGGTGAGAGCCTCTTGTGCGGTGATCTTTCCACTCCTCACCATGTCGTTGACCAGCGAGTGGTCTTCACTCCGGTACACGATGCCCTTGCCGGGGCGCAGTTGGTAGATGCGGCTGTCACCGATATGGGCCATGAGGCATCCCGTGGAGTGCGTGCAGAGCAAGGTGAGCGTGGTGGCGGTGTCGACTCCCGCAGCCACTTGGTCGAGCGTGTGGCAGGTCATGGCCAGCGCCTCGGCGAAGTGCTCGGCAGTGAACTCCTGTTCCCAGTCCACATTGTCAAGGATTTCCGCCATCCGTGTGGTCACCGTCTGGCTGGCCAGCTCACCGTGCTCGCATCCTCCCACACCATCGCAAACGATGAAGAAGTGATGTTGGAGGAGAGCCTCTTCGTTGTTGGGGAAGAGACTGTCTTGCTGGTAATCGCGTTGTCCCATCAAGTGGAAAACGGAAGGGGAGGAGGTCTGTATTCGCATTGTTATTTCAGTTTGCAGTATACGATAGAGGTGCGTCCCATTTTCAGCGTATCGTTGAAATTCAGGTAGATGGAACTTCCTTCAGGGAAGCTGACACCATTTACGGTCACTGGGTTGGTGGCGTGAAGCACGGTAAGCTTGCAGCTTCCATCGTTGCCATCGACATCGAGTCTCACCGACCGGCAGCTCATCGTGGAATCGTCGAACATCAGGTCGGAGGGTTGCTCGCTGTCTTTCCGTCCGATTACGGTAGATCCGTTTCTGAGCTCATGGCGCTTACGCCTGAAGAGATTTCCCCATATCAGCTGTCCTCTCTCCACGGGCCGGTCGGTTTCCAGCTTGCGGGTAGGTTTCTTCACTTTCCCGGTTTTCTGGGCCTCGGGCTCCTCGTCCACTACCTTAATCATAGTAGGGGTGCCGCAATGGGCGCATTTCACATAGAACTTACCCGTATTGTTGTTCATCACCACCACCATCTTGCCGCATTCTGGACAGGCGAACTGGCTTTTCACACCAGCCACCACCTTCTCCTTGACGACATAGATGCCGCGGTTGGTGAAAATGGCCTTCCCTAACAGGGGGATTTTCTCATCGTTCTTCTGCTGTTGCACTTCTGCAGGCTTTGTCTGAGCCGTGGGCTTGGGTTGGTCAGCGGGTTTAGGCTGTGTCTTTCCGGCTTGATTCGTCCCCAACCCCAGCTTGATTACACCTTGGCAGCGAGGGCATTTCACTATATAATTTCCAGGAGCACCAGGCTTCACGATGGCAAAGGGTCTCTTGCACTTCGGACACGATATTTTCATTTTAGGTGCGGTGTTCTGCTGTGCCGATGCTGGTGCGGGAGGCGGTGCTGGTGCAGGAACTGGCTTTGGCTCCTCTGGCTTGGCGGCTGGCTTGGGTTGCCCCATTCTCACTGGCACGGGTCTCAGCTGAAGGCCCATCACGTTCTGGCAGTGTGGGCATTTCACGCTGTATTTCCCAGGAGCAGCGGGCTTGTTCATGGCGAAGGCTTTCTTGCACTTCGGACATGTGACTTTTATTTTCTCTGTACTCATGTCGGTCGGTGTTAGGGGTTATGCATCCACCAAGTCGCTGTCGAGGTCTGAGTCGTCTCCCATGTCTAATCCGGTGGCAGGCTCAACCATCTCGGCCACATCAACCTCGGGCTCATCTTCAAAGAGTTCGTCCAAGTCATCCTCGTCGTCGTCGATCTCCTCCATCACGCTGTTACCGCTATTGGTATCATCGAGAGCAACGATATCCTCATCGAGTCCGTCGTCCTGGAGTACAGGGTCGTCTTCAGAGATTGGAATGTAGCCGCCATTCTCGTCGAGTGCCAACTGGGCATCGTTGGTGTTGAGGCCGGCCTCTACGCTGGTGACCAAGTTGCCGTCCATGTCGTAGACCATGTCGTAGACCCTGTCGCCGTTGATATCGGCGAGCAGATACTCACCACCATCGGGGGTCGTCACGGCTGCTACGGGAATCTCTTCACCATTCTCGGTATAAAGCACGTCGGTCTCCTGGAAGGCAATGTCGACCACACCGTCAATGTCGTCGGGATCGATATCGTCGGTTTCGAGAATATGTTCGGCCACTGCCACTGCCTCGGCGTTGACCTCTTCACTATTGGTTCCACCACCTGTGTTGGTCTGCCCGCCTGTGTTGGTCTGCCCGCCTGTGTTGGTCTGTCCGCCTGTGTTGGTCTGACCGCCTGTGTTGGTCTGACCGCCAGTAGGATTGTCGGTGGCGATGGGGGTCGGATCGGTGGGGTTGGTGTGTTGGGGCTGCTGTTGCTGTGCTTGCTGGGGCTGCTGTTGCTGTGCCTGTTGCGCTTGCTGCTGTTGCGCGGCGTTGTTGGCCTCCTGGTTTTGGTTCTCCTGGGTCTGGTTCTGGTTCTCCTGTTCCTGTTCCTGGGTTTCTTTCTCGTCTACAGGCTTCTCCTCTTCACCATCCATCAGGCTCGATGCACCCAGACCGGCACCTGCTCCCACAGCCACGGCACCTGCCGCCGTGAGCACTACTCTGGTATTGTCTTTTCCACCTTTCGGGGTTGACCCGTTGTCAATTTTCTTCGTATTCATAATGATTTGATTTTTGGTTTGTAAATGTGGTTGTTGTTCTCTATTTCTACCGCAAAGTTAGGCACGATTCAATCAGAATCCAAATGTTCTGAGGCATCTTTGACGAATGCTTGGCATAAAGATGACGAACCTCCTACTTTGGGTGACGAACCTCACCATGAGATGAGCACTTCGTCGTAGAGCGACTTGTTGGCGATGAGTTGTGGGTGCTGGCGGCTCTCCCTGGTGGTGACATCCTTATGCACATACTTGAATGCCTCGATGAGGGTGATTTTCTTGTTGCTGTCGGTATCGCCCTTGCCGCGCAAAGCGAGCAGCAGCGCCTGTGTGAAGAATCCGTTGTCGAGCCACCGGTTCTCGAAGGAGTACTCGCTGGCCCTGCTCGACATCATGAACGAGATGGCTCCACCATTGTCGCCCGTCCACTGGAATTCGGAGGCCGACGACTGTACAGACCCTGAAAGGCAGGCGTCGATGAAAACAAACACCTTGTTGGTTTTCATCTGCCGGAGCGTGTTGATAAGTTCCCTATAATAGAACCCACCGTCGTAAGCGATGAAACAGTCGGTGTCGCCATGTCCGGAGAAGAAGAAGATTACCTTGTCCTGGGGTTTGGCGAGCGTCTTGATGGCATTAAGATACTTGAGGATGTTGCTCTTCGTAGCTTTCGAGCTGGTAACCACCGACACCTTGGTGTTGGGCCTACTCTTAAACAGGGCGGCAAACGCCTTGGCGTCTTTGGTGGTGTTTCTCAGATTGACATCGGGATTGCCGTAGTTTGACACTCCGGTAGAGAGCACATAAGTTGTCTGTGCGATGGTAAGCAAGGGCATCATCATGATGATGGCGATGCATGTGATCAGCTTTTTCATTATTGTAATTAAGGTTTAAAGTTGGTAATTCAATTTATTGGTAAAGACAAATGATTGGTTATCTGACTCAGGCATGGGCCTTGCACTTCACACACTGACAGTCGTCTATCTCCTTCTGCGAAAGTTTGCTGTTGCAGTTGGGGTTGGGACATTTGAAGAGTTCAGTATAATGTGTGCTGAGTTTCTTGATGGTCTTGCGGGGGGAGTAGAGCAGCGAGCTGCAGGTGCTCAGTGCCGTTCCCACCCTGAGGAGCTGCACATTGGTGCCCTGGTCGGCGATGAGGAAAGAACCGGCGAGGAGGACCAACGAGATGCTTCCGATAGATTTGGTGACCATCTCGCTGGTACGCTCCACGCGTGCGATCTTCTCGGAGTACTCCTTGCTGAATTTCTTGAGCAGTGAGAATTCGTGGCTGTAGTCACCATCTTCAGCGATGAGGTGACAAGCATAGAATTTGCATCCCAACGCTGTGTCGGGGCCCAGGCAGATGAATGTTTCGGGGGTGATAGGCATCTGACTCACCCTGACAAGCCGACCTGACTCATCGCGCACGAACGTGCCGTTGGTGGAGTTGAGGTCCTCAATGGTCCATTGTCCTTTATCGTCGATGGTCACCTTGGCGTGCTCGCGGCTCACCATCGGGCTTGCTATCTTGAACGGCTGGTTGCCGTCGGTGCCTATAATGAATGTCTGCATAGCGGTAGTGTTTTTCAGATTCTGAAGTTATCGCTCACGAAGTTTTTGTAGGCTTTGAGCACGTTTTTGGTCACGCTGATGCGGATGACCGAGGAGCCTTTGTCGGTAAGCGTGATCTGTTGTTTCTGCAGGTCGATGCGCTCGAGGAAAGCCTGGTTCACCAGCAAGCTCCGCCCGATTTTCACGAAAAAGGCGTTTTCGAACTTTGCCTGCCGGAGCATATCTGAGAGTTTGTTGATGCCAATGGCGAGGCTCACCTCATGCTTGTTGATGAACACTACGCGACAGTAGTTGCCATCGGCCTGAACCACGGCCACATGGTCGAAATCGATGGCCACGAGTTCGTCGCGAGAATTGAAGAGAAGTTTTGTTTTCATGGTTGATGATATGGTTTTAATTGATATTGAAGTCTTCTATTTTGAACACATCGTCCTTTGTCCTCACGATTTTGTCCGACTGCCACGTGCGCACCATGATGCGTGGGTCGCCCCCATTCTCGGGAAACTGCCACAGCAGCACCACATAGCCATTGTCCTCGTAGCCCGGTGTGCGCCAGTTCTGGTGCAGGGTCACCATATAGATATCGGTACGCATGGGGTGCCTGACCACGTCGATGCCCTTGAACACCACCTTGATGAAGCTCTTGCGCTTGAAGATGCCCCTCAGGTGCTCGATGTACTGCTGCTTGTTTTGCTCCTTATACTCGGCTACGGTGACCATGAACCCTTCGGGCGACTTGCGCTTCACTTCCTTGCCGGTGATGATGATGGCATCGTCGCTGAAGATGTCTTCTATCGACTTGAGGTCTTTCTGGTCGTAATAGCTTCGGTAGCGCTCCACAAAGTTGAGGATTTCCTCACGTTGCCTGGCATCTTTCACCTCCACGCCGTTTTGCATGATGCTGGTGATGTTGTGCTGCTCGAGCGCGAAGTAGACGCCCGTGATATCGCCGCTGGAGTTGAAGCCGATGGTGAGTTCGCGCTCAGGTTGCCCGTCGAGTTCGCTTTGGTTGGTCACCGTCACGGGAATGCCTCTCACCTGGTATCCGGTGACGGTCTGAATGCACCGCTCCACATTATTCCGGTCGTCGCAGCTGAATGGCATGAACTCCCACAGCTCATTGAATGCGCTGAGGGCCTGCGGCACCATTCTTACTCCGCTCATGTTTATCTTGGTGGCTTTCTGCTGAGAGGCTTTGTTGATATTGGTAAGCAGCGCGCTGATGTTTCTCTCGACGGTGTTCTTAAGCGTTTCGTTGTAGATTCCGTCGGAGAACCTGAAGGTGATGTTCTGCCCCCATGTGCCGGTGAAGACCGCCATGGTGAGCAATAGAAGAACAGATATTCGTCTCATGATAGATGTTTTTGTAGTTTCAAAGTAGATATGTGATGGTTGTTGTAAAAATGCGTTATCGGTTCATCTTTATTTGTAGGTAAAGCAAACGGCTATCTTGTCAGAGTAGTTGGAAAGAGAATCCTCCGTATTCTTGTAAAGGTTGTCTCTCGTGCCGTTGGGCTTCTCGGGGGTGAGCACAGCCAGCGGAATATTGTATTCGCGGTCGAAGATGAGCAGGTACATGGTTTGGGGGCGTTGCGCCTTGGAGTAGGGCACGAACTCGCCTACGGTGCCCCTGCGGTTATGCCCTTCGAGCACCATCAAGGCCTCTTGCAGGTGCTCGGTGTCCATCAGCTCTTTCACCAGAGAGCAGAGACCGGGCGTGGTGGAGGCAACCGGGGCAGGTGCAGGCGGTGGCGCTTGTAGAGAAGGTGGTGGTGGGGGGGGCACTTGTGAGGGCATCATGACGATTCCTTCAGAAGCTTCCTCATCAATGGGAGCCGTAGGTGTGGTGGGAACGGCTGGGGGTATGCTGAGTACATCCTCGTTCTTGATATAAGCCATTACTTTGACACGCTGTCCGCGGGGGCGTGAGAGTTTCTTCACCTTGTTTTTCAGCATGCCAGGGTCGAGCTGAGTTTTCAACTTGGCTTCCAAGTTCATTTTCAGGTCAAAGACCGCTGCCATGAATGCGGTGTCGGCATTCTCGTGCGAGGCCTCGCCATAAATATACTGTGGGTCGAGCTTGATCGCGTTGATTTGCTCTACCACATCTTGTGCTGTGACTGTGGCAGTGGAGGCCATCATGGCGATGGCGATAATTGTACGTATGCTCATTTTGCGTATTTGATGCGTGGACGGTTTGATTTTGTAGCTTTCCCGAAGAGGTTTCTCACGTTGGATGAGGGGGTGAAGAGATACACCTTGGCATGTACCAGGGGATGGTCGGCAAAGAACTCGCTCTCTTCGGCCCTCACGGCCACGATATGGTCGTAGCCCGACTGCTTGTTGCGCATAATGAGGGTGCCGGTGAGGGTGCCACCATTATTCTCTTCGAAACCGAAGTAGGGCTGGCATCCCTGCTTGCGGCAAAATGCCATCCAGTCGCGTAAGGCCACATTCACGGTGTCGCGCTTGTAGTTGCCGAGCACGAATTCCAACTCTATCCTTGCGCTGTCGATGGGCATGTCGGGCTCTACCATGAGGTTGGCAAACGATTCCTGGGGCTGATGGCGGTCGAAGACGAACCCTAGGTGATGCTCATTGCCTCCGTCAGTGTCTTTGGAGTTGACGGTGAGGTAGCGGTTGCTGTTGATCTCATTGATGAGATAATGCTCGCCAGGCACCACGAACAGGTCGGGGTCTTTGGTGGCCACCATCTGGGCGCTCAGGTCTTTCTGCGTCATAGGCGTATTGTCGGTGAAGGTCTTGATGTCACGGATAAAGTTGAGCTCCAATTCCTTACGGTTGCTGTTGGCCAGCAGCTCGTAATTGATGGGGAAACTCACTATGACGATGGGGGCCTCGCCTTTGGTCCATCTCACGCGGTAGTATTTGTCGGCCAGGTTCTCGATAGTGCATCCATCGGCCTCGTCGTTCACCTTGGCCAATTGTGCCAAATTGCCTTTCTCGAATTTCAGGTCCTGATGGGTGAGCGTGTTCTCACTTACCTTGAATAGGCGGTCGAGCACGGTATACTCGAGGTAGTCGTAGATGGGCGATGGCTGGAGCTGTCGCATCTCCTCGGCAAAGAGGGGCACACCCAAGTGCTCCACCACTCCCTTGCTGTCGATTCGGGCCACGATGGGCTGAGTGCCAGTCTTGAGTTGAAGGGTGGCCGGCAGTGTGTCGGCGACGAGGTCGCTGGCATTGAATTTCAATTTTGTGGCAGCCTTTTTCAGGTGCGAAGCCTGAAACTGCTGGGCATAGCCCATAGTGGCTGTGAGAAGGGCCGTGACTGCCAGCAGAATCGTTCTGGTCTTGATTATGGCGATGTTCATTGTCCTATCATTATTTTTTTAGTTTCTCCATTAGTCTTGGTCCAAGTGCCGTAGACCAGGTGCCCCTTACTGTATACACCAGTGATTTGGTCGCCTGATGATGCGGTGTTATGGTCGATGTCGCGGCTATCGATGAGATGGCTGCTCTTGAAGGCCATCGTGCCCTTGCCGTCGGGCTTACCATCGGCAATCCCTCCGTTCCAAACGGCATAGCCCAGGTCGAGCGTTCCCGAGGAGGCCACAGCGGGTTTGGCGGGGACAGGCTCGGGAGCTTGCACGGGTGTTGCGGCAGGTTGTTGTGGTGGTGTCTGTGGAGATACAGCAGGACTGGTCTGCACGGCTGCAGTGGATGAGGGATCCGCAGCCTGCACGGTGGTACCCTGCGTTTGGGGAGTGCCCGCAGTAGCAGTCGGGGTGGTAGGGGCTGTCTCGGGCTGTGCTGTAGCTGTGCTGTCGGCCTGCACGGAGTCGGCACCAGCAACGATTTCATTGTCATCGGTGGATGGCTTGTCTGATGAGGGCTTCAGTAGGAAGAAGAACAGCAGCAGGCAGGCTGCAACTGCGGCGGCAACCATCGCCAACATCTTCATCTTTTTACCTTTCTTCTCCTCATCATCCTCCTTTAGCAGGCGAGTTTTTACCTTCTTCCTCTCTGTCCCAACCGGCTTGCCATGAAGGGCGGTCACCATCTTGCTCACGCTCTCAATGCGGTCGTCGGACGACTTGGCCATGGCGTTGGCCAGCACCTCGGTGGTCTGCTCGCTCACCCCTCTGGGTACGTTCAGATAAACCCACTTCTTGCTCATCTCCTCGGCCTCAACGGGTGTGTTGCCTGTGAGCATATAGAAAAGGGTGGCACCGAGAGAATAGACATCGGCTTGTGGGGTGAAGGTGTCGATGCCATCATACTGCTCTTTGGGCGAGAAACCGTCGGTTACGCAACGGGCCGTCTTCTTGGTGTCGAGTTTGCCGTTGGGCTTGTATTTGCGGAACGAGCCGAAGTCGATGAGAACGGGTTGTTCACCAGTCATCATGATATTATCGGGTTTCACATCCAGGTGAAGGATGCTTTGCTCGTGTAAGTATCCAATGGCCTCGGCCACCTTGTCTATGATGCCAATGGCCTCGTCTTCGTCAATCTGTCCACCTTTTTCGGTCACATATTCCTCAAGGGTTTTCCCTCGCAGGAATTTCATCACGTAGTATACGGTGCCATTGGTCTCTATCACCTCGTTTACGGGTACGATACCTTCGTGATGAAGTCCGTGGAGACAGTCGGCCTCGGCCTTGAACTCGTCGTAAGACTCTTTGAAAGATGATTTCTTGGCACCGATGGGTTCCACCGACTGGTCGTCGTTGCGGTGGCACAAATCTTCGGGGAAGAACTCCTTGATGGCATAGGTACCCACTTGTGAGATGTGGTGGTCCATAAATTCGGCCTCTGCGAGATAGGTGATGCCGAAGCCGCCTCGGTTGAGTGTTTTCAGGATAGTGTAGTCATGGTTTCCTTTGAGTATGAAACCGCTCTCTAAGGTTTTCTCTTTTTCCATTAGGCGATGGTAATAATTGTGTTTTGAAATTTTTCACAAAAATACCAATTTTTTGTCATTTGCCAAAGGTTTTTTTACATTATTTGACGAAAGTGGTGGTTTTTGTGTTGAAGTTCTTTTTCTTTGGAAATGGTTTTCCGTTATTGCTTTCCTCCTTCTCATCGTCTCAGCGAGAAAGAGAGCCGCACGCTCACGTTCCCCGCCCTGCAGCAGATTGTGGGCCTGTTGAACGTGAACTACCGCCCCCTGGACGCCGACGTGTTGGTAGATGGCAAGCGTGTGGGTATTTTGTACCTATTGTTATTCGTAACCCAATTCCTTAAGCTTGACTTTCGCTAACCCTAGCCCTTGCTTGGCAGCCTTGCGGTACCACTCTACAGCTTGAGTTATATTTTGGGCAACGCCATTACCAGTTTCATATTTTACCCCCAAGTTGTATTGCGCCCTTTTAACGCCTTGCTCGGCAGCCTTGCGGTACCATTCCGCAGCTTGGGTATCATCTTTCTCCACACCACGGCCTAAGGTGTAGTACGTGCCCAAATCGGCTTGCGCTTCCGCATGTCCCTGCTCCGCCGCTTTGCGATACCACTCCACAGCCTGGGTATAGTCTTTTGAGACACCGTTACCATGCGAAAAACACCAACCCAGACTGTATTGCGCCCATGCATATCCCTGTTCCGCCGCCTTGCCGTACCATATCACAGCCTGGGTGTAGTCTGGTGCGACACCTGAGCCATTTGCATAGCATGCCCCCAAGCAGTATTGTGCCCTGTCATCTCCCTGCTCTGCCGCCTTGCGATACCATTCCACGGCCTGGGTGGCATCCTTCTCCACACCATAGCCTTCATCGTAACATCTGCCTAAACTACATTGCGCTGTCGCATATCCCTGCTCCGCCGCCTTGCGATACCACTTCACAGCTTGGGTATAGTCTCGTATTACACCATGGCCATTGTAATAACACCAACCCAAGTCGCATTGTGCTCTTGCAGATCCTTGCTCTGCCGCCCTACGGTACCATTCGGCGGCCTCGGTGTAGTCTTTCCTCACACCATAACCTTCTTCATAGCACCAACCTAAGTTGACTTGTGCTGTCGCATCTCCCAAATTTGCCGCCTGCATGTACCATTTCACCGCCTCCGCATAGTCCTGTTTCACGTTTTGTCCGGAATAGTACCAGTCGCCCAAAACGTTCATGGCTTCTATATATTTTTGTGCCGCTGCTTTTTGATACCATTTCAGTGCTTCCATTTTGTCCTGCTTCACGCCGTTGCCTTCACTATACATCTTCCCAAGTCCATTCTGCCCTTTGGCATCGCCTTGGTCGGCAGCCAGGCGGTAAAGCCTCAATGCCTCGGCATAGTTGTGCTCCTTGCTGTTCTTCTCCACGCCAAGACCTAAATGATACATCATACCAAGGTTGGCTTGGGCGCGGGCATGGCCCTGGTTGGCAGCCTGACGGAAAAACTTCATGGCTTTGGAAAAATCCTTCGTCTGACTATTCGTTCCATTAAAGTGGTCTTCACCCAACTTGTTCAAATCATCAGACGACATGGAGGAGATGTCGGCAGAAACGGTAGGGACGTTCGATGTGAAGGATTTCGGAAGTACGATGGTGAGCAGATAGGTATGCAGAGGCTCAATGCCGTTGATGCCATAGTCGCGGAAATAGACTTCCAGGGGAAGATAGCCCTCTGCATAGACCATGATACGTCGGCTGCCCTTTGCCATGAAGACCCAATATTCGCTCGGATTGGTCTTTTTCTGCTCCAAAATCCAGCCTTCAAACTTGATGTCAGGGGCTGCGATATGGACTTTAACCAACCCACCATACTCTCCGTTCTTGTCCTTATGCAGGTTCTCAGCGAGGTTGGCTGTCTGGTCGATGGTTTTCGACATGCTTTTGACCGTGAGTTCCTGCGCGGTGGCGGAAAGCGTGGTTAGGAATATAAGGAGCAGAGTTGATAGGTTTTTAAAGTGATGTTTCGTCATGGTGATATGTCTGTAGTTGGTTTGCGTTGTTGCAAAAGTAGCAGATTTTGTCAGAATTAGCAAATGTGTATAATGTTTTTTGATGAAACTGTCAGTTGGGATGATGAAAAGACCCATGAATTTTTTTGAGATTGTTTTTTGAAGCACATGCGCATCTCGACAAATACCTCGTACAAGCGCTGCACATTGTTGGCTTTATCCATAGAGGGTCTCTTTCCTAAGACTTGATGTGTTTTTTCACTTCTGTTCTTGACATGATTCTCGCTTGTTGATTGTCATTTTGCTATTTTCTCACTTGGCTGTAAGGAAAGCACACACTCTCAATATTCGTTTAATCTAAAGATTTTGTTGATTGATTAAGCTCACAACCACCTTTACCATGACATCCTTTTCCTCGGTCTTGCTTTGACTTCGTCTTCCTCTTTCTCACGCGGTATAGTTCAAACAAGTTTGACTCTGCTCTTGTTGGCGCGTCGGTTCAGCAATCATCATGGTGAGGGCTACAAGGGGTACCCTCCACGATGTTATCAACATCGCGCTCCCTCCCTTCCTCGACGCTGGGGTAGAGTTCCTCGCCGTCGAATGTCTGGTATAATGTCTGGTATATCTGCCCGATGCTGCTTTTTAAAGAGTCGTCCTTATCATTGCCAAAGAGTGAACTGCCTCCGAACTTATCCCGCAGAGCCTTGATGGCTTCCATGGCATTCTCGTAGGTGGCATGGAACTTGTCTTCCTGGGTGGTTTCTGCCACACGCAGACGTTGGTAGTCGTAGTCGTCAAGGGTGTCGAGAGCGTAAGTGTAGTCCACTACAATGTCGAACAATGCCTGGTTGACTTCGTCTATGTCCGACGTGACTCGGCCATTCATGCAAGCATGATGGCTCTCATTGCTCCGTCCATTTTCGTCATTTGGTTCTATCTGTTGGTGTTGTATGGTACGACCCACCATCTGCACCAGTTGGCACAGTTCTGCTATCTGCTCGCTGTGTATGCGCTGGTTGACAGCATATCCCTTGATGAGATACTGTTTCAATACTTGGTTGGCCCATTGGCGGAATTGAACACCTCGTTGACTTTTCACACGATAGCCAACGGAGATGATGACATCAAGTGTATAAAAAGCCACAGGTTGCTTCACGCTATCAACACGCAAAAAATGCGTGTTGATATCTTTGGGCACTTCATTTTCAGTAAAAACGTTGTTTATATGTTTGCGAATCGTCTTCTCATCACGCCATCCTGAGCAACCAGCATTAAATCATATACTCCACCGTCTCTTCAGTCAACAGGTGACTCATAAAATAAACTATCTGTTTGCGCCACCATGCCCAGTCGTGGGCAACATCGTGTCCCCAATAGTCTATCCATGCCGGAACCTTCCGCTCGCTGAGAAGGGCATCCATTTGGCGGGTGCTTTCCAGCAACTCGTCCTCCCAGGCTCCCTGTCCTACACACATCACGATGCTGCGATGGCGATAGACATTCCAATAGGGGTGGTCGGCAGGCATGCCACGCAGGAAGTCGTAGGGTGAGTTGTCGTAGATGAGGGGATCGCTGTAGTTCGGGAAGAAGTAACTGGCGTAGTAGAGGCCGCTCAGAGCCAATAGCGTGTCGAAGAGGTCGGGGCGGCGGAAGAAGAAATTCCCTGCATGGAAGCCGCCCATGCTGCACCCGGTGACGATAAAGGTCTCATTGTCGTGATGCCTGACTTCAGGAATGAGTTCATCGACAATATAATGAAACCACCGCTCATGAAGTTCGATGCGGCGATGGTGGTCGCCCTGGATGTCCGACCACGTCTCGCGGTCGATGCTGTCGACGCATATCAGACGTATCAGTTCACGGTCGATAAAACCTGACAATACGCCCACCATATCGAAATCCTGGTAGTCGTAAAACCGTCCGTCCTGTGATGGAAACACCAGCACGGGATGACCGTTGGTGCCGTAAGTCTTGTACTCCATTTCCCGCCCGAGGGCGGCGCTGTATTTCTTGAAATAATTGATATTCATTGTAATTTTTCGTGTACGAATGCTGTAAAATCTTTCACTTCTTCGAGGCTGTCGAGCCTCACTGTGTACATCTGTTGTCCCATGGCTGCCGAGAACAGTTCCGGCATCCTTTCGCACATCACCATGCGGTCGCCGTATCGGCCGAGCACTTCGTCATGGCTGTGGACGTAATGGTAGATGTCGCGGCGGCTGGCAAAAGCGCAGTAGTGTTGTTCACCCAAGGTGGTGCGGCTCTCGTTGAATGCCACCATGTCGGCCCAAATCTTATAGACATCGGTGGAATGGGCGTAGTTGATCATGTCGGGAGTATAACCACCGGCAGGACGCATGTTCACCTCCAAAGCCACGAAATCGCCTTCCTCGCCCAAACCCTCGCGCCGTCGGTCAAGGCGGAAGAATTCCAGATGTACGAAACGACTGCCTATGCCGAAAGCCTTCACCGTGCGGCGTCCCCAAGTGCGGAGATTCTCAGGCATGTCCTTGTCCACATAATAGGCGAGGTCGAGCCGTAGGTTCACGATATCCATGATGGACGGCGGCCACACGGTCATCGACTCGAAGAGCGCATTGCCCTGTGCGTCGACCACGGCGTCATAAGAGCAGATGTCACCTGTGATGAACTCCTCCACCACGTAGTTTCCCACCCCTTCGCCGACAGTGTTGAAGAACGCCCAAAGTTGTTCGTCGCTGTCTATCTTGTATGTCCCGCTGGCACCCACGCCGATGTCCGGCTTGCAGATGATGGGATAGCCTGTCTGCCTGGCGAAATGACATACAGCCTCATAGCCTTCTGATGCCAGAATCTGTCGGGCTGTTGGGATGCCACCCTCTTCGTAGTAACGCTTCATGGCCGACTTTTCCTTGATGCCCCTGATGCGGTCGGACTTGATGCCAGTGCTCACATTGAAATCAGTGCGCAATCGGGCGTCCTGCTCCAACCAATATTCGTTGTTCGATTCAATCCAATCAATTCTCCCGTATCTGTGGGCAAAGTAGGCCACAGCCCGAAACACCTCGTCGTAGTCCTCAAGTGAGTCCACGCGGTAATATTCTGTCAGCGACTCCCGCAGTTCGGGTTTCAACTGTTCGTAGGGCGCGTCGGCAATGCCCAACACCCTCACACCGTTCTGGCTGAGCCGTTGACAGAACTGCCAGTACGTATGCGGGAAATGTGGCGATATGAATATGAAATTCATTTCCTTATTGTTTGTTTGATACCTTGGTGGCACCTGTCTCTGCATCAACATCAGCCTTCTTGGGGGTTGGCTTCACCTCTACGGCCTCATACCCGATTTTTTGGAATCCCTTGATGATGGTGGGGACATCGGTCTTGTCGGCATCATAATCAATGGTTATGGTCTTGTTGTCGAGGTTGGTCTTGATGGTCTTGACACCCTTCTCAAAGCGGATATTCTCCTTGATTGTCTTCTCACAGCCTGTGCAGTGTATCTCAGGCGTGGTGGTCAACACTACGGTCTTGATGTCCTTGGCAAAGCAGGAGGCAGCCAATGTCAATGCGATGAATAATACTTTTGTTCTCATATTGTTTTAGTACTTGATGAAATTCATTCTTATTCCTATGTAATAGATGGCTCCGTGCATGGGGCCCCATACCATCGTGGCGTCGAAGTTCGTTCCCCAGGGATCATCAGCGGCGATGATGGGATGCTTCTGCCTTCGTGCCGTGATGTTCTCGCCACCGGCGTAGATGCTCCAATGGCGGAAGAAGCGGGTCACCTGTGCGCTCACTTGCTCGTAGCCCTTGTAGCGGCTGTCCCACGACGGTTTACCGTCGGCTGTCGTGTAGGGGTCTGGCATCCTCCCGCCGCCATTGAGCTGCAGGGTGGCGTCAAACTGCCACTTACCCAAGCCTGGCTTGTACTGGGCGGTGACCAGCCCCTTGTATCTGTTGGTGAGGGGCTTTTCCCTGAGAATTCCGCCGTAGGTCGCTTTGACGTTGGTGCGGCGGTAGGTTGCTGTGATGGTAAAACCCTCGAACAGTGGGTAGGTGGCCTCCGCCTGCCAGGTGTGAGAGTAACTGTCGCCCACGAGATTGGTGAAATGGATAGCATGTGGGTTGCTGTCCATATCGATGAGCATCTGGTGCTGGAAGGTGGTGTGGTAGTACTCGGCGCTAAGTTCCAATTTCCGTTCTCCGATGGGGATGCTCACTATGGCGCTCACGCCATAGTTCCATGCCTCTTCCTGGTCAAGTTTCTCATCGATGATGATTTGCCGGCTGCTGGCCAGCAGATAGTTGTACTCCGCCATCACGTGGTTGGTGCGGTAGCCTTTCCCTATTGAGCCTCGCAGTGTCAACTTGTCATTTGGCGAGAATTTCAGATGCATGCGAGGGGTGAGGAATCCGCCGTGGATGTTGCTGTGGTCCCATCGAAGTCCTCCCATCAGGGTGAACAGTTCTCCTATCTTGTATGTGTATTGGGCGTAAGCGCCTGGTATGGTCTCGTCGCAGAGTTCCGGCCATTGGCCGCTTGTCCGTGGCCTGTCGAAATGGTCGTGGTTGAGGCTCATGCCCGTAGAGAGGCTGTGATGCTCGTTGAAGTCAGTCTCGAACATCAGCGATGCATAGCCGTTTCGCTGGTTGGTGCCGTACTGCTTGTGTCCGTAAAGGGCATTCTGGTGGTGTGTGGACCCCGAGAGGATAAGGGCGATGTTCGACGAATGTTCCGGGTCGAAGATATAGGCATTTTTCACGAAAGCCTCATACCGCTCGTTGGTGATGTCGATGAGGTATGGATGGCTCTCCGTGGCATGGTGCCCTATTTGCCCGCTCTCCCTATGCTCCTTCTGTCCCTTTACTGATGCCTGGAAGACATAGTTGTCACTCAGCCACGCCCAGCGGCTCATCAGTGAGCCCTGGCGCACCTTGGGCATGTCGGCAAAGCCGTCGCCGTTCCCATCGTGCGCCTTGTCGAGTATCTCATAGTGCCCGAACAAGGCGGTGCTCCAGCGGCTAGTGAGGTGCAGGTTGGCACCGAGGTTTGCCTCCACCTTGCCTTTCGTGTTGTAGAACAGGTTCGCATCGACAAAGGGCGTGCCCTGGGGTTTCTTGAACTCCACGTTGATTTGTCCTGTGATGCTCTCGTAGCCGTTCTTCACCGATGAGGCACCTTTCGACACCTGTATGCTCTGCATCCACGGACCAGGTATGAAGCCCAATGAATAGGGAGCCACTGCACCACGATAATTGGGAATGTTCTCCGTCAGCATCTGCACATAGGTGCCGCTCAGTCCGAGCAGCTTGATCTGTTGAGCGCCAGTGGCGGCATCTGCATAGTTCACATCCACGGATGGGTTCGTGGTGAAACTCTCGCCCAGATTGCAACAGGCGGCGCGAAGCAGTTCGCCGCTGCTGATCACCTCGGTATTGCCGACGCCCTTGGCCTTCACACGTCCTGCTCCATACGCCGAGACGAAGATCTCCTGCAGTTGCTTCCCGTCGAGCGCCTGCACGTCCGACGAGTCCCTGCCTTCTGCCACCTGCCCGTAGGTCCACGAGGCTGGGAAAGTCATGGCCATCAGCCAACCGATAAGTCTCCTGCAATCCATTTCGATGGCAAAATTACTGAAAATTTTTCACATTTCCACCTATCGACACCACCATCTTCTTTTTTTCTCCTATCACAAGTGTATTTCCTTGTCCACCACTTCGCCGCCAAGGATTTTGAAGGAATTAAGATGTATGCCTTGATGCAGGGAAAGGATGGCGTAGCGGATGGTGGGGTCGTTGGCCAGCCTGAGGTCTTCCTGTGACGGACGTGAAGGCGACGCCGGGTGGCTATGCCAGTTGGCAAGAATTTTCAGACCTTTGCTTCTTGCGTACTTCAGGGCAGCAAACTGGTCCTTGGGGGCGAAGGCAAAATGTTCTGGCGAGTGGTCGATGTTCTCCATCCAATAGTTCTCGGTGACGACGTCTCCCTCATCCGTTCTTTCTCCTAGCAGGTAGCCACATGACTCATCAGGAGCATCGCGCCTTGCCTGTTCTATCAATTCTTCTATTACTTGTCGTGGTATGGTCATCTTAATGCTTCTTGAGTTCGCATATAGGTTGCTCGTAATCGATGAGATGGTCGATGGTGGGATTGGAGCCGCAGATGGCACATGTGTCTCGACGCCTGACGTTGACCGTGCGGAACTGCATGGTCTTGGCATCGAATGTCAGCAGCCGGTTGGTCAGGAGTTGGCCTATGCCGGTGAAATACTTCAGCGTCTCGGCAGCCTGAATGGTGCCCAACATGCCAGCGATAGCACCCAGCACACCAGCCTGGGAGCATGTGGGAACGGCACCTGCCGGAGGCGGTTCCTTGAACATGCAGCGATAGCATGCAGTGCCAGGTAGATGGGTGAACGTCTGGCCATTGAAACGCAGGATGCCACCATGAGAGAAAGGCTTTCCTGCCATCACGCAAGCATCATTGATGAGAAACTTCACGGGGAAGTTGTCCGTGCCATCAACAACGAAATCATATTCCTTGATGATGTCGAGCGCATTCGACGAGTCGAGAAATTCGTAGTAGGTGTCCACTTTCACATCAGGGTTGATGGCCTCGATTTTCTCCTTTGCGCTCCTTACCTTCGGCACGCCCACATCCTTGGTGAAATGGATGACCTGACGCTGGAGATTGGAGAGGTCCACCACATCGGCGTCCACGATGCCGATGCGTCCGATGCCAGCAGCAGCGAGATAGAGCGAGACGGGCGCCCCCAGGCCACCGGCCCCCACCACAAGTACGCTGGCATTCATAATTTTTTCCTGACCCTCCACGCCGACATCCGCCAGCAGGATATGCCTGGAATAGCGCTGTATCTGTTCTTCTGAAAAGTCTATCATGGTTGTCAATTGTCAATTTCAAATAAAACATCCCCCTCCCATGAAATACAAGAAGTCCACGCTGTCACCTTCCTTGATTTGGATGTCATCCCATTCCGTGCGGTCTACGAAGTCGTCATTGACCTGTACCGACACCATGTCGGGCTGTTCGACATTGTTTTGCTTGATGAGTTCTGTGAGAGCAAGGGGCAATTTCACCTCCTGCGACTCTCCGTTTACTGTAATCTTTGCCATATTTATCTTCCTATGATTTTTTTGATTGCTATTACCAATTTGTCCACATCCTCACGGGTGTTGTAGAGCGCGAATGTAGGACGGACGCTCATCTCGTAGCCTAAGGCACGAAGGGCGGGCTGTGCACAGTGGTGCCCTGCTCGCACGGCGATGCCCTGCTTGTCGAGCAATGTGCCAGTCTCGGGCACGGGGATGCCATCGAGCACAAAACTCACCACAGAGACACGTTGCTTGGGATTGCCGATAAGCGTCAGACCGGGGATCTGGGCCAACTGTTCACGGGCATATTCCGTGAGTTGGTGCTCATGGTGCTCGATGTTGCGGATTCCGATATGCCGTACGTAGTCGAGGGCGGCTCCCAGTCCGATGGCATCGGCCACGTTGGGTGTTCCAGCCTCGAACCGTGCTGGCGGTACGTTGTACTCGGTGCGCTCGATGGTCACGTCTTTGATCATGTTGCCACCACCTTGCCAGGGCTGCATCTTTTCCAACAGTTCCCTACGTCCATAGACCACGCCGATGCCGTTGGGACCATAAATCTTGTGTCCGCTGAAGACGAAGAAGTCTGCCCCCAACTGCTGAACATCCACGGGTGTGTGGGCTATCGACTGGGCACCGTCTATCAGTACGGGGATTTGATGTGAGTGGGCGATGTCGATGATGCGCGCCACATCGTTGATGGTGCCGAAAGTGTTGTTCACATGGCCTACTGATACGAAGCGGGTTCGCGGCGTGATGAGCCGTTCCAGTTCCGAGAGTATCAGGTCACCATTTTGGTCGGTGGGGATGGCTCTCAGTGTGGCTCCCCGCTCCTGGCAGATGCGCTGCCACGGCACGATGTTGGCATGGTGGTCGAGTTCGGAAACGATGACTTCGTCGCCAGGCGTCAGGTACTGTCGCCCGTAAGTTTGCGCCACGAGGTTGATGCCCTCCGTGGTGCCGCGCACGAAGATGATTTCTTCGCTCGAGCGGGCATTGATGAATCGTTGTACTTTCTCTCGCGCCTCCTCGTATGCGTCGGTCGCACGTGCTGCCAAGGTGTGGGCACCACGGTGAATGTTCGAATTGTAATGTTTGTAATAATCCGAAATCTTGTCGATGACCTGCAGGGGCTTCTGTGTGGTGGCACCGTTGTCAAGCCATACGAGGTCGTGGCCGTTCACCTGTTGGTTGAGCACGGGAAAGTCCTTTTTTATTTCTTCAGCGTTCAGGGTGTCCAACTCCTCGTAGTTGAGGTCGCGCAACTTCTGTGTCTCGGGGATGCCGATGCCGAAGCCGTCCTCCTGAGGAATCGTCCTTGTCTCTGCGTCCGTGTCTCCGACGTAAGGCAACGGGCTGTGTCCGCTGCCTCCAGCCAACAATTGTTTGAATCCCGTCTCAAGTTCCTTGAGATTCAGGGACTCGTCGGGCAAGATGCTCTGACGAATCTCCCGAACCTCTTCAGGACAATATTTCTGAGCAAGTTCCTTCAGAAGAGCAAGCGAACCGTCGTATGACGGGAAACTATTGAGTTCTGACAGGTTGATCATTTACTTCTCCACTTTGTTTCTATGTTGATAATCATGATAGTAACCCACCTCAACGTTTTCCAGCACGGCGATGGCGTCGTCGGTGAGCGATGCGAGACTGAAATATTTGGTGAGCAGATAGGAAGCCACGCCAAATTTGTCGAGTCCCATCAGACGGGCCGACAGCGATGGGGCAATCTCGCCCGGGATGCCGCTTTGATGCAGGCCGATTACACCTTGGTTCTTTTCGCCCACACGCACAAGGATGATCTTAGTGGTGCCAACGCCACGACCGGTTAGGTATTGTCCCTCCACCTCCACCTTGTCGGATGGTATCAATGGAACACCGCGCCACAGGATGACCTTCGTGCCAAAGAGATCGGTGGTCACAGGGGGTACGCCACGCCATGTGCACTCACGCTCGAAGGCAGCGATGGCACGCGGATGGGCGATGAAGAAGGCAGGCTCCTTCCATACCAATGACAGCAGTTCGTCAAGGTCGTCGGGAGTAGGGGAACCATAGCGCGTGGTGATGCGGTAGGCAGGATTGGCAGCTGCCAGCAGACCGAAGCTCTTGTTGTTGATGAGTTCCCACTCCTGACGTTCCTTGATGCTCTCGATGGAGAGCCTGAGTTGTTCCTCCAACTGGTTGTAAGGGTTGTTGTAAAGGTCACTGACCCGCGTGTGTACACGGACGACCGTCTGCAGCGTGTTCAAAGGATACTCCGTAGGGTTCTCTTCGTAGTCGATGTACGTTTCTGGGATGATGTTATCCTCCTCATGTCCGCTGACAAGGTCGATGTGCTTCTCTCCGTGGTCGTTCACCGTGGCCTTCAAGCGCAGCTGCTTGTCTACGGCCTTATTGAACTTCTCGCGGAAGTCGGGCACCTCCTTGATGAATCTCTCCAAGTCATTTAGTTTCAGGCCGAGGAAAATGGTGGGCGTGACGGCACGTACGGAAACCGTTGACTCTGCGTCATCCAGAAGGTCAGTCTCCCCGAAATACTCCCCATCGCCCAAAAGGGCAATGCGCAACTCCTCACCGTGAGGCCCTCGGCTGATGACCTCTGCCTGTCCGTTGGCCACGATGAAAAACTTCTGTTTGTCCTTGCCCTCCTCAACGAACAGTTGGCCTATCTCCACCTCTTTCGTCTCAAATGAGCGAGCCAACCTGTTTACAATCTCGTCTTCGAAATCCGAGAACAGCGGGATGGCTTTCAGACTCTTGGCAGAGAATGACGGTTCGCCGTTGAGGTACTGGATGGGGAGGCGCTCACTCTTGCGAAGTTCCACCTTGGTGCGGTTGACACGGAAAGTGCCACCGCTGACTTGCACCCAAGGCAACAGTTTCAACAGCAATCTTGGGGTGATGCTGCCCATCTGAGGGGCGGTTTTGGTTGTTGTCGCCAGTCTTCTGGCGGTGGCAGTGGTCACACTGCGCTGAAGGTTTGAATCTGACATAATGTTCTCCTTTTTTATTGTTATTATTTTACTTCTTGATAATTACCTTGTGTGTCGTGCCTTCCACATGCTCCACACTGATGACATTGTAGCCTTGCTCCTTGGCATTGCGTGGCACGTTGTCGAGAGGTTCGCCTTCACTGAGCAGCACTTCCAATATGTCGCCCGTCTGGAGTCTCGAAAGTGCGATTTTCGTTTTGACGAAGGTCATCGGGCAATGCTCCTTCGTGATGTCCAATGTGATTGTTGCCATAATGATGTTTTGTTTAATTTTATTGTCAATTAGATAAACAGCGTCTGTCCTCCTTCTGAGAGATGAAGGAATGACGCCACCCCGAGAACGTCTTTCACCTCAGGGATGAAGTCCTCTTTTTTCAGTCCAAGCACATGCATGGCCATTTCGCAGGCATAGAGGTTGATGCCCAACACCTTGGCCGCTTCCACCAATTCCTCGAGCGTCGCGACATTGTTTTTGCGCATCAGATGACGGAAGATTTTCGGACCCGCACCGAGGAAGTTGAATCGGCTTGTAGGCGTGACTTTCAGTCCACCCATCATGAAACCGAAAGTCTTTGTCAGCCAGTTTCCGCCCGTGAAGGAGCGACCTTGTTTTTGCTTGATGGCATCCAACCCCCAGAATGTGAAGAAGATGTTCACCTCATATCCCACGGCGGCTGCTCCAGTTCCCAATGTGAATACAGCTGTGAGTTTGTCGAAATCGCCACTGAAGGCGATGATGGATAGTTTTCTTGTCTCAGCCATGTGCTTATTCCTTTTCAAATTTGTAAAGTGCAGTACTCAGATAGCGTTCGCCAGTGTCCGGCAACAGAACCACGATGCGTTTTCCCTTGTTTTCGGGACGTCGGGCAAGTTTGATGGCGGCGGCTGCGGCGGCTCCACTGGAAACACCAGCCAAGACTCCGTCCCTTCGTGCCAGCAGACGGGCGACGGTAAAGGCCTCGTGGTCTTTAATGCGTAGGATTTCATCATACACCGTCGTGTCAAGCGTCTTGGGTTGGAATCCAGCACCTATGCCTTGTATCTTATGAGGCCCTGGGCGCTCGCCGCTGAGAACGGACGATGTGTATGGTTCCACGCCTATAATCTTCACCTTATTGTCATACGCACGCAGCACTTGTCCCACCCCGGTGATGGTGCCGCCCGTGCCGATGCCTGCCACGAAGAAATCAAGTTCTCCATCCGTATCTCGAATGATTTCCTCGGCTGTTGTCCGACGATGCACATCAGGATTTGCAGGATTCTCAAACTGTTGTGGAATATAGGCATCTCCAATCTCTTTGGCCAATTCGTTGGCCTTGCTGATGGCACCTGCCATGCCCTCATAGGCAGGAGTTAAAACCAACTCGGCGCCCAACGCCTTCAACAGTGTCCTGCGCTCCAACGACATGGCATCCGGCATGACGAGAATGAGTTTATAGCCGTGGATGGCAGCGATGAACGCCAATCCCACCCCCGTATTTCCCGAAGTCGGCTCGATGATGGTTGTGCCATTGCCGATGAGTCCCTTTCGCTCTGCCCGTTGAATCAAGGCCAGCGCCGTTCGGTCTTTCACACTGCGGAGAGGGTTCAAAAACTCCAATTTTGCAACGACTTGCGCCTTCAGGCCCAGTTCTTGTTCCGTACCGGTCAGTTCCAGCAACGGTGTGTTGCCAATCAAGTTGATTAAATTCTTAGCAATCTTTGACATATTGTTCTTCGTTTTTTTCAGTTGTTACCACGGTCGTGAACCTCATTGATGAATTCACGTTGCAAAGGTATGGGTGTTTGACCAATCTTGAAATCGCCTGTTGATGGCATTCTGCATACCATATGTTAGGTATTTTCACAAATCATCATATTGCAAGGCTTGCATGATATCCATAAGTACATCCTCCTGTGCTTCAAGACCTATGGACAAACGGATGGTTGTCTGGCGCACATTCATTTGTTCCAACTGTCGTTCAGGGAAGAGTCCGAAGATGGTGCTTGCCGGATGGATGGCCAGCGTCCGGCTGTCGAAGAGGTTGGTGGCACGATGCACCAGTTTCAGCCGGTTGAGGAAATGGTAGCATTTCTCTTTAGATTCGAGGTCGATGGTGAGCATCGCCCCCGAAGTCGGGCCAAACTGCTTTCGGGCCTGTTGATAAAAGGGATTGTCTTGCAGTCCTACATAGTTGACATTTCTTATGCCTGGCGTTTCCACCAGTTCCTTTGCCAACCAGAGGGCATTGGCAGCCTGACGCTGATAGCGAACGTCCAATGTCTCCAACCCGAGTGTTTGCATGTATGCCGTCTGTGGTGTCATATACACTCCGAAGTTGATCAACAAGTCGTATTTCACACGCTGGTTGATTTGCGGGAATGTACCATAGTCGATGATGAGTCCACCAAGTGAGGTGCCACCTCCTGAGATGTATTTCGTGCTCGAAACCACCTCAATGTCCACTCCCAACTCTTTGAGATTCGTTTCTGTGAAGGGTATCACTGTAGAGTCGGCTATCACGGGGACTCCCTTGCGATGGGCGATGGTTGAGATGGCTTGCAAGTCGGCCACCTCCAACTGCGGGTTGGTGACCACTTCCAAATAGACACAGCAGGTGTTGTCGTCGATGGCGGCCTCCACTGCCTCCAGGATGGTAAGGTCTCTCAGAATGGGTTTTATTCCAAAGCGCATCAGCGTTCCTGTGATGAGTGCCAAGGTGTTGCCAAACAGGTGCCGGGAGGTGACGATGTTCTTGCCTTGCATGCCTACTGCAAACAAGGCAGTGCTGATGGCGGCCATGCCGGAATTGAAGGCTGTCACATGCTCCGCCCCTGTCAGTGCTTTCACCCTTTGTTCGAAATGGGTGACAGTGGGGTTGGCTATCCTCGCATAGTCCGGTGCTTTGACCTTGTTGCAAAAGACATCCGCCATCTCCTGTGCGTCTTGAAACTCAAAGGACACATTGGTATAAATAGGCATGGCCAGTGAACCATAGGCATCCGGTCTTGCGAAGGGGGTGTTGATGGCTGTTGTCTGTTTCCTCATTTTTGTCAAATTTGCTTCTTTGAAAACAATAAAAAACTTGGTGCAAAGTTAGATATAATGGTTTTTTCTTCCAAATAATGATTGAAATACAGAAAATATACCTATATTTGCACAAATCTTGGAAGTTTTTTCCAAATCGAGGTTCCATCAACCTCTATAAAAGAATAATATTCTAGATAGAAAAAAATGACAGAAGACTTGGACCAAATAGACTTGCAGATACTGAAAACCCTGCAAAGAAATGCGAAGTTGACCACCAAGGAACTGGCCGACATCGTCCACCTGACTCCCACGCCAGTTTTTGAACGGCAGAAAAGGTTGGAGCGCATGGGATATATCAAGAAATACGTGGCCATCCTTGACCCGGAGAAATTGGACCGAGGATTGCTGGTGTTTTGCAAAGTGAAGCTAAAGCAAATCAACAGTGAGATAGCCAATTCTTTTGTAAGGCGCATTCAGTACATACCCGAAGTGACGGAGTGTTACAACACCTCAGGCACTTACGACTACCTATTAAAAGTTCGTGCCCGTGATATGAAGCAATACCAGGAATTCTTGCTCACCAAACTCGGTGATATTGACAGTGTGGCTGCCATAGAGAGCATGTTTGTGATGAGTGAAGTCAAACAATATTACGGCATCAACATTTAGCCAGAATAAAACACGGAAGCAACACTCCGGCAGCTTCTGCAAGATTATGTTACATAATGTATGTTCCTTTTCATGTGAGTATAAATGGGATGATATTCGGCTTGCTATGGATGTAACGGGTCTACGGAGTGCTCTCACTCAATCGCATTTTTGTGCAAAAAGTGAAAATTGTGACGTAATTTGTGAAACCAGAGCATCGAAAAATCGCTGTACCTTTGCACTTGGTTAAGAACAGGTTGCGAAGATGCTCACGCTCGGCATAGTTCGAGTTAATCGACTCTGCATTCGGTTTTTCCAGGGCATTGCACCCAGATAATATAACATAAAGTCGGCTGTGTGCGGAAAGAACGTGAAGATAGGCAAGAATGTGGTTATCCAGACCACTTCACTCTTTATGAGCGTCGAAGGCATCATCATCGAGGACGATGTGCTGGCCGCGTCACTGTAGGCGAGAATGTCATTGTCGGGGAAGGAGCTGTAGTGACCAAAGATGTAGAACCGAATATAGTCGTGGGAGGAATACCAGCTAAGGTTATAATGGAAATCTATTTTTTGGTATGGAAAAGAAAATATCAGTTTTAGTAGGTGCCGGCAGCATCGGGCAGGCCATCATCCGCCGCGTGTCGGCAGGAAAACATGTGGTGCTGGCCGATTATAGCGAGAAAAATGCACAGCAGGCGTCAAAGACGTTGGAGAATGCGGGCTTCGAGTGCTCCACTATCAAGTGCGACCTCGGTTCGAAAGAGGACATCTTGAAACTGGTAGATTTTGCCACCAGCAAGGGTGATGTGATAAACGTGGTGAATGCTGCTGGCGTGTCACCGTCACAGGCTCCAGTGGAAGAGATTCTGCGTGTTGACCTCTACGGAACGAGTGTCTTGCTGGAGGAGTTTGGCAAGGTGATTGCCGAGGGTGGCAGCGGCGTGATTATCTCATCGCAAAGCGGCCATCGTCTTCCCGCTTTGCCACAGGAACAGAACGAGGCTCTGGCCACTACTCCAGTGGATAAACTGTTGGAACTGCCATTCCTGAAGGATATCAACGACACGCTGAAAGCCTATCAGTACTCGAAGCGTTGTAATGTGTTGCGTGTGATGTATGAAGCCACCCGTTGGGGACGTCGGGGCGCCACCATCAACTCTATATCCCCAGGCATCATCATTACGCCTTTGGCCAACGATGAACTGCATGGCCCACGAAAGGATGGCTACTTGAGGATGATCGAGGGTATGCCTGCCCGTCGTGCCGGAACGCCTGACGAGGTGGGTGATCTGGCAGAGTTCCTGATGTCCTCCCGTGGTCGTTTTATCAGTGGTGCCGACCTGCTCATTGACGGCGGTTGCACAGCCTCTTATTGGTACGGCGACTTGCAATATCTCAAGGCAACACATTAAAATCCGTTTTCCTCCGTTATTAGATAAACGAATGTATGTGATGGAAGAGACTTATGGATGCAATCTGATCAACACAAGGCATGAAGGACGACAAGTGACTGAGTTCGTCGGCAAGTACCACGTGCATATCCTTGTGCGCCAAGGAGAGATGGCTTTCTCCGACGGCAAGAACTCGTTCACCTCTAGGCAGGGCGACCTCGCCATCTGGCAGATGTCGAACACCATTCAGCGCATCACGTGTTCCGAGGATTTCGAGGCCGACGTGCTGTTGCTGTCAGGACCGTTCCTGCAGCAATTCAATCCCGAGATGGTGTGGGCATCGAAGGGTTTTGTTTTCATACGCATCAATCCTTCGTTCCATCTTGACGAGGAGGGGCAGCGGCTGATGGACGATGACTTCGCCCTTTTCCGCAGTCGTCTGGCGATGCCGGACTCCAGTTTCAAGCGCGAGGTGTTGGGGCGTGTGATGCAGATATTCATCTACGACTTGTGGACGGTTTGCCAGCATGGCCTTTCCCAGATGGACACCTCTGACAATGCAGCGCGGATATTCCTACGGTTCCTTGCTCTGGCTCAGCAGAATGCCAGAACAGAGCGCGAAGTGGCCTACTATGCCGACCTGCTCTGCATCACGCCGAAGTATCTGTCGCAAGTGAGCCGCACCATCACCGGCCTGCCCGCCTCGCAATGGATACAGTATTATGCGGCTTTCGAACTGGTGTCGCTGCTGAACGACACAACGAAGACGCTGACCGAAGTGTCCGACCTCATGCATTTCGAAAACGTGTCGCATTTCTCGCGCTATGTAAAAAAATCATTGGGTAAATCCCCTTCTGAATTCCGCAGCAAGTGAGGGCAGAGTCAAGCTTACTTAAACTATGCCGAGCGCAGCCCGGAATCGACACAGTCCATTCCGCAGCAAGTGAGGGCAGAGTCAAGCATGGGCAATACCGATAGCAGGATTGGCATCGACACAGTCCATTCCGCAGCAAGTGAAGGCAGAGTCAAGCATGGGCAATACCGATAGCAGGATTGGCATCGACGCAGTCCATTCCGCAGCAAGTGAGGGCAGAGTCAAGCATGGGCAATACCGATAGCAGGATTGGCATCGACACAGTCCATTCCGCAGCAAGTGAGGGCAGAGTCAAGCATGGTCTAAACCGAAGTCCCATCAGGATATACCTGAATGCCATGTCTGACATCACATATTCCAACAATCCCCTCCCATAGTAGGTGGCTAATCACTCCCCTCTCCCCTTGGAGAGGGGTCGGGGGTGAGGCTTTTTCCCGCAAAATGTGAAAGTATAGAGGCAATCCGTGTAACGACGGGTTGCCTTTTTCGATATACCTTTGCATTGTGAAATCAATTAAACGTACCAAGGATATGGATATTTTCGAGCAATTAAGATCAGGGGCCGACGTCGACATGGCAACGCCCGAGTATGCAGAGGCCATTCAGGAGATGGGTCGCTGCGGCAGCATTTGTTTCAAGGTGAACACCACGGAGCCGAAACCGGAATTGGTCCGTCCGTTGGAGGAGCAACTCTTCGATGGCGGTCTCGACAAGACGAGTTATCTGATGCCGCCCATCCAGATTGACTTCGGTTGCCAGATGAAGATAGGGCGTGGCGTGTTCGTCAACCACTCGCTGACGTGCATGGCGGCTGGCGGCATCACCATCGACGACGGGGTGATGATTGGTCCCAACGTGCGCATCGTCACCGACAACCACGATTTCGAGAACCGCATGGTGCTGCGCTGCAAACCCGTCCACATTGGTCGCAATGCATGGATTGGCGTGGGTGCCATCATTCTGCCCGGTGTGACCATCGGCGAGAATGCCGTGGTGGCCGCAGGTGCCGTGGTGACCAAGGATGTCGCCCCGAATACGATTGTAGGTGGCAATCCGGCCAAATTCATCAAGAGTATATGAATAGGAGACAATATTATGATATTCGACAGAAACGAACAAAAGCAAGTAGTGGCACTCTTGGGTGCCGGTAGTATGGGAACAGCCATTGTGCGCCGCATCGGTGCAGGCAAGAAAATCCTGCTGGGCGACATCAGCGAGAAGGCATTGGAGCGCGTGGGTGAGGACTTCCGCCGCTGTGGGTACGACGTGGAGACGATTCGGGTGAACGCCCTGCAGAAGGACAGCGTGGAGGCTTTCGCCAAGAAGGCCGCAGAGCTTGGTCCCGTGATGTACTTCATCGACACGGCCGGTGCATCGCCCAACCAAGCCAACCCCGAGCATATCGTCGATCTCGACATGGTGGGTACAGGCTATGCCGTGGATGCCTTCGGCGAGGTGATGGCCGAGGGTGGGGCAGGACTGATTATCAGCAGTCAGGCTGCCTATATGTATCCCATCCCCAACGATATTGAGTTGCAGTTGGTCAACACTCCGACCTCACAACTGAAGGAAGTGAAGTTCATTCAGGAGGTGGCCATGCAGAACTCTGGTTTTGCCTACATGATTGCCAAGCGCATGAACCATCTGCAGGCCCAGCGTGCCGCTGCCACCTCATGGCGCAAGCGCCGTGCCCGTATCAATACCATCTCGCCGGGCGTCATCGTCACCCCGCTGGCTTACGATGAGTTCAATGCCAATGGTGAGGGCTACCAGCGCATGATCGACGCCTCTGCTGCACAGCGCACGGGAACGAGCGACGAGATAGCCGAGGCAGCAGCCTTCCTTTTGGGCGAGCATGCCCGCTTCATCACCGGCACCGACCTGCTCATCGACGGTGGTGTCATTGCCGCCATCCGTACGGGTGAATACAAACTCGGATAAAGACAGAGACGTCATGAGATAGTTATTGTTAAGTTTAGTCGCATTATTGAGTAATGGCCCGCATGGCTTCACTCAATCAGGAGAAGCGCTACTTCAATATGACCTACCAGCAGATCAAGGACTGGATGGAGAACTACGAACTTTGGGATTAATGCAACAGTCAAAAAGGCAAATCAAATGAGAAAGGTATTTGCATTCATCGCTCTGCTGTGCATCGTCTGCTTGAACGTGCAGTGCCAAAAGGCAGAAATACACATGACAGACGGTTCGACTTATGAGATACCCACTGACGACATCGACAGCATCACATTCAGCATGACCAATCCATTCAACTTCGAGACCAAGACCGTAAAACTCAACAGCGGTTATGAGATGCCCATCATCGGCATCGGTACATATCTGCTCACCACAGCCCAGGCCGAGGAGTCTGTCTATCATGCACTGAAGGTCGGCATGCGGCTCATCGACACCGCCGACATCTATGGCAACGAGGTGGGGGTGGGCCGTGGCATCCGCCGCGCCATGCAGGACTTCGGCATCAAGCGGGAGGAGATTTTCGTCACCTCAAAGCTCTGGACCTCGTCGTTCAACAATGCCGACCGTGAGGTGGACGAGCGGTTGGAGCGCCTCGGACAAGACTATATCGACCTGCTCCTGCTGCACCACACGGCAGCCTATGACGAGGAGGCTTATCAGGCGATGGAGCGTGGCGTGAAGGCAGGAAAAATTCACAGCATCGGCTTGTCGAACTTCTACGAAGACGATGTTGACCGCATAATGAGGATTGCCACCATCAAGCCAGCGGTGCTGCAGAACGAGACACATCCCTACCACCAAAGCCGCAGCGTGAAGGCCCACATCGCCAAACTCGGAACCATCCTCGAGGCATGGTTCCCGCTGGGTGGTCGCGGCACGGGCATCAAGACGCTCTCACAGCACGAAGTGATTATCGACATAGCCCAAGCCCATGGCAAATCGGCCTATCAGGTCCTCCTCCGCTGGCATCTGCAGTGCGGCACTATCGCCATTCCCGGTTCCAGCAATGCCGCGCACATCGCCGAGGATTAAGACATCTTCGACTTCGAACTTACTCCCGACGAAATGCAGCGCATCAACGCCCTGGAATGCAACCACCGTTTTGCATCGTACTAAATAGGACAAACGGCATTCCACACCAAAACATGTTTGTTTTAGGTGGGTCGCAAAGCATATGTGTACATTCTGTGTTCGGATTTCGCCGAAAGCGTCGTTCGTCTGGGATTTGCCAGATCAATAAAAATCCGTGGCGGTCACCTTTGACTGCCACGGATTTTTATCTTGCCAGATTGTCAGCGCTTGTCAGGCACGCCGTAATCCATCCAGCGCTCCTGCGGATAATAGCCCTTCAGAGCCTTTTTCTTCTCGGCATAGGACTCTTTCACACGAGCCATAACGGTGTTCATGTTTTTCACCTTGGCGGTGAGTTCTCCTCGCAGGCGGTCCACTTCGGTGTTGGCTACCTCCAACATCTTGATGGCTTGTTCCATCTCGTTAATTTCATCGGAGGAGACACCACGCTCACCCATTTCTCTGACATGACGGCGCAGGCCTTCAATGAGGCCGCGGCTCTTCTCAATCTGGATTTCTACTGTCTTTGACATGATTTGATGGTTTTATAGTTGAAAAAAAAAAGTCATTTGGGAGGCAGGCTTTGGTAATGCCGCGTAGCCCATACTTGCAGGAGCAGAAACAAACAGAGCAAGATACCTGTCTTATAGGGCGCTGTCATATCATCTTCACCGAAAAAGGTTGCTGAAAGAGGCAAGACCACCAATGGTGAAACGAACTGTCCAAGATACAAGGCCGCAGAGAGGAGCGGCATCACGGTTGTAGCTGAATTGCGTCCTCCCTTGATGCTGGCGATGGTGTTCAGATAAGGAACGCCGATGCCAGTGGCAATGCCGATGAAGGCAGAGCCGAGACAGATGTATATAATTGAATATGGGGTCTGCTTTTCAGGCAAAAGCAAAAAAACATATCCCACCAGGAAGGACAGCGGAGCGAAATATTTCACACTGAGCCGGAAGCGGTGCATCACTCCTCCAAAGGCAAGTCCCACAAAGAAAGCCACCACATCAAGCCCCACCATGATGATAGTGATGACAGTGGAGGAAAGTACCGTCAGCCGGGACGTAATGATTGCGAAGTTGGTAGGATAAATGAAGAAGATCATCATCAGCAAAAGCATTCCCATAACAGAAGGGTGATACTTCAGTAGCTGACGCGGCTCAAATGGCTTGCCACGCTTTGTTTCTGATGACAACTTGGCATCAGGCAACCAACACCACACCATGGCCAACGCTATCAGTCCCAGCAGATAGACGAGAAATGCATAGTTCCATGCTATGTCGGCCAGCAATCCTGCCAACAATGTGGCTATGACTCCTCCCATCTGGTTCATTGCCGCTGAGAGACCCATCAATCCCGCCTGCCGCTCCGGCGAGAAATAATAAGCCAACAAACCCGTTGACAGTGGCATGACCAATCCCACGCTGACTCCCAGAAGCGCTCGCATAAAAAGCAGCGTGTAGATGTTGTCTGTGAAATAGCACCCTGTTCCTGCGACTACATAAAGCAGCAATCCCGTTATGGCGATAGTCCGCGAGCCATACCGCCTGCTTATGCGAAGGAAAAACAAATTGGTAAGGATGATGAACAGTGCTGGGCTGCTCACAATAAGTTGTACCAGCAAGTGGGGAACATAATTGAAATGCAGTCTTATGATGTTGAGCGCCGGGGCTATGGCAGCACCAGCCATCACTGTTAGCAGAGACATTGACAAAATGGAGGATGTCACCTTGAAAGATACACCATGATTCTTATTCATAAAAACTACGGAGTACTTTTCGGGGCAGACCCTCCAGCTCTACCAAGCTGGCTCTTATCGTTATCTGTGTTGAAAAGCTGCGATGAAGCAAAAGCAAAGGAAAAATGTCTCCATTTCTTGCGTTTCCTTGTTGGCAATCGACCAAGGTCGAGTGGAAAAGCGTGACTGCTTCGTGCACTTTCGAGTGCAAAGTTAACAAAAATAAGTGTTTTTCCGAACGCTATGGAAGGTCACTTTTTTGTTTTTTTAAGATTCCGAAGTGGTGCGCATCATGTTCTCGCCATCCGAGACGATGTATTGGATAATGTTACCCTCTACCTCAAACAACAACACACATCAATGGTTATCTCCCATATGGTATGATCTGTGCCATCCTATACTTGAACTTAGATTTCATGGAATAAATCAGGCTGCTCGTTGAATAGATTTTGGTAAAATGCTTCTTCTGCCTATTTTTGCAACGAAAAAAAAGCGAAAAAATCACAATTAATTGACAACGACAATGAGAAAGATAGTTTTTGTTTGCCTTTTGGCAATAGTTTTTTTGCAGATTGTCTCTGCGCAGGTTGAAACACAACAACCCCAGGGCGATCGGCCACGTGGGGAAGTTCCAGGACGCCCACTGCATGGTGGAAGGCCAGGAAGGCCTCCTGGGATGGGAAAGCCCGGTGTACCAGGCTCACGCCAAACGGACATCAAATATTCCGGGGCTACTGAACTCACGACGAAAGCCACAGAAACGGGAAAGACATACCAGAGTGAAAAGACGGAAGAAAGTGCACTGCTGATATCCACCAAGGAGGCAGTGAATATCTTCCAGCCTACGATCAGTAAGACAGGAAGTTCAGACGGTGGTGACAACTGCAGTTTTTACGGCGTGAATGCCGCCCTGCTTGTCAAGGGCGGGAGCACCACGACCATCAAGGGCGGCATGATAACCAGCGATGGTACGGGTGCCAATGGCGTGTTCTCATACGGAGGCAATGGCGGACATAACGGCGGACAAGGTGATGGCACCACAGTCGTCATCGAGGACACAAAAATCACTACCACAGGTGATGGTTCAGGAGGTATCATGACCACTGGAGGAGGTGTGATGAAAGCTAAAAACCTGACAGTGAACACCAGCGGAAGGTCATCGGCCCCCATTCGCACCGACCGTGGAGGCGGAGTAGTGACCGTAGAGGGCGGCAGTTATACGAGCAACGGACTTGGGTCACCTGTCATCTACTCTACCGCCGATGTCACTGTGACAGACGCCATGCTTACCTCCAACAAGTCGGAGGGCGTATGCATTGAGGGCAAGAACAGCATTACGCTGAACAACTGCCTGATGACGGTGAGCAACACGCAACGTAACGGTCATGCCCAGTTTCTCGATGCCATCATGATTTACCAGTCGTTTTCTGGCGATGCCGACAGCGGCAACTCGCATTTCACCATGAACGGCGGCTCGCTGACCAACCGACAGGGACATCTCTTTCATGTGACCAACACCAACGCCATCATC
Source organism: uncultured Prevotellaceae bacterium (assembly GCA_900317305.1). GTDB lineage: Bacteria > Bacteroidota > Bacteroidia > Bacteroidales > Bacteroidaceae > Prevotella. Next base: position 7,240 of record ONGG01000017.1, on the reverse strand, counting down.
TCGCTGAACGGTGTGAAACTGGTGAACGATGATCCTGCAAAAGTGCTGCTGTCCGTGTGTGCCGACGGATGGCAGGGTGCGACAAACAAAGCCACGCTTAACGTGAGCCGCCAGCAGTTGGAGGGCACCATCTTAGTGGGAAGTGACTCGGAACTGACACTGACATTGGCCGACGGTTCCACTTTCAACGGTTGTATAGGCGGCAACATCACCAATGCGGCTGGAGACACCGTCTCTAAAGAAACGGGAATTGTGCATGTGACTTTAGGAGATGACTGCACCTGGACTTTAACGGCCGACACTTACATTACATCGCTGAAAGGTGATGCGGGGCGTATCAAAACTAACGGACACCGGCTGTTTGTGGACGGCAGTGAAATGACGAACGAGTGAGAGCAGAGCCGTCGCCGTGATACGAAACGTATGACAGCGGCAGTCACACGGCTTGAAGGGTAACAATATTCCTGAAGCTCTGAAGGGTGTTCCAGCCTTCGACAGCAAGATAGAGGGCGTCAACAATGCCAGCGGAGAGAATGAGGAGTTCGGCGACTGGACTGGCGGCAGTGTGAATTTCACAGATTTCACTGCCCAGAAAAACAATGCCACCATTAGCGATGCCATCCGCCAGAACGTGCGACTGATGAACCCCATGACATTTATTGGCGACGGAAAGACAACGGTTGCTCCACATTGGTACATCCGTCACGGAGCACGCGACCGCGACACGGCCTTCCCCGTACCCGTCAATTTCGCCACCAAACTTCAGAATGCGGGCAAGGACGTGAACTTCCTCTTGGCTTGGAACCGTCCGCATAGCGGCGATTATGCCCTCGATGAACTATTCCTGTGGATAGCTGAAATCACCAAATAACTTGTTGAATCATACAGGAGCGTAACGGGGCAGAACTGATAAAACGGTTCGACGAAAAGAGAAATGATAAAACATGAAGGAACACATTGACGAAATCATCAGCGAGGTGGCATCGAAAGACGCAAAAGTGCTCTGACAGGCACACCTTCCTCGAACTGCTCACCTGCGACTGCGAACTGAACACCCACCACACCTCGTCGATGAATCTCATAGGCCCCGACTTCCTGAAACGGAAACCCCAGATTCTCGAAACCCTCCGTTATGACATCGAACACTTCGACATGGACGAGCTGACAAGCATCAGACAGAACAAACGGACGCTTTAGTTTGAGACAAAAGAGTGCCAGAGGAGAACCAGTGAGATAGGTACTTGATTGTTTTTTCAGCAATCAAGTACCTGTCACATGAGGTTGCAAAACGTAGGAATGCTGATCTTTTTTTCAGTACTTATGGATTGTAACGGCATATTTCCGGAAAATGTCGTATCTTTGTACGCAAACAGATAAATCGGGATTTCACGACATGCATTGGATTATTTTGATATTGGCAGGTCTTTGCGAGGTGGCTTTCGCCTATTGTCTTGGACGAGCCAAGGGAATCAGTGGTATGGAATGGTATACATGGATTACAGCCTTCGGCGTTTTCTATATTCTCAGTGCCATTCTCTTGGCAAAAGCCACGGAAGTGTTGCCTATCGGCACAGCTTATCCCGTATGGACTGGCATAGGTGCGGTTGGAGCGGTGCTTATAGGCATTTTCATTTTCAAGGAGCCTGCCACATTCTGGCGGTTGTTTTTCCTTACCACGCTCATCTTGTCGATTATAGGACTTAAAACCATTTCGTAACATGCAATTCAGAGAAATGCGCCGCAAACGGCAGCAATTGGCCGAGTCGGAGAGTATCTCCATACTCGAAAAAGCCACATCGGGCACACTCGCCCTTCTCGGCGATGGCGGCTACCCATACGCCGTGCCTATTAGTTTTGTGTATCATGATGGGAAACTCTTTTTCCATAGTGCTTTGAGCGGTCATAAGGTGGATGCTGTCAGCAACTGCGACAAGGCTTCCTTCTGTGTGATCGACCAAGACGAGGTGCATGGCGAGCAATATACCACTTTTTTCCGCAGCGTCATTGCTTTCGGGCGCATCCATATCATAGAGGATGAGACAGAGAAACTGGAGGCGGCCCGATTGCTGGGCAACCGCTATAACCCCAACCAAGATGAGGCACTGCAAAAGGAAATAGACAAGGGCCTCCATCGAATGTTGGTGCTGTGTATGGAGATTGAGCATCTGACAGGCAAGAAGGCCCTTGAATTGACGAAGACAAACGGATAGGTCGAATTTTTGGAAAATATAATCTAATTCAGATGAGCGGCAAAAACGACAACAGACTGGATATATCCCTTGCTCTTTTACAAGAGAATGACAGGGAGCAGTTTATCAAGGACAATCAATGGGCATTCCGATATGGAGCCCAAATCGAATTTGGCATGCGCGACGACTGCACCGAGGAGGGTTCAGAAGTAATCTCACGAGGCACGATTGAGCGCTGCATCGATGGAGAGAACGCCGAAGCATACCGCATTGTTCAAGATGGCAAATACGTAGGCGGCGTGGTATTGAGCATCGACAAAAAAGCAGGAAAGGGTGAACTGGAGTTGCTTTTCGTTTCACCCGATGTCCACAGCCACGGTATCGGACAGGCTGCATGGAAAGCCGTTGAGAAGCTCCATCCAGAGATTCGTGTTTGGGAAACCATCACACCCTATTTTGAGAAACGTAACATTCATTTCTACGTCAACCGTTGTGGTTTCCAGATTGTGGAGTTCTGGAACAGGCATTTCCATGGTCCTGCCGTGCCCGAGGAAGAATCAGACAACTGGAGCGAAGATGACGAAATGTTCGTTTTCCGAAAAGTCATTATGCCGAAGCGAAGCCAGAAATCGGATAATTGCTAATTGAACGAATAACGGAAAAATATGAACAAGAGAGCATATATACAAGAAAACAAGGACTGGCTGATAGCAAAGTCCAAGGAAGAAGGCGTGAAGGCACTGCCCAAAGGTATCTACTACAGGGTTCTGAGTGAGGGAGACCAGTCGAGTGCCCAACCTACTGCACGCAGCATCGTCACGGCACACTATACGGGCAGGACCATCAACGGAAAGCAGTTTGACAGCAGCCGTGGTGGTGTGCCCCTGGCTTATCGTCTCAGTGACCTTATCGAGGGCTGGATCATCGCCATGCAGCACATGCATATCGGTGATAAATGGGAGGTTTATATCCCTGCCGAGATGGGCTATGGGAAATTCTCCCAACCAGGCATTCCGGGTGGCTCTACTCTGATATTTGAAATTGAGTTGTTGGGTATAGGTTGAAACCCAACCAACACCAAAAGAATTTTGGAAATTCAATTTGCCGAAAATGTATTATTGTATCTGTTAATTCGTAGAAATAATGAGAAGCATTCTGTTATTGTTGTTGGCAATTGGTTTCAGCCTGTCGTCGCACAGTCAGGTACATCAGGTACAGGCGATTTCATGGGACAAGTATAGTCTGATGTTCGACGGACGTCGTGTTTGTCCGGTGATGGGCGAGGTGCACTATTCGCGTATTCCTGCTGCAGAATGGGCAGATGAAGTAAGGAAGATGAAAGAGGGTGGGGTGACGGTCATTGCGTGCTATGTGTTCTGGAATCATATCGAGGAAACTGAGGGCGTTTTCGACTGGAGCGGCCAGCGCAACCTGCGGCAGTTCCTGGAGGTCTGTCAGGCAGAGCAGTTGCCCGTGGTGCTTCGTGTAGGTCCATTCTGCCATGGTGAGGCGCGCTGTGGCGGTATCCCCGACTGGATGTTTGCCAAAGGCTGCAAGATGCGTTCGGAGGACCCTGGATTCCTCAAGTACGTGGAACGGCTATACCGCCAGATTTTCACACAGGTGCAGGGACTGCAATGGAAAGACGGCGGACCGGTCATTGCCTGTCAGTACGACAATGAATACCGTGGCTCAGGGTCCTATCTGATGCGGCTGAAAAAGATTTCCCAGGAGATAGGTTTCGACCTGCCTTTCTACACTCGCACGGGTTGGCCGGAACTGAGTTCACCGGTGCCCTTCGGTGAGATGATCCCCCTCTATGGCGACTATGCCGACGGCTTCTGGGAGCGCTCTCTTGAGGAGACCGCGGGCAATTATTACAAGGCGTTCAACTTCCGTGCGTTCCGTTCCTCGACAGCCATCGCAACCGAGCAGTTGGGCGAGCAGAGGGAAAAACTGAACGAGGGTGATGAGCAATATCCCTATTTCACCTGCGAACTGGGTGGAGGCATGATGGCTGCCTACCACCGCCGGCCTTTTGTCTATCCTGAGGATGCCTACTCTATGGCCATCGTAAAACTCGGCAGTGGCTCCAATCTCTTGGGCTATTATATGTATCATGGCGGTACGAATCCGGATGGCAAGGCATGGCTCAACGAGATGCAACGCACACCGGCCACGAACTACAACGACATGCCTGTGAAAAACTATGACTTCCAGGCTCCTCTCGGTGAGTTCGGACAAAAGAACCCGCATTACTATATGTTGAGGAAACTGCATCTGTTTTTGCACGACTGGGGCGAGATGCTGGCTCCGATGGAAGCCTCCTTCCCCTGTCGGCAGGACATCCCCAAAGGCGATGACTCGTTCCTCCGATGGTCGTACCGCTCAAAGAATAACAGCGGCTTTATCTTTATCAACAACTACGAGCGCCTGCAAAACCTTTCCACTAAACGTAATGTGCAGTTGGAGGCATGTGGCGTAAGACTGCCGAGGCTGACTATCCCGGCCGGCACCATGTGCATCTTCCCCGTCAATATAGATGGCATCCGTTATGCTACGGCACAACTGATAGCGAAGCGCGATGGTAAAATCTACATGGAGCAGGTCAAGGGCGTTCCCACGACCATTGCCTTGGAGAATGGCAAGACCCTGCGCAACTTGAAACCGCTGGGCACGGAGCGTCCTGTCGTCGGCAACATCTTCCTGCTCACCTCCGAACAGGCCGAGCGGCTCTTCCTGCCGAAGGAAGCACCTGCTGAGGCTCCTAAGATAGTGAATTACCAAAAACAGCAGGAGGCTGGTGCACGGCGCACCATCTCCATCGGTGTGAACAAGGTGGCTGAGGAACCGACTGACGAGGACTTTGAGGCCGCAGCCGTCTATACCATCGACCTGCCCAAAGAGCGGAGCGGACTGCTCACCATCAACTACCAAGGCGATTGCGCCCGTCTGTATGCCGACGGGCGGTTGGTGGCCGACAACTTCTACAATGGTCGCCCCTTCCTCATGGGGCTATGGCGACTTCCCGCCGACTGTGCCCGACTTGAGTTGCGCATCCTGCCCATACAAAAGGATATGCCCATCTACTTCCCCCGTGAGGCCGACACCACCCCGGGTGAATCAGTCAAGCGTATCACCATCACCGAAAAAGGGTTTTAACCCCACTTACCCAATTGAAGGGAGTTCAGAAGTTACAGAAATTCAGACATTGCCAAAGCAAACAGCCATTGAGCCTGACGAAGTGCTTTGCGGGCTGATTGCTCAGGCTATTGCCAATCCAGGATAAAACCATAGTGGTATGGCTTGTTCGCATCGATAGTGTATTGGGGTAGGGTGGGCTGTCCCCAGGAATCGACGCCACCGACACCATGGATGTTCAGGTCGATGTTCAGGTTGACGAAACGGCCACGCTGGATTTCGTGGGGATGACGCACCCCTTCAAGGTCCTCTTCGCCGTAGTCCCATGCTCGTATGCAGAGAGGCTGCAGGCCTTCGATTCTAAGGGTCTTCTTCCCATTGGTGATACTGAACCATCGCACGTCTGTACGGCATCCATTGTCCTGTGGGTGGACGTATTCGGTCTCAAATTCGGATAGCGGCATCTTGTACCGTCCGAGGAAGGCGCTGCGCTTGCGGTCGGGGTAGTTCTCCCACGGACCACGCCCAAAATACTCAATGCCAGTGAAGTCTGCCGGCAGGCGCAGCCGCATGCCCAGTTTGGGGAGCAGCGGCTTGCCGGTGCTGGTGGGACGATAGTCCAATTCTACCAGGATGCTGTGGTCGTTGATGACGGTGTATCGCACCGTGACATCGGTGGCCTCCTTCCATACAGCAGAACTTCGTGCAAAACCTGCTGCATGCTGGTTGTCGTTCTCGGGTTTCCAGAAATAAGGCTCGAGGGGTGCCTGCAGCATCTCTCGGCCATCGACAATCCAAGAAACGAGATCGTTCCCATCGATAGAGGCACCCTTGGCAGCAGCCTTTTCATCTGTTCTGACCATCTTGGGGAAATCATAGGGCGAGATCACAAATTGTTCGCTGGCCACAACGAAGCCTTTCTTGGCCCAAGGTTTGTCTTCCTTCAGCCGTGCAGAGACATTCAGCAACCGTTCTCCGTCGATGACGGTGGTGTCGCAGACAATGTCGTACTCACTGACGTCGGTGAAGAAATCGCGGTTGACGATGCGCAGTCGGTTGTTTTGGAGTTCGAATTGGAGAGGCTGATACACATGCTGCACTTCGTAGTAGTGAGGATGCGGCTTGCGGTCTGGAGCCAACAGTCCGTTGATGCAGAAGGCGTCGAGGTTGGGCTTGTCACCGTGGTCGCCACCATAGGCGAAGAATTCCACCCCATTCTCCTTTTTGACAAGTCCCTGGTCCACCCAGTCCCAGATGGCGGCGCCGGCTATGCTGGAGTCGGCATAGATGACGTCCCAGTATTCCTGCAGGTTGCCCATGGAGTTGCCCATGGCATGGGCATACTCACGTGCGATCAGCGGCTTCTCCGTTTCCTTCTCAGCCTCTCTCTTCAGCACCTCGGGAGTGGGATAGCCAAAGTCGTGTAGGGCGGAGTAGCGGGGATGGCAGTCATAGAAGGGCAAACGGGTGGAATCGAGTTGGCACACCTTGTCATACATCGCTTGGATGTTCGGTCCTACGCCGCCCTCGTTGCCCAGGCTCCACAGGATGACACAGGGGTGGTTGAAGTCGCGTTTCACCAGTGACTCTGCACGGTCCACATGGGCGTCTTGCCAGGCGGCATCGTGCCCCATCTCCTCGTTGGCATAGCCATAGCCGTGACTCTCCTGGTTGGCCTCGTCCATCACGTAGAGTCCCCATCGGTCGCAGAGTTCGTAGAGGTACTCGCGGTCGGGGTAGTGACTGGTTCGCAGGAAGTTGATGTTGGCCTGCTTCATCAGGCGGATGTCCTCCTCGTAGGTGGCGTCGTCCACGTAGCGACCGGTCAGCGGATGGTGGTCGTGCCGGTTCACGCCGCGCAGTTTCACATTCTTGCCGTTGATCTTGAACACCTCGCCCACGCACTCCAC
>ONGG01000018.1 GCA_900317305.1 uncultured Prevotellaceae bacterium | reverse complement strand
ACGTCACTATGAAGCAGTTCCAGACAGAAGTCTATATCCTCCAAACCACTTTCGTCATTATAGGGAATTTCTCCCTCTGCAGCCATAGTCGTAGCATCGACAGGAGGATTGATAACGCCGACAGTGATGTCCAGGTATTTGCTCTTGAAATCGGCAAACTCCTGTTCGGTCATGTAGAGGTCTGGATCATTGGTATTGTAGTCCTCGTATATCTGTATCTCAGCCTGCTTTTTGATGATTTCACGGAATGCCAGTACGAAGTCACGCTTATCCAGTTCGCTTTGCAGTGTGTCGATATACTGTGGCTTGGGGTATTTCTTTAGGAACTCAATAGTGAGATTGTTCAGTTCCTTTTTCACTTCTTCAAATGGCTCACGGATGATAAATTCATTCGGCTGGTTGTTGCTGAACAACTTGATAGCAGCATCCACGTTATCCTTCAAGTCACGGAAACATACCACCTTGCCAAAGCGTTTCTTCTCGTTCAGCACACGGTTGGTACGACTGAATGCCTGCAGCAGTCAGTAGGTCAAGAGGTTCCATATCCGGCTTTTTCTTCTTCATACGCAAGTTGATGTCATCGTAATATGCGCTGAAGTTCTCCGTCGTGAATGCCGTATTGAACATCTCATTATAGTCGTCCATGATGGCTTGCAACTCGTCAGAGGTCACCTTGTCATCTGCAAAGCCTTGGTTCATGCCTGTCTGTGCATCGTCCTGACTCTCGTTGGCAGCGTAAGTGAATACGGCTCCAATCTTGATTTTCGGATTCAATGATTTGAATATCTTGTAGTATTTCAAGAGCATGGGAACGGAAACGGACTGGATGGCAAATAGAGCATTAAACTCCCCGTCAAATGTTGACTTGTTGAAGTTGTTGAGGATGAACTGTGCTATCTCCGTCATGCGCTTTTCACTGAACAGGTCTATATTCTGCTGCCCCTTATAGTATTCTACCAAGAAACCAAGCACATTCTCGTCCGCAATGGCATCCTTGATGAGATATTTGTGCAGACAGTCGCCAAATACTTCTGCCGTCGTATGCTCCTGTTTGGCATTCTCTGCAAAAATGGGCGTTCCTGTAAAACCGAATATCTGTAGGTTATTGAAGAACTTCACGATGTTTTTATGACATTCGCCGAAGTGACTGCGATGGCACTCGTCAAAAATCATCACCACTTTCTGATCACGCACTCCCTGCAACCGTTTGTTGTAATACTCACGGGTAACGGCCACATTCAGCTTCTGAATTGTTGTAATGATAATCTTGCTGTCACTACGCAATCGCTTGATAAGTTCCTTAGTGTTGTCCGTGTTGTCAACGGCACCCGGCTCAAACGCTTCATACTCCGATTGTGTCTGGGTATCGAGGTCGTGGCGGTCAACGACAAACATCACCTTGTCAATACCATCAATCTCACTCACTAACTGAGCCGCCTTGAACGATGTCAAGGTCTTACCTGCTCCTGTAGTGTGCCAGATGTAGCCGTTCTTATTAGAATTCTGCACTCGGTCGAGTATCTGCTCCACAGCATAGAACTGATAGGGGCGAAGCACCATTAGGCACTTATCGCCCTCATGCAGTACTATATACTTGCTTATCATCTTGCCAAGATTGCACTTGTCAAAAAAGAAGTAGGCAAACTTACTCAGGTCGTTGAAAGGTACGTTTTCTGCATCCGTCCAGTTGAACGTGAACTTATAGCCGCTATTAGGGTTGTTTGCAAAGTAACGGGTATTTACACCGTTGCTGATAACGAAGAGTTGGATGTAATCAAAAAGCCCGTGAAACGAAGTCTTGTGGTATCGTTGAATCTGGTTGTATGCCTGTTTTAACTCCACACCACGCTTCTTCAACTCTATCTGTACCAGTGGCAAACCGTTGATGAGGATGGTAACGTCATAACGGCACTTCTTTCGTCCCTCAACGGTTATCTGATTGCTGACCTGAAACTCGTTTTGGCACCAGTGCTGCTTGTTGATGAACTCAATCCACACACGTTCACCGTTCTCTAACTGGAAGTTCTTCAAGTCACGGAGCTTCTTTGCCTTCTCAAAGCGGGTACCACCCTCCAAGTAGAGCAGTATCTTGTCGAACTCCTTATCGGTAAAGTGTTCACGACCATGCGCAGCCAGCTCCTTATGGTTGTGCTTCTCCAACTGCACCTTGAAATTAGCAAGCAAGTTCTCTTCCTCCTTGATGGAAACGTACTCGTAGCTCATTTCCGTCAGGGTCTTTATCAGTCCTTGCTCCAGTATCTCTTCGCTCTGCGTCATATTCGAATCAAATCATGTTGAACAACATTAGAGATACAATATCTCCAATATAATCAATTTGCGGCACAAAGGTACTCATTTTTAGTCGAAAAATTGCATTAACGGTCTAAAAACAAGCATTATTCACATTATTATATATAAAATCAGGATTGGTTTGCCACCTTGCTATATATGCGCAATGTGGACTAAACTTATTCTTCTTTCGCCAGAACAATGATGTTTGCTGGCGAAAGGAAAAATATCTTCTCTTTTCGCCAGTAAATAAATCAATGTTATAGGTTGAGTGCTGGCAGGCTATTGATGGCATCCTCTTTCAACTTGTCAACGGCACGGGTGTATTTCTCGGTGTGCTTCAAACCGCTATGACCAAGGAGGCTGGCAACGGTTTTTATGTTGGCACCGTTGTTGAGAATGTTCACGGCGAAGGAGTGGCGAGCGCAATGCCAGCTAATGTGCTTGTCGATGCCGGCACGTTTCACCCATCGCTTGACGGACTTACAGCAGCTTTCGTATGATGGAAGGTTGAAAACAAGCGAATCCTTTGTCTCGCCTTCCTTTGACCTGCCAACCAGATGGATGAGTCCGTCATTGAGGGGAATGGTGACCCAACTACGGGCAGAGTGTCCTTTAGTCTTGTCCTGTTCAAAGCGCAGGAGTTTGTTGGCGTAGTCAATATTCGAGTAGCGCAAATCTTTGACATCGCAGAAACGCATGCCTGTATAGAGACAGAAGATGAAGGCATTGCGCACGTTCTCTTTCTCAAACTGATAGTGGGTGTTGATAAGTTTAACGATCTCTTCTTGTGAGAGCACATCTTTCTTCAGCACCTGGTCATCAACAACACAGACTACTCCCCTGCATGGATCTTTCGCCATGATGCCTTGGTCAACGGCAGAACGCACCACCTTCTTGAATCGCTGCAAGATGCTTTTTGCCCCTTCACCCACACTACGAGTCTGGAGATATTCGGCAAACTTCACCATCATTTCATGAGTAATGGCATTGGGCCGGATGAAGTCTTTCAACAGCGGATGATACTCCGCAAGGAAGTCCTGGAAACAATTGAGGGCAATCTGAATCATGCGGATGTCCTTCTTGGTATAACTGCTGATGTACGACTGGTAATAGTCGAGGAAGTTGATGCCTTTCTCTTTCTTCAGCCGATACCCCTCGCGGTTGTCCAGGAACTCCTGCTCACGCTCGAAACGAATCTTCTTGGCCAATTCCAGCGTCTCTTTGTTTTGCTGTCTCTGGATGGGTGTACGAGGTGATGCCAAAAGATACAGTGACAGACTTTCCTTCTTACGAATGGATGTGCCATTGTCACGATTATAACCCATCTGATACTCCAAATATAGGCTATATTCGGTGTCATTCTTCACTAATTTCTTCAATAATCGCGGATTTCCTGCTTCCACGAGGTTGAACAACAACTTCTCGGCATTCATTTTGACGGCTGCTTTCACCTGGGCAGAGCGATAGCGGTGCTTCAGTTCGGCTATCCATTCTGCATATTCCGCATCGATATGAATGTCATGAGACTTCACCATGCGCGGTTGTTCTGTCGAGTCGGTATTTTGTTTTTTATTCATATTATCCTATTGTGTTGTGCAATAGTTAATATTTTTCAATCTCATTGCGAAATGAAAATGAAGTTTTATTGGTGCAGCCTTCTTGTTGGTTGTCACAAAGCCGTTTTTATCTCGCAGGTATTCCAAAGATGTTTTTCCGAATCCCACAATCTTTGCCGTATTTGGCAACGGCAACTATTGATGCACAGCATTACCCCCCCCCGAACCATCCTTTTGTTGTTGCAAAGATAATGCATTTTGCTGCCATTGGTGTGTCATTTTCGTATGGACGTGATCTCAGGCCGTGTTTACTTTCGCGCGCGTACGTAGTAGGGGAGTTTTTATTTTATTTTTTTCTTTTGGGGTTAAAGGGGCCTTTTCTTTTTTGTTTTTCTTTTTAGGTCTTTCTGTGGCGGCAATCGCGGCCCCAAAGCAGCTGTTTCCTATATTGGCGGCATCGTCGTGCCTCTTGTTCCCTACGGGAATGCCCTCCATGACACGCTCCTCTTCAAAGGCAAGCGTAACATTCTTCTCGAAAGGGCGTAACATTCTCCTCGAATGGGCGTAACATTCACCACCTTGGACGTAACATTCTCCACCTTGGACGTAACATTCTCCACCTTGGACGTAACATTCTCCTCTCTAATACATTAGTTGTCAGATTTTTTATTACTTTTGCAGAAATAAGAATTCTGTCAACCTAATTCAAATCATGTGGTTATGAGAAAGATGATAACAAAGACCTTGAAGAGAATCTCCAACCATGCAGGGTGGACCCTTGTCGCGTTGATGGCATTGATGACCCTTGGGGCATGCAACAAGAAAAGGGAGGTGTCGGTCGACAAACTCAGCAAGACCATCTCTGAATCGGTGATTGCCGAACAGAGAGACAGCGGACGAGTGCTCGTCGTGGATACCATATTCCTCAACCCGACGTCCGACAATAATTACATCGGTGAGCTCAGAGGCCATGTCAACGACTCCGTAGAAGTGGTTTACGACCTCACTGTCACCGACGAGGGAGACGACCTCTCTGCCGAGTGGACACAGAGATAACAATGGGCTCTTAATGCTGTTGGCGGGCAATCGCCCGCCAACAATCTAATATCCGATGGGATGATTCAGTTCGAGAATCTGCTTGTCGCCTAGGCCGAGCGCCTTGGCCACGGCTTCTTTGTTCATCATCGCCCGAGGCACCGTCTTCAAGCCTAATGCCGCGCACATCAGGCAGATGTCCTGAGAGGCGTATCCAGCATCCATGGCTCCATACACCTCAGCATTATGACGGAATTTCTCCTGGTCGCTTACAATCAGGAGGAATACAGGCGCATTCTTCATGTTCTGCTGCCGCTCAGCAAGCAGGGGCCTGATGTCCTCGCCGCTCACTTTCTTCAGCGTGTTGTCATAGGGCTGGTAAAGGGCTACGCCGTCTTTGCGGCACACATACACCTGGATGTCTTGGGCATTGATGGCCGTGGGGATGGTCAGCAATTTCTTGTCGGGGCGGTTCACACCACAGGCGGCCCAAAGAATCTGGGAGAGTTGCTGGTCGGTGATGTCCCGGTCGGCATTGTATTCACGGTCCGACCGACGTTTCTGCAGTGCTTCGGTCAGTGTCACGCTGAGTTGCATGTCGGGCTGGGGAAGTTGCTTCACTTCCTGTGCGTTCATGTTGACAGCCACTGCCGCCAACATGAGGGTAAACATTAATTTTTTCATCATTTTTTTCTTGAATTGGTAATTAGAATTGTATCGATAGAGAGGCGCCAATCACGAATTGGTGCATGTCTTTCTTCTGGTGAATCTCGGTTTTGGCCGTTTCGTTCATGAAATTATAGAGTGCATAGAGTTCCGGACACGCATCATTAAGATAATTGGCGGGGTCGTAAGTGAACGTGTAGTTCTTGCGGGTGTAGTCGTAGTCGCAGTACAGTTTCCAGCAGAAATTGTTGCGGTAGGCGTAGGAAATGGATATGCCGGTGCCCCATTTCGTGCTGTTGTCACCCGAGACACTTAGGTAGTCCCATTGGGTTTCGTATGATTCGTCGGTGTCGTAAAAACGGATGAGGTTGATGTCTTCAATAAAACGGTCGCGTATGTTGATGTCGTAGTCGAGACCTTTGACCTGGCCCATGAATTTAGCCTCAATGTCAAGCGACTGCATGATGCTGCGTCCGATGAGCGCTTTAGTGCCTATGGCCAGATGGTCGTTGATAGGAATATTGAAATAGAGACCCACGTCGCCGGCAAACTCCGTCAGGTGGTCGCTCTCAATCGAAATCCGCTTCTCTTCAATCATGTTGGTCAGTTTTCCATCGATAATTAAGTCGGTAGCATCTTCTTCCAAGGCTTTCAGCTCATCCATCGTTTCCTGGGCATCGACCTCAGCCAATTTCATGAAGTCGTTCCATCCCTTGATGGGGGAGGTGCGGACGCGAAGACGTCCACCAACACCCACGAAATTGTTGAGGAAGTAGGCTCCTTCGACCTGTACCGAGGTGGCCGACCGGAATTTAAGATGGATGGCCTCATCTTCATCTTCATCGAAAAAGTCGAGGTTCTTGCTTCCGAAGCCAATACCCATCGACACGTCGAAGAATGAAGGGTGCTTTCGGGTGAGGTCGGGGCGTGTGGTGATGGGGCCGCGGAGCAAATGGCGGTCCTTGTAGATGAAGTCACTCAGCATGTAGGCCAGCTCGCCCGACATGATACCGATGCCGGCGCCAGAGAGCACGTCGCTCACCCAGTGGCGGTTGTTGAGCACGCGCATGATGCCGGTGGCAGTGGCCACGCCATAGCCCGCCACCGAAAACCAGGGCGAGCGGGTCATTCCGTATTCCTTGTGGAGGATGGTGGCGCCAACGAAGGCCGTGGCGGTATGGCCCGAGGGCCATGAGTTGGCGGTGCTGCCGTCGGGGCGCATCTCAGAGGCGGTGTATTTGATGCCGTTCACAAAGCCGGCCATCAGTCCATACGACATGGCGGCCGAAACCAGCGTGCGTGTCCAATCGGAGCGGCCCTCCACACCCCCTAACTTCAGGCCAATGGTGAGCGCTGGCGAGAAAAACTGACTGTAGTCGTCGATGTGGGTCTTGAAATCGGTGAGCAGACGGGTGCTGGCAGGCGAGTTCTTGTAGTCTTGCCTGAACGCCTCTTTCTCGCTCTTGGCGATGATGCCAGCCAAAAACAGGGGAACGCCTACCCATGAGATGTCGTCGAGCGGCTCGTAGTTGATCTCATTCTGGGTGTCTGGATTGGCGGAGGGAAGGCTATAGGTACCGGCAGCGGAAGCCGAGGTGAGGGCGGTCAGTGGAGCAGGGTAGGCGAGGCGAACCCTGCGGCGCTGGTCCTCACGGTATTGGGCCTCGTTGGAGAGGGCCATGAGATGCTGGATAGTGTCGGTCTGCATGAGTTGCAGCGTGGATTCGGGTGTTGGGCCTTCCACGATGTTTTTCAAGTCGTTGTAGGTTTGTGCCCCTGCCATGAAGGCCGTGGCGGCAAAGACCAGGGTGACTAAGATTTTTTTCATGAAAAGTAGGTTTATGTCGGTTCTGTGTGCGAAATTACAGTTTTATTGAGAAATAAACAAGAGAATCGTTGTGGTTTTTGTCGTAAACGTGTACAAAAAATCCATATTTTGTTTGCATATCCTCCCGATTTGCACTACCTTTGTTGTATGCGAAAGATACATTTCCTTGTCACGGGCCTCGCTCTCTTGCTGACGGCCTTACCCTTGTGGGGAAACGATTATAACATCCGTGATTTCGGTGCCGTGAGCGACACCTGCGTGCTCAGTACCACCGCCTTGCAGGCGGCCATCGACCGCTGCGCCAAGGAGGGCGGAGGGCGTGTGGTGGTGCCCACGGGCAGTTATAAAATCGGCTCCATCGAACTCCGGTCCGACGTGCACCTCTATCTGGAGAATGGTGCCACGCTCTATGGCAGCACTTCGCTGGCCGACTACAAGCCTATGCGGTCGTCGTATGTGTCGCTCCGCACGCAGACCCAGACTGTGCAGCTCATCTATGCCGACAGCGTGGAGCGGGTGACCATCGACGGCGAGGGCACCATCGACGGGCGCGGAAGGGCTTTCGTGAAGCAGTCGTGGAACGACGAGGGCATCACCCGGCCACACTTGCTGCGCTTCATCCAGTGCCGCGATATCACGGTGAGGGGCATCACCCTGCGCAACTCGGGCTGTTGGATGCAGCACTATCTGGCTTGTGACAATGTGCGCATAGAGGGCATCGTGGTGCAGAACCGCAACAACTACAACAACGACGCCCTTGATATCGACGGGTGTCACAACGTGCTGGTGCGGGGTCTGATGGCCGACAGCGACGACGATGGCATCACCCTGAAGAGCACGTCGCCACGGCTGTGCGAGAACATCCGCATCGCCGACTGCGTGGTGTCGAGCCATTGCAACGCCGTGAAACTGGGCACCGAGACCAATGGAGGGTTCCGCAACATCAGCATCTCGGGCATCGTGGTGAAGCCCAGCGACGACCAGCGCGAGAAGTTCTTCGGCCAATGGATAGGGTCGTCGGCATTGTCGCTCGAGATCGTAGATGGCGGGGTGATGGAGAACGTGAGCGTCTCCGACTTCACCGTCGAGGGTACCGAGGCCCCCATTTTCGTTAGGCTGGGCAATAGGGCCCGTGGCTACCGCGAGGGACAGCGCGTGGAGCAGGTGGGGCGCATCTCCGGGGTCTCCATCTCTCGCTTCATGGTGCACAATGCGGGACGGATGGGCTGTTCGGTGACCGGCTTGCCCGGCCATCCTGTGGAGAACGTGTGGGTGAGCGATGTCACCATCCATCATCAGGGAGGGGTGGAGGAGTCTGCCCTGGACGAGATTCGCCGCCAGGCGGCCGACGAGAAGGAGGCCGAGTATCCTGAGGCCACGATGTGGGGTGACTTGCCTGCCAAGGGTTTCTTCGTGCGCCATGCCCGGAATGTGCGCTTCGACAATGTCCGCATTCTCACCGCCCACCCCGACGCACGGCCCGAGATGGTGTGCGAGGATGCGGAGTGAGGGCGTCACTGGCGTAGAAAACCCGGTGCATCTTTTCGTGCCGGCCTTTTTGGCGCAGTTTTTGCAGCAACATTTATCGGTGGCCATTTTCATCTCACGACCATGGCTTTTCATAAAAAACACAGCTTATGGCTAAACAGCAATCCTCCGTGCTCGAACGGCAGCGTGTCGATGTGAGCGAACCGAAACGGTACAAGGTATACATCCACAACGACGACTTCACACCTATGGATTTCGTGGTGAAGTTGCTCATCACCGTGTTCTACAAAAACAAGGACGAGGCCGAGCGGCTCATGCTCAAGGTGCACCACAGCGACAAGGCCGTGGTGGGTGTCTACAGCTACGACATCGCTGTCTCGAAGGTGAGGCGCGCCACCGCCATGGCCCGCGAGGAGGGCCACCCTTTACGTCTAACTTATTTACCCGATTAGCCCATGCCCAAGAAACTTCAACATAGCGATGACGTGAACACGGTCATCAACCAGCTCACCAATACGGCCAAGCGTATGCGGCACGAGTTCTTCATGCCCGAGCACATGCTCTTGGCGATGTTGGCTCAGATGCCGTTCCGCAAGGCACTGTCTTACAGTGGGGGCAATCCCACAGCCCTCGAGAGTGAGGTGAGGGATTTCCTGGCCAGTCAGGAGCAGGTTCCCGAAGAGGTGGAATATGAGATGTCGCCATCGACGCAACTCGACCAGCTTCTCGGCCTGGCTTATCAGTATGTGATCAACTCGTCGGCCAAGCAGCTCGACGTGCCCCATCTCGTGATGGCCATGCTCCAGTTGCCCAACTCGCAGGCGGCCTACTTGCTCACCAAGGCAGTGAACCACGATGTGCAGGGCTTCCTCAGCAATGTCATCTCCGAATATGGTGGCAGCGACGACTATATCGTGGAAGACGACGAGACACCCGACGAGGAGCAGGCGCTCCCGGGAGAGGCCACCGAGGTGGCCGACAAGACATGGCGCTCGCAGGTGGTGTGCCTCAACGACCTGGTGGCACAGCACAACCCGCTGATAGGCCGCGAGGCGGAGTTGGAGCGCACCATCCAGGTGCTCTGCCGCAAGGAGAAGAACAACCCGCTGCATGTGGGTGAGTCGGGCGTGGGAAAGACGGCCTTGGTCTATGGACTGGCCCAGCGCATCGTCGAGGGCAAGGTGCCTGAGCGCCTGAAAGGCAGTCATATCTACCAGCTCGACCTCGGCTCGCTATTGGCCGGAACGCAGTTCAGGGGTGATTTCGAGAAACGGGTTAAACTCATCATGGAGGGTGCCCGCAAGGAGGGCAATGCCATCGTCTATATCGACGAGATACACAACCTCGTGGGTGCCGGGCGCACCAGCGACGGCTCAATGGATGCCTCCAACATGCTCAAACCTTATCTCGAGGGTGGCGACATCCGGTTTATCGGTGCCACCACCTACGATGAGTACAACCGGTTCTTCTCCAAGAGCAAGGGCATCGTGCGCCGGTTCCAGCAAATCGACATCGACGAGCCGTCGGTTGACGAGACCATCCGCATCCTCCAGGGGCTGAAAGCCAAGTACGAGGAGTTCCACCATGTCACCTATCCCGACGAGGTGATAGAATATGCCGTAAAGGCCAGCGCCAAGTATGTGAACGACCGGTTCTTGCCCGACAAGGCCATCGACCTCATCGACGAGGCCGGGGCCTACCGTGAGCTGCATCCCGCCGAAGACGGGTCGACGGTGGTCGACAAGCAGCTCGTCAGCGATGTGCTGGCCAAGGTGTGCAAGGTGGATGCCATGGCCATGAAGGAAGACGACAACGAGCACCTCGAGACCCTCAGGGCGAGGATGGAGGCCAGCATCTACGGACAGGACGAGGCCGTGCGCCAGGTGGTGGAGGCCGTGCAGATGTCGAAGGCAGGCCTCCTCGACGACGAGAAGCCGCTCGCATCGCTCCTCTTCGTGGGTCCCACAGGCGTGGGAAAGACCGAGGTGGCGCGGGTGCTGGCACGCGAACTGGGTATCGCCCTGGTGAGGTTCGACATGAGTGAGTATACCGAGAAGCACACCGTGGCCAAACTTATCGGCTCGCCAGCAGGATATGTGGGCTACGAGGATGGCGGCCTGCTCACCGACGCCATACGCAAGACGCCCAACTGCGTGCTCTTGCTCGACGAGATAGAGAAGGCCCATTCCGATATCTACAACATCCTGCTGCAGGTGATGGACTATGCCCGGCTCACCGACAACCGCGGGCGGAAGGCCGACTTCCGCAACGTGGTGCTCGTGATGACCTCCAACGCCGGGGCACAATATGCCAAGCAAGCCTCGGTGGGCTTTGGCAACTCCGTGCCGGCGGGCGAGGCGATGCTGCGGCAGGTGAAGAAGACGTTCAAGCCCGAGTTCATCAACAGGCTCTCGGCCACCGTGGTGTTCAACGATATGGACCGCACCATGGCGGGCATGATTCTCGACAAGAAGTTGCGCGAGCTGAACGGCCGCCTCGTGGCAAGGAAGGTGAACATGACCCTGACCGACGAGGCCCGGCTGATGCTCCTCGAAAAAGGATTCACCCGTGAGTATGGTGCCCGTGAGCTCGACCGCGTCATCGCCCGCGACCTCAAGCCGTTGCTCATGCGCGAGATTCTCTTCGGCAGACTGAAGGATGGCGGCGAGGTGAGGCTCATCGTCGAGGATGAAAAACTGAAACTGGAAATATAAGATTATTCCACTTTTTGCAAGTGGAGAGGAGTTCAGAAGTTCAGACATTACCACAGCCAACAGCCATTGAGCCTACCGAAGTGAATTCGGACTATTGTCTGAACTCCTGAACTCCTGAACTTCTGAACTCCCCAAAAAGAAAAAGAATAAGACAATGGTATACCGGCTTGACGAACGACTGATTTTCCCCAGCCCATACGGAGGCGAGCCCGACGGACTGATTGCCGTGGGCGGAGACCTCTCCACCGACAGGCTGCTGCTGGCCTATGGCCATGGCATCTTCCCGTGGTTCTCTTTCCGCGACAGCGACATTATGTGGTTTTGTCCGCTGCAGCGCTTTGTCATCTTCCCCAATGAGATTCATGTGTCGCACTCCATGCGCACCCTCATGCGGAAAAACCTGTATGAGGTGCGCTACAACACCGATTTCGAACAGACCATACGTCATTGCAGCGAGTTGCGTATCGACGAGAAAGGGGCTTGGCTGGGAGAGGACATGATTGCGGCATATACCCAACTGCACCATTTAGGCCATGCCATGAGTGTGGAGGTGTGGGAAGGCGACCGCATGGTGGGCGGACTCTATGGTGTGTTGCACGGCCGCTCGTTCATCGGCGAGAGCATGTTCTCGCTGGTGCCCAGCGCCAGCAAACTCGCCCTCATCTCTCTGGCACGGCGAATGGAGGAGAACCATTTGGGAATCATCGACTGCCAGCTCGAGACACCGCATCTCAGGTCGATGGGTGCCCGCTTCATCCCCTATGACGAGTATATGAAGTGGATGGAGGAATGATAAGCCTATTGCCGTGATTCCGGCTGGTCGTTATTGTCCGCCCAACCGGTCGAAATACTCGATGATTTGTTCCCAGGTCTTGAAACTGTCGCTGCCCAGGCATATCGTGGTGCCCATGAAGCGGTCGTGCTCGGCGGTGTCGATGAGATAGTCGCCCATCAGCAAATGGGGCTGGTTGGCGAAAATCACATGGTTGTAGGCGGGAGCGTCGAAGATGTCTTCCATCCAGTCGATGACCTGCGCCATCTCGTTGCGGCCATTGAATGCTGCCGGGGCCACCAAGTATACGTCATAGGTCTCGATGAGGCGGCGGAATGCCTTTTGTGAACTGCTCCGAGCCTGGCCATAGTCATCGCGCACGCTGTCTTGCGTGATCATTACCACGGGGCGCTCGCGGCCTTCCTGCATGTCGTCTATCCACCGCACCACGGGCAGCACCGAGTGCATGTAGGAGTGCTCGTCCATGCGGTGCCCGCCATGGAAGTGGATGGCATTGGGATAGTGCTGGTGGAAGAGGCCGAATGTGTCTACCAGGTCGTCCTTGTCGCCAAACAGGCCCCACACGCGCTGGCGCTCCTCGTCGGTCACTCCGCTGAAGCATTGCTCTGTCATCCGTTTGTATTCCTTCACCAGATTGTTGTCGACAAAGAACTTCTGCACACCATCCTTGCGGGGGTTGAAGAACGTCTGCGCGCCAGTCATGCCGTGCTCCACCATCGTCTCGCCTATCTTGAAGGCGGGGTTGAGCACAATGCGGTCGTAGCCGTAGAGCATCTCGGTATACATGCCTCCCATCGAGGTGCCGATGATCAGGTCGGGCCGCTCGGCCTCGCACATCCGATGGAGCAGGTCCAGGGCCTCCTGGGGATGTAGGGGCATGTCCTCGGCTATCACCGTGGCGTTGCACAGCACACGGCGCAGCCTGTCTACGGTTCCGGTGCGGGCCGAGGAGCCGAAGCCGTGCACATACATCACTTTCTTACCGTTCATCACATCGGGATACTGGGTCAGGTATTTGTTCTCTGCCATATCTTGTGTATTGGATTAAACATGGGGTTCGCGTCACAAAATTACGTATTTTTCACCACTTATCTGCCCAACATCACACATTTTGGTTTTTTTTTTCTAAATTTGCCCTGCATAACGATGCGGCATAAAAAATCAACATACATCTATTCCTACTATGAGAAAAATATTTTTGACAGGATTGCTGGCCCTGGCTCTCGCACAAGGAGCTCTGGCCGACAACGTGCCCACTTTCACCGAATGGCACGACATGCAGGTGAACGACATCAACCGGTTCCCCATCCACACCTCCTTTTTCGCCTATGGCAACCCCGAAGAGGCCATGGCGGGCGACATGAAAGCCTCTGGCAACTACCTGTCGCTCGAGGGTATGTGGAAATTCCTTGGTGTGGAGAACGCCGATCAGCGACCCACCAACTTCTTTGCCGAGGACTTCGACGACAGGGGATGGAGACGCATGCCCGTGCCGGGAATGTGGGAACTCAATGGTTTCGGCGACCCCATCTACGTGAACATCGGATTCGCATGGAGAGGACACTTCAAGAACAACCCGCCCGAGGTGCCGGTGAAAGACAACCGGGTGGGCAGTTACCGGCGCGTGGTGAATATCCCCGACAACTGGCAGGGCAAGCAGGTGGTGGCCCATTTCGGCTCCGTCACCTCCAACATGTACCTGTGGGTGAACGGACAGTTTGTGGGATACTCCGAGGACAGCAAGGTGGCGGCAGAGTTCGACATCACCCCATACCTGCGCAAGGGCGACAATCTCATCGCCTTCCAGACTTTCCGCTGGTGCGACGGCTCCTACTGTGAGGACCAGGATTTCTGGCGCCTCTCGGGTGTGGCCCGCGACAGCTATCTCTTCGCCCGCGACAAGGCCGTGCATATCGACGATATCAGGGTGACTCCCGACCTCGACGCTACCTATACCGACGGCTCGCTGAAGGTCGACGTGTCGTTCACGGGCAAGTGCAACCTCACCTTCCAGCTGTTTGACGCCGAGGGAAATGCCGTGCTCGAGCAAGGGGTGCAGAACCTCAAGGGCAACAGCGCACAGGTGACGCTCAACGTGAAAAACCCAAGGAAGTGGACGGCCGAGACACCTTATCTTTATACGCTGATGGTGTGCCCCACCACTCCCAACGCCCGTTTCACACCCTATGAGGCCATCCCCGTGAGGGTGGGCTTCAGAAAGGTGGAGATACGCAACTCGCAGTTCCTCGTCAACGGACAGCCCATCTACATCAAGGGTGCCGACCGCCATGAGATGGACCCCGACGGTGGCTACGTGGTGTCGAGGGAGCGCATGATTCAGGACATCAAGATTATGAAGCAGTTCAACATCAATGCCGTGCGCACCTGCCACTACCCCGACGACCCCGTGTGGTATGACCTCTGCGATGAGTATGGCATCTATCTCTGCGCCGAGGCCAACCAGGAGTCGCATGGATTTGGCTACAGAGACGACTCCGAGGCCAAGAAGCCACAGTTCGCTCTGCAGATCTTGCAGCGCAACCAGCATAATGTGGGCGTCAACTTCAACCACCCCAGTGTGGTCATCTGGTCGATGGGCAACGAGACGGTCGACGGTCCCAACTTCACCGCCGCCTACAAGTGGATCAAGTCGCAGGACCTGAGCCGGCCAGTGCACTGGGAGCAGGCACACAAAGGCGACAATACCGACATCATGTGCCCGATGTATGCCTCGCAGGAGTGGTGCGAGAATTATGCCAAGAGCGACAAGCCTGAGGACCAGAAACCACTCATCCAGTGTGAGTACAACCATGCCATGGGCAACTCGGGTGGCGGATTCAAGGAGTATTGGGACCTCGTGCGCCGCTATCCCAAGTTCCAGGGCGGATTCATCTGGGACTTTGTTGACCAGGCACTGCACGGAAAGGACGCTCAGGGGCGCGCCATCTACACCTATGGCGGCGACTACAACAACTACGATGCCTCCGACAACAACTTCAATTGCAACGGACTCATCAGTCCCGACCGTGTGCCCAACCCCCATATGTACGAGGTGGGCTACGAATACCAGAATGTATGGGCCGAGGTCATCGACGCCAAGGCACATCGTGTGAAGGTACGCAACGAGTTCTTCTTCCGCAACCTCGACAACGTGCGTATGGAGTGGCAACTCACCGAGAACGGCAACGTGGTGCAGCAGGGAAGCATCGACCGCCTCGACATCGCCCCACAGCAATCCGCTGAGTATACGCTGCCCATCACGCACGACATCACACCGGCGACCTGCATCAATGTGTGCTTCAGACTCAAGGCCGCCGAGCCGCTGATGGATGCCGGCCAGGTGATCGCCCGCTATCAGTATGTGGCTCCTGGTGAGGCACAGGCCTGCGGCTCTTGCTGCGACGCAACGACGGCAAAGGCACCGAAGGTGAAGTTCAAGGCCGACAAGAAAGCCCACACCCTCACCGTGACGGCAGGAGGCATCATGGCCGTCTTCGATGCCTCTACAGGCTGGCTCTCCTCATGGCAGAGTGGCGGTGTCAACCTGCTGGGCGAGGGCGGTTCGCTGAGGCCCAATTTCTGGCGTGCGCCCACCGACAACGATATGGGCTCGCGCATCCACCAGAGATATGCCGTGTGGCGTAATCCCACGCTCACGCTGCGCGAGTTCGTCTTCGACAAGAAGGCGCAGGTGGTGCGGGCCAGCTACGACATGCCCGAGGTGAAGGCCGTGCTCACCCTGACCTACCAGTTCAAGGCCAACGGACACCTGATGGTCACCGAGGCCCTGAAGACCGAGGCTGGCGCCAAGGTGCCCAACATGATGCGCTTCGGACTGGTGATGCAGATGCCCTATGCCATGGACCGCAGCGAGTACTTTGGCCGCGGACCCGTGGAGAACTATCCCGACCGCAAGCTGTCGCAGCCCGTGGGCATCTACCGGCAGACGGCCGATGAGCAGTTCTATCCCTATGTCCGCCCACAGGAGACCGGCACGAAGAGCGACATGCGCTGGTGGCGACAGACCGACGCTTACGGAAATGGACTTCAGGTGTGTGCCCCGGCATCCAAGTTGTTCTATGCCTCGGCCCTGCACTACAACATCGCCGACCTCGACGATGGCGACAACAAGGAGCAGCGGCACCCACAGCAGGTACCCCTGTCGAAATACACCAACCTCTTCATCGATGCCGAGGTGGCCGGTGTGGGAGGCGTAGACTCGTGGAGCGGATGGGCAGAGGCGCTGAAACCCTATCGCGTGCCCTATGCCGACAAAGAGTACACCTTCTGTTTCAAACCGCTGAGATAGGGACAACTAGCCCTTCTTCGGGAAGAATTTTGGAAAATCCACCCAAATAATTAGAAAATCCACCTCGCTTGAGGTGGATTTTTTGTATTTTTGCAGAAATAACCGAAACCTACAAACGCTAATTCAAAACAATGAGAAAACAACTCTTCACAGCAGTGGCCATCATGGCCATGGTGTCGCTCAGTGCCAACGCTCAGCGGCAACTCACCGTGCAAGCCAACAAGCCAGGGGCTGTCATCCAGCCCACCATGTATGGCATCTTCTTCGAGGACATCAACTTCGGCGCCGATGGCGGACTCTATGCCGAGATGGTGCAGAACCGCTCCTTCGAGTTCCCCACACGCCTCATGGGGTGGAACGCCTTCGGAAACGTGCAGGTGAGCGACCAGCGCCCGGCCTTCGACCGCAACCCGCACTATGTGGTGCTCGGCGACTCCGGACATATTGAGAAACGCACCGGCCTGGAGAACCGCGGATTCTTCGGCATGGGATTCAAGAAAGGACTGCGCTACGACTTCTCCGTCTATGCCCGACTGCACGACAGTGGCAGCGCACCCGCACGCATCCGCGTGGAACTGGTGAACGCCAACAACAACATCATTACCACCCAGCGCATCACCATCAACAGCAGTGATTGGAAGAAATACACGGCATCGCTCACACCCAACCAGACCGAGCCCAAGGGACTCATGCGCGTCTTCCTCGAGACCGCTCAGGGCGTAGACCTCGACCATGTGTCGCTCTTCCCCTCCGACAACTGGAACGGACTGCGTGCCGACCTGGTGAAAGACCTTGCCGACCTGCATCCTGGCATCTTCCGCTTCCCCGGCGGATGTATCGTAGAGGGTACCGACCTCGAGACCCGCTACCAGTGGAAGAACTCTGTAGGGAAGGTGGAGAACCGTCCGCTCAACGAGAACCGGTGGAACTACACCTTCGCCCACCGCATGTATCCCAACTACTTCCAGACCTACGGACTGGGATTCTATGAGTTCTTCATCCTCTCCGAGGAGATAGGGGCAGAGCCGCTGCCCGTGCTCAGTTGCGGACTGGCCTGCCAGTTCCAGAACAAGACCGACGATGCCCACGTGGCCGTCGACGACCTGCAGCCGTATATCGACGATGCGCTCGACCTCATCGAGTTCGCCAATGGCTCCACCGATACCAAATGGGGCAAACTGCGTGCCGAGATGGGCCACCCTGCTCCCTTCAACCTCAAGCAGATCGGTATCGGCAACGAGCAGTGGGGCGAGCTCTATCCCCCACGATTGGAGAAGTTCGTCAAGGCCATCCGCGCCAAATACCCCAATATCAAGATTTGCGGTACCAGCGGACCGTCGGCCGACGGCAAGGACTTCGACTACGGATGGCAGGAGATGAAGCGGCTCAAGGTCGACCTCGTCGACGAGCACTACTACAAACCGCCACAGTGGTTCCTCGACAACGCCGCCCGTTACGACAACTACGACCGCAAGGGCCCGAAGGTGTTTGCCGGCGAGTATGCCGCCCATGGCAAGGGCGACCTCAACAACTGGGAGGCTGCTCTCTCGGAGGCCGCTTTCATGACCGGACTGGAGCGCAATGCCGACGTGGTGTGGCAGGCTACCTACGCACCTCTCTTCGCTCATGTCGAGGGATGGCAGTGGAAACCCGACCTCATCTGGTTCGACAACCTGCAGACAGCCCGCTCGGCCAACTGGTATGTGCAGATGCTCTATGGCACCTATAAAGGCACCAACGTGCTCAAGCTCACCGAGGATGGCAAGGCCGTAACAGGAAAGGATGGACTCTATGCCAGCGCTGTGCTCGACAAGACGGCCAACAAGCGCTACATCAAGTTGGTGAATGCACTCGATACCGACCAGAACGTCGAGATTACCTGTAAGGGAATGAAGAGCGTGGGACAGGTGGAGAGCGTACTCCTCACCGGCGACAAGAAGATGGAGAACCTCGTGGGCAAGCGCGAGATGGTGAAGCCAGCCAAGGCCACTTTCTCTGCCGAGGGTAACAAAATCGCAGTGCCTGTGCCTGCTCGCAGTTTCGTGGTGCTGAGTTTCTGATTTTTTTCAGACAGTCCGTATCACTGGATAGTAAAGATGGAGCAAAGGGATGTCGGAAACGACCCCTTTGCTCCATTTTCATTGACTGCGCCAAACTGAAAAGATGTTAGTAGAAATAGATGTATTAAACATAATTTAACACTAAAAACTCAATTTTAATGCGTGTTTATAACTATTTTTGCATGTCAATATAAACTACAAAGGAAATATGAAAAAATACTTGTTTATACTCATCATCACCCTTTTCGGGTTTGTTGGCCACACCAATGCCCAGTTGCCCGCTATCACTCTCAAGACGATGGAGGGAAAGACCGTGCGCACCGACACCATCTCCAACAACGGAAAGCCTTTCATCATCGACTTCTTCGCCACTTGGTGCAAGCCATGCAACCGTGAGCTCGATGCCATCAACGAGGTATATGAGGACTGGCAGGAGGAGACTGGCGTGAAAATCTATGCCATCTCCGTCGACCAAGCACATAATATTAATAAGGTGAAGCCGCTTGTCGACAACCACGGATGGACATACGACGTGATTCTCGATACCAATATGGAGTTCCAGAAGGCTCTCGGCATACAGATGATTCCCTATGTGCTCATCGTCGATGGAACCGGGAAAATCGTATACCGCCACAACGGCTACACCGAGGGAGCCGAGCAGGAACTCATTGAGAAAGTCCGCGAACTGGTGCAATAGGCTATGAGAAGACTTTCACTATTGGCTGTCGTAGCGATGGCCCTGCCTTTGTCGCTCCTGGCACAGAACGAGAACAACGACAAAATCACTTTCACGGGAAGTATACAGAGCGATGTGCTCTTCCCGCAGGAAGACACTGATATCGGCGCCCAGAAATATGACGAGTGGGCGCTCACCAACAGCTACGCCGACCTGCACATGATGAGCAAGAACGTCGACGTGGGCGCAAGGGTGGAGTTCATGCGATTCCCTCTTCCGGGATATGAGAACGATTTCAAGGGATGGGGACTGGCCAACATCTATGCCAAGATGCATACCGAGAAACTGGAAATCACCCTCGGAAACTTCTACGAGCAGTTTGGCAGCGGGTTCATCCTGCGTACCTATGAGGAGCGGAGCCTTGGCATCGACAACTCGCTCCTGGGGGCACGCGTCATGGCCAAACCCCTCAAGGGTGTCACCCTGAAGGCGCTCTCGGGATACCAGCGGCGATACTGGAGTTACAACGACGCCCTCGTCTCGGGTGGCGACGTGGAACTGAACATCGACCAGTGGTCGAAGGCCATGCAAGACAATGGCACCTTCGTTACCCTCGGTGCGTCGATGGTCAACAAGCATGAGCGCACAGAGGATATCTTTGTCGACGCCAGCCACAAACTCAACCTGCCTGAGAACGTGAACGCCTTCGATGTCAGGGCACGGGTGCAGAAAGGCAATGTGAGCGTGCTGGCCGAATATGCCCAGAAGTCACAGGACCCTTCTTTCGATAATGGTTATACTTATGGCAAAGGACATGTGGCCATGCTCTCGGCTTCGTATTCGAAGCGGGGAATGAGCCTTTTGCTACAGGCCAAACGTAGCGAGAACATGGCCTTCCGCTCCAGGCGCTCAATGAATGGCACTTCCTCGTTCCTCAACCACCTGCCGGCATTCACGCTCGACCACACCTATGCCCTGGCTGCCCTCTATCCCTATGCCACCCAACCCGGAGGCGAGTGGGCCTATCAGGCTGAGCTGGGCTACAATTTCAAGCGCAAGACCGTGCTCGGTGGAAAATACGGCACCAACGTGAAGGTGAACTTCTCGCATGTGCATGGCATCGACAACGCAGGAAACCCTACGCCGGGTTCCGACGGCATCGGCTCCGCGTTCTGGAAGTGGGGCGACGAAATGTACTATCAGGACATCAACGTGCAGATCGACAAACGGCTCACCAAGGATTTCAAGATCAACCTGATGTATATGAACCAGTTCTACAACAAAACCGTTGTAGAGGGCGAGGGTGGCATGATCCACTCCAACATCTTCGTGGCCGATGGCAAGTACAAGTTCAACAACAAGCTCACCCTCAGGGGCGAGCTCCAGTATCTCACCACCGGTGAGGACCAGGGCGACTGGGCTTTCGCGCTCCTCGAGCTTTCGGTGCTTCCCCATTTCATGTTCACCGTTTCCGACATGTATAACTGTGGCGAGACCGACCTTCACTATTATCAGGGACTCGTGACCTACAATGTGGGCTCACACCGCATCCAGGCTGGCTACGGACGCACCCGCGCGGGCTACAACTGCTCGGGCGGCGTTTGCCGGTTCGTGCCGGCAAGCAAGGGCTTCACCATTTCGTATAACTACAATTTCTAATCCGGATGAAAACTTTTCGACCCATATATCTGCTGCCTTTGTTGATGATGGCCACGATGGTGGCTTGCAGTCACATCGACGAGGATGAGCGGCTCATCTATGTGAAACCCGTGTCGGCGAGCCGCAACGTGCTCATTGAGGACTTCACAGGGCAGCGGTGCGTCAACTGCCCCAACGCCACCGACGAGATCGCCAACCTCATCGGTCAGTATGGCGAGGGCACGGTCATCGCTGTAGGCATTCATAGTGGCCCGTTCTCCAAATCGGTGAGAGGGGTGCCCTATGCGCTGTGGACAGAGGACGGCGACGCCTATTTCGACTATTGGAAAGTGGAGTCGCAGCCCAAGGGGGTCATCGACCGGCGTGGAACCAGCGACTACACCTCATGGGGCACGCTTGTGCGCGACGAACTGTCGAAGACGGCACCACTGACCCTTGACGTAACTTGTGGCTATGCCCCCGAGAGCAAAGAGGCGGTCATCGATGTGCGTGCCCTTGGCACCGACGGCAACACCACGGGACACCTGCAAGTGTGGCTCATCGAGAATGGCATCACGGCGTTCCAGTATATGCCTGATGGCAGCACCAACCGCGAGTATGTGCACAACCATGTGTTCCGCAAGGCGGTCAATGGCACCTGGGGCACCGACTTCAGCTTGAAAGAGGGTGCCGAGGTGATGGAATCGTTCACTTGCGGCATCGACAGCGAATGGGTGCCGGAGAATATGGAGGTGGTGGCTTTTGTCTACAACGACCAGGGCATCTGCCAGGTGACCAAAAGCAAATTGGAGGTTCCGGGCACCATCGAAGAATAACATGTTTGTGGTATTTTTATCGAAATACGACCTCGAAAAAGATAAATCCGTGTGAAAATTAAGGTTTTTGAAAATGAAATGCCTACTTTTGCCTCAAAATTAGTTTAAAATATAGTGTGCTTATGAGAAAATTTTTACTTTCTGTTTTGATGACAGTGGTATGCAGCATGAGTTTTGCTGCCAACATCGCCGTGGGATATTGCGACGGTCAGGTGGCCACAGCCAGTAAATACAACGTGAAGGGAAAAGGATTGGTGAGCGCTGCCGTGCGCTTCACTCCCGAAGTCCTTTCCAGGTATGTGGGCAACGAGATCCGTGGCGTGAACGCTGCCCTGGTGAGCGTGAAATATTGCGACTCGCTCGTCGTATGGGTGCGTGAGTCGCTCGACGGTGAGAACCTCGCAAAGGGTCTCATCAAGCGCGGCGGTGAGCAACTGCCACAGTCGGGATGGAATGCCGTGACACTCGATAAGGGTGTGGCCATTGAGGCCGGCAAGACCTACTACATTGGTTTTACCTACGCACAGCGTTACAACGATGCCACCGTATCGGTGGTGGGCGCGCCTATCAGCGAGACTACCTTTATCAAGAAGGGTGCTACCGCCGCATGGGAGGATATCAGCGCCGATGGCGTGGGCAGCATTGAGGCCCTCGTGGGTGGCGACAACATGCCACAGGTTGATGCCTCGCTCATCGATGCCGTGGGCATACAGCCCACTCCAGGTGTGCTCAACATCACCACCACCATCCAGAACCGCGGACAGGTCGACCTCACCGACTACGACCTCACCTTCTCGTCCGAGGGTTATAGCTATACCTACACGGCCTCAACCCTCGTGGCCAGTGGCTCCAAGGCAGCTGTCAGCTCCGTACTCTATGATGTGCCCGAAGGCGTGGGATTCGAAAAGAACCTCACCGTAACGCTCTCACGCGTGGCCGGTGGCGAGGATGAGACACCCGACGACAACAGCATCGTGGTTGGCGTCAAGGTGAAACGCAATGTGGTGGTGGAGGAATTTACCGGCACAGGTTGCGGATGGTGCCCGCGCGGACTCGTGGGTATGGACCTTCTGCACGAGACCTATGGACTCGGTTTCGTGGGTATTGCCATCCACCAGTACAACAGTTCCGACCCCATGTATCCTGCCCGATACAAGAACATCGGACTCAACGCCGCTCCATCTTGCCTCATCGACCGCGACTTCGAGTGCGATCCCTATTATGGAACCACCGAGTCTGACCGCCATATTCTCGTCGATTTCCAGAATGAAATGGACAAGGGTGCGTTTGCCATGGTGGATGTAGACGCCACTTGGGACAATCCCAACGACCCATCGGGTGTGGTGGCTACCATCAAGGTCACTCCTCAGGCCAATGTGGCGGGCGCACAACTCGGTATCGTGCTCCTCGCCGACAGTCTCACTGGCACTTCGAGTGCATGGAAGCAAAGCAACTACTATACCCAATATTCGTCATCCCAACTGCCGGCCGACCTGGCCATGTTTGGCTCGGGTGGATCGCTCGGACAAAGCACTTTCTTCTGGAATTTCAACGATGTGGCCATCAACACCTACTATGAGGGTGGAAAATATGAGATGGACCTCGGTTATCTTGCAAAGGGTGATGTCAAGACCGTGGAATACCAACTGCCCTTCCCCACCAAGGAGCCGTTGCGCAGCGCACTCAAGCTCAACTGCATCGCCGTGGCCGCATTCCTGGTCGACAACTCTGGAAAGATTGTCAATGCAGGAAAATGCTATGTGTCTGAAACGGATGGTATCCGCGACAACAGCATTATGCATGAAGGCAATTTGCGCGAGGTGGCTCGCTATACCCTCGACGGACGTATGATCAGCACACCGCAGAAGGGTGTCAATGTCGTGCGCCTCTCCGATGGTTCCACCATCAAAGTGCTTGTCAAATAACACAACATCCACGATCCTGCCACGCCCTCCTAATGGGACCGAGCGTGGCAGGATTGTTTACAGGTCAGCCAGGGAATATTCATTTATCAACGAATAAATAGGTCAAAAAGAACAATCTATGGCCATAAAGGTCATGGTCTAACAAAATTTAAGAAATTTTTAAAAATTTGGCCTTTCTCGTAATGGTTTTCGCAAAAATTGATTATATTTGCACCCTAAAGTCCCTGAGGAAGTGACTCCTTGGCCGACTTTGTTTTGGTTTTCGTAACCACTGCACCTTTACTACCGTAAACTTCTAATCATTTAAATATCTATTAATGTTTCACTAAAAAGGTTTGATATGAGTAAGAGAATTACATCTATCACAATGGGCCTGCTGGCATTGATGCTCATGCTGGCTACCCCGTCCTTTGCCCAGAAGAAGAGCTCGCTCGACGTCAAGGCAAAGAAAACCACGGCCTTCGAACAGGCCAACATGAGAGCGGAATTCTACAAACAGCATCCCGCTATGGCAAAAGCCCCGAAAATGTTGAAGAAAGACAACTCCGGGCTGGCCAAAACCGTTGTCGGACGCCTCAGGGCTCAGCAGAAGAGTTCCACTCTGAAAGCTGGCGATGGCACTGCCCTTATGGGTAACCTGATTTACGATGAGTCAGGAGAGAATGGCTATGGACTCTATTCGTTCCAGTCGAATGCCAATCCTGTGCTCGACCCCATCGTGCAGGACGATTACCTCAACATCACCGGTGGTGGTGTGATCATCGACAACAAGTTGTATTTCGCCAACTACGAGATCTTCCTCATTTGGTACTTCATGTACCACTATGTCTACGACCTCACCACAGGTACATGGGAGGTGCAGGCTCAGGATGAGGACTTCTCCAAAATCGCTGTTGGTGACAACGTGGCTTACGATGAGTCGACCAAGCTGGCCTATGGTCTGTTCTATGATGCAGAGGCATCGCAAGTGCAGTTCTGCTCCATGGACTACACCACTTGGACCAAGCAGGTTATCGGCAGTGGTGTGCTGCAGCATGCCGACGATTACCTCAACTTCTCTTGCGACGGTAAGGGCAACCTCTTTGGTGTTACCGCAAATGGTGAGGTCTACAAGATTGATGTCAATACGCTCGAGGAGACCCTCTTCGCCTCCACTGGCATCGAGGCTTATCCTTACATCCAGGGCGCTACCATCAATCCTGCCACCAACACCCTCTACTGGAACTTCCTCCTCGAGGACGGTGCCTCTGGTATCGCACAGGTCGACCTCGCTACTGGCAAGAGCACCATCGCAGGCTATTTCCTCGACGACATCGAGATGAGCTTCCTCGCTCCTATTTCCAACGAGGCCGAGGCTGGCGCTCCCGGACGTGCCGTTAACCTGAAGGCTTACGTCGAGAACGACGCTCCCAACGATGTGAAGGTGTCCTTCAGCCTCCCAGAGGTGGCTTACGATGGCGAGACCACCCTCACCGGTGTGCTTGAGTATGCTATCTATGTCAACAATGAGCTCTATCTCAAGGGTTCGGGTCAGCCAGGTGCCGCCATCATCCGCAATATCCCGGGTGTGAACTCTGGCAAGACTGTCATCACCGTAATCGTGACCAATGCCGTGGGCGATGGTCCTGCTGCCAAGACCCAGCTCTGGGCAGGTCCTGATGCTCCTAAGGCTCCAGCTCCTGCAACACTTGCTATCGATGAACAGGGCAATGCTACTGTGGAGTGGACTGCCCCCAACCTCAATGGCGCTCACCATGGCTATGTGGACACTGAGAACGTGACCTATACCGTGATTCGTTATCCCGAAGGCGAGAAAGTGGCCGAAGGCTTGAAGGAGACATCGTTCAAAGAGACTGTCGAGACCGACAACCTCAGGATGGTGTCCTATGGCATCTACGCCCTTAATGGTGAGGTGCCCAGCGAAGAAGCGCTTACCAACGCCGTGAAGGTGGGCGAGAGCTATAATACTCCTGCTGGTGAGACCTTCGACGAGAACAGCACACTCGACCTCTACACTGTGATTGATGCCAACGAAGACGGTAGCACATGGACTACTGTAGGAGGTGTTCCTTCGGAAGCTTACAATATGAACAACGATGCCGACGACTGGCTCATCACCTCTCCCATCAAGATGGAGGCAGGCAAGCTCTATACCTTCAAGTGCAACGTGGGTGTTTACTCCACCAGCTACGTGCCTGAGCGTATCGAGGTGCTCCTCGGACAGGGTAACGACCCAACTGGCTATGCCGAACAGCTGATCGATCCTACCGATATCTATACTTATTCGGAGAATCTCTCCAACAACTTCTCTGTGGAGGCCGACGGCGAGTATCGCATCGCATTCCACGGCATTTCCGATGCCAATATGTGGTATCTCCAGCTCTTCAGCTGGTCGGTATCCGCTCCTGTCGACTTTGGTGCTCCCGCACAGGTTGATAACGCTGTCCTCACTCCAGGTGAGAAGGGTGCCCTCAATGGCGTCATCTCGTTCAACGCTCCTACCAAGACCGTAGGTGGCGACGAGCTCACTGGCACCATGAGCATCCATATCTCCGGAGAGGGCTTCGGACAGCTCATCAACGACGTTACTCCTGGACAGGCTATTTCAGTGCCCGTTGAGGTAGAGGAAAGCGATGTCTACGCTTACGAGATTGTGGCCTCCAACGACAAGGGCGAAGGCCTCTCCACCACCGTTTCCGCATTCATCGGTGTCGACCTGCCCGGTGATATCGATAATATTGTGGCTTACGACAACTTCAATGGCTCCGCTACCTTCACTTGGGATCCTGTGACCAAGGGTACCAATGGTGGTTATGTTGACCCAGAGTCTGTCACCTACCGCATCTACTCCGTGGATTCTGAGGGCTATCTCGGCGACGTGCTCACCGAGACCAAGGAACTCTCCTATGTGTACACTTCCGATGCTATCGACAATGGCCCAATTGGTCTCCTCCAGCTGGCATTCGCTCCTGTAGTGGATGTGGATGGTGAAGAGTATGAGGGTAGCATCCTCGCTGGTGCTGTCGTAGCCGGTACTCCCGATCCCATTCCTTACGCTGAGGGCTTCCCAGGTGGTAGCATCACCAACTACTGGTGGGTCAATACCCCAGTAGGTGCTAGCTGGGGTCTTGGAACTGATGACGCCAATGGCGATGGTGGCTGCGCCGCTTATCAGGTGGCCGAACAGGCTGACGCTTATCTCTGCTCGGGCAAGATTTCCGTCAAGGGTGCTGCCAATCCTAAGCTTCTCTTCAAGTGGGTGGCTCTGCCTGCCAACATGAAGGTGCGCGTGCTTGCCGACCGTCAGGATGGCAAGGAGCCTGTTGAGCTGAAGGTCATCGACTGCGCAGAGGTGACCGACATCCAGTGGGCACAGGAGATTATCGACCTGAGCGCCTTCACCAACGACCCATATGTCATCGTGGAGTTTGAGGCCCTGGCCGACGAGACTGGTGGTATCTTCGAGTTCGACGACGTGCGTATCTACGACGTCTACTCCAACGACTTGGCCATCGACCTGACATTGCCAAGAGCCGTGAACATGGGCGACGCTATGACAGCACAGGTGATCGTGAACAACATCGGTGAGACTACAGTGCCCGCTGGCGACTACACCGTGAACCTCTATGTCAACGACAAACTGGTGGATTCTGCAGTTAGCCAATATGATATCGCCGCTTACAACGGTGGCGCTGGATTTGTGTTCAACTACACTACCAACGTGTTCGATGCTTCTCCTGCCAATGTGAAGGCTGAATTGGTATATACCTATGACCTCGACCTCGAGAACAACGTTGATGACGGTATGGTCAACATCCGTCAGCCGAGCCTCGCACGCGTCAACGATCTTACCGCCGAGACCGGTGGTTGGCCAGCAGTTGAGCTGAAGTGGTCGGCTCCTGTGATTGAGGCTACCGAGAGCGAAATCATTACTGAGGACTTCGAGGACCAGGAGATCTTCGTGCCGCTGTCAGTGGGTGGTATCACCGCCGATATCCATACCGGTAACTTCGGCAACTGGAAGCTCTACGACGGAAATGGTGTCGATACCTATTCCTTCAATGGCGCTCCTCAGTATGAGAACATATATGCTCCGATGGCATTCCAGGTATGGAATCCTGAGGTGATTGGCCTCGACCTCACCGATGAGAGCACTGTTGCCGCTATGGGTCCGAACTCTGGCGACCAGTTCCTCATGTCGTTCGCTACCACCGATGGCAAGCAGTCCGACAAGTGGCTCATCTCGCCGCTGCTCTCTGGCGAGGCACAGACCATCAGCTTCTTCGTAAGCGAGAATACCACTTCTTATGGTCCTGAGCTCTTCGAGGTGCTCTGCTCATCTACCGACGATGACATCTCTTCGTTCGAGGTGGTAGGTACAGGCCAGGCTGCCAGCACCGACTGGACTGAGGTTACATTCGACCTGCCCGCAGGTGCCAAGTACTTCGCTATCCGTTGCATCTCCACCGACGTCTTCGGATTCGAGGTCGACGACATCACCTATGCTGCTGCCGCTGCCAAGAAACTCGCTCTCGCTACCGAGGTGACCGGCTACAACATCTACCGCGACAGCCAGCTCATCGCTACCGTGGGTGCTGATGTGAACAGCTACATCGACATCAACGAGACCGATGGCGAGCATACCTACTATGTGACCGCTCTCTATGGCGACAAGGAGTCGGGTCTCTCCAACGGTGCTACCGTGGTGACCGCTATCTCTGAGCTCACCAGCGACGCTTCGCTCCAGGATGCCGACATCACTGTCTATGCTACCAACGGTGCCATCGTGGCTTCCGGCAAGGGCGTATACAATGGTCTGGCTAAGGGTGTCTACGTCATCCGCAACAACGAGACAGGTCTCGTGAAGGGTGTTTCGAAGAAATAATCCTTCATCCCTGCTCAAACCATAATCAGGGCCGCATCCAAAAAGGGTGCGGCCCTTTTTGTTCGATTGCCGAGTGCTGTGGCAATGTCTGAACTCCAGAACTTCTGTAACTTCTGAACTCCTCTTAACTCGCGCAGGAGTTCAGATAATAGTCCGAATTCACCTCTCTTTAGGCTTCATGGCTGTTTGCTGTGGTAATGTCTGAACTCCTGAACTCCTGAACTTCTGAACTCCTCTTAATTAGCGAAAGATGAATAATTCATAAATTCCAAAAATTCCCTTGGCAAAATGAATGCGGTTTGGATAATTATTTGTATCTTTGTAGCCTAAAGTATTAAGATCAGCATTTATAGTATTTAGCTTCTTTTGGATTTGTCTATGATGACCCTTTCGAGAAGGACGTACCTGTTTTTGTATGTCGTCCTGTTGAGCTTTTCGATGATGGCCAATGCCGCGCCACGCACTAAAACTCAAATGTTAGCCGCTGCCGCAGATGCCTTACAGGCATCGCATTCTTTGCATGCCCCTTCGGCAGATGGACGCGAACTGGTCGTGCTCAAATCGAATCCCTCGGTCGCTCTCATAGGCTATGCTGATGGTGCTTATGCCGTGGTGACTGCCGACGACCGCTTCCCTGCCATCGTGGGCGTTTCGTCTACTCCCTATTCCAACGGCTCCAACTCCAATTTCGAATTCTGGTTGCGAAGCATGACGGCTGCGCTTGCCTATAGAGCTGAGCACAATATGCCTGCCAAGATCATCGCTCCCGACCCGGCTCTCTATGCTACCAACGTGGATCCAATGCTGACCACCTTCTGGGACCAGCTCACTCCCTACAACAACCTCTTGCCTTCGGGCATCTATACCGGATGTGTGGCTACGGCCATGGCACAGGTGCTCAACTTCCACAAATTACCGGAGCATGGAATAGGCTCACGCACCATCAGTGCGAAAGGCACGCCTGTAACGGCTAACTTCGAGGAGGATTACTACGATTGGCCCAATATGCGCGACTCTTATCTCCATGGCGACTATACCGAAACGGAGGCCGATGCCGTGGCATTGCTCATGCGCGACTGTGGCGTGGCAGCCAATATGCAGTATGGCAACGTCTTCGACGGGGGCAGCGGCGCTTTCTCGGAGGATGCTGCTGATGGCCTCCGGAAGTATTTCGGCTTTGAGAATGCCAAATGCCTCGCCCGAAACAATTATTCGGAAGAGGAGTGGATGGATTTCGTATACAATGAGCTCTGCAATGTAGGACCTCTCTATTATGGCGGTACCGACATGGCCCTCTTCTCCGGACATGCTTTTGTGCTCCATGGCTACAATGAGGAAGGACTGGTGTATGTGAACTGGGGATGGAGTGGCGAAGACGACGGATACTATGACATTTCCCTGCTCAATCCTCCTGGAAACAAGTTCAGCGCACAGCAAGACATGATCATTGGCATTGAGGGCGAGGGCAGCGTTTTGGCCAGCATCGACACCATCGTCACAGTGAGAAAACCTGGCGAGTTGGCCGAGAAACTCGATACGCTGAGAGAACGGGTGGCCTCATTGAAGGTGTTGGGCAATATCAATGGTACCGACATGCGTGCTATCCGCTGGATGGCAGGCAACGACGAGAACCTAGACCGCACCAAAGGACGTCTGCGCCAGCTCGACCTCAGCGAGGCGCATATCGTGAAAGGTGGCGAGGCCTATATCAACGATAATGGCAAGGCGTTCCATACCAGTGACCAAGTGCTCACGTCGAGATTGTTCTATGGTTGCCGTAACCTTCGTCAACTGATATTGCCAGCCGACATTCTCAGCATCGAGCCAGGTGCCTTCGCCATGTGTCCGTCGCTGAAGGAAATCGACATCGCCAACGGCGATGACAAAACCTATATCTTCAAGAACCACACCATCTTCCCCAAAAGCGACACCTGCCGCATACAGGAGGTACTCCCGACATTCAAGGGATCCTATGTCATCGACAAGGGCATCACGGCCATCGACGATTATGCTTTCGCAGGATGCACCGGCATGACACAGGTCGAGATTCCCTCGACTGTGGCCACCGTGGGCAGCTATGCCTTCCAGGGGTGCAGCGGGCTCTCTGTCATCAAGATCATCAATTACAATGTTCCTGAGACGGGTGTCAATGCTGCTGATGGAGTGAATCTTGGAAAGTGTACACTACGCGTGCCGGCCAGCTCAAAAGAGCGTTACAAGCGGCATGAGGTATGGGGAGCCTTCAGCAATATCCAGGAGTTCGGCTCTGCCATCACCGCACGTAATTCCGGGCGCTTCTATGGCGATGAGAATCCCAAACTGGGCTATATGATCTCGGGCGATATCCCCAATGGTTATCCTGAGCTCACTTGCGAGGCCAATATCCTTTCGCCCGTGGGCGACTATGTCATCCATGTGACTCCCGGCTCTATTACCGACGAGATTGTGCAATTCTTCGATGGCACGCTGCATGTGTGGGCGGCTCCGCTGAATGTGACTGTGGGCAACTACACGCGATTGGAAGGTGAGGACAACCCTGAGTTCATTCTCAGGTATGAGGGCTTCAAACTCGACGAGGGCATGGAGGTCATCTCCACGCTGCCCGTGGCCACTTGCGAGGCCGATGCCTCGTCGCCCGTGGGCACTTATGATATCGTTATTTCTGGTGGCGTGGCTCCCAACTACGATTTCAAGTACACCAAGGGTACACTCATTGTGGAGCCCAATCCGCTGGGCATCACCGAACTGCAGGAAGGTAAAGGTCCTTCTGTAGTCTATACGCTCGATGGGCGCAAGATGAGGGTTGATAACCCAAGACAGTTGCCCAAGGGCATCTATATCGTGAACGGAAAGAAAGTGACAATACAATAACGCCAAAAAATGATAAGGAAAGCGATTCTCCTGGCAGGCTCACTCCTGCTTACCCTTGCTTCTCTGCATGCTGCTCCAAGGACAGCCGAGCAGATGAGGCAGGTGGCGGCTGCTGCGCTCACTCATTCGGGCGTGATGGCACGCGTGAAAGGCCATCAGGCTGCGCTGAGGGAGATGAAGCGTACCGACGACTATGCGGTATGGGGATTCGAGCAGGGTGGATTCGCCATCGTGGCTGTAGATGATGCCATGCCCGAGTTGCTGGGATACTCTGAGAAGACCTTCCGAAGCGATTCTGACAACCCCAACTTCAGATGGTATCTGCACATGGTGCAACAGGCTTCTGAACAGACACGCAGCGAGGGAAAGAAGGCTCCGGGCAATATCGCTCCCGATACTGACAAGTTCAAGGCCAAGGTGCCCACTTTGCTCTCCTCGGAATGGGGACAGGACCGCCCTTATTGGAATCACTGTCCGGTGACTACCGACACCTGTGTCACGGGATGTGTGGCCACTGCTATTGCCCAGCTTATCTACTACCAGCGGTCACCGGAACACGGCCATGGCTCACATTATCACAGCATGGCGGGACTGGCCGATTTTGAGCACACTTATTACCGCTACGACCTGATGCGCGATATCTATTATTGCGAGAGCTATACCGAGGAGGAGGCTGATGCGGTGGCCGAACTGATGTCGCATTGTGGCATCGCTGTCGACATGAGTTATTCGCCCGAGGGCTCGGGAGCCTATTCTGGTTCGGCAGAGTCGGCCTTGCGCAACTATTTCGGCTATTCCAATGCCGACATGCTCAACCACTATGCTTACAGCGAGCGACAGTGGATGGAAGTCCTCTATGAGGAACTGAGCAACAATCGCCCAGTCTATTACTCGGGCGTGGACAACGATCCCGTGGATGGCGGTGGCCATGCCTTCGTGCTCGATGGCTACGACGAGGCAGGATACGTGAGCGTCAACTGGGGATGGAACGGTACGGAGAACGGCTATTACAACATCGCCCTGCTCAATCCTCGTACCTATATGTTCGATGCCCAACAGGATATGATTATTGGTATTGGGGGCACGCCCCTAGAGCCAATGAGCCAGGAGGTGGCGCTCACTACTGCCGGGACGTTGCGGAATTTCATCTCCGATGAGAATGTGTGGAAAATCACGGCGTTAAAGGTGGAGGGACCCATCAACAGTTCCGACCTTGGCCTCCTCCGCATGATGGCGGGAAGAAATACCGATGGGTCGGCATCGCGCGGCCGTCTGGCCTCGCTCGACCTCAGTGGGGCCACCGTCGTGGCTGGTGGCAATCCCTACCTCACCCAGGATGGCGTGAGCTATGCCACCCTCGACAATGAGTTGGGCGACTATGCCTTCTATGGTTGCCGGATGTTGCGCCATCTGATTGTCCCACAAGGGTTACAGGCGATAGGAAAGGCCGCTTTTGGCTTCTGCACGAAGATGGAGAAGCTCGAAGGCCTGGAGAATAACGAGCAATGTAACTTCGTCAGCGATGGCGAGGCTCTCTACTCCCGCAAAGACACCACGTTGCTCATGATGGTGATGCCTTCGGTGAAAGGAACTTACAAGGTGAGGGATGGTGTGGCGGTCATCGCCGAGGGGGCTTTCTCCTCTTGCCAACAGATTGCGGAGCTTTTCATCCCCTCGTCGGTTACACGGATTGAGAACAATGGTCTCTACAACGCATGGAAACTGCGCATGATCAAGGTGTTCGCAAGAGAGCCCATCGAGGTGGGAGCCGACGTGTTCTTTGGCATAAGGAAAAGCATGTGCAAGCTGTACGTGCCTGCTGGCAGCAAGAACAAGTATAAGCAGCATGCCGGATGGGGTGACTTCTATAAGGAGGGAGAAACCCTACACGACAATATCGAGGAGTTTGGCTCGGCCGTCAGCGCGCGCAATGCCGGAAAGTTCTATGGCGACGCCATGCCTAAGTTGGGCTACTCCATCAGCGGTGATATGGTGACGGGTGTGCCGGAAGTGTGGTGTGATGCCGACGAGCATTCGCCTGCCGGTACCTATGTCATCCACCTCGAGAGAGGAACGATAGTCGACGAGATTGTGGAGTTCTTCGATGGTGTCCTTACGGTGTGGAAGGCGCCCCTGAAGGTGTCGGTGGGCGAGTACACACGCTATGAGGGTGAGGAGAACCCCGATTTCGAAATCAGCATCTCGGGCTACAAACTCGACGAGGACGCATCGGCGCTCACTGTGATGCCCGTGGTGTCGTGCGAGGCCACTCCACAGTCAGAACCCGGCGAGTATCCCATTGTCATCAGTGGTGGTGAGGCCGACAACTATGAGTTCCGCTACACCCAAGGCGTGCTCAAGGTGTTGCCCGACCCCACAGGAATTCGATCAATTCAAAGCGATGCATTAGAGAATGCAGGTGTTACTAATATTTACACATTAGACGGTCGTAAAGTACTGTCATCGGATAACAACCTGAAGGAGTTGCCTTCAGGAATATATGTCATCAAAAGAAAGAAGTTAATAGTGAAATAAGTGACCTTTTTTAAGTTTTGAATGGATGGGGACAGCGGCGATTGGTTCGTCGCTGTCCTATTTTTTATTATAGGAGTTCAGCAACTCCTAAATTTCAAGAAAAATCATCTTAGAATCTGCAATAGTTCGCTGAACCGGGCTATTCGCACTAAATGGGGATGGTCGAACTCCTCTATGCGCTCGTGTTCCCATGTCAGTTCGAAGGGAATATGCACGGCATAGCCTCCGAGCCGTAAAACAGGTTCGATGTCGCTCTTGAAACTGTTGCCCACCATCAGCAGCTCGTCGATGCCGATACCAAAGGTGGCACAGAGTTCACGGTATTGGCGTGGGGTCTTGTCGGCCACCACTTCCACACGGTCGAAATAATCCCAAAGGCCCGACCGCATCAGTTTGTTCTCCTGGTCGAGAATCTCGCCTTTGGTAAACACCACCATCTTGTAATGTCCCCTGCCGCGCAGGGCCTTCAGTGTGGAGTCCACGCCCTCGAGGGGCGTGGCAGGAAGGCGAAGCAGACTGCGGCCCAGCTCCTGGATGGCAAGCAGGGTGGTGGCGTCGATGCTGCCACCGCTTACCTTCACGGCGTTCTCTACCAGTGATAGGGTGAATGCCTTGCTGCCATAACCGAGTTCGGCCATGTTCTTCGTCTCTGTCTTGAACAGTTCTCCCGAGATATGCTGCTCGTCGCCATAGGGAGCGAGCATGTCGCAGTATTGGCGCTCCACGGCCACGAAATGCGACTGGCAGTCCCATAGCGTGTCGTCGGCGTCGAAAGCCAATACTTTGATGTAGTCGGTGTTCATGTCCTTTGAGCAGGTTATCTGATAAACAGCAATTCGCGGTATTTGGGCAAGGTCCAGCACTCGTCGCTCACAATGAGCTCAAGTTTGTCTATCTCATACCTGATTTCCTCCATCTTCGGTTCCACCGTGTCGTGGTAGGCAATGGCCTTCTCACGCTCCGAGACAATCTTGTTGGCCACTTTGCGGGCGTTTACCAGTTCCTCCACACCGGTCTCTATGGCTTGCGTGCGCTCGGCAATCTCCTTGATGATGCCTTTGTTGCGGGCCGTAAGCTGGTCGGCTTCTTCTTTAGAGAAGATTTCGTACATATTGAGCACGTTCTTGGCCAACTGACTCTGATACTGGGTGGCGATGGGGATGATGTGGTTCATGCTCAGGTCGCCCATCACACGGGCCTCTATCTGCACTTTCTTGGTATAGGTCTCCCATTTCACCTCATTGCGGGCGGCCAGTTCTTTCGCGTTCATCACGTTCTGGCTCTCAAACATGCGGATGGTGTCGGCTTTCAGGTAGTTGTCGAAAATCAGCGGACAGCTCTTCTCCACGTCGAGACCGCGGCGGGTGGCTTCCTCCACCCATTCGTCACTGTAGCCATTGCCATCGAAATGAATGGGACGGCAGGTCTTGATGTCGTCGCGTATCACGTCGATAATGGCGCTCGTCTGGTCCTCGCCCGAGGCGATGAGGGCGTCTACACGTTCCTTGAAACTGACAAGGGCCTCGGCCACGGCGGTATTGAGGGCAATCATCGCAGAGGCGCAGTTGGCCTCCGAACCTACGGCACGGAACTCGAAACGGTTGCCGGTGAAGGCAAACGGGCTGGTGCGGTTGCGGTCAGTATTGTCGATGAGCAGTTCGGGAATCTCAGGGATGTCGATCTTCATTCCTTGCTTGCCGGCCATACTGAAGAGGTCTTTCTTGTCGGCTTTCTCTATGTGGTCGAGCAATTCGCTGAGTTGCTTGCCCAGGAACGAGGAGATGATGACGGGTGGGGCCTCGTTGGCACCCAGACGATGGGCATTGGTGGCACTCATGATCGAGGCCTTCAGCAATCCGTTGTGGCGGTAGACGGCCATCAGGGTCTCTACGATGAACACCACGAAGCGGAGGGTGTCCTCGGGCGTCTTTCCCGGACTGTGCAGCAGGATGCCCGTATCGGTGGAGAGGCTCCAGTTGTTGTGCTTGCCCGACCCGTTGATGCCGGCGAAGGGCTTCTCGTGGAGCAGCACGCGGAAACCGTGCTTGCGGGCCACGCGCTTCATGAGCGACATGAGCAGCATGTTGTGGTCTACGGCCAGGTTGGTCTCCTCGTAGATGGGCGCCAACTCAAATTGGTTGGGGGCCACCTCGTTGTGGCGGGTCTTGCAGGGGATGGAGAGTTCGAGTGCCTGTATCTCAAGGTCTTTCATGAAGGCCTGCACGCGGTCGGGGATGGTGCCGAAGTAGTGGTCGTCCATCTGCTGGTTCTTGGCTGAGTCGTGACCCATCAGGGTGCGGCCGGTGAGCATCAGGTCGGGACGGGCACTGTAGAGGCCCTCGTCGACGAGGAAATACTCTTGTTCCCATCCCAGGTTGCAGGTCACCTTCTTCACGTCGGGGTAGAAGTAATGGCACACCTCGGTAGCGGCGTTGTTCACCGCCCGCAGCGCGCGCAGCAACGGGGCCTTGTAGTCGAGGGCCTCGCCGGTATACGAGATGAAGATGGTGGGGATACAGAGGGTGTCGTCGATGATGAACACGGGCGACGTGGGATCCCAGGCCGAGTAGCCGCGGGCCTCGAAGGTGTTGCGGATGCCACCGCTGGGGAAGGAGGAGGCGTCGGGCTCTTGCTGCATGAGCAACTTGCCGCTGAACTGCTCTATCATCCCGCCTTTTCCGTCGTGCTCGATGAAGGCGTCGTGCT
This sequence comes from uncultured Prevotellaceae bacterium, assembly GCA_900317305.1. Taxonomy (GTDB): domain Bacteria; phylum Bacteroidota; class Bacteroidia; order Bacteroidales; family Bacteroidaceae; genus Prevotella. Next base: position 14,882 of record ONGG01000018.1, on the reverse strand, counting down.
TCTCGGCGGTGCCTTCGGTCAGGGGTTGGAACCAGTGGGTGTAATGGGTCACACCGTTCTCCTCGGCCCACTGCTTGATACCCTTGGCCACCTCGTTGGCTATCGACCGGTCGAGCCGTGCGCCGTTGTCTATCACGTCGGTGAGTTGCATGTACACCTCGCGGGGGAGGTATTTGAACATCTTGTCACGGGTGAACACATACTTGCCGAAATACTCCGAAGGGCGCTCGGTGGGCGAGGCGACTTCTAGGGGCTTTTTCTTGAAAGCCTCTTCCACCACCTGGAATCTTAGATTTGTCATGTTCTCTAAATCTTTTACCTTGGTCTATTCTTTCAAAAATCCAATACCTACTATCCGTCCCCTCACACCACCTCCCCTCCCTTTGGGAGGGGCTGGGGGAGGGTATTATCAACACATCCCCGCTCTAATCCCCCCTCCCTTTGGGAGGGGCTGGGGGAGGGTATTATCAACACATCCCCGCTCTAACCCCCCTCCCTTTGGGAGGGGCTGGGGGAGGGCCTTCTTACATAATCCCCATCCACCTGAGGATATCGTTGAGGTTGGCCACCACCATCAGCAAGACAAGGATGGCAAAACCCACGTATTCGGCACGTGCCATGAACTTGTCGCTGGGCTTACGGCCCGTGATCATCTCGTAGAGCAAGAACAGCACATGACCTCCGTCGAGGGCGGGGATGGGTAGGATGTTCATGAATGCGAGGATGATGCTCAGGAAAGCGGTCATGTTCCAGAACACCTGCCAGTTCCATGTCTCTGGGAACAGGCTGCCGATAGTGCCGAAACCGCCCAGCGATTTCGCACCGTCGGCGGTGAACACGTATTTCAGGTCGTCCACATAGCCGCGCAGCACGCTCAGGCCGTATTTGATGCCTGCGGGGAAACTCTCAAAGAATCCGTATTTCAGCTCGGTAGGCTTGTAGTAGGTGTATATCGAACTTTGCACCACGCCCAGCATCATTTTCTCGTCGAGCATGGTGCGGATGGTGTCGCAGCGTCCGGTGGCACCACGGGTATAGACGATGTTCAGCGTCCGGTATTTCAGGCTGTCTTCTTTCGTAGCCTTGGCCGTGACGATGTCGTTGAGGCGGCTGATCTGAAGTAGGAAGTCACTCCATGTCTCTATCGTGGAGTCGTTCACAGAGAGCAGTTTGTCGCCCTTCACCAGTCCGGCTTTGTCGGCGGGGGTGCCGGGCAATACGGAGTCGATGACGCAGGGCACGAAGGGCTGCACGAAGGTAGGCTGTGTCTTCAGCATGTCGAGCAGGTTGAGGTCGCCGGGGAGGGTGAGCGACATCTTCTTGCCCTCGCGGATGATGTCGACGCGCTCGGCCTCGGAGAGACTGCGGTAGAGGTCGACGTCGAACCGTGTGAAGGTCTTCTTGTCGGTGCCCAGCAGGATATCGCCGTCCTTGAATCCCAGAGCCTTGGCATCGGCGTTGAACTTCATGCCCATTGTCATGTCCTTGGTCTGGATGTAGGAGTCGCCCCAGTAGAAGAGCACCATGGAGTAGATGAATAGGGCGAGCAGGAAGTTCACCAGCACACCACCAATCATGATAAGCAGGCGCTGCCAGGTGGGTTTCGTGCGGAACTCATAGGGCTGGGGCTCTTCGCTGAGTTGCTGGTTGGTCTCGTCGATCATTCCCGAGATGGCACAGTAGCCACCAAGGGGGAGCCAGCCGATGCCATACTCCGTACCCACATATTCCTTCTCTTTGTACTCTTTGCCGTTCTCGTCTTTCTTCGTGACCTCGGGCACCACCACGGGCTCTTTCTTGAACAGGCGGCGGAACCAGGTGTCGTAGGTGCTGAAGAGGTGGAATTTGGGATTGAAGAAGATGTAGAAGCGTCTCACCCTCACCTTGAAGAGTTTGGCAAAGAAGAAATGCCCGCCCTCATGAAGCAGCACGAGGAGGGATATCGAAAGGATGAACTGCACTAACTTGATTAAAAATACACTGTTCATGTCGTTGTCTTGGTTCTGTTTTGTTGGTGCATGACAGCACCGTGAATGGGTTGTCGTTTATTTGATGAGGCTGGCGGCGATGCGGCGGGCCTCGGCGTCGGTCTGCACATAGGTGTCGTAAGACGGACTGGGGTCGAAGGGGGTGAGGTGCATGGTCTGCTCGATGATGGCGCCCATATCGAGGAACCCGCATCGGTCGTCGAGGAAGGCACGGTTCACCACCTCGTTGGCGGCATTCACGATGCAGGGCATGTTGCCGCCACGGCGGATAGCCTCGAAGGCGAGGGCCAGACAGTGGAATTTCTCTAAGTCGGGCTCAAAGAATTCCAGCGGGTGCTTGAAAAGGTCGAGCCGCTCGCTGCTCAGTGGCAGGCGCTGGGGAAAGGAGAAAGCATACTGGATGGGCAGCCGCATGTCGGGCACACCAAGTTGGGCTTTCACCGAACCGTCGCGGAATTGCACGGCACTGTGAACAATCGACTGGGGATGCACCAGCACCTGGATGCGGTCGGCAGGCACACCGAAGAGCCATTTTGCCTCGATCACCTCGAATCCCTTGTTCATCATCGAGGCACTGTCGATGGTGATTTTTGCACCCATGTCCCATGTGGGATGACGCAGGGCGTCGGCCTTGGTCACATGGGCCAGTTCGTCGACCGACTTCGTGCGGAACGGACCACCACTGGCGGTGAGCAGGATTTTCTCTATCTCGTTGCAATCCTCGCCCACCAGGCTCTGGAAGATGGCGGAGTGCTCGCTGTCGACGGGAATGATGGGGGCATGATGCTGGGTGGCCAACTGGCAGATGAGTTCGCCGGCCACCACCAGGGTCTCCTTGTTGGCCAGACAGATCTTCTTGCCAGCCTTGATGGCATGGATGGTGGGCGATAGTCCGGCGAAGCCTACCATGGCGGTGAGCACCATGTCGATGGGACCTGCCTCCACAATGTCGTCGAGGGCACGTGCGCCGGCATACACCTTGATGTCGGGAAGGTCGGCGAGAAGGGTCCGCAACTCGTCGTAGTGGGCCTCGTTGGCGATGACTACGGCGGCGGGACGGAACTTCCGGGCTTGCTCGGCCAACTCGCGTACGCGGTTGTTGGCGGTGAGGCAGTATACCTCATACAGGTCGGCATGCTCCTCGATGACTTCGAGTGCTTGGGTGCCTATCGACCCGGTGGAGCCCAGGATGCATATTTGTTGTTTCTTTTCCATTGTTTCGTATGTTTGCTATAGTTCGAGCAACCCCTCGGGCAACCGCATGGTGATGAGGCGTTGCTCGCGGTCGATGTCGTCGATAAAGTCATCGGTGGCGGGAACGAGCAGACTGGTTCCCTCGGGGGTGACCACCTCGAACAGGGTGTTGATGGTGCTTAGGTCAATGCCGCTGATCTCGCCCACGTCCTTCCCCGTCTGGGCATCGGTGATGTGGAAGCCCACAATCTCGTTCCAGGTCAGTTCGCCGTCGTTGTCTCCAACCAGTTCGCGGGCAAAGAAAACGTCACAGCCCGTCAGTTCGGTGGCTTTCTCGGCGCTGTCGATACCCTCAAACTTCACCAGGGCCGTGTCGTCGTTGCGGAAGCGGTATTCCTCGAAAAAGAAGGGTACGAGTATACCGTCGACCTCAAGAAACAGATAGTCGGCATCGGTGCGGTCGAACACGTCGTCGGTGAAGTGGAATGTCACCTCGCCCTTCACGCCATGGATTTTTCCTATCCGTCCGATTTTGAATACGTCGTCGTGGCTGATCATAATGGCTGCTATCTCACTCGCTCAATATGGGCGCCAAGTTGGCGTAGGCGGTTCTCGATGTCTTGGTATCCACGGTCTATCTGCTCGATGTTGGCGATGCGGCTCGTGCCATTGGCACTAAGGGCGGCGATGAGCAGGGCGATGCCGGCGCGGATGTCGGGACTGGTCATGCGGCCTGCCCGCAACTGTATCTTGTGGTCGTGGCCCACCACCACGGCGCGGTGGGGGTCGCAAAGGATAATCTGCGCGCCCATATCGATGAGCTTGTCGACGAAGAAGAGGCGGCTCTCAAACATCTTCTGGTGGATGAGTACGCTGCCCTTGGCTTGGGTGGCCACTACCAGAAGCACCGAGATGAGGTCGGGGGTGAGGCCTGGCCAGGGAGCATCGGCGATGGTCATAATCGTGCCGTCGATGAACGAGTCTACCTCATAGGTGTCGTGATGGGGGATGAAGAGGTCGTCGCCATGCACCTCCACGTTCACGCCCAGGCGGCGGAACATGTCGGGGATGATGCCGAGATGCTGGAGCGACACGTCCTTGATGGTGATGCCGTCGCCCACCATGGCGGCCATGCCGATGAACGAGCCCACCTCGATCATGTCGGGCAGGATGGTGTGGGTGGTGCCATGAAGCTTCTCCACGCCCACGATGGTGAGCAGGTTGGAGGCGATGCCGCTGATGCACGCACCCATGTTGTTGAGCATATGGCACAACTGCTGGATATATGGCTCGCAGGCGGCATTGTAGATGGTGGTGGTGCCCTCGGCGAAGACCGAGGCCATGATGATGTTGGCGGTGCCGGTGACCGATGCCTCGTCGAGCAACATGTGGCAGCCTTTCAATTGGTCGGCCTTCAACTCAAACACGTCGCGGCCGGAAATGCGGTCGAAACTGGCGCCCAGATAGCCGAAACCCAGAAAATGGGTGTCGAGACGGCGACGGCCTATCTTGTCACCGCCGGGCTTGGCCACCACGGCACGGTGAAAGCGTGAGAGCAACGGACCAATCATCAGCACGCTGCCACGGAGCGATGAACATTTCTGCACAAACTCGTCGCTCTCCAGGTAGTCGAGATGAAGGTCGTTGGCCTGGAACGTGAAGTCGCCAGGGGCGTTCTTGCTCACTTTCACGCCCATGTCGAGGAGCAACATGATCAAGTTGTTCACATCAAGGATGTCGGGGATGTTCTTGATGCGCACCTCCTCGTCGGTAAGCAGACAGGCACTGATCACTTGCAGCGCCTCGTTCTTGGCTCCCTGGGGGGTGATGGTGCCCCGCAATGGGTGGCCTCCCTCTATGATAAACGACTGCATGCGGCTATTTTTTCTTCTTGCGTTTCTCGTTGAACTCTCTCTCGTTGATCTTCTCGAAGGTGAATTTCTTCAGGTCGAGTTGTATCACGCCGTCGGTGAAGCGGGCAAGGTCGGAGGCTACCTTCTCGTCATCGGCAGAGCCATGGCTCCACTGGTAGAGGCTGCGCTTCATATGGTTGGCGGTGATGCGCACCAACTCGTCGCGCTCGGCACCGGCAGGCATCGTCTTGAGTTTCTCAAACACCTCGAACATCATGTTGCCATAGTGGCGCACGGGAATGTCGCGCATGGGGTAGGCCAGAGGCTCGGGCTTCGTGGCGATGACGGCGGCCATGCTCACGTCGTAGGGGTAGTCGATGTCGAGTTGGAACCCGCTCATCAAGGCAAGGTGGTCCCACAGCTTCTGCTTGTGGTTGGCGCTGTCGCCACTCTGCGGCACCATGCGCTCCATGACGGCAATGATGGTCTCTGCGCAGCGCTGGCGCTCCTCCTTGGTAGGGAGTGAGATGGCGTGTTCCACCATCTTCTGCACCTCGCGGCCGTATTCGGGCAACACGAGTTTGTCGCGCTGGGTGTTGTAGTCTAATCCTTCTATGTTCATTTTGATCGTTGATTTCGTTGTTGGCTTGGGCACAGGGTGCCTAAAGCAGTTTCTTGGGAGTCTTGGCCACAAAGTCCTTCAGGTAGAAGGGGGTGAAGTAGGCCACGTCTTCATATTGCCCGAGGGCGATGCGCTTCTCTGCCAGCGGAAACATGTATTTGGCCAAGGGCTTCTTTCCGCTCAGCAAATGGGCATTGGGATGGTTGATGGTCTCCATGCACTTGGCCGCTCCGTTACCAAAGAAGTAGACGGGGTGCTGGTCGAGCCACTCCTTGTAGGTGAGTCCGTCGACGACGTCGGCCTGGGTGCCGCGCACCTCGCGGAGGGCACGGTCGTAGATGGCGGAGTAGACCTCCATGCGCCGGGCGTCGATCATCGGACAGAGGAGGGCGTCGTCTTCCAGTTCCTCGGAGAGCAGCACGGGCACGCAGAGCAACTCGAGCGTGGGGATGGAGATGAGGCGCAGGTCGCGGCCATAGCATACGCCCTTGGCCATCGACACACCAATGCGGAGACCCGTGTAGGAGCCGGGGCCACAACTCACCGCCACGGCGTCGAAGGGGATGGCGTGGTTGTCGGTGAAAGAGAGGGCCTCGTCGACGAATGAGCCCAGACGCTCGGCATGGTTATGGCCTTCCAACTGTTCCTTATGGAAGATACAGGCGCCATCCTGACTCACAGCCACGGAGCATGCGTCGGTGCTGGTGTCGATATTCAATATACAAGACATCTCGTGGAAATTATCTTTCTTACCTAATAAATAAAGTGCAAAATTACTGATTTTTCCGTAGAAATGTGTATTTTTGCATAAATTTCTATTGCACTTGGCAGATTTTAAGGTTTCCTTTGCTGTGCATGGCAATTATTTTGCAATTATTAATTTTTTGAAGATGATACAATCGATGACCGGCTACGGAAAAACCGTCGTGACCTATAAGGAGAAGAAAATACATGTCGAGGTGAAGTCGCTCAACAGCAAGTCGCTTGACCTCTCTACGCGTATCTCCCCGCTCTATAGGGAGAAGGAGATGGAAATCAGGCAAAAAATCGCCAAAGCGCTGGTAAGGGGCAAAATCGATTTCTCCATTTGGATAGAGAAAGAGGCGGGCACCGACGCCACTCCCATCAATACGCTGCTTGTCGAGAATTATTACAAGCAAATCAAGGAGATTGCCGAGAAGACGGGCATTCCCGAGCCTGCCGACTGGTTCTACACTCTCCTCCGCTTGCCCGACGTGACCACCAAGACCGAGGTCGAGGTGCTCGACGATGACGAGTGGGAGGTGGCTTGTTCGGCAGTCGACGAGGCATTGAATCAACTTGTGGAGTTCCGCAAGCAGGAGGGTGCCGCCCTGGAGCGGAAATTCCAGGCCATCATCGATACCATCGCCCAGCTGTTGGCCGATATCGAACCATATGAGAAGTCGAGGGTCGAGAAAATCAGGGCGCGCATCATCGATGGCTTGTCGGCCATCCCCGAGGTGGAATACGACAAGAACCGGATGGAGCAGGAACTCATCTACTATATCGAGAAACTCGACATCAGCGAGGAGAAACAGCGTCTGGCCAACCATTTGGAGTATTTCCGCCAGACGATGGCCGAGGAGCAGAGCCAGGGCAAGAAACTGGGATTCATCGCCCAGGAGATGGGACGCGAGATCAATACCACGGGCTCGAAGAGCAACCAAGCCGAGATGCAGAACATCGTGGTGAGGATGAAGGACCAGCTCGAGCAAATCAAGGAGCAGGTGCTCAATGTGCTGTAAGGTGTTCTGAACTATAACATTACATTATCTTCGGATTCCGGAAACGAAACAGAGCCAAGCAAATGAATAAGAAAAAGAACATACGCAATGCCCGGAAAGGGGCTTTCATCATTGTCTCTGCCCCCAGCGGGTCGGGGAAGAGTACCATCATCAAATGGCTGATGGACAACCATCCCGAACTCAACCTCTATTTCTCGGTGAGTTGCACCAGCCGTCCGCCAAGGGGCAGCGAGCAGAATGGGGTGGAGTATTTCTTCTTGTCGCCCGAGGAATTCCGCGAGCGCATCGCCCGCGACGAGTTCCTGGAGTATGAGGAGGTCTATGCCGACCGCTTCTACGGTACGCTCAAAGCCCAGGTGGAGCAGCAGGCCGACAAAGGGCAGAATGTGGTGTTCGATGTCGACGTGAAGGGTGGATGCAACATCAAGAAGTATTATGGCGACAGGGCATTGAGCCTTTTCATCCAGCCTCCTTCGGTAGAGGCGCTGCGCCAGCGCCTGGTGAACAGGGGCACCGATACCCCCGAGGTGATAGAGAGCCGTTTGGCCAAGGCCGAGTATGAGATGACGTTCGCACCGCAGTTCGACCATGTGGTGGTGAACGATGTGCTCGAGGTGGCCGAGGCCGAGGCCTTGGAAATCATCAAGTCTTTTCTTAAGGCTTAATCAGTGCGGCATGGCGGTCGGCGAACGGAAAAAGAAAATCCGCACGGGCATCTTCGGTGGTACGTTCAATCCTGTACACAATGGCCATGTGGCTTTGGCGGCGCGTATCCTGAAAGCTGCGCGGCTCGACGAGGTATGGCTCTTGCTCACCCCACAAAATCCGTGGAAAAAGGATAGCGTGCTGCTCGATGATGACCTGAGACTGGAGATGCTGCAGGCAGCCGTGAAAGACGAGAAGGGTTTGGTGGCGAGCGACTTCGAGTTCTCCCTACCCAAGCCTTCCTACACCTGGAACACGCTGCAGGCCTTGACCACTGCCTATCCCGACCGGCGGTTCACCCTCATTATCGGAGCCGACAACTGGGTGGGGTTCAACCGGTGGTATGAGCACGACAAGATTTTGGCCCATCACCACATCGTGGTCTATCCCCGGAGTGGGAGCGATGTGGATGCCGCCACGCTGCCCCGTAACGTGAGGCTGCTTAAAACCGAACTCTACGAGGTGAGCAGCACCGAGGTGAGAAATCGTGTGAGCCAGGGCCTGCCCATCGATCATCTCGTGCCATCTGCGGTGGCCACCCTCATCTCCCAAAAAGGCTATTACCTCTCCAGCCCACAAAACCCATAGTGCCCATCAAGCCCATTGAGCCCATCCAGCCCATTATGCCCATTGAGCCCATCATTCCCATCTCCCAATAAAAAAGCCATCCCCAGGAAAATCTTCCCGGGGATGGTTTTTTATTGATTAGCGTTGATTACTGGGCTTTCTCGTGCGAGAAGTAGATACCTCCACAGAGTTCGATGACCTCTTTGTAGGTGTCTTTGTAGCCAATCATCGTCAGCTTGTCGCCCACCTCGATGCCAGCGGCGGAGAGGAAGTCCTTGCGGAAGTCACCCGTTGCGCCATAGCCGGGATAGCAGCCGTATACATACAGGCGGTTGGAGCCGTCGGTGATGTAGAGGTTGCCATAGGTGGTGTTGGCGATTTCGTCGATGGTACCGGTCACCATGTAGTAGGTTTCCTTCGAGTCGGGCTTGGCCAGGAACTCGGCGATGCTCACCTCGGTCACGGCATACTTCAGGTTCTCAAACGTTCCTGATACCATCTGGGGCGTGTCTTTATAGGCTCCACGCTGACCTACGACGGTCACGATGTCGCCCACTTTGGCGCCAGCCTCAATGAAACCTTCTGCACGGTAGACGAGCACTTTGCCCGTGTAGTCCTGCACGTAGAAGCTCTTGCCCTGCTTGTCGCTGGTATAGAGCTCGGTGATGACACCGGTGATGCGGTATTGGCTGGTGCTTTTCTCAGCGTCGAGGAATTCCTCTACAGTCACCTCAACGATAGCACCCTTCTGGGTGATGGTGGCCTCGGCAGAGTAGTTCTTCTTGCCGTCGGTGGTGTTGAAGTGCACGGTGGCACTGCGGTCGCCGCCAGCATTGGGCAGGGCACGGAAGGTGACGGTGGGTGTATTGCCTACTGTGGAAGCGACAACGCCAAGCCAGCTCTGGGCCTCGGCGGGGATGTCAACGGCCACGCCTGAACCCTTGCAGGTGAGGTGGGCAACAATCTCGCCACCTTCAAGAGGCAGCTCGTCGGTCTTGACGCCGGCCACGGTGAGGGAGTCGCACTTGATCAGCGACTTCTCAATCTTCACAACGGTCACGTCTACAAGTTCCACGGTGCCGTTGTAAGTGGTCTTCGGACCCTCCACAGTAATCTGGTCACCTACCTCGAGGCCCCAGCTGAGGAAGTTCTTGGTGCCACCCTTGGCGTCGAGCGTGCCATAGATATACAACACGCCGGTGCCATCGTCCATGTACCAGTTGCCATAGGTGGTGTTCACGATCTTGGTCACCGTACCGGTCACGCGGTAGGTCTTTGAGTCGGGACCAGCCAGCACCTCAGCGCAGGTGGCGTTCGAGACGGTGGCAATGCCCTGGATGATATTGATGTGCTGGGTCTTGCCTGCGCATGTGATCAGCACCTCAGCAGTGCGGCCCTCACCGGCATCGGCCGAGAAGGTAATGGTTCCGTTGCCCGAACCAGAGGCGGGCGTTACGGTAAGCCATTCGGGAATCTCCGAGACCGTCCATTCGCCGTTGGCCTTGATGTCGATGGATGTGGAGCCACCGCTGGTGCTCAGGCTCACATACGATTGCGACACGCGTATCTCGTCGAAGTAAGTTGGGTCATTGTCGTCAGAGCAACTTGTAAACATAGCAGCAATCACTGCTACGAAGAACGGAAAGAAATATTTGAGTTTCATAATGGATTGATTCTTTGTTCTTTACGCTTAATTGAAGATGTATCTTATACCGATAGAGGCATACCAGCACTGACCGATGTTGTGGTTGGGTGCCCAAGTCTTGGTGTTGCCGTTGATGGAGGATGGGGTCGAGAAGGTGGCATAGCCATCAGCATCCACACCTTCATACTTCAGGATACGTGCCTCGGTGCCAATTTCTGTGTTGAGGAACTTGGCTACGCCCCAGCTTGAGTTGAAGAGGTTGAGCACGTTCTTGATATCGAACGAGAGTTGCAGCTTGTGGCTGGTCTTGCCCACATTCACCTTGAAGTCATGCTTGTAGGCGAAGTCGATGCGGTGCACCCAAGGGCTGTAGACGCTGTAGGGCTCGGCATACTCTCCCTGATGGCTGCTCAGGTAGTCGTCCTTGTGGACGAAGGCCATGAAACGCTGGGCATCGTCGTCGGAAACGAAGCGGAACTGCTTGTTGGCCACCTCGCCGTCGGTCGGGATATAGAGGGCGTCGTAGTTGTAGCCGTCGCCATTCATGTCGTTGACCGTCATGTAAGAGTAGTTGTAGCCACCATGCCAGGTCTCATAGATGAGGCTGTAGTGGTTGCCGCTCTTGTCGTGAAGGGTAGCGTTGGCCACGATACGGTTGGGAGTCACGTATTGTGAGTTGTGCAACTTGATGTTGTTGGGACCTTCCACAGTGGGAACATAGGTGAAGGCCGACTCGGCGGCTGAACCAGGCATACCTGTCACCTCCTTCGACACGGTGTGTGTGTAGGCGGCCATCAGGTCGAGCCACTCAAACGGCTGGGCGGTAAGTGTCAGGTTGGCCGACCATCCGTAGCCCTTGCTGGTGTTCTCAAGAATGAAGGCCTTGGTGCCTGTGCGGAATCCTGCAGGGAAGATAGGACGGTTGTCCACACCATTGAAGCGGGCGAAACCACCGACAGAGGGAATGGCCCAGTCGGAAATGCAGTTGTCGTGGATCTTCTTGTTGAAGATACCCTCAACAGTCACCGTGAACGGGAAGTTGACGGGAATCTGATAGTCGACGGCAATAGAGGTCTTCCATACCTGTGGCATCTTGAAGTTGGGGTCAACAGCGGAAATCGAGGAGGGCACAGTACCCATCTCGGGAGTCACGTGCGAGGGATAGCCCATCGAGAACAGCTTGTTCTGCAGGGCGGCGATGGAGGCCTCACCGTTCTCTGTCACCAGACCGCCGGCAAACTGGCTCATGTCGATATAGCGGTTGCCGCTGGCGTCTGTAGTATAGGCACCTGAGTAGTTCTCAAAGCCCTTGGTGGCCGAATTGCTCTTGCCATCCCAAACCTTGGTCTTGGCGTTGAGCTGGGCCTGATACTGCACCAGACCGCCATTGGTGGGCATATTGGTGAAGAACACAAGAGGCAGACGGCCAGAGAAAAGACCACTACCACCACGTATCTTCAGCGACTTGTCACCAAACACGTCGTAGGTGAAGCCGAGACGCGGAGAGAGGGTGATGCTGCTGTCGGGCCATTTGCCGGTGTCGATGTGGCGACCACTGTAGTCAAGGTCGTAGATGGCCTTGTTGGTCATCAGGTCGCTGTTGTCGAAGAACAATCCGTCGATACGGAGGCCGTAGGTGAGCTTCAGCTTGTCGGTGACGCTCCAGTCGTCCTGGGCATAGATGCCGGCACGGTTGAACTGCACACGGGCGGCAGGCTTCGACTCGCCGTCGTAACCGTAGGTGAGACACACCACCTCGGGTGTGGCACCCGACATGAAGTCTTCCATGCTGTTGTAACGGTAGTAGCCCGTACCATTGCGCATATACTGGTTGTCGGCCATCTGGTGCTCAAAGGTGAGACCGGCCATGATCTTGTGCTTACCCATGTAGTAGGTCACGTCGTCCTTGATGTTCCAAATGGTGTTGTGAACGGCGTTGTTCCAGGTGAACAGCTCATAGCCAAGGGCCATGTAGTTGTTGTCGCCACCATCGAGGATATCGATGAAGGGGAACTCAGAGGAGTCGGTTCCGCGGATATCGTCGAGCTTTGAATAGGTGGCGAGGAACTGGTTGGAGAGATTGTCGGCCAGACGGCTGTTCAGGTCGACAGAGAAAGAGTGAACGATGTTGTCCATCGAATACATCGAGTTGGCAAACGACATCGAATACTGCGACATACGGGCACCTGACATACGTGTGCCACCGTCCATCGAAGTGGCGTTGGGAGCATTCCAGATGGTGTTCTTCGTGTAGTTGTAGCGAAGGGCCAGGTGATGCTTGTCGGTGATGTTCCAGTCCAAACGGGCCAACAGTTTGTAGTTGCTCTCGTCGGCGGGGAAGCTTGTCCAACTGCCGGTATTGTAGTTGTATCTGCTCTTCACGAAGTCGGAGATGGTCTTCAGGTCGGCAAGAGAGGTGCGTGAGATGCTCTTTGCCTCATCAGCCACGCCATTCACCGAACCACGCCATGGTGAGGAGATGGTCGGGGTCTTGATCATCTCGCCATTGACGAAGAAGAAAAGCTTGTTCTTGATGATCGGGCCACCCAACGACAGACCATAGGTGGTCTGGCGGTCTTTCTCACGGGCTGTGGGAATTGTCACCTCGTCGACCACGTCACCGCGGAGGTTCTCGTTGCGGTGGTAGATATAGGCCGAGCCCTTGAAGGTGTTCGTACCCGATTTGGTAATGGCGTTCACGCCACCACCGATGAAGTTGGTCTGACGCACATCATACGGCGAAATCACCACCTGCAACTCCTCGATGGCGTCGAGAGAGACAGGATTGCCACCACCAGGCAACTTGTCGGAAAGACCGAAGTTGTTGTTGAAGTTGGCACCATCGATGGTGAAGTTGGCGGTACGACCGTCGGCACCAGCGAAACTCATGCCATTTCCACCATAGGGTGAGAGACGGGTCACATCGGTAATGCTGCGGTTCACCGTAGGCAGGTTCACAATCTGGGTGTTGCTGATGTTGGTCGAGGCACCAGTGCGCTCGGCGGCGAATTTCGAGGCACGGCCCGATATCACCACTTCCGAAAGCTCATTGGCATCCTCAGAGAGCTCCACGTTCAGGTTGTAGGTCTCACCAAGTACGAGCACCACGCCCTTCACGGTCTTGGTCTGGTAACCAATGTAGGATACGGAGACGGAGTATGGACCGCCCGTACGCATACCTTGGATGTTAAAGAGACCATCGATGTTGGTCACAGCGGCATAACGAGTGCCCGAGGGCTCGTGCACGGCCTGAACCGTGGCGCCAATGACTGTCTCGTCGGTTCCTTGCATGGTCACGCGACCGCTCAAGGCCGACGTCGTGATCTGACCCATCACGCTTGTGGCGAACACCAGCATGAGGGTTGCCAGAAAGAAAAGTCTTTTCTGCATAACGTTTGTAAAAATTAATTAAAAAATGTGGGCAAAAACGCCCTTTTGGTCTTTTGTGCTTGCAAATTTAACTAAAATTCAGCATATAATGATTATAAATATGTTAAAAAGTTGATGCTTTCTTTTCCAAATTGATGAATGTCAAGAAAGACCTCCAATGTCGCGTGACATTGGAGGTCTCTTCGTAAATCAGCTATTGAAGTCTCGCGTTCGCTCAACTTCTCTCAACTTGCAAAAGTTGAGTCAGCTATTGTGTCGTTTGAGCAAGCGGTTTATTGCTGTGCTGGCTGGTCGGTCTCTGTGGGCCAATAAGGATTCTGGTACAATGGGCTTGCAGAGACAGAACTGTGGTCGGGTGCTGTCAGCAAGAACTGTCTCAGTGGCAGTGGCTGGAGATAATAGGCCATGCGCCATGTGAGTCCTTTGGCATAACTGTTGTTGGTCATATTCACAACATGTGGGCAATGGTACTCGCTGATGCTGCGCTGTGAGACGTTCGAGCTGCTGGTGCCGTCGGCAACAAGGTCGTTATACCACGACTCCATAGTGGTGCCCCAAAGGTGTATGCCCTCGGCATAGACGGGTTTGGTGATCAGCTGCTCATACGAACGCCAACGCTTCAGGTCCATGTCTCTCAGTCCCTCGGCAAGGAACTCGCAACTACGCTCACGGCGTATGTTATACAGGATGGGGTCTGTCAGTAATTTCCCTGCGGTGTATGCACCCCAGTCGAGTGCCTCTTTCGACATGTCGGTGGCAGCGATTGTCACCTGTGGGTCGAGTCCGTCGCCGGTGAATCCTGCACATTCACGCACCTTTCTCCAATATTCCATGATTTTGCCCGAGTTGATATTCTTGGTCAGCATATACTCTGCCTCGATATAGTTGAGCAAGGCCTCTGTGGCACGGAAGATGACACACACGTTGTAGCTTCCACCATTGGCGGTGAGAGAGCGGTCGAAGGTCATGCCTTTGCGGATGGCATAGCCGGTGATGTATCCGTCCTCGGCATTGGCGTTGGTGATATTGGGCACCGGCTCCTTTTCTGTCCAGTGGGTGCCGGCCACGTCGGTGACATTCTTGAAGCAGTTGACCTGTCCTGGCACTTTCAGCATGACAGCGAGGCGCGGGTCTCTGTTGGCCACCACCTTG